>JBMNKF010000004.1:0-53773 GCA_050952065.1 Bacillota bacterium
CCGCAGAATCGGTCCCAAAATCGTGATCGCCAAAAACCCTACGATGACTCCAACTATCGCGATGAGGATGGGTTCCACCAAGGAAGACAAGGAACTTAGCATCCGGTTGACTTCGCCCTCATAGAAGCTCGCGGCCTTTGAGACCATCTCCGGAAGAGTCCCGCTGGATTCCCCCGCCGCCGCAAGTTCGCAGAAAAGCGCCGGAAAGACCCCTGTCTTGCGCATGGAGTCACCAATTCTTCCTCCCCTCTCAACCTCCTTCCGAATATCGGACGACGCTTTTATGTAGAGCGCCGAGCCGGTAGCCTGACCCGAGTATTCAAGAGCGGGCAGGACCCTCGCGCCGCTCTCAAGAAGCGTCGCAAATGTCTTCCCGAACCTGACCAGATAGGAATTCCTAAGGATGCGTCCCCAGCCCGGAATTTTGAGCGCTATCCTCTCGCTAAATCCCTCGGTGTCTTCCTTCTTCAGGAGCCGCCTGGCGATGACAAAAGCCAGGATCAGCCCGCACAATATCCATAACCAGTTGGCTCTCATGAAGTTGGACAGGCCAAGAAGCATGATGGTGGACCGTGGCAGGTTCTCGGTTCCCAGCATGTCGGAAAACGCGGGGATGACGAAAAACAGCATCAGCAGAATGACCGCCACCACGACGACCATCACGAAAGCCGGGTAAATCATGGCGGACTTGACCTTGGAGTCGAAATCGTGGGACTTAAGCGCTTGCTCTCCTATGTAGGTTAGGGATTCAGCCAAGGTGCCCGACGCTTCAGCGGCCTCGATGGCTTGAACTTCCCACTCGTCAAAGAGTGCCTTGTGCGCCGACACGGCTTGGCTAAAGGACATTCCCTGTTCCAAGCTCTCTGCCGAAGCCCGGATAGGAGCGCCGACTCCCTTTGGCGCCTCGGACGCCAATCGTTCCAAGGCCGTCTTTAGAGGTATACCGGCCTTCAGGAACGCTCCCAGTTCCATCATGGCCATCCCTTTGTCTACCTTGCTTACGGTAGAACGCCGGAAGAAGCCGCCGAAAAGTTCTCCAGAACCTGTCTTTTTCACGGAGGTGACCAGCAAACCTTGCCGGTTCATATCCTGAAGGAACAGGGCCATGTCATCTATCTCAACCTTATCGGTAACCCGGGCTCCCGTCTCTTTATTGATGGCCCGGTATTCATATAGAGCCAACCCTATCCCCCGCTTCTCCGCTTGTGCTATCGTTCTTCCGAAAAATAGCAGATCCTTCGTGTGGAGTCAACTTCATGAATTAGTCTTGTCCGGTCCTAAAAACACTGAGAACTTCGTCCCAGGTGGTTAACCCTTCTATTACCTTGCGTGCCCCGTCGGCCAGAAGCCCTTCGTGACGTTTTGCGGGGTTAAGCATGGGATCCGACTTTGGATCGCCTGACTCCAAGTAACGTCGCCGAAAATCATCGTTAACAAGTATCACTTCGGATATTGCCGTCCTCCGTTTATAGGCTCTGTCCGGACACCCTACACAAGGCCTGGTAGTCGCGACCACTGAGACATTCTCACCGTCCGGAATTCCCGCCACCGCCGCCACCTCGTGGATGACCTTTTCCGGAGCCGTTTCGGTGTACTTGCACCAAGGGCAGATAGTTCTAACAAGTCTTTGGCTGAACATGGCCACAATTGACGTGAGAGCCAGGTACTTGTTTACTCCCATTTCCTCCAGTCTGGTCATGACCGAAAGAGCATCGTTGGCGTGAATAGTTGTTAGAACAAGGTGGCCGGTGAGAGCCGCGCGGAAAGCCATCTCGGCTGTCTCCGTGTCGCGAATCTCTCCCACCATAATCACGTCAGGGTCTTGACGCAGAATGTGCCTGATAACCGTGGCGAAGTTGAGCCCCGCCTTGGTGTTCACCTGGGTGTGGTTGACACCCGGGATTATGTATTCCACAGGATCTTCCACGGTAACTATGTTCTTACCGGGAGCGTTCACCACGTTTAAGGCCGTAGCCAAAGTGGTTGACTTTCCGCTTCCGGTCGGCCCCCCGACAACGATCAGGCCATGAGGGAGAGCCAACGCTTTGCCCAACTGTTCCATTACATTGGGTGACAGCCCCAGACGACCGAAGTCCAAGTGTTCGGTGGTCTGCTCCAAGAGGCGCACCACAGCCTTCTCGCCGAAAACCGTGGGAAGGGTGGATAACCGAAGGTCATATCTCCTGTTATCGATTATTGTCGAAAACCGACCGTCAAGTGGCAGCCTCTTCTCGGCAACATCCATCCCGCCAAGAACCTTCAGGCGGGTGATGATAGCTTCGTGATGCATCCTTGGAGAGTCGCCCGCAGACTCCAACACGCCGTCTATCCTGAATCTCACTTTGGTCTTATCGGGAAAGGGCTCGATGTGGATGTCCGACGCGCCCCGCCGCGCAGCCTCGAACAAGAGGTTGTCGACCATGGCCACCGCGGGAGAGTCGTCTAGCCGGCTCTCGCCCGACTGAGCCTGGTACACACCGGCTTCCTGCGTAGTAAACTCGGCGACTCTCTGGCTACCCGGTTCTTTGGAACCCTCCGCATCGGGAATCTCGTAGTAGCGCCGCATCGCTTGGTCTATGTCTTCCGGCACAGCCAAGTGCGGGAACACCCGGTAGCCCGTCTTTGCGCGAATGGCTTCCAAGCGGTTAAGGTCAGCGGGATTCTCCACTGCCACGTCCAAGGTAGTGCCCCGTATGAAAAGTGGGATAGCCCTGAAAGCCTTGGCCTCAGCCGCTGTAAACAGCTTAATGGCCTCTGGGTCAGGCGTTGTGGTCCTCAGATCACAAAAAGGTGCCTGAAGCTGCTTAGCCAGAGCTCGGTAAAACTGAGCAGCCGAGACTGCGCCCATGCTTATGAGGATTTCCCCTAAGCGCCCACCGGACTGCTTCTGTAACTCAATTGCCCTGGCCAAAACCCGTTCGGATATAAGGCCCTCATTCAGAAGGATGGCGCCTATCCGGCCTCCATGTTCTCCTCCACCGACGGGTCTACTCACCGGTTTCCACCTCATCGAGTACGTCGTCGGCGGACACTATTCCTTGAGAAACCAACTTCTGAATGTGTTTAGACATGGTGATCATTCCGGCTTTCTGCCCCGCTTCGATGGCTGAGTTGATCTGCTGGTACTCGCCCCTTCTAATCAAGTTCCTTACGCCTGGCAAGGCAACCAGAAGTTCGTAGGCAAGTACCCTGCGGTTCTTATCTCGTGTGGGCAGCAAGCGCTGGACGAACACCCCATTAAGGGCTCTGGACAGTGAGTGTCTGGCAAGCTCCTGCCGCCCGGTGGGGAACAAGTCCACCAAGCGGTCCAAGGCCCTCGCCGCCGATGGCGTATGCATAGTGGCTATGACTAGGTGCCCGGTTTCTGATGCCACAAGGGTAGCTTCCGCAGACGCGGGATCCCTCAACTCTCCCAGGACGATTATGTCAGGGTCTTCTCTTAAGGCGTCAACAAGTCCCTGGTAGAAAGACTCGCAGTCCAAGCCCACTTCTTTCTGGGTGACTATCCCATTGTAGTGGGGGAACGTGTACTCGATGGGGTCTTCTATGGTAATGACCCGCAACCCACGATTGTCCAAAGCGTGGCGGACCAGGGCCGCCAAGGTGGTCGACTTCCCCGACCCGACGGGGCCGGTAACCAATATGAGGCCACGTCGGCTACATAATTCCACCAAGGTATCGGGAATTCCCAGTTCAACAGCCGCGGGGATCTGGCTGGCTATAAGCCTCATGCTAACGCCCAAGTTTCCTCTTTCGTGGAAGATGTGAACCCTCATTCTGCCGATACCTTCCACTTCACAACCGAAGTCAAAGGCGTACTCTTTATCCTGCACTTCTTTCCTGGTGATTTCCGGCCGGGTCGTGCGCTTGGCCAGGAACTCTATGGCTTCGCTCACCGTCTCCTCGGTGACCGGCGGCAAGCCCGACGGGATCAGCCTACCCGCTATCCTTAGGGTCGGCGACGCCCCCCTGATCATGTGAATATCCGATACGCCTTCTCGGAAAGCGCGCCCTACGAGGCCCAGCATATCTATGGGCATTGGATACGTCCCCCCGGTTCTATCTGTCTACAGCGGGTTAATTGCGGGCGATGCCGATTCATATGACTTGTCCAGAGCGTTGTTGACAGTGCTATTATCGGTCTGTCCTCGAACAAAGTAAATAGTTGTCTACGGAATCTTATCTTCGGTATATTGCGAAAACTGGCCAAATCCTGCTCTACGCCCTGCCCGATTGGTCTTCTGCATAATGGAGCCCGACGAACACCCGCAAGAGCAAGAATCAACGAGTGTACCTCGTTAGAAAGGGAGATGCGCGCACACACACGCATCTCCCGATATTAGTCTTGACTGCCCCAACTCAGCACTCGCTGTATCCACAAGCCAAACACTTCATGCAGCCCTCAACGTGAACCACGTTCCAGGTTCCGCACGAGGGGCACAAACCGAAACGCTTGCCGGGGACAAGAGGCAAGGTGTCCTGCACAGGGCCCAACTCTTCGTGGAAAGACTCCGATTCCACAGGGCCCGTACGGAGATACTCGTCAAGGAACTGCCCGATAGCGTCGGGAACCGATCTCACCCTATTGGGCCCGAAACCGATGCTGCGAGAACCGCCGATCCCCAGCAGCTGGTCTGCGACTTCCTGGGGATCAACCCCCGATCGCAGCGTTATGGAAACCAACCGGGCAATAGCCTCGGTAAAAGCCGATATGTCACTCCCCGCCTTGCCTATCTGGGCAAACAGTTCAACCGGGTGCCCTTCCAAGGTGTTCAGGGTGAGGAACAGCTTGCCCACCGGGGTTTCTTTTGCAGCGGTGAACCCATCCAAGCGGGAAGGCCTTTCTATTGGGCGAACCCTGCCCCACACGCCGTTGACCTTGGTGGGCCCGGCACCTTCCGGCTGAATGAAAGCCTGAGCCCCGGCGCCTTGCGAGACGACCTGGCCATCTTGCTCCCTAGTACCTGCTCCCACGGTCAGAACCTGCTCGTCCCTGCTCCCATCGCGATAAACCGTGACACCCTTGCAGCCCAGTCTGTTGGCCAACAGAAAGACTTGCTTCACGTCTTCTCTGGTTGCTTCGTGAGGGAAGTTGACCGTCTTAGACACGGCGTTGTGGGTGCTCTTCTGAAACGCCGCTTGCATCTTGATGTGCCACTCCGGCGTGATCTCATGTGCCGTCACAAACACTTTGCGGACTTCGTCGGGAACGCCATCAACGCCATCGGTGACGCCCTCTAAGGAGCCGTGAAGCGCAATCTTCTCCATGAGTCTGTCGCTATAGAACCCCAGGGCTTTGGCAGCTTTCTCGAAGCGGGGATTAACTTCGACCAGATCCTTCTTGTCCAGTACGTGCCTGGTGAAAGCGATGCTGAACAGAGGCTCGATCCCCGAAGATGCCCCGCATATGATGCTGATGGTGCCCGTCGGCGCGATTGTAGTGGTTGTAGCGTTACGGACCCTAATACCTTGGGAGGGGTAAACACTCTTGTCGTAATTGGGGAAAACGCCTCTGACCTCTGCCAACTCACAAGATGCTTTAATCGACTCCTTATGTATGAACTCCATGACTTGCGCCGCTAGGTCTAAGGCTTCTTGGGAGTTGTAAGGAATCTTCAAATCCAGGAGCATGTCGGCCCACCCCATGATACCCAGGCCGATCTTGCGATTGCCCCTTGCCATCTTGTCGATTTCAACCAGGGGATACCTGTTTGCGTCGATCAGGTTGTCTAGAAAATGTACGCCCACGCGCACGGCCGAGGCCAGCCCATCCCAGTCAATAGCTTTCTTTGGATCCTTTGGGGCAGTCCCGCGACTTCCCCACAGGGATTTGGTGAACTTGCCCAAGTTCACAGACCCAAGGCAACAGGCTTCGAAGGGCAAAAGCGGCTGCTCACCGCAGGGATTCGTGCTCTCGATCTCCCCCAGTTCAGGGGTAGGGTTATCGGCGTTGAGACGATCTAGGAAAATGATGCCCGGCTCGCCGTTCTTCCAGGCCTGATCCACTATGAGTTCGAACACCTCTCGGGCATCCAGTTGCCCAGTTGTTTCGCCGTTGCGGGGATTGACCAAGTCATAACTGGTCCCTTTCTCTACCGCCTCCATAAACTTGGACGTGATGCCCACCGAGATGTTGAAATTGGTGAGTTCCTTGTTGTCTGTCTTGCAGGTTATGAACTCGAGAATGTCGGGGTGGTCCACCCGGAGGATGCCCATGTTGGCGCCGCGCCGGACTCCCCCCTGTTTGACGGCCTCTGTGGCCGCGTTGAACACCTTCATGAATGAGACCGGACCCGATGCCACTCCCCCAGTGGAGCGCACCATATCGTTCTTGGGCCGCAATCTGCTGAAACTGAAACCGGTGCCGCCTCCCGATTGGTGGATCAAGGCGGCGTACTTCAACGAATCGAAAATGCTGACCATATTGTCTTCCACGGGCAACACAAAACATGCCGACAACTGCTGCAAATCGCGCCCGGCGTTCATGAGTGCTGGGGAATTCGGCATGAACTCTCCTCTGACCATGTGGTGATAGAACTCGTCAGCGGTAGCCTTCAGCGAGTCTACGCTGGACTCAACCACTGACTTCACCTCATCCCAAGTGGCCTTAACCTGACCCTCCGCCGCCAGTCTGCCGTAGGCCATCTTGAGTGCAGCCCAATCCCACTGCGAAACCTCAAACTTGTGTTTGTGTTCATTGCGCCATTTGTTGCCCGGGGATGTTCGCTTGGTCCTGGCCTTTGGGTCTCCCGGGGCTTCCATGTCTTCCGGGGCCTCCCGGAGCTTCGCCTTGGGCCGATATGCCAGGATAGTACAATACATCCATCAACGCGATGTTCTTGGCCACTCGCCAAAACATCTCGTAGGCCGTCTCTATGACTTTCCCCGATCCATCCTTGCGAAGATAGCGCTTCTCAAGAACAGCCAGAGCGTTGTCAGTAAACCCTGCCTTCTCGGGACTCCCGATACCTTCAGACAACTTGATTCCTCCCACCGAACGTCTCGCGTATCTCTGTTACTCTCTGTGTTACTCCGCTCTTTCCGGGAGTGCTCTACCGGATCTCTCTTTTTCTGCCAGTACCCTCTATCGGTGCTCTCTGTCGCGGGGTTCTACCTGAGCCCGCTGCACGGCTCACCTGAACCTGTAGCGAGCTTCACCTGTACCCGCCGCATTGTCCACCCCTTCGCCTCGTAGATCGCCAAGATCGGGCGGTAGCCCCAGGCTATGGGATCAGCGCTCTCCGTCATCAGGTTCGCCGCCCATTTCTTGCCGGTTCGCCACGCGCTGTTGGGAGCCTGAGTCGGCTTCTCCCTCAGCCGGATTCGCCCCCTTGTACTCCTTGGGCTCCCCACTCTTTGCCGAGAGGATTCTCTGGACTTCTTCCAAGAACCCGTCCAAATCTCGAAACTCCCTGTATACCGAGGCAAACCGGACGTAGGCCACTTCATCTATGTGACGTAGTTCGTCCATGACCATCTCGCCTATCTCGCTTGAGGACACTTCGCCTGTGCCTAGTTCTCGAAGGGCTTTTTCTATGCCGGTGACGGCATCCTCAAGAACCTCCAACGATATGGGCCGCTTTTCGCACGCTCTAAGCATCCCCGACAGGATTTTCTGCCGGGAGAAGGCCTCTCGACGCCCATCTTTCTTTATGATCACCAAAGGAGTTTCTTCGACCCGTTCGTAGGTGGTGAAGCGACGCTCGCAGCGTGGACATTCTCTGCGCCGGCGGATAGCCGACACATCGTCGGTAGGCCTCGACTCAAGCACTCTTGAGTCAAGATGGCCGCAGAAAGGGCACTTCACAGGCAGATGCCACCCTAAAGAGAGAATACGCACATTTGTGTGCGCTATATCTAGGTATGGTCTATCTCTTCTACGCTACATCTGCTTTTCCTTGTGGATTACGTGCAATTTTTCATAGGCGCGTGAAATAAACTTCTCTCTTTGAACGACGAAGCGTTCGTGGGTTCCCTCACCGATCTTGTCCACTCCGTCGGTGGCTTCAACCTGGAAAATCAATCGACGCCCGTCGATGCCCGTCAATTTGGCTGTGGCCGTGACGGTGAGCCCTTTAGGTGTCGGCGCAAGATGGCGTATGTTGACGACGGAACCGACAGTGGTCTCCCCAGGCTCTAGGTAGTCTTCGAGACATGCGGCTGCGGCTTCTTCCATCAGAAGGACTAGGTTTGGCGTGGCAAAAACCTCAACTCGGCCGCTTCCAGTGTGGGATGCCAAAGTGTCATCGGTAACGAGTCTCGTCAGGGAGCCCGTGATTCCAATGTTCATGCTCTTCATAGGGCAGGATCCGGGCAATTGGCCTCCGGATCCTCTTCACCTCCAAAGTTTTGTGTGCACGCGGGTGGAGCCACCGAATGCCGTGCAGCGCCCATCTGCCCGCGGCACCCCTTTTCCCGCGGTGCCGTTTTCCTGCAAGCGCCCGTGCGGGCGGGCGGAGCCCCCGCTAACCGGCCTGACCGCTGCATGGTCCAACTGCTGCCTGGCCTTGTTGCTCCCTGGACGGGCTGCTGCCTTGTCTGAGTGCTGCATAGCCGCTCTGTTACGTGATCTCCCTGTTATCTAGCCAATTAGTCCTGTCAGTTATCTCTCAATTAGCTCATATGTCACATGAGTTTTCGCACTGAGGCTCTTGATTACCGGACACGCGCTCTCACTGATCTTAAGATAACGCTGGAGTCTGGCCTCAGTCAGCCCAGGGCACTGTACCCTGTAATGAAGATAGATGTCAGTGAACTGCCTGGGAGGGGTGGTCCCCCTCATACCCTCTACAGCCACATTGATCTCGGTGGGGTCCAAGCCGTCTCGATCCAAGATCGCCTTAAATGTTAGCGTGCTGCAGGCTGCCGCTGACATGAGAAGGAGTTCTGTGGGTTTGGGCCCTTCCCCGCCCGTCAGGACCGTCTTTCCTTCCACGTTTTCGCACTGTATACCGTTGCCGGTCAGCTTTGCGGTTATCTTGGTCGCATCAGTCATGCCTCTACCTCCCATTTGCTTATCCACTAGTTGTTCCCCCGCTCTCCCAATAGTCCCTTTTGCCCGACCGGGGCTCTCCGTGTAAAATCTTGTTGTCCGAGCGGAAGGTACAGCGCTATCATCGCTCACGGTATCGTCGCTCAGGGCTATCGTTGCTCCGGTATCGTCGCTGATGAGGCAAAACGCGACACCACGGCGAGGCTGTGTGAAGAAACTTATCACGTACCGGTGGTAATGAAGCAAAACGCGACACGACCGCAAGGCTGTGTGAAGAAACTTATCACGCACCGGTGATGATGAAGCGAAACCCTACACGACAATCGTTCGCACCATGGATCGAAGGAGTGATTCCTTGAAAGCCCCTGACAGAGAACTCGTGCAGGACAAGCTCACTGAATCCCAAGCCCTAAGCCTCACCAAGGTACCTGAAGCCTTCTTCAGACGAGAAGCCACTCTTGTGGCCCCCGATATGCTGGGATTGATCCTGGTCCACCACAATGAAGAAGGTGTGACCGCAGGAATCATCACCGAGGCCGAAGCCTACCAAGGCCCCGAAGACCGGGCTTGCCACGCCTACAACTGGACACGAACCCCTCGAAACGAACCGCTATACGGGCCGCCCGGGTATTCTTATGTCTACTTCTGCTACGGGATGCACTACCTTTTCAATGTAGTGACCATGGAAGAAGGGGTTCCCCACGGAGTATTGGTCAGATCCCTTCAACCGGTAACCGGCCAGGCGCTCATGTTGAAAAGACGCCGAGGCAGAACGCCTCTTGCCCAGGGACCGGGCAGGTTATGTCAAGCAATGGGCATCGGACGCTTACAAAATGGCGTAAACTTGCGGAGCGATCGCCTGTTCATCGCCTACCCTCCTCAGACTCCGCAGAACCTTGTGCCTGAGTTCTTTGTGAAGATCACACCCCGCATCGGCGTAGACTACGCGGGAGAAGCCAAGGATTACCCCTGGAGGTTCGTACTTCAGCCCAAATCGGGGTAGAGAGGGAAGCAGACACGGGAGCATGCATCAACACACGCCGAAACAGACTCACGAATAGACAGCATCACACAGAGAATTTGGACGCCTGAGTGAGTACCGGAGCAGCGAAAGAAGAATCACCCGCCACCTTCGACCCAATACTACACCTGACAAGCGTGCCTCACGTAGTCGAAAGGCGGTTGTGACATGAAACAAAGAACCCTTCTTCTATCACTTCTGTCGCTCTTCGTCATCGTCTCGATTTTGACTATAAGAGCGCAGCCTGGAATGGCCGACGCTAACATACTCTTGCCTCCGGGCTACCAGATAGAGGCCTATGTCACCGGCCTGACCTTTCCAACGTCGGTGACCTGGGATGCCGAGGGTCGGATGTATGTCGCCGAAGCGGGATATGCCTACGGCCCGAAGGAATTTGGGCCTGGCCGAGTACTTCAGGTGGAACCTGGAAAGATCACAGTTGTAGTTGACGATCTCAACTCGCCCGCTACGGACGTCAAGATTTGTGAAGATGGAATGTTCGTAGCCCACCGGGGCTGCCTTAGCGTGTTTCGCGGCGGAATTCGACAGGATCTGATTACAGGACTCCCCTCTGGCGATCACTTCACCACGGAAATCACGTTCGGGGACGATGGATGGGTGTACCTGGGTAACGGCACCGTTACCAACGCCGGAGTCGTGGGGGAGGACAACTTCGCGTATGGATGGGTGGACGACTTCCCGCAAGGACACGATATCCCCGGTCGCGACATCATCCTGTCCGGTCAGAATCTGGTCTCCTTAGACTTGAGGACACCCGCTCCCAAAGACACTGTCAGCACCGGGGGATTTGTTCCTTTTGGAGAGACCACGACCGAAGGACAGGTGATTCAGGGCCAACCCCAGGCCGGTGGGGTCATTCTTCGAGTCAGACCCGATGGTTCCGACCTCCAGGTGTACGCCTGGGGACTTAGGAACCCCTTCGGGTTGAGGTTCCATCCAGATGGCAGACTCATAGCGATAGACCAAGGATATGACGATCGCGGTCTTCGCCCAGTGGCCAACGCTCCCGACCCGGTCTACGCTATTGAGCAAGACGGCTGGTACGGCTGGCCCGATTTTGCCGCCGGCCTGCCGCTCTCGGACCCCAGTCTGAAATCAGACAAACCTGGATGGCCGCCTGCCCCTCTTATGCTCCAACATCCGCCCTTAGAAACACCTATTGCCAGTTTTCCCGCCCACACCGCTGCCATGAAGTTCGATTTCGGGCCGGCGAGCTTTGGTCCCGAAAACTCAATGTACGTAGCAGCGTTTGGCGCAGGCGGTCCTGCCACCGGCTCGGTTTCTCAAGACACGGGAAGCCGCATCTTGATCCTGAACTTGCAGAACGGCCAAGTGCAGGACTTTGCCCGCAATAAGTCAGGCAAGCCCGCAGGACGTCTGATGAACGCTTTCAACCATCCCGTAGATGTCAAGTTTGGCCCCGACGGCTGCATGTATGTGGTGGATTTCGGCGTCTTCGAAACCGATCGCCAAGCGCCCAACGCAGTCCCGAACACCGGAGTCATATGGCGAATATGCAAGCAAAGGCTGAGTTACACGAGGGGCGGGCTGGCTGACGCAGGGATGACCAAGGGCGAGAATCCCTGGAACCCTGATTACGGCCCCCTTAAGGCCATGCTGGAGGAGAAGATCGCCACCTTCCCCGCGGAATGGAGCATCTACTTCAAGGACCTGACATCGGGCAAGACGTTTGGCATAAACGAGGAGATGCCCGTTCCCGCTGCCAGCACGGTCAAAGTGCCGGTGGTGTTATACGCGGCTAGTCTGGTGGCCGAAGGGAAACTGTCATGGAACGAACGCCTGACTTACGAATCGTGGCGGGACTGGCGCGGCGGGGCCGGTTCTCTTCAGTTCACGGCCAAAGATGGCGACACATTCTCCATTCGGGAGCTCGCGGAGAAGGCCATTAGGGAAAGCGATAACGTGGCTTGGAAGATGCTGGAGAAGCGCTTGGGCTTGGAGAACATAGCGGCGTTCATGTGGAGCGTCGGCGGGCTCCATGTGTATCCTAACTGGCAGAACGTGTCCACCGCCAGGGACATGGTTACGTACATGCAGGCTGTGTTGGATTTCGCTGAGAAACGCCCTGATATCGGTGACGACATCCTACACTGGCTGTCCACAACGATCTGGAACACCGGTCTCAACAGATACATAGATGAGGTTGAAGTTGGTCACAAGGAGGGTGACATAACCGGCGTTTCCGATGATGTGGGAGTAGTCTGGGCCAACCATCCGTACCTGATTGCAGTCATGTCTAAGAATCAAGGTGACGTCGAACTGGGCTTCGAACGCATCGGACAGTTGTCCAGGATTGTCTTCGACTACCAGGTGGAACAGGAGGCCGCCCAAGGCAAGACACCGACGGGGTAAGGAAGCGGGGGCTTGCTTGTCGGTCCTGGTCTGCGGGTGAGGCACCGACAGACCTCACTCTCTCATTCCCGCGTCCCATCCCCGCAGCATATCCTAGTCCGGGGTTGTGCGTTGGCTGTTCGGCAGATCCTGCTCTTAGGCGACCCGGATCTGAGCAAAGTCTCGGAGCCGGTGGCGTTGACTTCGCCAGCAACATATGCAGGAACGGATTCAGAACCAGATCCAGGAACGTATGCAGTAACTCACACAGAGACATATGCAGCAGCTGATGTAGAAGCAAATGAGTCCCGGGTGCCCCGGTTCCTAAAGAATTTGGAGAGCTTGGAAACCTTGTTTACGGACCTCAAAGATACTCTCGAGCATTACCGGGCAGCTCACGGTGAAGGTATAGCCATCTCGGCACCGCAGATCGGAGTCAGAAAGCGGGTAGTATACTTGGAGCCCAGGCCCGGCGTAGCCACAGTACTCATCAACCCAGAAATCGCGCCGCTAGGGCGAGGCATGGTCGAAACGTGGGAGAACTGCATGTCCTTCCCCAACCTCCTGGTAAGGGTTCGGCGACACAAGTATTGCAGCCTGGCCTATTGCGACCAATCAGGCCGCAGGGTGACCACTGCGATATGGGGCGGTTTATCTGTGGTGCTCCAGCACGAGTGCGATCACTTGGACGGGATCTTGGCAATCGACAAGGCGCTGGATGTTAGATCCAACGCCGCGCATGCGGCCAAGCATGGTCGAATCCGCCCTTAGAGGTGGCTTTTGAGAGTGCGCAACTCCTACACGTGACTCCTGCACGCAACTCCAACAAACGATTACCGGCCGAACCTAAACCTTGGTCACCTCGTACCCGTCCTTAGTGTCTTTAACCGCGTAGCCCAGTTGTCTCAGGTGCTCCCTCAGCTCATCAGATCTGGCCCAGTCCTTATTTGCCCTTGCGGTCACTCTCTCTGCCAAGAGGCGCCTGACCTCCACAGGCAGGTCTTCGTCGGCAATGCGTTCGTCCTTGACCTGGCCGGTGAGAAGGTCCAGCCCTAGTATGCGGTCAAAGTCACCTATCAGCCCTCTGAGTTCGGGACCCAACCCCGCCCTGGACGCTTCCCACACCACTGCCAAAGCTCTCGGCGTGTTGAGGTCGTCATTCATTGCAGAGAGGAATTCCTCGCGGTACTGGAGCGCGGTCTTCTGTGACTTGGCTGACTCCCCTGCCTCTGCGGAAACCGTTCCTCCAGTCTGCGGCTTCTCGGCAACAGCCTTACGGATCTGCCCCCGCAGAGATAGAAGCCCGTTCTGAGCCCCTGCAATAGCATCCCAGGTAAAGTTGAGCTTGGTTCTATAGTGCGCTCCAAGGCAGAAGTAGCGGAAAGCCAGAGGCTCGAGCCCCTTCTCCATAAGATCGCTCAGAGTGTATATGTTGCCTAGACTCTTGCTCATCTTGCCGCCATCTACCTGCAGAAACTCGGAATGCATCCAAAACCTGGCCGGCATCTGCCCGGTGCAAGCCATGGACTGTGCTATCTCGTTCTCGTGATGGATGGGAATGTGATCGATACCGCCTGTGTGTATATCGAACTGGTCTCCAAGGTACTTTCGAGACATAGCAGAGCACTCTATGTGCCAGCCCGGATATCCCATGCCCCAGGGACTCTCCCACTGCATGATGTGCTCCTTGGGAGCCTTGCGCCAAAGAAGGAAGTCCGCAGCGTTCCGTTTATCTTCCTTGACCTCCACCCTGGCCCCGGCAAGCTGCTTCTCGAGGTTGACGCCGGACAACTGCCCATACTCGGGGAACTTGGATATGTCAAAGTAGATCCCATCGTCAGTCTCGTAGCCATAACCGTTATCCATGATTTCCTCGACCATAGCTATCATTTCGGGGATGTGGTCGGTCGCTCTTGAAACCACGGTGGGACGGGCGATATTCAGTCGTGCGGTATCCTCGAAGTATTTCGCGGTATAGAACTCGGCGATTTCCCAAGGAGATTTCTGCTCCCTGGCCGCGGCCACAGCCATCTTGTCTTCGCCTTCATCGGCGTCGGAAACCAGATGGCCCACGTCGGTGACATTCATCACCGTTTTTACCTTGAGACCGTTGAACTCCAAAGTCTTTCGAAGGACATCGGCGAACACGTAGGCCCTGAGGTTGCCTATGTGAGCGAAGTCATACACTGTAGGTCCACAAGTATACATGCGCACTTTGCCCGGGGTAATGGGGATGAACTCCTCTTTGGTCCTGGTAAGAGTGTTGAAAAATGTTATTCCCATTATGAGGACCTCCTCGCATGACTAGATCGCAGCATGACTAGATCGCATGACTGGATACCCAATGAATCCGATGCTCCGAACCGCCGACCGTCTCCACCTCGAACCAATTCTGTATGTTGTGTGTCGCTCAGTGTCCGGTCAACTTGTATCCCATATTATAGCCTTTCGCCCCAGAAGGGCCAAAGACCAAAGGGAGACTAAAGAGACACTAAAGGGACATTAAAGGGTGCAGAGGGCAACCGCCGTGCGGCCGCCCTCTGCGAGAAACCGATCGTACCGATCCTTCCCTTTGTGCTACCTGCATGCAGTGTGCGTCGTGAAAAATGCGCTGACCAGGGACTTGGTACGCCTAGACCCACCGTGGCCTATACGCAGCCACACATGCCAAGGATCAGAAGGATGAGAATCAGGAACACTATGAACGCACAGTTGCCGAAACCGCCACCGCCAGGGCAACCGCCACCGAATCCTGCCATCCTATAACCCCCCTCTCTCTACTGACCTGCAACATGTTATGTTACCTTCGCCAGGGAGGTTACTCACTGGATTGACTGTGCTTGGCTAGCCGCCTCGCGCGGGTCTCAGATAGCCGACTTATTGCTCCTCACCTATGTTTTTTGTGCTTCTTGCCTGTCTTCTTGCCCATCAGGCCACAAGAAGCGCAAGACGCATTTGTTAGGTCGCGTACGCTACTTGCCCGCTTGACCGTACTTGGTTAGGTACCTCTCGTGGGCCCTGGCGACTTCAGCTTCCGGGATCTCGTCGGGCTCACCCAACATGTACGCGAGATGGACTGTCTTTGCCACATCTTCCACCATCACCGCAGCCTTGATCGCCGCCTCCGGAGTAGCACCCACGGTGAAAACTCCGTGGTTCTTCATGAGAATGGCGGGACTTGGTCCTATATGGGCGACTATCCCCTTGCCGATCTCCTCCTCTCCCACAGGACAATAAGGGCCTACGGGAATGGGACCGCCGAATTCATCGGCTATGGCGGTCAGGCATACTGGAATTGGCCTACCCAGAGCCGCGAACGCGGTGGCGTACGGCGAGTGGGTATGAACGATCCCGTTCACGTCGGGACGGTGCCTATAGACATACAGGTGAGTCGGACAGTCCACAGAAGGTTTCAAGTCACCTTCCACTACGTTCCCTTCCAGGTCCACGACCACTATGTCCTCGGGACTCATGGTTTCGTAGGGCACACCACTGGGCTTGATGACCACTAGGCCCGTCTCCACATCCCGAGCGCTTACGTTTCCGCTGGTCATAGTGACTAAGTTGTTTTTCGGTAGCATCAGATTGGCTTGCCACACACGCCTTCGAAGATCCTCCAGCATAGCGACACCTCAACTCCCTCGTCTCTTGTCCCGTTCTTGTCCTGTGTCTTGCGATCTAACGCCTCTAGCGCGAAACGCTTTCCTTGATCTCTTTCAGCACCTTCATCACCTGGTTCTGACCGCGGCCAAAATAGTCGTGAAGGCTTTTGTACTCGTCGTATAGTCGATGGTAGACTGCAACGTTATCAGGAATGGGCTCATACACATAGTCATTCAGCCGCGGCACAACCTTCGCTGCTTCGAAAATGCTGTCAAAACCACCCCGAGCCTTACCCGCTGCTACAGCGCCGAACATGGCCGCTCCCAGAGCGGGGGTCTCGCTGCATGCGGACGTCCGAATCTCTAAGCCGGTCACGTCAGAAAACACCTGCATCAACATGGGATTCTTCTCGGGAAGACCGCCACAGGCATACAGAGAGTTGATCTCAATTCCGCTTTCGGTAAAGGCATCGATTATGGTCTTGGTGCCAAAGGCCGTGGCTTCCACTAGACTGCGGTAAATGGCCTCCGGTTTGGTGGTCAAAGTGAGGCCGAGGATAGTCCCGGTTAGGTCTGCATCCACCAAGATAGACCGATTCCCGTTCCACCAGTCAAGCGCCAACAGCCCGCTTTCTCCCGGCTTGAGCCGGCTGGCCTTAGACTCCAGCAGATCAAACACATTCACTCCGCGGGAAGACGCTTCATCCTCATACGACCCAGGCACGCAGTTCTCTACAAACCAACCGAAAATGTCGCCTACAGCCGACTGTCCGGCTTCATACCCGTACAGCCCGGGCAAAATCCCATCCTCCACCACACCGCACATGCCGGGCACGTTGACTTCCTTTTCACCGAGCACCATGTGGCAGATGGATGTCCCCATGATCATCACCATGTCGCCCGGTCTGGTGACGCCCATAGCGGGAACCGACACGTGAGCATCAACGTTCCCGACGGCTACTGCCGTTCCAGGGCACAAACCCAGATGCCTCGCAGCTTCGGCGGTCAACTCACCGGCCTTGGTGCCGATGGGCAGGATATCCCGGCTCAACTTGTCATCTACCAGGTGTTCTAGGCGGGGGTCAAGAGCTCGGAAGAACTCCGGCGCGGGAAACCCGTCCCGCTTATGCCAAATTGCCTTGTATCCTGCGGTGCAGCTGTTGCGAGTCTCGTTCCCAGTGAGACGCATGATCACCCAGTCGGTGGCCTCAATGAAGATGTCTGCCTCGGCGTATACCTCAGGGGCCTCGTTCAACACTTGCCAAACCTTAGGCACCAACCATTCTGAGGAAATCTTGCCTCCGTAACGGGCTAGAAATCTCTCACCCCTCATGGCCGCCGCGGCATTCAGTCTATTGGCTTCGGGCTGAGCAGCGTGATGCTTCCACAGTTTCACGTAGGCATGAGGATTTCCCGCGAACTCCGGTAGTTCGCAGAGTGGCGTCCCGTCGTTTTTTGCCGGCAAGACCGTGCACGCGGTAAAGTCGATGCCGAACCCGACAACATCCTCCTTGGAGGCTCCCGCCTGCCGGAGTACGTCGGGGACAATCGTTGCCAGCACTGTCAAATAGTCTTCGGGATGCTGCAATGCCCAATCCTGGGGAAGGGGCGTTCCGTCAGGAAGCCGTTCATCCATAACCCCGTGGGGATAGTCCATGGCGGAAGACGCGACTTCGATGGCCGAATCCAAATCCAACAAGAGAGCTCTGGCCGATTCTGTCCCGAAATCCACCCCAATAGAGTATCTGGCCATTACCTTACCCCCTGAGCATCCTGCGTATCTCTTCTTCTGACGGGTCAACGGCGTCTGGGATGAGTCCGGGAATGTAGCGGCACGCCTCATATAAGACAGGTGCCACAGACCCGTGTATCCCCACAACGTGGTGGATGTAAGGCCCTCTTATGAGCCTCTCCTCCCACAAAGGCCAGTCGTTGACTTCCACCCAAATGTAGGTGCCGCGGTTCTTGGGTCCCGTAGTGCCTTTAGCGTGTCCCATAAACAGACTGTACTTGCCCCTCATCCCGTCGAACCTGGCTATGGTAACATCGCCGCCCTTGATCTCCCATTCGGCCACACCCGGGCAATGGGTGGGCTTGATGAAATGCCTGCCGATGGCTCCAGGCGAATCGGCTGCCTTCAAAGAATACGGGAAGGGGCCACAGTGCCATAACAACTCGGCATTATCGTTGGTAGGATGCCTCACAGTCAGATCCGCAAAGAAGATTGCGGACTCGCCCATCCTACTGGCCTGCAGCAAGGCAGCGGTCACGGCGCCATGGATGTCGGTCTCGCAGACCACAGGGATTCCTATGTCGGTGAGTTCCGCGTTGGCGAAACACGGCATGATGCCCGTGACATCCTGGAGCGAATCCCAGCATTGTATGGCGATGGCCGAAAGTGACTCTGATTCGGCCCAATCCTGCATGGCTATCCTCATGGCGGCGAGCTTCTCGAGCAAGGGCTCGCTGATCTCCTCTGTGCAAAGCCTGCTTTTGATGTCTTCAACATATTCGCTTACGTCTCGGGCTCGAGCCGACATGGCTTCGCGAGTCCATTTGTCCAGGTCTGGCAGGGACGCAGGCACTATCTGAATGCCAAACTTCTCAAGTAAGTCTCCTTCGTCACACATCACTGACCAAAACGGTGCCGGCCTGGGGCCAATCTGCCCTATTCGCAGTTGGCGGAACTCCTTAACCACCGACGAGACCTGCAGAAAAGTGCGGAAGCCGTTTTCGAACACCGGACTGTCAATGCAACTGTTCACGATGTAGGTAAACGGGACATCGTACCGGGCAAGGATTTTGCTGGTGGCAAACAGACCGCATTGAGTATCGCGGCTTCTGGCCCCATCCGGTAACGGAGCGTCGTCCCTGGGCCCCCACAATAAGAACGGTTTGCCCATGGCGTGGCCCAGTTTGGCGACAGCGCTTTCCGTCCCAAAGTTGCAGTGAGGGCTGAAAACCGCATCGACGCCTTGATCTCGAAAAGCCTTTGCCACCTTTTCCACGTCGGAGTCGGAATACAGTAGGCCCTCGTCATTGAGCCAGTCAATATCCACGACCTCGAGAGATCCGCCCCCCAGGTCCCGGATTTTGGCGAGAATCGCTTCCCTAAACTTGCCCGCCTCTTGGCGACTGAAGACATCTCTCCTGGTAGGAGCGTATCCCAATCTTATGACCTGTTTTTTCACAGTTGTTCACTCCCCACTAGACATCTAGCGCATCCGCCTAAGTGTGCAACTCTGTGTCAATTCTGACCTTGGTCCATTGCGTTTGCGCCGCACGCCAGGCGCCTCGACTAGACGGTCTCACGCATCCAGACGAGCATGTGGCCGGGCTCGCGGTTATCCCACACGCAGTACGGAACTGCCGTAAACGTGCACGGCTCGATCGGAGAAGGTTCATATCTGTAGAGGTCTTGGCCCCAGTCCTCGCCGCCAACAACAAGAGCGTCCCCCTTGATAACCACCACACCGCCCAAGAGATCGGGCCGGAACTCAGTAGTCAACCCGGATGTCCTGGGCAAAGAAATCCTGTTGAGGGGAACTATATGCTTGTTGTCTACCTCCTCCAAGCAGTACACGATGGGCCCACGCTGAAGAGCGACCTTCCCGTTGAGCATTCTGACTTTGGGGTTTGCGTAGACTCTCTCAACCGGCATGGCCAGCGAGAGGGCGACTTTGTCTCCATCTCGCCATTCTCTGGTTATCTTGGCGTAGCCCTTCTCAGTGACATCTTGAAGATCAACTGCCGCGCCATTCACCTTGAGAGTAGCGTTCTTGCTCCACCCGGGAATCCGGAGTGCAAGAGTAAACGACAGAGGCCCATTCCCGATTGACTCCACTGTGAGTTCGACTTCTCCATCCCACGGGTAGTTTGTCTTCTGGCTTATCTTGACCTCGCGTCCGCCAATCTCCAGTACAGCATCGCCTTGGGCGTAGAGGTGTACCCAAGCCTCATCATCGGACTGGGAGTACACGTACTGGCCCAAAGTGGCGATCATCCTGGCAAGGTTAGGCGGACAACAAGCGCACCTGAACCATTCCTGGCGGTGGTGGTTTCCGTGGGTTGCTAAGGGATTGACGTAGAAAAACCGATCGCCCGACAGAGAAACGCCGCTTATGCTGCCGTTGTACAGGGCTCTTTCCATGACGTCTGCGTAATGGGCATCTTTCTCAACCTGCAACATGCGAAGGGCCCAAAAGGCCAAGCCCACTGTCGCGCAAGTCTCACAGTAAGCGGTTTCTTCGGGGAAGTCGTACTCAAAAGTGAAACCTTCGTAGGTTTGGGTCTGACCTAGCCCCGCAGTGATATACAGCTGCTTGGAAACCATGTCCTTCCAAAGGATTTTGCAGGCGTCGATCAGGGTCTGGTCATTTGTCTCTTTGGCCACATCCATCATGGCCGTATAGAGGTACATGGCCCGCACCGAGTGACCCACTACCTTTGTCTGCTCCCGAACAGGTTTATGAGCCTGTTGGTATTCGTAACTGGCTCTGGGAGCCTCTCCCCTTTCGGCTGATTCAATGTCGTAATAGTGGGGTTGGCGTCCGCGCTCATCTATAAAGAAAGATGCCAGGTTGAGGTACCTTTTGTTGCCTGTGACTTTGTACAGCTTCACAAGGGCTATCTCTATCTCTTCGTGGCCCGGATATCCCCTACGTTTTCCTTCCTCGGGCCCAAACCTAGAGTCTATGTTGTCGGCACACTTGCAGACGATGTCCAGGAGTTTTCTCTTCCCGGTTGCAAGGTAATAGGCAACCGCGCCCTCAATCAAGTGGCCATTGTTGTACATCTCGTGATTGTCCCTTAGGTTCTTCCACTGATTCTCCGGTTCTACTGCGGTGTAGAAGCTGTTGATGTACCCGTCGGGCATCTGTCCTTTTTCAAAGAGGTCAACCATCTCATCGACCCATGCCTCAACTTCGGGATCCGGATGAGTGGCAAGGACATAGGCTGCAGCTTCTATCCATTTCCCCGCATCGGAATCCCACAGTATCTTGTGAGCATCCCTATCTCCCGGCCGGTAGTTTGGATCGATACCTGCGATCCTACCAGTCTCCCGCATTTGACGGTGCATAGCGCGCAAGGTAGATGTCCTGTTGGCCTCAATCCGAGGCGCCCAAAATGAGTCCTTGAATATAACCTTAGTGAAATCGACCGATATCAAGTCAGCACCCCATTTCGCTGTTCTGGAGGATATCTAGAACCTTCCACACTCTGGCCCGATTGTCCTCCCGTACCGCTAACTGAGACGAACCGCGACAGGGACGGGCAGTTCATTGTGAAGTTGTTACAAAGTGGTACGGGCGGGAGGAACTTGACTATTCATTCGACATCTTCCGACAAATCTAACTTGCTGCAACCAACTATACTTATATCGTACGGTTGCCTCCAGGACTGTACCTGGTGTATACTGAAGTTTTTGGTTCCACAATGGCTTACACCTCGTCGCACTCTATCCGCACCAGCGAACAGCTACACCCGGCCGAAGGAGGTCACGGCTTCTATCCCTCTTATGGAGGTGATGCATTAGAAACTACAAGCTATGGTGCGCCGGAAACCCCGAACTTGTGACGAGAGGAGGAACCAGATTGAGTTTCATCACAGAAGGGCAGACCGTTGCTTTGATTACCCAGTTGGTTTTCTGCATAACCCTTCTTTACTACATCTCTATAGGTCGCAAGGGCGGCGAGATGCCCAACATCCGAAGGGTCAGCGGTTTGGATGCGTTGGATGAGTCCATCGGCAGAGCAACCGAAATGGGTCGCCCAGTGCACTACTCACCGGGAATCTCAGGTCTTGACGAGGCACAAACCCTTGCATCATTGGCTATTCTCGATTATGTAGCCAGAAAGACTGCCCACAACAATGTTCCGCTCATAATGAGCAACCGTATAGTGTTGGTTCAGGCATTGAGCGAACAAATCATACGCGACGCCTATGCTGGAGAAAACCGATTGGACTCGTTCAATCCCGACAACGTCAGATACTTGACAGACAGTCAGTTCGGATACGCCACAGGAGTTACCGGTATTCTCCGACGTGAGAAAGTGGCTACCAGTATTCTCATAGGCGCATTCTGGGCCGAATCTCTTATTTTTGCACAGACCGGCTACGAGATTGGCGCCATACAGATCGCCGGCACTGCAAACACCCACCAGATCCCGTTCTTCGTGGCAGCTTGCGACTACTGCCTCATAGGAGACGAAATGTACGCCGCATCGGCTTACATCTCAAGAGAGCCGGTTCTCGTGGCGAGTTTGGTTGTATCGGACTACTTCAAAATGGCCGGCATCGCAGTGCTCCTCGTAGGGCTTTTCTTCATGTTAGCAGGCAGTAGTGCAATCGTTGACCTAATCCACACTTAAACGCCTATGAGATCGGGATGAGAAAGGAGGATCCGATTTGAAACGGGAGATTCCTTTAGCCATTACCTTTGTAGCGGGTATCATCTACGTGATATCCTACTACTTCCAAGTACCTGTATTCCTGACTATGAAACAAGCCCTGGACAACTGGGTCCTAATTGTAGCCGCTTTCGGCTGCTTGCTGGGGATTATCAATCTCACCAGACTTCATTCTAGGCGCATTAGCAGTAGAAGGCAGAACTGGTGGAGAAGCGCCCTGCTCCTAGTAGCGCTGTGGGTGACTCTTCTAGTTGGCGTGATTGGAGGACACCAGGGGGCACCCTTTAGGTACATCTACGACAACTTCGTTGTACCGCTAGATGGAAGCATGTACGCCATATTGGTGTTCTACATCGGCTCCGCTTCCTATCGCGCATTCCGGGCAAGAAACATAGAGGCGACCATTCTTCTCATCTCCGGAGTGCTCGTCATGCTTGGGCAGGCACCCATCGGTGCAGCCATATCTGACGCATTCCCTGTGGCCTCTGCCTGGATTCTGGATATCCCCAACGCGGCAGGAATGAGGGGCATCATCCTGGGCGCCAGTATCGGAGCAGTGTCTCAGGCCCTGCGTATTCTGCTGGGCATTGAACGCAGACACCTCGGACTAGACGTGTGACGGAGGTGACAAGAAGTGAACTCTAGCGATAGCGATAAAAGAGTAAATATGATTCTCTACACCCTCATCATTGTCTTGGTTGGCTACGCCACTGTATCCCCTATCGGACTCCCCATCCCGGTGAGCCAGCACACCCGCACACTCTATGACTTCGTCGAGACGCTTAACCCCGGAGATACCGTGTATATCGGATTTGACTACGGTGCCACGAACCTGGCGGAGATTCAGCCGGCAGCCGTAGCCCTATCTTGGCACTGCTTCTCTAGGGATGTGAGGATTATCGGGGCAGGGACCACAACCGAATCCGGGAACATGATGAATAGGGTTATGGATATCGTGCTTAAGGATTTCCCAGATAAAGAATACGGCGTAGACTGGGTGAACATCGGATATAAGGGTGGAACTAACGCGTTTTTCGAGGCAATGGGCGTTAGCTTCATTAACGCTGCCGCGGGAACAGACTTTCAAGGCAATCGAATCGAGGATATGCCTATCTTGAAGAACATCAAGAACTACAAGGATGTGAAGCTGGCTGCCTCCATGGGTTCTTTGGGAGAGGGTCTATCGACCTATGTGAAGCTGATCGGCGTCCCCCACAGCATACCTGTAACCGGCGCATGCTTTGCCGTAAGTATACCCGAGAGTATGCCTCTGGTGGTGTCCGGTCAGTTGACCGGTATGATTGCGGGCATGAAAGGCGCGGCAGAGTATGAGCAGCTCTTGCAGAAGCCCGGGTCGGCTTCGGTAGGTATGGACGCCCAGAGCTTGACCCACGTTTTGATCATCCTTTTTGTGATAATTGGCAACGTACGGTACTTCCTCTCTCGGAATAAGGGAGGTGCGAGCTAATGTCTAGTCTCGGAAACTGGATCGCGGCCTTTCTGACGGTAGCGGTTTTCAGCATTATCTACAAAGAAACGGAACTGTACTATTTCGCCGAACAGCTCTTCGTTGGTTGCAGCGCAGGTTACGGCGTGGCGATCATCTTTGGAAACCGAATTAAGCCTACCATCTCTGTAGACATACTTGAGAAAGGGACATGGCACTACATCATCCCAATCATTCTCGGGCTCCTTATATACTTCAGGTTCTCAACGAATCTCCAGTGGGTGGCGAGGTATCCCATCTCCTTCAGCATCGGAGCAGGTGCCGGCGTGGTTCTCACCAAGACATGGAAACCCATGTTCTTGGACCAGATTGCCGCCACAATCACTCCTTTGAAGGACCCGGGAACCTCCACCTATGTCAACGCCGTTTTGCTGTTCCTTGGAGTCCTCGGCACTGTAGCCTTCTTCCTTTTTACGGTGGAACCCAAAGGCCCAACAAAATACGTGTCGAGGATCGGCCGCTACACCATGATGATAGCCTTTGGCTCGGCTTTTGGCACCACTGTCATGGCCCGAGTCTCGTTGTTCTTGGCTAGGATGCAGTTCATGCTGACGGATTTCTTAGGGGTGGCAAAGTAGCTGTACAGTAGCGAGGGAATCGCAGAGTAACGGATTTCCGAGTAGAAAAAACGCGGTCAGCATTTGGATGCTGGCCGCGTTTCCTTGCGCTTTGCCTTGGTTGCTCGGTCTGCCTAATCTGTCTGCCTACTTACTCGGACTACTTGGTCGGATTTCCGCCCTTGATGAAGGTGTATATGTCATCGGTCACAGCTTGGATGTTGTCTTCGCCCAAGTATGCCATGTGACCCGCCGGGTAGCCCTTGACGAATGTCCGGTCTTGTGGCAGATCGGCATGGTCCAGAGTGTAGTAGAGGACGCCGATTAGCGTAGCGATGTCGTAGTAACCGTTCACGAAGAACGTCCGCATGCCAGGGACTCGCCTCATGGCGGTACTTAGGCTCTGAGCCGTGTCCTGTCCCTTAATGTCTCTATTCCAGTTCATATACATCGAAGCCGAGTTCACAAAGCTGCGATCCCACTTGATCCCCAACATGGGGAAAACCTCGCCGCAGAGAACCGACTGGAAGAACGGATCATACTTGCCCTGGGACGGGTCGTCGCGAACTCCCCATTGCTCCTCATCCATGAAGGGTGAGTACAGCGGGCGGGTAATCCGTCCATCCAAACGAGCCACTGAAAGGCCCTTTTTGCGCAGGACTTCACGACGAAATTCAACATCGTCCACAAACAAAGCCCGCTTCTCCAGATACTCTCTGGAAACCCCTGTGTAGTACATGACCCGCTCGACGATGTGTTCGCGAGCCTCTCCTTGCAGGCTGTTCCCCTGATACAGAGCAAGCAAGTACTCTGTGTCGGCGAACTTCTTCGCCTCGGCAACGAATTCATCTACAGTTTGGTCAGACGGACGGTTGTGATGCCAGTTGATTGCCGCCAGAGTCGGGAAAGTCAAGACCGCGCGATATACAGGAGGGTGATCTCGGAACTGTTTGCCCACTAATACGGTGTTGCCGATCATGATAATACCGTCAAAGGGTACGCTGTATGCCCTGTCGGAACCGCCCAACGACCCTCTTCCAGCAACTATGCTCGCCCTGGTGCAACCGTAACTCTCCCCCAACATGTACTTGGGGCTATGCCAGCGATTGTAACGGGCAAGCCAAGCCTGGATGAACGTGAGAACTGCCTCGGCGTCGGCCTCGACTCCGTAAAACTGGTCCTTCTTTGACTCGTCCAAGAGACGACCAAAACCGGTTCCAACGGGGTCAATCAACACCAGGTCGGTTATGTCCAAAAGGCAATGAGGATTGTCGCAGGATTCATAGGGCGGAAGAGGTATACCATTGTCGTCGATATTGTCGCCGTACTTGATTCTCTTTGGACCCAAGAAACCCACGTGGACCATCATGCAAGAAGTCCCCGGGCCTCCGTTGTATGCAAACATTACCGGCCGGGACTTTGTGTCCTCCACATCTGAACGGAAGTACGAATACGAGAAGATTGAGGCGATGGGTTTTCCCTCGTCGTCGTAGAGCACATTGTCCTCGCAGACTGTGTGATACGGAACCTCAACACCACGCAAGGTGATGCTCCCTTTTCCCGTAAAGCGGGAAGGGGTGAATACATCGGTTCTCAGCATGGGTATCCCTCCTCGAAAATGATCGGCGAATTCGGAAATGCCTACGGATCCCATTCTGCAGCTGATACTGAAATCCCTGTATCGAACGTTACGTATCGCGAACTAATTTCGGCCATATTGCCGCCGGACGATTGACGCTAGAGGCCGTTGGATTCTTGCCCAAACGCCCGCGTTACCGATCTACACCTTAAACAACGGATACTCCCTAGGCGGCTCCACGCCCAGGAGATGTTTGACGAAGTAATCCCACCTCTTGCGTACAATGTAAGGGTGCATCCCGTAGGCGTGAGGCGCGTTGGGAAGAACCAGGTAGTCGAAATCCTTGTTGGCCTTGATAAGCGCATCGATCAACTGCACGCTCGATGCGGGCGGAACATTTTCGTCCATGTCTCCATGCATAATGAGGAGTTTGCCCTTGAGGTTAGCCGCTAGATGGGAGTTGGCCTGTTCCTCATAGTGCGGCCCCAAGGGCCCCATGTACCGCTCATTCCACGCAGCCTTGTCAGTGCGGTGATCGTGGTTACCTGCCCACGAGACAGCCACTTTGTAGAAATCTGGCCTTGCCATGATCGCGTGAGTCGAGGCGTATCCCCCCGCCGAACTGCCGTAGATGCCGACTCGCGACAGATCCATGTAGGGATATCTGTCGGCAAGCTGCCAAAAAGCGGCGATATGGTCATCCAACCCTGCATCGCCAAGATTCTTGTAGGCGAAATCCTGGAAAGACTTCGATCTGTATGCCATACCCAAGCCGTCAACCGTAACGACGATAAACCCGAGTTCGGCCAAAGCCTGATCGTACCAGATCTTGCTCGAACCCATCCCGCCTCCGAAGGCCTTGGGAGTGCGAATGGTCTGCGGACCCGAGTAATTTGCCTCAATAACGGGATACTTCCTGGTCGGGTCGAAGTTGGACGGCCTTATGACCATTCCGTAGATATCGGTGACTCCATCGCGCGCCTTTGCTGAGAAACGCTCAGGATATTTCCATCCGGTTTCCAGGAGAAGCGATATATCGGCTTCGCCCAATTTGCACACCATCTCGCCGCTAGCCTTCCTGACTACATGGACCGGCGGCAGATCGATCCGAGAGTAAGTGTCTACGAAATAACCGCCGGATGGCGAGAACGTCACCTGATGCTCGGCGTCTTCGGGAGTCAGCAGTCGAATCTCGCCTCCGTCGAGTCCCACAGAGTACAAGTGGCGGTAGTACGGATCGCGCCCGTCTTCCCTGCCGCCGGCTTCGAAGTAGACAATGCGATTCGTCTCGTCGACGCGGGCAATCCCACGAACTACCCACGGCCCAGACGTGACTTGTCGTTTCAGTTCTCCAGTGACTCCATCATACAAATAGATGTGGGCCCAGTTGTCCCTTTGGGAAACCCACAAAAACTCTTGGGCGTCTCCAATCTGCGCTATGTGGAATTTGTCACCCGTGGGGGGAGCGGTATCCTCAAACAAGCACTTGGTGTCCCCGGTCTCTGGGTCCATCATGTGGAGTCTGGCCGACCGGTACATCCGCGTGGCCTCCGCGAAGTAAACCCTAGGTTTGGGCCCCTTGGTCCAATACACCCACGTCTGCATTCCCGCATAGTAGATATCCATCATGGGATCCATCTTGGCCCTGACTGTCTTTCGACGTTCAACATCGAGAACAACGGCGCTCACCTCGGAGACCGCCTCATCACCCGGTTGGACGTATGGATACCGGTGCAAGAGAGGACGTTTGCTGCCATCAAGTGGCACCGACTGGATCAGGTAGCACTCCTTGACGTTGCGGTTATCCAATTGGAATGTCAGGATCTTGCGGGAATCGGGGGACCAATGGATGATTGGCCTTGCCCACATTGCCCGCGTCTCTTCTGACACCAGCCCGGCCGTAACGAGAGGCGAAACCGCCGATTGGCCGTACCCGAATCTCTCTTGGCCATCGGTGGTCAGTTGAATCTCCTCACCCGTGTCCGCGACTCTCACGTATACGTTGTAGTCCCGGACAAATGCGGCATACTTGCCGTCTGGAGACAGAACTTCTTCGGGGTTCTCGCATGGAACATCCTCTTTGACGATCTGGTAGGTTTCGAGGTCACATAACCAGTTGACCGAACCCGCCTTGAAAGCCACTTTGGTGCGGCCGTCACGCCATGTTATTTCGTCAAAAGGCAGTTTGTCGTGGCCGCAAGCAGTACCCGACGCCAAGGACAGCGCCGCCGCGAGGCGGACATGGTCGAATGCGTCCGCGATCTTGCCTGTTGTTGGGTCAACGAACACAAAACGCTTGCCTTGACGGGTGTCGAACTTGTACCAGAAGCAATCCCCCTCATCTATCCAGCGAGGGACCGCTTCCAAACCGAATAGGATTTTCTGGATATTGGAGGGCAAGAATCTCTCGGCTCTGGCGTAGTCATCAAACGTCACTGAGGGGTTTTCCTCTGCATGGCTGTCTCGACGGCTCTCTGCACAGCTCGCCATTCACATGTCTCCTTTCTTGGTCTTCATGATGCTGCAATGAGGCAGTAAACCAGGTCCTTATGGGCCTTCGACTAGGTCTTCGACTGGGCCTTCAACTAGTTCTTCTGATTAGGTCTCACACTAGAGCCTCGACTGGATCTTCGATTAGATCTTCGACATGGGTTGGAAGATTCCCCCTAGAAATGGGCAATCGACAGTACACCAACGAGAGATTCTCCCCTTCTCCCACACATCATGAGACAAGCGGGAGAGTTCGCCGCATAGCGGTAGTCCAGCGGGCTCCCAACGCTGACACCGGTTCGCGGGAGTCAGCCCAGCAACGGCGGTCTGTCGGTTTGTGACCAAGTAAGCAGGAGCACGCCCTCATCATGGGGAATACCCCCAAGAATCAATCTCATAACTGCACGCGGACGTCCGCGGAGACAATTCGCCATGATAGGAAGGGAGTGTAAGCAGGGTACATGGGAACCCAAACAAGCGAAACCGGAAAGAAGTATAAACGTCTAGTCATTCGCGACGCCACAATCGTTAGCGGTCGCGGGACTCCGGCCGAAGGACCGATGGATATCATAATTGAAGGCAACAAAATCGTGGACATCGTCAAGGCTGACCCCATCGGCCTTTCCAGGTACGGGCCGGGATTTGAGAGACCTACCGGCGATTGCGTAATCGATGCCAAAGGGATGTACGTAATCCCAGGCCTCATCGAAATGCACGGGCACGTTCCTACTGATCCCAATCATGTTGGGCCAGAAACGTGGCGATACATGTACAAACTGATGCTGGGCCACGGAATCACTACTATCCGCAACTGCGGCTTCGCAGGAGAATCCGAGCTATTCGAGCACCGCGCAAAGGCCAACAATGGCAGTACTGAGGTCATCCCGCGACTAATCGTGTTGCAGGGTCTTCCCCGCAATGAGTACATCAGTCCAGATAGGGCGAGAGACCTGGTGAAGGAGTTCCATGACGGTGGAGCCGACGGCATCAAGCTTATCGAGCCCCCGTTCGAGCCATTTGAAGCCATCTGCGATGAGGTTAGAAAACTTGGTATGAAGGGCGGCACTGCCGTACACTTGTCTCTAAATAGCGAACTTGACGCCATAGACGCCTCAAACGCAGGCGTAACCACCATCGAACATACCTACGGCATCCCAGAGGCGGCTATCCCTGGAGTGCAGAACTTCCCTCCGAACTATAACGAAATGGACGAACTGCAGCGCTTCCGCCAGTCGGCCTACAACTGGATAGAAGCCGACAACTATCCCGAGAGAATCCTTGAAGTTATTGACCTCATGATCCGCAATGGCACGGTTTGGGATCCGACCTACGCCACATATGAAGTCAACCGTGACCTGGGACGCGGACAGCGCTCGGAGTACAGCGAAAGATACGCGTCACCGCAGCTGTATAACTTCTGGACACCGCAACCGGGAGTACACGCATCGTTCCACTTTGACTGGAAGACTTCCGATGAAATTGCCTGGAAGAAGAAGTATCAGATCTGGATGAAGTGGGTGAAAACCTTCTTCGATCGCGGAGGGGTAGTCACCGCCGGCGCCGACGCTGGATTCCAGTACACCCTGTACGGCGTGTCCTTGATCCGCGAGCTGGAGCTTCTGCAGGAAACCGGCCTACATCCCTTGGATGTCATCAAAGTGGCCACGACCAATTCGGCCAGAGTTCTCGGCCTATCGGGCCTTGAGGGTGGAGTTCGCAGAGGCTACCTTGCCGATTTGGCCATAGTGGATGGAAACCCGCTAGACAACTTCAAAGTAATGTATGGCGGTGGGCTTGAGGTGTTCGCGGAAGACCGCGTCACCAAAGTGCGCAAAGGCGGAGTCAAGTGGACAATTCGTGACGGTGTCGTCTTCGACGCCCAGGCTCTGTTGCGCGAAGTCGAGGAGTACGTCAAAGAACAAAAGGCAGTCTGGAAGAAATAGTTCCGGAGAAGTGCTTAAGTAGATTGACGGCTTGATTGCCAGAGGCTGGCCGCCCCTTCCTGGGGGGCGGTCTTCTGTCACTCTGCAGCAATGCTAAACTTGGTGCGGCGGTGCTGCACGGCGGCAATCTACTCTCTGTCGTTCCCTTGGCCCTGGTGACGCACTGCTCGCGTAGCGAGTCTAAAGTATACGAGTGCCACAGTTACCGCAGAACTTGGATTCTGGTGTCAAGGCATTCCCGCACTCTGGGCAAAACTTTGGTCTCTGAATTCCGGCGGTTTCCTGCGATGTCTCTAGAACGGGTACCTCCTGCTGAGAAGTGGCCTGATCGGGAACGCTTTGTTGTGGCGTCGTTTGTGTGGAAGACCCCTGCTCTGCTGCAGGCTCTTGTGACCGCAGAGCCCTAGGCCCGCTGGCAAGCTTCATGTCTATCTCCTCAATTTCCCTCTCAGCGGCGGCGATCCTCTGGAAACCATCCTGAAGCACTGCTTCGTTCGGTTCGATCCCTTTCTTGTACGCCTCGTACACCACATGACCCAGTTCCGTCTTGATATCTTTGATGTCGCCTTCGAGCCGTGATCTCGCAATCCTCAGTTTTGTGGCCTCGGCGAAGTCTGCAGATTTTTCGCCAACGGTGGCCGCTGCTGCTCGCGCCGTCTCACTAATCTTCCGGAAAACGCTCATTCTCCCGGCCCCCTTTTTAGTGGATTACCATATTCTCAAGAAGCCCTGCCGAATCCTGTCGCAAGCGTGCAACAATATGCAACTAATGCAACTTTGTAGCACTTCCACTAGCTACTCAAGCCCTAATACTCAGTCGACTTGTCAACCGAAAAGCGGATTCTGAGATTCATCTCGTCTTGGTCTCTTGTTCATTTCTTGCATCGAGTTGTCGTGTGAGGTCTGGTTCCGCCTGCTCTCTTGACATCTTTGTTAGCATTTCTCTTTTCATCTTTATCGATCTTCCCAAAGGAAGCAACAAGTTGGTTTTGTCTAATTCCTGTCTCTTCATCTACCCTTTGACGCGATAATTCAACGTACTCCTTGCTGATGTCGTAACCTACGTAGTGTCTGCCCAAGTGCCGAGCCACTTTGAGAGTCTGTCCCGACCCGCAGAACGGGTCCAGTATGAGGTCGTCAGGATAGGAGTACAGGCGTATCAGCCGCTCGGGAATCTCCTCTGGAAACGGGCAAGGGTGGTTGATGACACGAGGCGGAACAGGAGCAATATGCCATACTGTGTTGGCTATTTCGTTGGTGAACAGAAGTTCCGTTGGAACTTGTGACGTAGAATCCTGTCTGCCTCTATTGGATTCATAGATGGGAGGCCCCGGTTTCCGAAATATCAGGATATACTCGGTCATGATGTTTGGGTAGTAATACCCGGGATATGGCCTTTGCAGAAACCCTCCCGCCCTCTTCACCCCGCCTGTGACTTTATGCCATATGATGTCTTGATGGAACTCCCACCCTGAGCGAGTCAGCAATGATGTAACGTCGAACGGAACAGGATAGTGACGCCCATCCAGCAGTATGGTCCCTATCACTATTCCGTAATATCCTCCTGGCTTGGTTACTCTGAGCACCTCAAGAGAAATCGAGCCAAACCATTTGAGGTATTGTTCGTAGTCGTCGTAGCCAACAGCGTAGCGCCTAGTGCGATAGTTGAGACTCGGGTCCTTGGAATGGCGGTCATAGTCGATGGCATTCCAGTAGGGCGGAGACGTGACCGTCAGGCTGACGCAACCATCCGGCAGTTCGTCCATGTTCTCGGCGGACTTGCAGTAAATTCGGTTGTAGAACACGGGCGTCCTGTCTGCGCACCGGACATTTTCCTTATCGTTGCCAGGTTTCTGCATGTAGGTGTCAGAGGCCATCATGACACTTCCTCGAAATCAGTGTGACACCGCAATTATAGAAGTCAAGAACGCTTTTGACTAACCGTGCAGTGTAGCCCTCAAATGTCCGGTCTCTATGCTCTCTCGAGAAGAAGGAAAGCCGCTTGACTCTTCCACAGCAATAGGCAACATCCTAATACAGGGTAAGCAGCAAATGAGCCCAATCAAGTGATTCTCGTGTGGCTAGAGTTTTGAGATTGGCTAGTTGTGCTGGTGGACCGGAAGGGAATCGAACCCACGACCTCCTGAATGCCATTCATACTTGAGATACTTCGTGGGTTTTCAATGATGTCCATAAATGTCTGCTACGCTTGGTTTTTGTCGCTCTGAGATTCCGCCGAGTCATTGGGCGCCTTGCTGAAGAACTGCAGCGCAGGACTGCTACTACCCCAAGGCGGGGACAGCGTAGTTACGTCTCGAAACGACACCCGCTTATCAGTCTCTTCTCACCCTAGCCTGCATGCCCACGCAAGCATATAATGCTTGTGGGGAGGTGCATATATGAACACGTACATGTCGGGGTTCAAAGCCCTATCAGACCTTACACGCCTGCGTGCACTAAGGATGATCCTGATCTCAGGAGGCCCGCTGTGTGTCTGTGAGATCTCGGAGGCGCTTGGACTGCCTCAATACCGGGTATCAAAGCACTTGGCAATTCTACGCCAGGCCGGTCTCGTGACAGACTCGCGAGTCGGCACCTGGGTCTACTACTCTGTCCCGCAGGATCTGTCTGAGTTCACCGGGGGCCTGTGCGACCTTGTCAGAGAACACCTATCTGGACCCGTCTTCGAAGACGATGCTCAGCGCCTGAAGGCTCGCCTTGAACTTAGGGAAGACGGCCGCTGCGTGCTCGGACCCAATAGGCCGACACGCCCGGAGACAGAACCTAGAGACTCTTCGGAGTGAACGAGATAGTAGCATGAGCAACGGTCCGAGGATCAAGATATACCATCCGCCGATGTGCTGCCCAACGGGATTATGCGACCAACCGTCGATCCTGTGCTCCTGATATCAACGAAGCGATCGTCGCTATCAAGAAGGAGGGCGTAACGGTGAAACGGTACTCGCTCAACTCGCAGCCACAGGAATTTCTCTCCAATCCCGAGGTACTACCCATGGTCAGAAAGCGTCAGCTGGCCGTTCTACCCATAACACTGGTGGATGGTAAGATGGCGGAAACTGGAGAGTATCCGACACTTGAGGAGGTGCAGCAGGCCCTGTCGCCGTCGGGACGACCGCAGTAAATGGGCAGAGTATCGGTCCCGGCTATGGCCAAACATCTCAGCAGCCTGCTCCCAGATTGATGTACGCAATCGCCCTCCTTCTCCGCTCAATGGCCCTTGACTCAGCAACACCTGGTTCCTGAGCCGCTGCCTTTGCCCCGCTCATTTATGGCTGCATAATACCGCTTCAGGTTCTCAGGTAAGACATACTCCTGCTCTACCGGACTGCTGCTATGTCCCCCATAGACTTCCTTCAGTATGGCCTCAATTATCATCGCTTTCGGAGGAACCGTGTACTCATTGCCCTGATACACCCATACTCGGCAGTCAACGTCTTCCCCGCACAGATCGCCGCAGGAGTCGCAGAGACTTTCTTTGACTTCCATCTGGATGTCTCGGCCGTTCACACGAATTGTGGGTGAACTGACGAACCTATGTTTGACGGCCAACTCCTCGCTAGTAACATTGATCTTGTTCACTACAACTTCTGACCCGGTCGCCTCGAGTACCTTCGCGACTTCCGCCAGCGCATCGTCAAGGCTCTGATCGGTTCCCTGACAGCGCGTACATACGCTCAAGTCCAGGTACAGGAAGTCTATCACTATGTTTCTCTTCTTACCCCTGGCCGCGGGTGCGGGTACAGGCCCGCAACACCGTGGACCGCAGGAACAGCAACTGTCATCTGCACGCCTTCCATTAGTCACTTGAAACCACCCCTTATTGTGTTCAGGTTCCACACGCTCTACATGCATAAAGACGGAGGACCAGAGAATAGGACGCATATAATCGCTGAAAGACGGCAATAGGCTTGATGCTTGGGTCTATCAAATAGCTGGAAATGCGATCGTCTCCACGTCTTCCACTTCCTCGTTGACCACCTTCACATCTCCATGGTCTGGCGACAGCAGACCATGCGGATCGACGCTGGCGCCGATCTGCACACTGTATTCGCAAACGAATCTGGGTTGCCTTATCGCCGTCAGGGCAGGCATTCCGGAGGCCTGCAGCAAGGTTGCTAAGATGGGCCTGGCGGCAGAGCGGGGGCTCCTTGATGGAGCCCTGCGTCCCTAACCTTGACCGGGTGCTCTACAGTCCGAGGTACTTCCTCAAGATAGCCTCAGCCTCGTTCTGCTTGAGAAACCTACCTTGAAGGATTACTTTCCCATCCACTACTATTGCGGGAACGCGCATGACCCCGTAGCTCGCGATCTCCATAGCGTCGCCGATGCTTTCCACCGTGGCATCAAGGCCCAGCGCCGCGGCCGCAAGTTTGGTGTTCTCGAATGTCTCTAGGCTCTTCTTGCAGCAAGCCCCCAGCACTTTTATGTCCACAAGGATCCCCTCCCAATTCCAAATCTCTAGGTAAACAGGAAACTAAAGGCATTGAAGCCGTAGCCAATGATGATAATGCCGACTGTCACGAGGCCGACGAACAGCGTCAGCAGTTTGGGCTTCACTACCCTGCCCAGCATGATTATTGATGGCAAGGAGAGAGCCGTAACACCCATCATGAAGGCCAGAATCGTGCCAAGACCTACCCCCTTCGCGTACAAGGCCTCCGCAACTGGGATTGTGCCGAAGATATCAGCGTACATGGGAACGCCCACCACCGTCGCAATGACAACGGCAAACGGGTTCTTGCCCCCAAGGACTGCCTGGATCCACTCGTTCGGTATCCAGTTGTGGATCAAAGCGCCGATCCCTACGCCCAAAAGAACGTACAGATACACCCTCTGCAGCGTTTCTTTCACCTGCTCAGAAGAGTACTGCCGCCGCTCTTGGGATGTGAGTTCGGGCGCCTCGATGTCGATTTCTCCGCTGGGCTTGTTGAAACGTTCCACATACTCTTCCATATGGAGTCTCTCAATGGCGGTTCCGCCGGCAACAGCGAGCACGAGCCCGAAGACCACGTAGGCAAGGGCAGTCTTTGCCCCGAAAACGCTCATCAAGATGACCAAAGAGCCGAGGTCGACCAACGGGGAGGAGATCAGGAAGGAGAAGGTTACACCTAGCGGAAGCCCGGCGTTGGTAAAGCCGATAAAGAGAGGGATAGATGAGCAACTGCAGAACGGTGTCACGGTCCCGAGCAGGGCGCCAAAAAGGTTCCCTGAGATCCCATGGAAGCGTCCCAGGATCTTCTTCGTCCGCTCGGGCGGGAAGTAGCTTTGGATGTAGGAGACAATGTAGATCAGTACCGATAGCAACACCAGGATCTTGCTGGTGTCGTATAGGAAGAACTGGATACTGCCGCCAATTCGGCTCCCAGTATCCAGCCCTACTGACGTCAGAAGACTACCGAACAAGGCATTGAGCCAGCTCATTCCCAGTATCTGCTTCTGAAAGAAATCCCAAGCGACCTGTAGCGCCTCCATGTGATCTCTCCTCACTGCCTACCCTTACTCGGGAGGACATCCACCGTTGTGCTAGCCTCACAGCATTCAACCATTCTACTTCAACGCTCTGACGGCTCTGGAAACCAGTGCTTGGTCCGGTTCGCAATCCAGACAAGGCTGAGCATTATAGGTACTTCCTCCAAGACGCCGACGACGGTAGCCAGGGCGGCGCCTGAACCCAGACCAAACAAGGATATCGCGACCGCCACCGCGAGTTCGAAGAAGTTGCTGGCGCCTATCATCGCTGCAGGCGCGGCCACGGTCCTGTCAACCTTCCACAACTTAGCCCACCAGTATCCGATAGCGAAAATGAGGTAGGTCTGTATAGTCATCGGGATTGCGATGATCAGGATGTGAACCGGGTTATTCACAATAGTCTCGCCCTGGAATGAGAAGAGGATGACCAAAGTCAGCAGCAAAGCCACAATCGTAACCGGCTTGAGCTTGGGCAGGAACTTCTCGTTTAGCCACTGCACTCCGTGGATCTTGATAAGCCGCGAACGCGTCAGATACCCGAGAACGAGTGGGATCACGATGTAGAGGAAGACTGACAGAAAGATCGTATCATAGGGCACTTTCAGCGACGTAAGGCCCAACTCGAGCATGACGATCGGGGCATATAGTATGAGAAGCACCAGGTCGTTGATGGCAACTTGCACTAGAGTGTGGGCCGCATTTCCATCACACAAGTAGCTCCACACAAAGACCATTGCGGTACACGGCGCTGCGCCCAGGAGGATGGCACCTGCCACGTACTGATCCGCAAGCGCTGGCGGGATCCACTGAGCGAAAAGCCCCTTCAAGAACAAAACCGCCAGCCCAAACATGGTGAATGGCTTAATCAGCCAGTTCACGACCGAGGTCACGATCAGCCCTTTCGGCTGTCTGCCGGTTCGGACTATGCTTCCGAAATCAATCTGGATCATCATGGGATAGATCATCGCCCAGATGAGGATAGCCACCGGAATTGACACCTGGGCGTACTCCCACTGGCTCAAGAACTTCGGGATCGATGGGATCTTTAGGCCGATGGTAACCCCAGCGATAATGCAGGCAGTAACCCAAAGGGTCAGGTATCTATCGAAGAGACTAAGCCCCGACTTCCTTCCATCCATAGCATGACGCATACGGTAAGTCACCTCCAAGACTAACGAGTAAGACACCACTTAGCAGAGAGTCTATCTCCTGGCGAAAGCGTGAGACGCAACGCCATTCACTCAGCTTGACAACAGCAGGGTTCCGTCTGGTGCCAGTATACGCTTATATGCCCACATAGGCAATCATCAGATGTCGAGATCTGCGCATCTGCTCATACAGGCATATGTCGGCTCGGGTCTATCTGTTCCGGGGTCTCAGTCTTGCGAACAGCCTATGGCCATTGTGCCTACCATATCCAGGTTACGAACCTCTTCAGCGCCTCTATTTCAAAGCCGGCTGGTAACGACTAGATGAGACCTTCTGAGATAGGCAGTAGTAGCGGGAACGGATCTGCTCATATAACGAAAACACCGCCAGAGTCCTCCCTGCTCTCGGCGGTTTTTTGCTGGCTAATGCTTATATTATTGATACGATGCACACCCCTACCGATAAATCGTTAGCGAAGGTATCAATCGTTAGCGAGGGTTTGTTGCAGCTCTTTCTTATCGTGTTATAAAGGATATTCATCTTCTCGCTCACTTTCTGCACAAGCAAAACGGATGCCCTTCCAGGTCAATCAGTGTGACAAAATGGTCACCGCCGTATTGGGATTGTGGCAATATCCGGCTTGTCGAACCCACCCGCAGGATGAGCAGGTGTCGTCTCCACAATGTGTCGGCATTTTTCTTAACATGATTTTATCATCCTTTCATTCTTTATTCGGCACACAGCGCATTCCGTCTCCGGTTACATACGGCTTCACCGCGCGACTTGCCCAATATGCCGGAATCCCATCAGCAATGGCAGACGGCTCATTATTAAAATCCTCGAATACATCGGTCAGTAGGAAACCAGCTTTTAACTGGCCGCCAAGCTGCTCGTCCAGCGTATGGCTGAACTGGATACCCTCATGATTTTTGACCATCCGGTCGTATTGTTCTTTCGGCATTTTCAAAGGGTCATACGGCAATTTATTCTCAATCACCATCGGACGCACGGTAACGTCCTCAACGATAAAATTGAACCCGTTATCCATTCCTGCGAGCAGAACACCACCACGCCGCAGGATGCGGAAGCACTCATTCCAAACATGGTAAACGTCCTCTATGTAGCAGTTGGACACAGGGTGAAATATCACATCGAAGCTTTCATCATCAAATGGAAGCCGCTTTGTCATATCCGCCTTAACGATGTTGATATCATAGCCTTCGCGCTGTGCCACCATGCGTTCGCTGTCAAGCTGGCTGTCAGAATAATCTAGCACCGTGCAATCAGCACCGAGCGCGGCAAAAACCGGCATCTGTTGACCGCCACCGCTCGCAAGTCCAAGCAGATTGACACCGCTCAGGAAACCGTCTTTCAAATACGGAGAAAACCACTGTTTCGGCACAGGCTTGCACGGTGTCAGAATGACCTCCCAATTACCATTTTTCGCATTCTCATACGCCTCGTGTGTTATAGGAACTGCCCAGCAGCAGCCATTCATCGCCCATACATCCCATGTTTTTGAGTTGATTTCAGTGTAGCTCATTTTCCACCTCTTCTTTTATCGGATACTTAGCCGCATTTTTTACCGTCTTGTCCTCAACCGCTTTTGCCAAGTCTACATCATACCCCCTATACCCCCTCTGTCGATTTCATGCAATAGACTATTTTCTTTGCCCGCTCGACGGCCAGACGTAAAAATTCAAGCGGGTCTGTTATGCCTTCAAAGTTTTTATTTCCAATCTCCAGCGCCGCTACATCGGGATAAGAACTTCCGGCTAACTTGGTAGCTATATCGTTCCAATTAATACCACCTGAAAACGGCAGGGCGTGCCAGTCGTCAAACCCAGCATTATCATGCAAATGTACCGCTTTTAGCTTATGGCCGTACAAAGACAACAAATCCACTTTCGGAGTAAACACATTCCAGTGACCACTGTCAAAACAAAATCCCAATTTGTCTGACTGGACATTTTTGAAAATGTCCTCCAGATACTCCGGGCGGCTCATGTTTTCAACGGCAATGCTTATATCAAGTCGCTCTGCCATATCGACAAGCCGCTTCATACGTTCAAGTCCAATGGAGAAGTCTTGCGGCATTTTTACTGTTTTGGTGCCGCTCTTATTCTCCGGGTGCATGACTACCGTTTGTATTCCACAAGCGGCGCATTCCTCAATACAGGCAACAAGTTCATCAAAAGCAGCTTGTCCGTCAAGAGTATCCTTCCATAAATCGTTCGCGCGTAGATACGGCGCGTGTGCGTTTTCTATTTTCAAGCCGATTTTACTTGCGTATTCGGGGAATTGCTTATAATCTTTATCAAAGTAGTCCGCCCATAAAAGCATCACACCCCCAAATCCCGCTTCTTTTATAAGGCGCAAGCGTTCCTGCGGCGAAAGATTATAGCCAAAGCAATCTACAATGGATAGGTTCATACAACCACTCCCAACTGTTTTAATATCCTGCTTATTCTAAATGTACAATCCGCTTTCCGGTCAGCCGGATTCCGCCATGAATCGGATAGCGGGAAGTGAATACCGTCCGCAAATGCAGCTTCAATAATCAACGCCCACTTTTTCGCAACAGAGAGCGCTGATTTGTTTTCCGAGTCAAACAAGCGCAGCCATGCGTCGAGCATCAAATCGCCATATGTTTTGGAATCGTGCTTCTTTTCGTGAAACACGGTGGGTTCCGGGTTGGCAAGATTTGCTTCCATATAATGCATTGCACAGCATATCGGTTCGTCGTCTTTTGTGAAGCCGAGAATGCGAAGCCGCCTGAGCGCCTGCTCTGTCGTCATCAGCTGCGATTTAGTCGGATTGCTGAGCGTATGGAAATGCACCCAGCTGCCATCGTCATGCTGGAGAGCGAGGATTTGTGATGCCCATTTTGAGTCTTTATAGGCCATTTAGTTTTGCCTCCTCAGCCATTTTCCATGAATCCGGAAAATAAGTGCGCATAAACACAGCCTTTGGAGATTGCGACCCCAGCAGGCGGTTTTTCAGGATGGAGTTTTTCATCATCTCCGTAATTTCGCTTTTTTTCTCTTCAGATAAGGTTTGATATCGAACAATATGAACCTTGCCAAATCGCTCGGCTTCGCAAATATCTTCATAGACATTATTTATATGTTCTTCACGTTTTATTTTTATAGGAGAAACCGCCACCCAAACACCTTTCGTGTGTCCTGTAGTTATGTCTTTACTGTCACAGTGGTAAATCGTTCCGTTTCGCCCCATATATAAGACTTCAAGTTGCTGCGGAAACTGCTCGTGATATACTACAACGCCATCATCTGACACTCCACAAGTTACATGGTTGATGTCCTTATCCCGCAGATAGAAAAGCGCATACTCCTTGTTTGGCGTGAAATAGCAAACCTTTTTATCATTGCCATGTAATGTGGATAAAGGGTCAAGATGTAATAATCCACTTGTATTGCTTGCATGATAAAAAACGGTAGGTTGTCAACGGCCATTTAAATCTCCCCACTTTCGGCCAAACTTTTTCCCCACCTCCTTTGTCGTTCGCTGACGTTTCGAATCGGTAGTGCTAGACAGCTTTAGGCCAGCGGCGCCACCTCCTTGCCGTCCCTCTTCACGTGATCTCTCAAACGGTAGCTGTCACCTTTTAGGTTGAACAGGTGAGCGTGATGCAGCAGTCTGTCGAGGATCGCCGTGACGATGACCGAGTCGTGGAAGACCCCGGACCACTCCTGAAACGGTCTGTTGCTCGTCACGATGACAGCCTGTCGTTCGTATGCCTGGTTGATGACCTGGAAGAAGTGGTTCGAGGCTGTCTTGTCCAGACTGAGAAACCCTAATTCATCGATGATGAGCAGGTCGAACTTGGCGTAGCGCTCAAGCTCTCGTTTGAAGTTGCCGTCAGCCAAAGAGGCGTAGAGGTTGTCGACAAGGTCCTGGGCTGTTGTGAAGCGTACGTTGTACCCGGCTTCCACGGCCAAGTGGCCCAAGGAGATCGCCAGGTGCGACTTCCCGACACCACTGGGTCCCAAGAAGATCACGTTCTCTGCCGCTCTCACGAAGTCCAGGTTTGCCAACATCCGGACTCGCGCCTCGTTTACCGCCGGCTGAAGTCCAAAATCGAACTTATCCAGGGTCTTTCCGGAGGGGAACCGCGCCACGCGAAAGCGGAGTTCCTTCTGCGTGGCGTCTCTGGCCATCACCTCTTGGTCCACCAGATAGGTCACCAGTGAGAGCGGGTCTTTGAAACGCATGAGCTGCTCACGTTCAGCATCCGACTCGAGAATCTCACGGAAACGTCGCAGTTTCAGGCGCTTAAGTCCTGCCTCAAGGCTTTCCATGGAACTCATCTCCCGGCCACCTCCACAAGTTTGACGTAGTCGCCCAGGGAGCGGCGTTCCACCTCTACATAGGGGCCATTGTACGGGGCCTGAATGAGCTGTCGAGGGTCAACAGGAAGAGCGCCGGGGACCTGGAGCTGTTTCAAGACAATCTGCTTCAGGGTCCCGTAACTGTACTGGCCAAAGTGGTTGGCTCGGGACATGGCCAAGTTCACTGCCTCGTTCCCGTACTCGGCGGCCAGCGCCAGGATCTGCCGGGCTTGTTCCCTGAGATGACCCTGCCTTGACCGGGCCAAGCCCTTGAGGTAAAGAGGCGCCGAGTCGCCGATGCTTTCGAACTGGGTCTGCAGAGAGTCTTTCCTCTGACGCAGCCCGTGGAAACGGTCTTGGTAGTGGGCCTCGTTAAGCACCAGACGCCCTCTTTCCATGCATCTTCCATGAACAGCCACGCGTTCTCCCCCCGCGAAGGCCTCCAGCCGGTCAGGGTAGACACACACCTCGATTCTTTTCCGGGCGTAGGCCGCGGGCACCGAGTACTGATTGGTCTCGAAAGAGAACGTGCAGTCCTTCCTCACGAACCTTGTTACTCGTTGGAACACGCTAACCGGCCTTTCGGGCAGGGCTGCCAGCGCCTTTCTCTCTTCGGAAAGCCGGTCCGAGGGTACTTCCATCGTGGCTTCGTGGACCTTTTCGTTGGCCACCTCATCACACCACTCCAGCGCTTCCCGGTTCAACGATTCGGGGTCAGTGACAGGCCTGCCGTAGAAGAAATCCCATCGTACGTACTTGATGCTGCTTTCGACTTTGCCTTTGGATTCAGGGTCATTCAGCCAGCAGGCTTCCGGTTTGAACTTGTACCTCGCGGCGAACCTCAGAAGGTCCTCACTGAACTGGATGACCGAGCCGACTCGCTCGCTCACCACGGTCTTGGCGTTGTCAAAAAGGACAACCTGCGGCACTCCGGCTATGTACTCCAGAGCGTGCTTGAGGCAGGTTAGGAATGTGACCATGTCCTGGGACGTGGTAAACTCAACGTAGCGAACCCGTGAGTAACTGAGAACGAAGGAGAAGGCGTAAAGTGGGCGACGGACACCGCCAAGCGTGATGTGGCCGAAGTGACCCCAGTCAGCTTGAGCCTGTTCCCCGGGCAGAGTCTCAATCGGGCGGTACACTCTGGCGTTCCGGGGTCTTATCTCGGACACGTAGCGCCTGACGGTCCTCTCAGAGCCTTGGTAGGGAATGTCGGGCAGCAGTTCAGCGCCCTTTCCTCCGGGACACGAGAGAGTGCTTATCTCACGGTAGAGCCGGACCGCGCTGAGTTCCGGTAACATCTCCAGTCGATATTGGAGGTAGCGCTTGTAGGGGTCCAGAATCGACGGCCATTTGGCCGGGTTCTTGACGAATTCATCGACGTCTAGGGCAAGGCTTTTCCGCACGGTCTTGCGGTCAACGCCAAGGCGGCGGGCTATCTGGGTCTTGTTTAGTCCCTGGCGGGCAAGGAACTGGATCTCCACAAGTAGTTCAACTCCAATCAAGTTGGCTTGCTCCTTTGCTGAGAAGGTTGATTGCTGGTAACAGAAACCTTCTGCTCGGCTCGGAGCAGGCCTTCTTTATTGTCCTAAAGTGGGGACGATCTTGTCCGAAAGTGGGGAAAAAGTTTGTCCACTTGTGGGGATTTTACCTTGTCCGGCTACATAGGTTTCTCCGTTTTTTCGCTTCCATCTGCGCCAATAGTGTGGATGATGCTGTAATTAGCTTTCCAAACATAAAACGCTGTATGATACTTTTCATACAAACACTTTTCACCAACACATATAAAGCCCTCATGCTCATAAATTGCACGGACTTTAGTTCTAAACTGGTGCGTGTCAAGACGAACTTCATTTATGTCGAGTTTTACCGCTTGCGGTCTTTGCAAAATCTATTAAAGCCTTTGAAACTCCCTGTTTCGAGCCACAGCGTTTAACTGCTAATTTATGTATAAACAATGATGTGCCTTTTGCTACGTCAGGCCAAAAAGTCGGGTCATAGTCAATCAGAGCAAAACATCCGACAGGGTTATTGTTAATAGAAGCGATATAAAAGTCATCGACTTTGGAATAGCGTGACAAGCCTTGCCAAGATACGTTTTGTCTTTCCCATTGCGGTTGTCCGATGGTATCGAGGAAATCAACAACGTCAAACATTATTTCTTCTATAATGGGGATATCGTTTTCTTGTGCTTGTTTGATTATTATGTCAGTCACAGCAACCACTCCTTAATCTCGTCATTCATCTGATTACCACAACGTGACAGTTCGCCCATGACACGGTCAATTCCATATTCAAAAGTGTGCCAATTTTCGCGAGTGATGTCAAAGCAATCGACAGGACACACCAACAGCTCCGCTTTAGGGAATGCAAGCTGATACATCATCTGACAGCGCCGGGCATGAAATGATTTACAAACGATAATTCCGCGATGAACAGTCACCCCATTCGCATCACAGATGTTATGCGAAAATATAGCATTTTCTTTTGTGAAACCGGACTTATCTTCTTGTAGAATTGCTTCATTCGGCACACTGCTTTTAACAAGAACATCGGTATAGAACTCACAATCGGTATGGTAATCACCGTTATAAATATCTTGTTTTGAACGGACTCCCAGCCATTTATCGAGCTTAACAGAAAGCCCTCCACTTGGCACAAGGACAGGGTTTTTGTCGCAAGTTCACCAGCTTACTTGCCTGTTCTTCGCACCCGATAATTCGCGAGATGCACACCCCTCCAAGAAATGCACACCCCTCTATAAATCGTTAAGCGAGGGTATCGGGCAAGGCAAAATTTCTCGGTGAAAGTGTGCATTTCTTGTTTAGGTGGACCCGTGCGATGTTGCCATTTTTATGGAAAGGTGCGAAAAAGCCTTATTTCAAGCCACTTTTGGGCATAAAACAAGAACGCTAATTTTGATATTGTCAAGGCCGGTCGAAAATTCCTCCACTGGAGGTGCGGACAAAAACCTGGACTCAAATGAGACAGGGGGATGTCTGTGTACTCACTCGAAGATCGTACGAAGGCAGTTGAACTCTACTTCAAGTATGGCGGTGCCTCGGCCGCCGTTAGGCGGGAGTTAGGGTACCCTTCAAAGGGGGCACTGAAGCTGTGGGTCAGGGAGTACAAGAGCACCGGCGCGCTTCACGAGGAATACCGGCGCAGGCCGAGATACTCCAAAGAACAGAAGCAGGTCGCAGTGGACTACTACCTGGAACACGGCCGCAGCCTGCGCCGGAGCATCGATGCCCTTGGCTACCCGAACCGGGAAACATTGAGGCAATGGCTGGATGAAGCGATACCGGACCGGCAGGGACTGCGCGGGAGAAGGTCACTTGACCCAAAGGTGGAACTTACCTGTGAGCAGAAAGAGGAGGCCGTCCTAGACCTGTGTTCTAGAGAGGACCCGGCCAAAGAAGTGGCAGCGAAGTACGGAGTTAGCCGCGCTGCCTTGTACAAGTGGAAGAACGATCTGCTCGGGAAGGAGTCCGTGTTGAAGAGGCGCAAACGCATGGAACCCACACTGATCGATGACAAGAACGCGTTGACGGCAAAGGTGGAGTCGCTTAAGCAGCAGATACATACGCTAGAAAAGCAGATCTACCGGCTTCGACTTGAGCGGGACGTCATGGAAGTGACGGCGGAAATACTAAAAAAAGGCCCGGGCGCCGATCCGAAGAAACTGACCAACCGGGAGAAGGCGGCAGCGATCGGCGCCCTTAGGAAGAGATACCCCCTGAATGAGATGCTGGAGTGCTTCGCCATGCCCAAGAGCAGCTACTTTTACAATAAGACTGTCATGTCTATGCCCGATAAGTACGCCGAGCTCCGCGAGCGCGTGCGTGCCGCTTTCACCGCGGCGGATGGGCGCTACGGTTACCGGCGGATTCATGCCTTTCTCACCAGAGACGGTGGGACCGTGTCCGAAAAGGTGGTACGCAGGCTCATGCGTGACCAGGACCTCGTCGTGATCCACCTCAAGAAGCGCAAGTACACCTCCTATGTGGGTGAGATCAGCCCTCCTGTTCCTAACCTAGTTGAGCGAGACTTTCACGCCAGCGCGCCAAATACCAAGTGGCTCACCGACCTTACGGAGTTTCAACTGCCCGCAGGCAAGGTCTACCTCTCGCCCATGGTTGACTGCTTCGACGGCATGGTAGTCAGCTGGAGCATCAGCACTAGTCCTGACGCGGGGATGGTGAACTCGATGCTGGACAGTGCTATTGCGACGCTGAAAGCAGGTGACCATCCCATAGTCCACAGTGACCGGGGCGGCCACTACCGGTGGCCAGGCTGGATCGAAAGGATGGAAGCCACGGGACTTACGCGCTCGATGTCCAAGAAAGGCTGTTCTCCCGACAACGCAGCCTGCGAGGGCTTTTTCGGGCGGTTGAAGAACGAGTTCTTTTACGGAAGACCGTGGGCTGGGGTCAGTATCGAGGAGTTCATCCGAAGACTCGACCATTACCTGCGCTGGTACAACGAGGAGCGAATCAAGATGTCGCTTGGTGGAAGGAGCCCGATGGAATACAGGCGAAGCCTTAAGTGCGTATCATGAAGTCCAAGAAAACGTCCGCATCCCCACTTTGGCCGGTTGAATTTTCCCCCACCCCAGACTTCACGGCCGGTCGTGAATAGGTGGTTCCGAACAGACCGGCTCGCTTCTTCTCCCTGAGCCGCCAACTCTCGCCTCGGATGTTGATGATGTGGGAGTGATGAAGCAGGCGGTCCAGGATCGCTGTGGCCACTACTGTGTCTCCGAATATCTCACCCCACTCTCCAAACCCTTTGTTTGAGGTCAAGATAATCGCCCCGCGTTCGTACCTGGCAGACACCAGCTGAAAGAGCATGGCTGCGCCCACAGAATCGAAGGGCCGGTAACCTACCTCGTCAATGATCAGCACTTTGGGCGCGATGTAGACTCTCATCCTCCTGTCGAGCCTGTTGTCGGCGTAAGCTCTCTTCAGGTCTTCCACTAAAGTGTGAGCAGTGACGAAGTACACACCGACTCCTTGTCGGATGGCCTCGATGCCTAGAGCGACTGCCAAATGGGTTTTCCCAACCCCGGGAGGTCCCAGCAGAATGATGTTGGACGCTTCCTGCACAAAGGTGAGTGTCGCGAGTTCCCTCACCTGCCTCTCGTCGATGGAGGGCTGGAAGGAGAAATCGAATTGGTCCAGCGTTTTGTGAAAGGGCAGGTGGGCTAGCCTGGTTCTCGCTGTTATGTACCTCTCTCTTCGAGCAGCCAGTTCGGTGTCAAGAAGGTCAGTCAGGAAGTCCGCGTATGTGAGGTCTTTCTGAGAGGCAGCTTCCAACCTGCTGTCCAAGATGCTCGCGGCCTGGCTTAGACCTAAATCAAGTAGTTGCTGGCGGGCTTTTTCGACGGCTATCACGTGCTGCTCACCTCCGCCAAGACTTCGTAGGTTCTGAGAGGCCTCACTTCAACCTCGGGGCTCTCTACTCGTGTGGCCAACACTTGTCTTGGCTTTCGGTCGGTACCGAGAGGTACGCCGTCCCACTGGCCTGCTAGGGGCACAACGGTCCCCGGTACCAGCGCCTTGGGGTGGACAGCCACTCTTGCCCCTCCCGAGTACACCTCAACGTGGTAGCCGTTCTCCCTGACTTCCACCGTCTTCCCAGCGAAAGCCCAAGGCACTCCGTACCTGCTTCCGCCGAAACTCACGAACCCGTCCCGACTGACCTTGCGCTCCTCAGCGAGAAAAACCACCAACGCTGCCCTATCTGGCAAGGCATGAAGGTTTTCCTCAGCCAAGAGGTCGCAAGGTCTCTTCTGAGTAGTACCGTGGACTCTCTTGTTTGCAACGGCATCACACCATGCCCTAACTTGAGCGTTCAAGTCTTCCAGGCCGAAAAACCTAAGCCCCGGCCAGAAACTCTGCCTGAGGTAACGGATCGCTCTTTCGACCCGGCCTTTGGTCTGGGCCCTGTAAGGCCGGCAGGCTTTAGGGTAGAAGCCGGCTACCAGGGCAAAGTCTAGAAACCTCTGGTTCCACACCGGTTGACCACCTTCATCCCGTCCAAGCACTACCGGCTTGAGGTTGTCGTACAGGATGTGTTCAGGCACCCCTCCGAAGTACTCGAAGGCATGGATGTGGCACCGTATCAGTGTAGCTGTGTCCTGCCTGTCCACAAACTCCACATACATCGCCCTCGAGTAACTCATCACCATGATAAAGGCGTAGATCTTCCGCTCACGGCCCTGTTCTTCGTACTTGAACACACCGAAGTCTACTTGGGCTTGCTCCCCGGGCTTGGTCTCAAACCGTGAGACAGCCTGGGCTTTTTGCAAAGGACGGAAGGGTTTTAGGAAGTCTTTGAGAATTGTCTTACCGCCGGAGTACCCGAGAGACTTGATCTCGTTAAACAGGCGGTTGGCGTTGAACACGCCCTCGGCCATCCTGGCTCTAAGGTAGTCTTTGTAGGGATCCAGTTTGGACGGCCGCGGTGGCCTGGGTTTGTACTTGGGCAGTTCTTGGCACTGGAGATACTTGGCGATGGTCTTCCGGTCTCTGCCGGTCCGCCTAGAGATCTCCCTGATGCTGAGTCCTTGGCTGCGCATGAGTTTGATATCCAAAGTTTCCCCGCCTCCTAGCAAGAATCGCACCTCCGAAACTTGGCTCGTTACGGAGTGCTTCTTCGAGGGGGTGGGGGATTTTTCATCCGGCCCTAATGGCGGATTTTACAACCGGCCGTAACAATATCCAGTGTATCAAAATTAGCGTTCTTATTTGGTGGAGCCGAAGGGAATCGAACCCACGACCTCCTGAATGCCATTCAGGCGCTCTCCCAACTGAGCTACGGCCCCACCGTTTTGGGGTTGAACCGGCAGCGTCTTCACGATCGCTGACAACAGTCATTATAGGGTCGGCTTCGGCAAAAGTCAAATTCGCTGCAGAAGGTTGCCGCTATCTACGGGTACAACACCACCGACGGCTTCTCGCTTCCGAAACTCCAACCTTGAGTGGGTACGGTAGGCCAGCGACAAGCAATACGGCCGCCGACCCAGGTACAGCCTTACTTTGCTTGGGGTCTGGAGACAGGCTGAGCGCAAAAAGTGAAGTAATCGAGGTCCGTGGTCACAGCCTTGAGTCTGAGGAGCACCACCAACAAACCCAAGAATGCTGCTCCCGCAAATCCTATCCCGTAATAATGCTCACCCATGGATGTTACCAGGCCTGTGAAAAGCCCGTTGGCTGTAGCGAAAACGAAGGCTGCAAATAACGCTCCTTTTCGGTCATCAAAGTAGAGGAGGATCGTTGAGCAGATGTACATGATTATGAAGGCAAAATTGCCTATGACCATGGTTCCAAATATCGAGAGATAACTGGCCCCAAACCCTATCTTAGGAAATACCGCCAATCCCAACGCTAGACACAGTAACGCGATAGTCATCTGTGATCCTACTAGAAGGCGCAGGTTCTTGCGCAATACCGCAAGCATCTCTTGCTTGTGCCCTTTTATAGCCTCCCAAGTGCCGCCGCTGTTGATAGCATGATAGAATGCCGCGTACTTCTCGAAAAAAGAGGTCTCGCTAAACACCACAAAGGTAACCAACGCGGGCAGTATGGACAGAAAAGCCCAGAACACGGGTACATCGAACGTCGGTGCCATTACAAATGTGTTCTCGACCACCAGTTGGTGTTTTCCGCACCAAACAACGAGACTGTGCACGTACAAGCCAAGCGCTTGCATAAGACCGCAGAGGAACAATGATGGATAGCGGCGGAAATACTCAAGAAACCCATAATAGTCTCGGCCATTCGTGGAAAGTGCTCTCTGATGGTGACGCCAAAGAATCCGATCACCAAAAGAAAACCAATATCGACCGATAGAAGCATGGTCGCTACTTCTCTTGTTCTTAGGGCAAATGTCTGTGCCGAGATCACTCCCACGATAACTCCTAGAAGAAAGCCTCTCAATAGCCTGGAGTGATCCCTCAAAGCAGATACATACACCATCTGAACCCACAGTATGCAGAGTTCTATAAACAGGAGATATGCAGGTATCTTGAAAAGCAAGCCTATGGGCTTCCCATAGTAGAACGTGATTCCTATGGCCCCGCCCAAGGTCAAACACAGCGTTAGTGCCCCCGGTAAGCGAAGGTAAGATATCGCTATATTCTCTTCAGTATTTAGGAATCGCTTTAATTTAGATTGGTTGCCTTTCATAATTGTTATCGAATTTGGGTAAACCTCCTGCTGACAGTTGTAATCGTTAACACAGTAAGGACGGGCTGGATGAAGCCGTTTTTTCATGTATTCGGTAAAGTAACCGAAGGTGGCTTCATGCAAATAATTATTAACCGTTACGGGACATAGTAATCATTTTTCTTACCTCTTCAATGGTGAAAGGTTCTCTCTTGCTGTGAATTATAAGATGACAATTGGGACATACTGGACGTAAATCTCGTATAGGGTCAACTTCATATCTTTTTGTATCTCAGATAAGGGTATGAGATGGTGTATGTGAATTTTATCCTTACCTATCGGTCCATATTCTTCTCGAAATCAAAACCACAGACAACACACCTGCTACCATAATGAGCGATACATATACTTCTTGCATGTCTACTTCTTTCATAACGTTAACAAAACTTGTCTTACTGTACCCTCGGACAGAGACGAGGTATCTTCAATAGTAATCTCTCCAGAATAAACGAACTCAGTATCACTTTGACCAAAAACTTCTTCAAAGGCAATTACCAGTTCAGGACGCATAATCCAAGGGAATCTTCCAGCTTTTTCGTATCCTAAAAAAGGAACGTGCCACCATCGAGGTTTTCCGTCTCTTCTTAAGGGGTGGCTGGACTCCCTGTTTTACGAATTACACGTTTGCTAAATCTGCTTATCTGTAAGTTAATTGGCCCATGATGTAGTATGTTTAACCTTGATGCTATCTCAGATGCTCTTATCTCATGGTTTTTACTCTCATACACAATCTTTAGAATAATTAAGTCAGGTTCTGTAGTAACTTCTCTATCTGTAAGTAATTCAATCCATACATCAGCACTTATTATCTAATGGGTCATTATAAAAACATTGCTTCCCTCCTCAACAAGTTATCTGACTAATTCATAACCTGCTAATACAATCATTAAAGGTAAATTATACATCTAAGGAACTAAAACTGCCTCACTGAATATATGAAATTAACTACTCTCCAACCCCAAAAACTGCTGGATGTCCTTCATCTCCATCAGTTCCTCACACTGTCCAGTAGCGGTGGAACCGGTTTTTGTAGCGCAGTTCCCACCACCTGCGGGGAAAAGCGGCTCAAGTTCATCGAACATCGGCCAGCGGCTCCACTTCATTTTCTCCCTCAGTTCTTCCAGCGTCCAAACGCTGCCGTCTTCCTTTTTGGGTATATTAATACGCCCGTCAGGTTGGATAACCACCTGCGGCTGTGCAACCTCTTTTTGGAGAACAGTCAACTGCGTCAACCTCCTTTGAGTATTTATCGGATACAGTTATCAAACAATCAAGCTCAAAGCTCAAAGTTTGGTAATAATTCTTGTTTTGGGCTTACTGCCTCAAACCGCCGGGTAAGGTTTGCTGAAGCCCTGCGAGCGTGGAACCGTCGTCTACAACGCGGTCCCGCTTCAGCGGCTTCAGACGAACCCGTCTTTGACCAAGGTCAAAGCTCAAAAATATATATATAGCGGTTTTGACATTTTGACCTTCCGTGCGCGGTAAGTGTTCATTCACCGCTGTCTTCATCGTCCGCTTTCCACCCATCGGGCGTCTTTGTAAGGGTGTACGTTTTTGGAGACCCTTGATGTCCCCCTTCTTCCTCAATGGTGAATCCGCCTGCCCGCAGTTTGCTGATGTCGTTTCTGACAGTCTGGTCGCTGACCTTCAGCAAATCGGTTAGCTCTTTCTGCGTGTAGCTCCGCTGTGTCAACAGCTTCGCCAGCTTCTGCAGGCGCACTTCGCTGTCTTTCAGCTTGATGTTGATGCGGAAACCGTCGTCGTAAACCAAATTCCGTCCTCGAATTTTAAGCTCAAATTCTCTACAGTCTCAGCGTCGCGGAACTCTCCGGTAACGACGACACCTACATCTTCGTCTTTCTGGAACTTGCGGATGTCTATTACGCCGTCCATTTCCGCCCCTTTGACAGAAGACCCCCTGCTGGCATACACAAGAACGTCCGACGGCTTTTTTGCGGTGTGGTCAACGACGACGACCGCCATGTGGGGGTACTTGCGGAGGAGCATATTCAGCGGCGCAAATACCTGCTGCATGACGGAAGAGTCGTTTTCGTCTCCGTCGAAGAAGCTCCTCAGTGGGTCGAGTACGAGCAGGTCAGGCCGGAACTCGTCAATAAATTTGAGCAGGTCTTCAAATTCCGGGTTTTTGGGAGCAGTTTCACGCCTGTCCTGTGGGGGATGACGATGTTGCTTGTACCGGCAAGGCTCTGCTGTACTCTCTGGATTAAAGCGTTGGTCGAGTGCTCTTCCTCCACCATAACGGCTTTGATTCCAGAGACGGTAGTTTTCCAAAACGGTACCCCGCAGACGTTTTCTCCGCGGCTGAGCGCTTTCAATAAACTTAGGACAAACCACGTCTTCATCTGCTTCGGCGGCCCTTGGACAAGAATTTTTTGCCCTCTCGCTATCATCCCTCTTACCAGCCAGTCAGGTTCCGCAGGCTCTCTCTTCAGCAGTTCTTCCACCCTGTAGTAGCGGGAAAACCGGTCTTGGTGTTCTTCAAGCGGGATTAGCTCTACCAGTTCCTGGTCGGTATGGTTGTTGCGGGTCAACCACTCGCAGATGTCTTTGCCGACATCTCCCCGCTTCCACGGCAGTTCAACGACTTTACAGCGTTCTTCTCCGAGCACCGCCAGGGCAGACCTCACGAAGTTGGCGCTGGCGTCGTCATCCTGCGGGATGAGGTAGACAGTGCGTATGCCTTCAAATTCCCGCTTCCATTCTTTGCGGAAATTGTTGCCCGGCACGCTCACCACAGGGATGTCTACGCCGCAGGCTTCAAGGGCTTGGATAGTCCTTAGAGCATCGCTTTCTCCCTCTACTATAACTGCTTGGCTCTTCCCCTCAAGACTGTCGAGGTTCCACAATGAAAAACGGGAGTTTTAACCGCTCCTTTCCTGCCGTCGTAAGCCCTCCCTCTGATAGCCCTGATTTTGCCCCTCACGCGAAAAGGGACTACCAAGCATTCAACCTGTCCCGTCATCTTCGTCCATGGGGGGACGTAACCCCACTCGAAACGCTCCAGCATCTCATACTTGATTCCTCTGGCGGTGATGTACTCCTGGACAATCGGCAGTTCCGGGCGCAGGCGCGCTTTTGCTTCTTTGATAAACTCTTCAAATTCCCTCTTCCTGTCCGGGTGTGGGGATATAGGTGTGGCTGGGGTCGTAGTGGGGGAACGCTCGGAGGTAGCTTCCTGTCCGTTCGTCTTTTACGTAAAGCTCGCGGAGGTAGTCGTTTATGAAATAGCTCGCGTCTTCCGGGCGCAATGCCTGCAATTTCAACTAAAAAGCGGTACGGCGAAAAGCTCCCGCAAACGTGGCAGACGTAAAAGCCCGACTTGACGTTGACCGTCGCGGAAGGCTTCCGGTCGCTCGTGGTATAGGCACTTTAGAGACTGGACGGTAAAGCCGTCTTCCTTTATGTCCATCCTGTCCAGTTCCGGGAAATAGCGGGCGTAAAAATCCCGCCAAGGTTCGGGATGAAGAGACTCGTTAAAATCAACCCTCCACTTCTTCATACTTAAAACCTCCTCTGCCTATGGTAATATTATACATTTGGCCTCAGCAACTTTCAATAAGAAGCTCAAAATTTTTGACCTTGGCGCAGGGAATGTACAATGAAAGAAAAAGACAAATTTTGACAAAATTTTTTGGTTCCCTCTTTAAATTTTCATGGATGTACATTATAATATAATTAAGCGGATGGAAATATTTAACAGATAAGGAGTTGATGCCGTTGAACAAGAGAGAAGTTAAAAAGAAGGTGCGGGAAATCATCCGCTGTTTGGAACAAAGCGGAGACATCCCGGAACAAGAAAACTGTGTTAAGGTCGCGGAACGGAAGCTGGAGATGCTCGTAAAAGAGGCTCCAGCTTCTCTAGGTTTATGAGTTGGGCTGCGTCTACAGCCGCTTTAAAGATTCCGGCGGGGATGTGGATACTGCTCTTTTACGATTGAAAAAATTTTGGAACGGGAGGTAAAAAAGGAGGATGAGTAAAATGGCAGGTAACAATCAAACAGTCAAAAATCCAAGAAGAGGAGAAGGAAGAAATGAAGGTTGAGTTTACTGTTTCCA
>JBMNKF010000005.1:0-153442 GCA_050952065.1 Bacillota bacterium
GGTGAATAGCAGTGCCGAAAATGCTCTACACGCCAAAACCTTGTGTGATCACTGAGGTTATCCCCCAAACCTACGACACCAACACCTATGTGATGGAGTTTGTGGACGAAAAGGACAATGCGGAATTCAGTTGTTACCTGGGTCAGTTCAACATGCTCAGCGTGCTCGGATTGGAGAAGCGCCAATATCTATCTCTTCGGGTCCTGGGGACCGTGGCGTCTTCCACCATACCGTAAGGAACGTCGGCAACGTGACGGGGGCTTTGGCCAAAATGAGGCCCAGGGTCCACCATCCACGTGAGAGGGCCTTACGGGCGCGGATGGCCCATGGACGCCCTGCAAGGAAAAGACGTCCTAATAGTCGCGGGAGGCATCGGCCTAGCTCCGCTCCGCCCGGTTCTGAAGGCTATCAGCCACGATCCGCGCAGGTTTGGGAATGTGGAAGTGCTTTACGGGGCAAGGTCACCCAAAGACCTTCTGTTCGTGCCCGAGTACGATGATTGGCGGTACTACATGAACCTTCATGTGAGCGTGGATACCCTGGACGGGACTCCGCCTGGAAAGTACCACGTGGGTGTAGTGACCACGCTTTTCTCCAAAATGACCATTACCCCAAAAATTCGGTAGTCCTCATGTGCGGACCGGAGGTCATGATGAGGTTTGCCGTCAGAGACCTTCTGGAAAGAGGGTTTGAGGGGGATAAGATGTACGTTTCACTGGAGCGTCGCATGCACTGCGGTGTAAGCAAATGCGGCAGGTGCCAGATTGGTCCCAAGTTTGTGTGCAAAGACGGTCCTGTGTTTACATACAATGAGATCACGTCCCTGGTCGAGCCCGCGTTAGGAGGTATGGTCAGGTGACTACTGGTCAAGCAAGCAAACCCAAAGTAGCCGTGTACAAGATGTCTTCTTGTGCAGGTTGCCAATTGGAGTTCCTCAACTTGGAGCCCGTCCTCTTAGACCTTCTGGATTTGATCGACCTTTCATATTTTGTGATGGCCAGGCGCGACTGGGAAGATCCGCCTTACGATGTGGGTTTTGTAGAAGGAGCCATCACCTGCGGAGAGGAGATCGAGAAGCTGAAGAAAGCCCGGGCCGACTGCAGGGTCCTGGTGGCATTGGGAAGCTGTGCCGTTTTCGGCGGGATCCCATCTCTGAAGAACTGGTCGCCTGAAAGAGACATAGAAGCCAGGGTGTACGAAGACGTATCGGTTATCAACTCAACCAAGGCTCACCCAATATCCGAGTACGTCCCAGTTGATGCGGTCTTGAAGGGCTGCCCCGTGAGCCGCGACGAACTGGTGGAATTCGTCAAGGGCGCTTTGTTGGGGATCCGCCCGAACTTGCGACCCCACAGCGTATGCGTGGAGTGCAAACTCAACGAGAACGTGTGCTTAGCGCTGGAAGGCGAGGCTTGTATGGGCCCTGTGACTAGTGCGGGATGCAATGCCCTGTGCCTGCAGTTCGGTAGAACGTGTTCCGGGTGTCGTGGGCCTGCCAACGATGCCAACGCTCCATCCCTGGCCAGGACCTTTACCGATATAGGGCTTCATAAGCCGGATGTAGTCCGTCGGTTCCGTAAATTCGCGGGGTTAACGGAGGAATTCGAGAAGGGGGCGGTGGGTCTATGAGCACCCTAGATCGAAGCGTTAAGGTGCCGTATATAGCCCGGATCGAGGGTGAAGGCGCTCTAGATATCGAGGTAAAGGAAGGCAAGGTTGAAAAGGTTTTGCTTGACATCTACGAGCCTCCTCGCTTCTTTCAGGGTTCTTGGTTGGTCGCAAGTACGACGAGGTGGCTGAGATAGTTTCCAGGATCTGCGGGATATGTCCGGTGTCGCATCAAATGACCAGTTTGATGGCTGTGGAGGATGCTCTGGGAGTTAAGGTCAGTCCTCGGGTAGTCAAACTCCGTCGACTCTTGGCCCTTGCTCAATGGATACAGAGTCACGTGCTGCACATATACATGCTCGCGGCGCCGGACTTCTTGGGAGCAGAAAGCGTAGTAGCCCTGGCATCTATAGCGCCTGACGCTGTCAAGAGGGCACTTCGTCTGAAGAGGCTGGGGAACGACTTGACGGCTGCCATCGGAGGCAGGGAAGTGCACCCGGTAACTCCCGTTGTTGGAGGGTTTACGGCCATACCTTCGGAGGCAACTATGGAGCCTTTGAGAAAGCGTCTGGAACTCGCCATGGACGACGCTATGGAGACAGTGGCTTTGGTTTCCACGTTCCAGGTGCCAGAATTCAGTTGGGATTGCGAGCACGTAGCCCTGCGGGGCGACGGCGAGTACCCCGTGAACCGCGGGCGGCTTGTTTCTTCCAGAGGACTCAACCTAGAGCCCAAGGATTACCGCAAGAGCATCAGAGAGCGTCAAGTTGAACACTCCAGCGCGCTGCATTCTACAGTGGAAGGTAGAGGCTCTTTCCTCGTGGGCCCCCTTGCCAGGCTGAATCTCAACCTGGACAACTTGGGCGATGCAGCCAGGACGGCCATGTGCCGCGGAGGAGTCGATTTCCCCAACAAAAATCCTTTCTACAGCGCGATGGCAAGGGCAATAGAGTTGGTGCAGGCCATAGATGACTCTATGAAACTCATAGACTCCATAGATTTTCGTGGTGACGAAGACAGGAGCCATGCAGTTACGCGAGGGCAAGGATACGCCATAACCGAGGCGCCTCGCGGGACATTGTACCATGCTTACAGGGTGGATAGGGACGGCGTAGTCGAATTCGCCGATATCGTAACCCCCACGGCTCACAATGTCATGAACATGGAGGAGGATCTCAGGCGATTTGTCCCTACCGTCATAGACCTTCCCCAGGATGAACTCACACTGAAGTGCGAAATGATTATCAGGAACTATGACCCGTGCATATCCTGCTCGGCCCACTTCTTGAAGGTAAGGGTGAAGAGATAGGAGAGGCAGGTTCACCCGGTATGGCTTCCAGGATCGTAGTCATAGGGATCGGCAATGAATTCCGTGGTGACGATGCTGCGGGAATTGTGGTGGCAAGGGCCCTGCAAAAGGGGCCCTTGCCCTCTCATGTTAGCGTGGTTGAGGCTGGTCTGGCGGGACCAAGTCTGTTGAACATATGGATGGGCGCGGACTTGGCCATCGTTGTAGATGCGGTGACCGTAGAAAGAGACGGTGAGGATACTGCACTTCGCCCTGGCTCAGTAATGGAGATCAATGTGTCGGACGTCCTCTTAGGTTCTGCGAGTTTTTGCTCTGATCGCGCTTCGTCTCACGGCTTTGGCCTCAGAGAGGCCCTGCAATTGGCTTCGGTACTGGGTTACCCCTACATGCCTCACAGACTGCGGGTCATTGGGATCTGCGCCGACCTGGCTAATCTCCACATCACCAACGGGGGATTGACGCCAGCGGTGGGCCGAGGATGCGCGGAGGCCGTCAAAGAGATACGCAAAACTATCTGCCTGCATCTGTGATTCCCCAAGTTTCCTCGTGGTCGGAAGGCCATAGCGCGGCTCCGACCCTGCAGATCTAAACAACCTTACGGATTTCTCGAAACATAAAGGTGAAAGCATCCATTTCAGGGTGCCCATCTTGTTCCGCTGCTTGGAGGACCCGCGTGGCCTTCCGGCGAACAACTCACCCGAAGTGGAACTCGTGTTTTCCACACTGTGTGAAGGAGGCCATCTTGTTCAGTGTCTGCACAACAACATGGGAGGTAAGGAGAATATGTCGAGAAAGCGGAGAACGTGTCTATTGGCTGTTACACTGCTTTTTTCCTTGTTGCTGACGGCAGCGTCTATGGCAATGCCACTCCGGCGGAACTTGATAGACACTGGGCTAAGGATGCCGTTCTTCGGTGGAATTCACGAGGTATCGTCAAAGGTTACCCCGACGGGTCGTTGAAACCAGATGGACTAATTACTAGGGCGGAATTTGCAGCGCTCATTAACAGGACATTTGGATTCACCGACACCGAGTCCGTAGATTTTTCCGATGTACACGGTGGGGATTGGTTCGCAGAGGACATAGAGAAGGCTTACGCCGCGGGTTATCTCATGGGATATGACGACGGAACAGCACAACCTGACGCACACATCACAAGACAGGAAGCGGCACTCGTTCTGGCGAGGCTTCAGGCCTTGGGCCAAGATGTCGAAGACTATCCGTTTACAGACGCCGCCGTGATTCCTGACTGGAGCAGATGGGCTGTAATGGCGTGTGCTCGCAGAGGACTTATGGTTGGATACCCTGATGGGGCATTTCGGCCCGAAGCAGGTATCACTAGGGCTGAAACGGTCACCATTCTGGACCGGGTGTTCGCCGAGGTCTACAACGAGCCCGGCGTATACGGTTCTGAGGTTGTGACCGAGGTTGATGGTAGCGTTGTCGTAACCGCCGCAGGCGTCATACTTAAGAATGTCACCATCACGGGTGACCTTCTGATCGCCCAGGCTGTAGGCGATGGTGAAGTCACCCTGGAAAGCGTCATAGTCGAAGGCACGACTCAGATAAGTGGCGGGGGCGCACACAGCGTGATCGTCATTGACTCGATCCTCGGCACCGTCACCATAGACAAGGAAAATGTCACCTTATTTGCACAAGGTAAGACTCGGATCGATGTCGTCAACCTGGAAGCGTCCGCCAGAATCGAAGAGCAAGACATTGAGGGCGAAGGCATCAATAACGTTGTTGTGGGTCAAGGCCTTCCTCCGGGCACGACTGTTGTCTTGGTGGGGAATTTCAATGAGGTTGTGTTCAGCTCGGGTTCGGTCACTCTGGAGCTAGAGGATGGCCGTATTGTGGAGTTGGTTACGGGTCCGGATGCGGGCAACGCAAGTATCGTCCTGCAGCAAGGAACCTCGGTGGGGATCCTGAACCTGAACTCCCCGGCCAACGTATCCGGCGAAGGCTCCATCGAGGAGGCTAGGATAGAATCTTCCGGCTGCACCCTAGAGCAGACGCCGACCAGAGTGGTATTGGGTGAGGATGTGACAGCTACCGTGGGTGGGTCAACTGTTGGCGAGTCACAGCCGCCCGTCAGTGAACCGCAAGTGATACCGGTAAGCTCCATTGCCATCAATGAAGAGGATTGTGAGCTGGAGGAAGGAGCAACCCTTCAGTTGACAGTCAAGATTGAACCACAAAACGCCACAAACAAAGGGGTTATCTGGCAGTCTGGCGATGAGACTGTGGCGACAGTAAGTCAGGCTGGTTTGGTGACAGCTGTTGCCGAAGGTCAGGCCACTATTACGGTAACCGCCTACGATGGTGGCAAGACAGATACGGTGACCATTACTGTCATCAGTTTGGCACGTGTCAGTAACCAGGATGAACTGACAAGTTCCATTTCCGCAGGCGGGAGGATTCTGGTTACCGCGGGCGATAATGAGCTGACGTTGGGTAACAATATTGAAGTCGGCAGCCAGACGACTGTCGACCTAAACGGCAGCACCCAGAAGATCGAGGACTCAATCTGCGCCCAGCAGGGTCAAAGCTTCACCATGGTCAACGGTGTTGTTGTGAAGCACGACACCTATGGCAAGGTTCGCTTCGATACCAAAGACGGCTTAGTGCAAACCGGCTTGTTCGAAAAACGTGACGTTCTTGAATGCCTTGCCCGCTCCTTGGGCTGCTGTAAGCTCCGATGCAGTGGATGAAATGATCCAAATCGTGCCTAGAGAAGGCAGTGGGACCTATGTTTTCAGAAACTGCACTTTCATAAACGCCAATGTCAAAATCAACGGCTTGAGCGGTGTTACACTAGGCTCCGTCTCAGTGGTATTCGAGAACTGTACCTTCAACAACTGGGGCAGCTCACCGGTTGTCGATATCGGCCCATACGCAGTGGGCACAGTCACTATGACCGGTTGTACTTTCAATATGGATGCGACTGGACCTGTAAGTCTGGTAACCAAGATGCCGAATTCTATGAACACCATTTCCGTTTCCATCTCTGACAGCACTGTCAATGGCACTAAAGTGGAACCCAATGAGGAAGAAGGAATCAAGGTTTCCTTCATCCAGTGGGTCAAGTTAGGCAACGTTGATGAGGCTACCAACATAACCTACAACGGAGGGACAGAAGGTTTCGTAGTCGGTCCATAGGTAACCAGTTGTGGCAGTGGGTTTCCGGTTCAGAATAGCCGAGGAGCCCGCCACTACGCAGTTAAATATCTCCCGTGAGAGGGTAGGCTATGAGGCTCTCTTACGGGAGTCTTTTTGTTCGGACGTAGAGGTTCGTCTCGAGAAATCCCTTTTTGGGACTGATCCGGGACTAAGAAGCGAACAAGGTGGTGGCCCCAACGGGAATCGAACCCGTGTTACCGCCTTGAAAGGGCGGTGTCTTGACCTCTTGACCATGGGGCCACGGCAATCGCGGCTGTAGATCAAATGGTGCGCCCGGGGTGCATCGAACACCCGACCAATCGGTTATGAGCCGACCGCTCTGCCACTGAGCTACGGGCGCATCAAATAGCAACGTTTTGTGGCTCCCCGAGCAGGACTCGAACCTGCAACCCTCCGGTTAACAGCCGGATGCTCTGCCATTGAGCTATCGAGGAGCGACAAAGATACTATACCCGTTGAACGTGGAGTCTGTCAAGAGAACTGGCCAATAAGGATCGTGTAACCTTTGTTTTCCGCATGAAACCGCCTTCTGGAGGACAGTATACATGCGAGTCCACTATGGCTGGTCAGGAGGTGATTCGTGTGGGCAATTCATGGATCGGAGCGATTATACGGTTCGTAGTGTCGGCGATTGTACTCATGGTAATGGGGCTTGTTCTGCCAGGTTTCTCGGTATTCGGATTTGTCAACGCCTTGTTGGCGGCAGTCGTCATCGCAGCCATTGGCTGGGCCGTGGAAGCTATCCTTGGCCAAAGAGTGTCGCCACAATCTAGAGGAATTGTCGGTTTCATCGTGGCGGCTGTAGTGATTTACGCCGCTCAGTACCTGGTTCCCGGCATGAGAGTCACCGTTCTTGGAGCCCTTCTCGCATCACTAGTTGTGGGCATCATAGATGCGTTCGTTCCGACAGTCATAAGGTAGATTCGGTAGACGCTCACCAAGCGGGTCAGGGGTAGTCCGGACATTATCTTCCACTCGTCCACATATCCAAATGAGGGAGGGTGGAAAGGGTGAAAAGTCAACGGACGTCTCTGGCCCGTGTCATGTTGTGGCAGGGGCTCTTGGCTCTTGTCCTTCTGGTTTTCACGCTGTCCATTCGGCCCAATGTCTGGCAACCCGCCTTCGGCGGCAGCGAGACAGGGCGCATCATCTCTGGGGTCCGCACGCCGTCCGTCTTCGACTTACTCTGGAGCCGTGACGATCTGGCCAAGACTATTCTTCGAATGGGGTTTCCGATCATCCAGTATCTTGAGGGATATCGCCAAGATGCCGACATGCCGAGTTTGGCCTCTCAGTTTCTGGGCTGGTTTCTGGGTTTTATGCCGCGAGGAGTCTCACAACTCGCTGTTTCTTTGTTCCCAGGGGGACTCCTAGACAATCTGACCGACGGTTCGGGAGACCTTGAGGAATTAGAGAAGGACTGGGGCATCACACCTGTCCTTTACACGTTGCCGCCGGGTGAAGGTATGCCTGCCGCTGTGGCGATGCCCGACAAGCCCATGGTGGCCATCTACCACACCCACGCAACCGAATCCTATCTGCCGGCTATCGGAAAGAAGGGAGCGGCCAACGCGTTCACCGATGATATGAGCAAGTCAGTGGTTCAAGTTGGCGAGATGCTCGTATCCCAACTGGAGGAGAGATACAGGATACCGTGCGTCCACTCAAAGACCGTTCACGACGAGGATGCTAGGACTGGGGCCTACTATCGTTCCGAATCTACCGTTAAGGCGCTTCTGCAGAAGTACCCGTCCTGTGATGTGCTGCTGGACATCCACCGTGACAGCCAACCCAGGAATACAACAGCCGTGACCATTCGCGGAAAGCCATACGCCAGGCTTCTCATGGTCATAGGTACCAACAACCAGAACTGGGTTGAAAACTACCACTTTGCCCGAAGCATCACATCCAAGTTGGAAGAGAACTACCCGGGGATATCCAGAGGAATCCTGTACGCGTCTGCCAACTACAATCAAAACTATTCCCCTAAGGCTCTGGTTGTGGAGGTAGGGGGAGTAGATAATACTCTCGCCGAATGCAAGAATAGCATGGAGGCCCTTGCATGGGCAGTGGCGGCCACCATTCTTCCTGCTGCTCCCCCCAGACCGTGAGACGGGCACCCGTTGACACCTCGGCTCGTCACGTGCTATCTTCCAATTAGATTAGCACTCTCAATGGGTGAGTGCTAACGAAGGAGGGTCGTCCAAGTGGCTCTCGATGATAGAAAGGCACGTGTGCTTAGGGCGGTGGTCGAAGAACACATCGAAACAGGGCTTCCCGTGGGTTCTCGGGTCATTGCCCGCAGATACTCCTTGGGCGTTAGCCCTGCTACCATACGAAACGAGATGGCCGATCTCGAAGACACAGGCTATCTCGACAAGCCCCACACCTCGTCAGGCAGAGTCCCGTCTGACAGGGGGTACAGACTATATGTTGATGAGCTTATGCCCGAAAGGGGACTGTCTCAAGACGAGATTGCGTCCCTTGAAGTGTTGTTCAGGTCAAAGGCCAAGGACGTGGTCTCTGTTCTTAAGGAGACCGTGAAGGCAATCTCGGAGACTACCAACTATCTCGGATTTGTTCTTGGACCGGATTCGGGCAGTGTTACCTACACGGGAGTTCACCTTCTGCCCGCGTCAGTTGGGAAGGCGCTCTTGGTGATTATCACCGACGTCGGGGTTGTGGATACATGCTTGATTGAGGTGCCGCCCATGCCTGACGATGAGATACGCCGGGTTTCCGACATGCTGTCGCGATACCTCAGTAACGTGGAGCTGTCCAGAGTGCCCGATCGGGCTCATCTGATGCTTCACGAAGAAGCGTCCCGGTACAGTGAGATAGTGGATCAGGTAGTTGAGTGCCTTAGGAGTCTCCAGGCGATGCCCGAGGGTGAGAGACTTATGGTAAGCGGGGCCGTTAATCTACTGAGCCAGCCTGAGTTCAGGGATGTGGACAGAGTCAGGCATCTGTTCTCGGCCATAGAAAGCGAAGGGTTGATCCAGTATCTCTTGGAGCGGCGATCACAAACGGAGAGCCCTGCCATTTCCATTGGCGCCGAGAACGAGTCTTCAGCCGTTAAGGATCTGAGCATGGTCTACGGTAGATTTTCCGCAGGTAGAATTGAAGGCACAGTAGGCTTGTTGGGGCCGAAGAGAATGGATTATTCTAAGGCAGTGGCAATAGTGCGGTTTCTTGAGAGTCGCTTGTCGCGCTATCTGTCGCGGCTGCAGTAGAACGCAGAAGCCGAAACCCAGAACCTATCACATGGACGAGACAGGCCGGAAAACTGATCAGTGGTCAGGAGGAAGAAGATGACTCTCAAACAGGCTGCTCAGGGCTCAGAGATCGATGAAAAACTGGCTGCTCTCCTCACCAACGCCAATGCTGTGACGGCTATCGCGTCAGCGGTGGAAGGCACCATCGGACCAAAAGGACTGGACACGCTGCTTGTTGACAGATACGGAGACGTTGTCATCACCAATGACGGTATGACCATCCTGACCAAAATGGATGTTAGCCACCCTGCAGCCAAGATGGTCATCAATACGGCCAAAGCGCAGGAAGATGAGGTTGGCGATGGCACAACCACCGCCACCATCATAGCGGGCTCCCTTCTCAGTGAAGGCGTGTCACAGGCCATCAGGGGTGTCCCCGTGACACGGCTAATCGAGGGCATAAAAATAGGCATGAAGCGGGCGCTCGATTTTGTCCGGGAGAAAGCCATCAAGATTCAGGGAGTAGATGACCCTCTCCTCAAGAGAGTTGCGCTGGTGGCCGGCCGCGACAACGAGGACGTGGCGGATCTTGTGATAGCAGCCGCGAGACTTGTGGGCAACGAGAAGATGTTGGATCGCAGGTTCAAACTCGCCGAAACCATAATCGCCAAGGAGGGCGCGAACAACGAGGTTTTTGCGGGAATCATCATCGACAAGGAACGCTTGGACGATGAGATGCCCGATAGTCTTGGCAATCCCAAAATCCTGGTATTGGACGATGCTCTTGAACCCGAAGAGGTCGAGGATGAGGCGCTGGCGACTGAGGCCGGATTCCAGCGTTACCTTCAACTTCAGGAAGAGTTCAAGACAAATCTTGCCAAGGTGTTGGGGTTAGGGGTCAGTTTTATCGTTGTGGACAAGGGAATTTCCGATGTCGCACAAGAAATGTTGCTCGATGCAGGCGTTATGGCTGTCACAAGGGTCTCTACCGCCGAATTGAAAAAGGTCTGCGAACACACAGGCGCCCGGTCCTTGAAGCGAACGGGGCTCAAGAAGCCTGCCGATGAGATTGAGAAGTACTTGGGCCACGCTGACAGGGTCTATGAAGACGAGAAACTGGACAACATCAGGATACTGGGAGGCAAGGGCAAGCCTATGGCCACGATCCTGGTGGGAGCAACCACTGAGGAGATCCGTGGAGAGAGGGAAAGAATCTGCACCGATGCCGCCTCCTCTGTTCAAGCGGCACTACGAGGCGGAGTAGTTGCCGGCGGAGGTTCTATAGAGCTCGCCGCTTCCATAGAGGTCGACAAGATGAAGGCCGGCCACAAAGGCATGCACGCGTATGGAATTCAGTGCGTTGTGGAGGCGCTCAAGCGCCCGCTGGCTCAGATAGTCTCCAATGCGGGGTTTAACCCCTTGGAGAAGGTGGGTGACGTGATGGCCCGCCAAGTTGAGGATGGCAAGGACTCTCTGGCGCTAGACTGCGACACCGGCGAAATAGCAGATATGCTGGAGTTGGGCATTATTGACCCTGCGCCTGTAAAGGAACATGCTCTTAAGGCCGCTTTGGAGATTGCCACTGCCATACTTCGCATAGACACCATAATCAAGAAGAAGGACGAAGGCGATAACGACATGAAGTCTAAGGGTTCAATGGAGGCTATGGACTCTTGAGCCGTGACTACTATGAGGTGCTGGGAGTTGGAAAAGACGCTGGCCCCGATGAGATAAGACACGCTTTCCGCCAGTTGGCGAAAAAATACCATCCCGACGCCAACCCGGGTGACCCCAACGCTGAAGCAAGGTTCAAAGAGATCAATGAAGCCTATGATGTGTTGTCGGATCCCGTAAAGAAATCCAACTACGATGCCTACGGGAATCCCAATGGGCCGGTGGCCGGTCCTGGGTCCGGAGGGGCAGGCGGCGATAACCCATTTGAGCGGGTGTTTGGGGATTTTGATGGGTTTCCCTTCGGAAACCTATTTGGTAATTTTGACGAACTTCTGGGAGGCGGCAGAAGGCGAAGCACCGGTCCGCGACGCGGCAGCGACTTAGAGATGGAATTGGACATTTCCTTGGAAGAGGCTTTTTCGGGGACGGAAAAGGATGTCCGAATTCCAAGGATAGAGTCATGCCAACGCTGTAACGGAACAGGAGCCGAGCCCGGCTCTAGAGTGACCACCTGTTCAACTTGCAACGGCACGGGGCAAGTCCGACACGCTCGGTCAACGATACTGGGTCAGATGATGACGGTGACCACGTGTCCCAAATGCGGAGGTACGGGAAAGACCGTGGAAAAACCGTGCAGGGAATGTGGCGGATCGGGACAGGTTCAGCGAACTAGGGTCGTGACCGTCAAGATTCCGGCAGGCGCCGAATCAGGGTTGCGTCTGCGGCTGGCTGGACAGGGGAATGCAGGAACGCAAGGGGGACCCACTGGAGACCTGTACGTGGTAGTTTTCGTGAAACCGCATGCTATTTTCCAGCGACAGGCCGATGACCTCATTCTAGATAAGGTGATCAGTTTCCCGTTGGCCGCGGTAGGAGGGATTACGCGTATCCCTACCCTGGAAGGTGACATAGATCTCGATGTGCCTGCCGGCACTCAGCCCGGGGCGGTCCTCAGAGTGCGGAACAAGGGCATGCCAAGACTGCGGCAAAAGGGCCGTGGCGATCTCTTAGTCAGGGTGAATGTGAGGGTACCCACTAAGGTCTCTGCTAAAGATAGGGAGATTCTCAGGGAACTGGGCAAGTTGGATGGAGAGACCTTCAGCGAACAGAGGTCTCTTTTTCAGCGGTTAAAAGGGATTGGACAGGCTAACGATTCGTAAAGCGTTGCCATTGATGCTCCTGTCTGTGATCGTTGGCGCTGGGCGGAGGCGATGACTTGATGCGACACCTGCCATCCGGAACACTCCCTGAGACTCACCATACTCCCCCGCAGTTTTTTATATCCCCGAAAATGGTGTTGGGAAACCAAATCGTACTGCTAGATGAGGTTTTCCGTCACGCCATCGTCAAGCGGCTCGGTGTGGGCGAGGTGTTTCGGGCTGTTCTGGGCGAAACAGTCTACGAAGCAAGGGTCCAGTATGTTGCAGGTGATCACATTATAGCCGCCATTACCGACCGGCGGCGAACACACCACCCCTTTTTCAGAATTCATCTCTACCCTGCTCTCCTCAAGGGTCAGAAATTCGACTTGGTGGTCGAAAAGGCCACAGAGATCGGAGTGGACTCCATCACGCCCCTGATAACCCGGCGGACGATCCCACGAATAGACGACGAGAAGGCTCTCGCCAGGAGAGCTCGTTGGGAGAAGCTGGCCAAGGCAGCTTCAGAACAATGTGGGAGACCCAACATCCCTGAAATACGGCGTATACTGCCGTTCCAGGAGGCACTGGAAGGCGCCCTGGAAGGCCAACTCCTCTTGGCGCACGAGCACGAAGTCTTGGCATCTGGGACAGATGACGGGCTCTTGGGTTTGTTGAGAGGGGTCAGTGAGGTGTCTGTGCTCATTGGGCCCGAGGGAGGGCTAGATGCCGACGAGGTGCGCGCCGCCCTGGCCCGCGGTTTCAAGCCGGTCTCTCTGGGGCCGTACATTCTCAAAGCCGAGACGGCTTCGATAGCGGCTGCGGCGATCCTTGCATGGTGCATCAACACGCCTAACTCCTAATACCCTGAATGTAGAAGACTTCACTCTGAGACTTCATGAGCGTCGGCATCTGGAGGCAATGGTCTTTTCGCCGACGGTCAGCGGACGCCCGCCCTGGGAGGGCTTAACCGTGTTAGTGGTCAGGACGAAATACTTGGCTGTTCTCGTTATGTCCGTATTCCTATGGGTATCTTGTAGTGTGGGATTCCTGGGAATGTACGAGACGGGTAAAGCCATGCCGGCCCTTGCGCCCATCTTCAGAGGACTCTCGGGAAGCCCGTCAGCCAGTTTGATGTTCAACGTAGATTGGGGCGAAGAATACCTGCCTGCCATACTCGATATTCTCAAAGAGAAGATGGTCAAGGCCACATTTTTCCTAACGGGCACTTGGGCAGAGCGCAACAGCGAATTGGCGAAACGAATCGTAGAAGGCGGGCACGAGGTGGGAAACCACGGCGGGTCCCACGTGCACATTGAGACAATGTCCAAAGAAAACCTGCACATTGTCATAAGGTCCGGAGAAGAACGCATCTTTCAGGCCACGGGGGTAAGACCATCCAAGCTTTTCGCCCCGCCCTATGGTGAGTGGACGGACAATTCTGTAGCGTATGCTCTGGAGATCGGCTACCAGACAGTCCTGTGGACTGTTGATACAGTGGACTGGCGAGAGCCTCCTCCGGAAACCATCTGGAAACGAGCGCTTGCTGGAGCGAGTCCAGGATGTCTAGTACTCATGCATCCCACTGAGAACACCACAATAGCCCTTCCCAATATCATCGACGGGTACAGAGAAAAGGGCCTTGCGCTGGTCACTGTGTCCGAAAATCTTACAAGAAAACCCGGTACCGTGGATACTCCGGGCCCGTAGTGGGCGGGTAGGCTCCACTCCTCAAGACACACTGCCCATCCGCTGTGGCCGACAGGGCTGATGGCGTCGGAATTTCCGACACCAATGCGGATACATGTCCAAAAAACCGACATCTTTGAAAAAACGCGGCCGGTTTGTCCACTCGTTTGCCACGACCACCTATCGGGTTCTCTCTTTTCTCTAAGTGGTTATAATTAGAGCATCGCTGAAAGTCTTCGGGGGTCAACGTATTGGATCGCAGAACCGGTCATGGCCGAAATGAGAGGGACGAGTCGGGTGTCAGAACTGTCTCCTTCAAAACGCTGGGTTGCAGACAGAACCAGTACGATACCGACTACCTCAAAGAGACCTTCCGTGAGAAGGGGTTTCGAGTTGTCGAATCGGGACCCAGCGACCTGGTAGTGGTCAACACGTGCGCAGTGACCGCCAGAAGCGCGGCAAAATGCAGGCAGGCAATTCGGGCTGCTGCAAGAACCGGCGCCAAGGTCCTGGTGACAGGGTGTTATTCTCAAGTAGCCTCCAATGAAGTCGCGGATATCCCCGGAGTCTTGGTGATTTCCGGGGTTCGCGGTCGCGCCGAGCTTGCTTCATTGGCCGAACTCGCCTTGGCCCAAGAGGAGTTGGGCGGGCTGCAGCAGCCCGTCGACCAGATCAGGCCCCTTGTAGCAGTGACTCCTCACGATCCGGGACAGGTCTTCCAGGAGACCCCCGTGCTCTCCCCGACTCTAACTCGGGCCTACCTAAAGGTCCAGGAGGGTTGCGGAGATCTCTGTGCATACTGCATCGTTCCCTTCGCCAGAGGGCCGTCAAGGTCCAGACATCCTGAAAAGGTGCTTCAAGAAGCAAGAAGACTAGTCCGGAGAGGTTACAAGGAACTGGTCCTGACAGGTACGCACTTGGGTTTGTACGGGGAAGACTTCGGCACCGGAAAGACAACTCTTCCCGGACTCGTCAAGGGCATATGCGAGATACCAGGATTATTGAGGTTGAGACTGAGCTCTCTTGAGCCTCACGATGTCACTCCCGATCTCATTCATTGCTTGAGATATCCCCAGGTGTGCCAACACCTTCACTTGCCTCTTCAAAGCGGAAGCGAGCGTGTGTTGCGTGCCATGGGAAGAAGGTATACAGCCAAAGGGTTTCTTGAAACCCTTGACAACGTTCGCAAAGTAGCTCCTGACGTGGGTGTCTCCACAGACATAATTGCCGGGTTTCCTGGTGAGACGGATCAGGAACATGAAGAAACGTTGACCGTTGCTGCCGAAGCCGGGTTTTCCAGGATGCATGTTTTCAAGTTTTCGGCGCGACCCGGCACTCGCGCGTGGGAAATGCCGGGCAAAGTACCAGAGAAGGTGAAGGCGGACCGGGCAAGGCAGATAGCTGACCTTGGCTTGGAACTCTCCCGACGTTTTCACAGTAAACATATAGGCAGGGATGTTGAGGTTCTGGTGGAAAACGACCGCACCCCGGAAGGGTTCTTGACGGGCGTTACCAGGAATTACGTCCGCTGCTACTTGAGGGGCCACGATGGTCTTAAAGAAACGCTCCAAAACGTGCGATGCGTCTCCCTTGCACCTGACGGAGTATTCTGCGAGATGTCTATGACCCAAACACCCGGCAGATAGGGGGGCACAATGTCCGTGAGACTAGGTCTGATTTTCGGAGGAAAGTCCGGCGAGCACGAGGTTTCGGTCAGGTCAGGACATGCTGTCTGGAAAGCTTCTGTGAAAGCTGGTTTTGATGTTGTTGGAATTGGGATTACTCGCGCCGGTGAGTTCTTGTATCTTGGTGATTGCGTCGATTTTTTCGGCACCGACCCTCAGGAGGTCCGCCCGTGTGAGGAACCGGCACGCTTCCCCAAGTGCTTCATTCTCCCAGATCCTACGCGCCCGGGCATCTACCTAGAGGATAGCACCGCTTTTAGGATTCAAGTCGATGCCATTTTCCCTGTTCTTCATGGCTCCTACGGCGAAGATGGCGCCATACAAGGGCTTCTGGAATTGTCAGGCATACCCTATGTTGGCGCCCCAGTCTTGGGTTCCGCCGTGTGCATGGACAAAGACACCACTAAGAGGCTTCTGGCAACCCACGGAGTGCCCCATGTCCCGGCCCTGACGGTTGAAAGGTTCGAGTGGCAGTCCGAGCGCCAAGATACTCTCTCGTACCTATGCAGGGCCGCCACGTTTCCTGCGTTCGTCAAGCCTTCGGGATCGGGGTCTAGTTTGGGAGTGACCAAGGTAAAGACTCCGGACGGCTTGGCAGACGCATTGGATGTCGCTTTCCTGTATGACACCAAAGCTCTAGTAGAACCGTCCCAAGAAGACCTCATGGAAATCGAGTGCGCAGTCTTGGGGAATGCAGAGCCCAGGGCTTCCGTGCCTGGACAAATACTGCCACGCCGGGAGTTCTACGATTATGATGCCAAGTACGTTGAAGACACTACCGACCTGATAATACCTGCGCCGCTCGACCCCGACACGACCAAAGAGGTTCAACAAGTTGCCGTGCAGGCGTTTAGGGCGACCGGGTGCCGGGGCATGGCCAGGGTGGACTTCTTTGTAGGCCCTATGAAGGGCGAAGTGTACGTGAACGAGCTCAATACGATACCGGGGTTCACGTCCATAAGCATGTATCCGAAAATGTGGGAAGCCTCTGGACTGCACTTCCATGAACTTGTCAAGTCTCTAGTGGACCTCGCGATAGAGCAAAAGAGAGCCGCCTGGAAAGAGGTCATTGTGCGAAGGTAAGACCGGGATACCCAGTGCACACGTGGCATTTCCGTTGACCAGAGCAAGCGCCGTATTGTACAATCCATGTGTTGATCTATTGGGAGCGGGGAAACGGCTGCGGCGGAGGGAGGGACATAGACGTGGCAGAGATTAGAGTAGGAAAAGAAGAATCCTTCGATAGTGCCCTGCGTCGCTTCAAGAGGGAATGCCGGAGGTCCGGTATCCTTCGGGATGTACGTAAGCACGAGCATTACGAGAGCCCCAGCGTCAAGCGAAAGAAGAAGTCGGAAGCTGCTCGCCAGCGCAAGAGGCGAAAACGTTTCCAGTAAGATTGGGTCGGGTTGTGTAACCCGCAATACTGACGATACAGGGAATCCAGAGATGGGTTCCCTTCATTTTATGTGCTCCGGATCTCATAGACTTCCTTGTAAGCGCCATTGGGGGGAGTGCTATGCGTAAGACCATAAAGCAGGGTCTTTCTGAGGTGTTGGATCTGCCCGCCGATGTCAGCCTCGATCTTCCGAGAGTCGTGATCCACGGCCATCTAGGAGTGCTCATTCAAAACCACAGAGGGATAATGCTGTGTTCTGGGAGCACCATCGTAATCGGGATCGGAAAGGGCCAAATTACCGTGTTGGGGCAGAATCTGCAAGTTGAGGAAGTCAGCAGGGAGGACGTGGTCATAAGGGGAATCATCAATTCGGTGCAAATGGAGACATAGGTGAAACGCGCCAGGGAGTACTTCAAGGGATACGTTGTCGTCGAAGTCCGAGGCAAGAACCCCGAGCGTCTGATCAATCTTTGCTTGGCCAACGGTTTCCCTCTTTGGGATTTTGCAGTCCAAGAGAACCAGGCTACGTTCTCTACAACTGTGTCGAAGTACAAGGAAATCCGCCCTCTCGCCAGAAGGGCTCACTGTGTGCCTAGAGTAAGGAAAAGGGTCGGGTTGCCGTTTTTGGCCCAGAGAGTGAGACGCCGACCTGCCATAGTGTGGGCCATGGTGTTCATTATCGGGATGTTCGTCTACCTATCGGGATCCGTGTGGTCGGTGGAGGTCAAGGGTACCGAAAAGATCGCCACGGAAACCATTCTAGAAGCCGCCCGCAAAGGAGGACTGACCACAGGAGTAAGGCGCAAGGACATCCCCCCTGACATAGATGCGGTGATTATCCGAGAAGTTCCCCAACTGTCGTGGGCTTACGTTCATTGTCAGGGCACTCGCGCCATAATCGAAGTGGCTGAAAAGAGCCGCCCTGCATCAGAAGGGCCTGGAGATGTGGTTGCCGTTAAGGATGGTGTCATAGAGTCTGTTCTAGTGCACTCGGGAGTTCCGGTTGTTCGTCCTGGGGATACTGTGCAGAAAGGTTCGCTGCTCATAGCGGGTGAGACCTCCGGGGAGATCAAGGGTGCCCGGGGCACTGTTACGGCTCTCACGTTTTACGAGGTTCGCTTAGAGATCCCCTTTCAGCAGTTGGTGGCATACAGGAGCGGGCGTAAGTCTGAGGCGAGGCTCGTCAGGTACTCGGCGGCTCAGGGGGACGAGGATACAGACAGCCCGGGGAATGGCAATGAATGGATTCTTGCCGGAAGTAGAAATATGTTCGAATGGTACGAAATTGAGGATTACCCTGACCAGGATTTGGTCCTGCCCGGCGGCAGACGCATACAATTGGTGACTAGGGTATTCTACGAGTTGCAGTGGAAAGAAGTGACCGTTGAGGCCGATGAGGCCAGAACCTTGGCTCTGCGGCAGGCCAGGGCCACAATTGAAAGGCGGTTGCCTTCTTCGGCGAAACTGATAGACTTGACGTGTGAGGAATTGCCGTGGGATGGGCAAGGCCTTTCTATACGGGTCACTGCTTCGGCTATTGAGGAGATTGGTCAAGTGCGCCAGTGGTCGGAGCAGAATACGGAGGTTGATAGGTAAATTTGCCATCATACGAGTCCAGCATCTCCTTTGACATTGTGGATAATGGCGAAATGTACCGGCTATTTGGAAACTACGATGAGAACCTCGCGCTCCTAGAAGATACCCTTGACGTCAAGATTTCGGCCCGCGGCAAGACCCTTACAGTGTCCGGCAGAGAAGATGATGTGCGGATGTCCAGATCAGTACTGGAGCACCTAATTGGACAAGCGCGGTCTGGGCAGAAAGTCACCGTTCACGATGTTCGCTATGCTGTACGGGCGGTGAAGGAAGGGAACGCTCTGGAGGATTTGGGCGGCAGCATTCTGACGAATGCCAGGGGCAGACCCATCGGCCCAAGGACCCAAGGCCAGAAAGAATACGTCAAAGCTATTAGGGACAATCCGCTTGTGTTCGGGATTGGCCCAGCGGGAACAGGAAAGACGTACATCGCCGTAGCCATGGCTGTGGCTGCATTCAAGAAAAAGCAGGTAGACAGGATCATCTTGACCAGGCCCGCAGTTGAGGCCGGAGAAAGGTTGGGGTTTCTTCCCGGGGATATTCAGGAGAAGGTTAACCCTTACCTGAGGCCTCTGTACGATGCCCTGTTCGACGTTCTGGGCGTTGAGACATTCCAGAAGTACAAGGAGAAGGGGCTCATTGAAGTGGCGCCCCTTGCGTACATGCGGGGACGCACGTTGGAATCCTCATTTGTTATACTTGATGAAGCACAGAATACCACCCCCGAACAGATGAAGATGTTTCTTACCAGGATGGGGCTGAATTCAAAGGCCGTGGTCACTGGGGATATCACCCAGATAGACCTGCCCAAGGGTACCTATTCCGGCCTCGACCAGGTAAGATTGATATTGAGGGAGGTTCAAGGGATAAGTTTTGTATACCTCACCGACAGGGACGTCGTAAGGCATGAGTTGGTGTCCAGGATAGTGCGGGCCTACGAGAAGTTCGACGATGTGGCTTGGAAGGAGAGTAAACTAAGATAGCGATGCGCCCCCCTAATGTCAAGGGGAAGTCGGTTTCCAAAGGGCGGACAAACTCTCCCGGCGGCGAACAGGCATCCTCTCCAGACAGCATCAAGGAGTTCTTAGCCCGCCTCTCCCGGAATATTCGGGACGTGCTGTGGATCGCTTCCGCTTTTCTCGTGATGTTTTCGGTCCTCTTTGTCTCTCAGATGCCGCCTCAAATCGGATTGCGCGTGGGTGAAGTCTCGCCAATCAACGTCAAGGCGCCTCAGGAAGTAATAGACCAGGCCGCTACTGAGAGGCTCAAGGCAGAACGTGCCAAGACAGTGAGCAAGGCCTGGGATACCGATCCCAACGTCCTATCGGACTTGACTTCAATGTTAGACGCCATACGAGATAAGATCGCCATGTTGACTTCAGGTACTAACCTGTCCACTCAGGAGATTGTGAAGGAATTGCGTCCCTTTGTATTGGACGACCTTCCTGACGCCGATATTGTCGCGGTTGTGGCGACCTCTCCCGTAACCCTAGATGCTTCGCTGAGCCGTACCGAGTCCGCTTTAGCCGACGTACTCGCCACCGATCTCAAGGCTGAGAACTTGGACTGGGCCAGACAGGAAGTCTATAAGGCTTTGACACCCGATGACACTGTGCCTGCACAAATGGTGGATTTCCTCATGTCCTTCGTTCAGAAGAACCTTCGTCCAAACCACATCCTCAACCAAGAGGAGACCGAGAAGCGTATCAAGGAAGCAATTGCGGCTGTAGAGCCGGTGCGTATCCGCCGGGGACAGTTCATAGTCCGCGAGGGTGATGTCGTGAGCAGCGACCAGATAGCCATCCTCCAGTCTTTGGGCATGATGGGCGGCAGGGTGCGCTTGACAGCCATCGCTGGGGCGCTGCTCATGTCGGTGCTGATATGCGGTTTCTTAGCAGTCTATGTCAAAATCTACCACCCTGAAATCGCCTCCACGAACAAGATTCCTATGTTGGCATCAACCGTTATTATCGGAGTCCTTGCGACTAGGGCCGCTTGTCAAGTGTCGGGGCTCTTGGCGCCCACCGCCGCAGGAGTTATTCTCGCGTCTACCTTGGTTGACCGCAGGATGGGCATAATCTTTGGCTCGTGCCTGACCTTGGTGGTCGGCGGCCTCACCGGATTTGACGTGCGTTATCTGGCATTGTCGCTGGTAGGAGGGCTGGCGGCCGCTCTCACCATCAGGATGGACTGGAACCGCTTGGCAGTGGTTCGGGCAGGCCTCGTAGTGGCTGTAGCCAACGTCGTTACCTTCATTACCCTGGGATTGACCGGGGCAATACCCTTGGCCGACGTGCTTTCCGTGCGAGATTTGCTGTTCGTAGTGGGTAATGGGCCCTTGTCATCGGTCCTCGCTATGGGATCGTTGCCGCTCTTTGAGCTTCTGTTTGGTATCATCACTCCGGTACGATTGATTGAGCTGTCAAACCCGGAGCATTCCCTCCTTCACAGACTTCTTCTTGAGGCTCCAGGTACCTATCACCACAGCATCATGGTGGGAAACCTGGCAGAGGCCGGGGCCTGGGCTATCGGAGCCAATAGTCTTTTGGCCAGGGTTGGCGCTTATTACCACGACGTGGGCAAGATCAAAAGGCCTTACTTCTTCGCCGAAAACCAAGTTTTCGGCATGGAGAATCCCCACGACAAAATGAGCCCGGCTTTGTCGGCAACGGTGATAATCGCTCACGTCAAGGACGGCTTGGAGTTGGCAAAGGAACACAGACTGCCTCCTGTGATAAGGCAGTTCATCGCCGAGCATCACGGTACATCGTTGGCGTCGTTTTTCTACATGAAAGCTTCTTCGGAAAATCAGGCAAAGGATCAAAGAGGGCCTGAGGAATGGAACTTCCGCTATGAAGGTCCTCGACCACAAAGCAAAGAGACCGCCGTGGTAATGCTGGCGGATAGCGTCGAGGCGGCAGTTCGTTCCCTATCGAAGCCCACTCCCGCTCGCATAGAGTCTATGGTCAGGCGTCTCATACAGGAGAAACTCACAGATCACCAGCTGGATCGCTCCGATCTCACGCTGAAAGAGTTGGACACTATAGCCGAGACATTCATCAAGGTTTTGACCGGCATCTTTCACACCAGGATAGAGTACCCGGACAAGAATACGGGCAAACCACCTGAAGAAGCAGAAGGTGTGACCGGTGAGCACTGAAGTTGATTGGATTCTGAAGGCGGCTCTTCCCATTGATCGGATGGACCATCTCAGGACGTTGGCCGTTAGAACCGTGGAGAAGGCACTGTCTATGGAAGGATGGAAGCCTGAAGACTGCGAAGTGTCTGTGCTCTTCACCGACGATTCGTTTATAGCGGACCTTAACTTGCAGTATAGAGGGATCGAGGGGCCTACGGATGTATTGTCTTTTCCGTTGGTTGATTGGGATGAAGGGCCCTTGTGCGAGGCCCCGGTGGGGATCCCGGAAATGCTCGGCGACATCGTGGTGTCTCTTGAGACAGCAAAGCGTCAGGCGGACAGTTGCCACAAGTCGGAAGACCACGAGATTGCGCTTCTTCTAGTCCATGGGGTGCTCCACCTATTGGGCTACGACCACGATGAAGCCCATAAAGAGGCGATCATGTGGGAGAAACAAGGGAAGGTTCTAGAGGCCCTAGGCGTCCCGTCAAAGTGAAGCGAATATCTGGGGGCGTCTTGAGGAGTCTTGCCAGGAGTTTCGGCCACGCTTGGTCCGGTCTATCCTATGTCTACCGGACGCAAACCAACATGAGGATTCACGTGCTGTTTGCAGTATTGGTGGGGGCGGCATGCATTGTTCTTGGGGTAGGGCAGTTTGAGGTGTTCATGGTATCGGTCGCCATAGCGGGAGTGTTAGTTGCCGAAGTAACCAACACTTTGGCCGAATCCCTCACAGACTTGATGGAACCTAGGTTCAGCCGCATGGCGAAAGTGACTAAGGATGTGGCTGCCGCGGGAGTTTTACTGGCGGCCGCGTTTTCGATAGTCATTGGGATTGCAGTGTTTCTACCCCTCTTACCTGAACTTCCGGCGAGACTGTACACGTTTTGGCGAGATCGCTTTCTGTACCTCGGAATATACACAGTTGTGGCGGTCGTTCCTGCGGTCTTGGGAACATGGAAAGGTGAGGGGTAATTATTGCTGTACGAAACAGAGGGAATCGTTCTCTCACAAACTGCTCTTGGGGAACATGACAAGATAATCACCGTACTAACTCGGAAAGAGGGCGTTGTGAGGGCGGTGGTGAAAGGTGTACGCAAGGCCACCAGTAAACTTTCTTCTGTTACCCAGCCGTTCTCTGAAGCAACCTTCCAATTCTACAAAGGCAAGTCCTTGGATAGAGTGACACAGGTCTCCCTGAGATCCTCCCACCCTGGCGTGATAGCCGATTACCGCAAGACGGTCTATGCCAGTTATCTCGCAGAACTCACAATGGAGCTTATGCCGGACAGACAGTCTCAGGAAAGCCAATATGACTTGTGGGTTAAGGCGCTCCTATGCTTTGAAGACAAGGATGACCCATGGATAGTCGCGAAATGGGGCGAGATGGGGCTTCTTCTCAGGGCAGGTTTGGGGCCGTCTCTGGACCATTGCACCGTATGTGGAGGTTCCATCCAAGAGGCTTCCCGGGGAGTGACGAGCAAGACACTTGGGCAGCAGCCAAATCTCGAGTTCTCCGTAAGCTTTGGCGGAATTGTTTGTCACTCATGTTCGGGACAAGTCATGCCCGGCTACAGGGGGATGAAGGTCGCTCCGGGGACTCTGCGGACTTTGGAGATCTTGATGGACAGCGCATCGGAATTACGGTGTCCCAACATTGTCGCCAGAGGTCAGGTCAGAGACGAGACTGACCTTGTCCTCAGGCAGTATGTCGAGTACACCTTGGGAAAACGTCTAAAATCTCTTTCCCTTGTGGAGAGTATAGGTGCGGATCCGGCCAAGTGATATTGCCAGGATGTGAGCGGGCAACCAGTACCGCCCGCGATTTTGGGCATCTGCCCCTCTCAACTGGGAGTGAAGCAGGATATGGACAAAACGGTAGAGAAATCTGACGCTATACGTAAAGCCACGTCAGTTTTGCCCGAAAACCTTTTACGCTTTTTGGCCAGGCTGATCAGGAGGGGTAACGCCAGCCGCATGATCATAAGTGACGGCACCGAGGTTATGGTCGACGTACCGGTCACAGCCGGGTTGATTGGGGCGGCCCTCTGGCCGTGGTTTGCGTTTTTCGCCGGTATGGTGTTGCTGGCAAGTAGGTTGAGTTTGGAGATACGCAGGCCTCCTGAGACTTAGAGCAGAGTGTTAGGAAGGGGTCGTGAGATGGGGGAGTCTCTCTACTTCTGGGACGTGGTGTCCAGACTTCAATCATTTTGGGCAAGTCACGGTTGCTACATAGGGCAGCCTTACGACATAGAAAAAGGCGCAGGGACCATGAACCCCTTCACCTTTTTTAGAGCGCTCGGACCCGAGCCCTGGAATATGGCTTATGTTGAGCCTTGCCGCAGACCCGCCGATGCCCGGTACGGGGACAACCCGTATCGCATGGGCCACTACTTTCAGTTCCAGGTCATCATGAAACCACCTCCCGATATGGTCGTGGAGATTTACATAAACTCCCTGGAACACTTGGGTATTAGGCGAGCCGAACACGACATACGCCTGGTGGAAGACAACTGGGAGTCTCCGACTTTGGGAGCATCTGGACTTGGGTGGGAAGTATGGCTTGACGGCAATGAGATCACCCAGTTCACCTATTTTCAAGAAGTAGGTGGCCTGGAGGTGAAACCCATATCTGTGGAGATCACCTACGGCCTGGAGCGATTGGCAGCATACATCCAAGGGCTCGACAGCGCCTGGGACGTTCAGGTGTCGCCAGGCTTGACGTATCGAGACCTTTTCCTTGAGATGGAGAAGCAGAACTCGACTTACGGATTTGAACTCGCCGACGTTCCCATGCTCAGACAGATTTTCGACCAGTATGAGAACGAGTCAAAGAGGGTCTTGGAACTCGGTTTGTTCTATCCGGCCTACGACAACGCCCTCAAGTGCTCTCACTTGTTCAACCTCCTTGACGCCAGAGGGGCACTTTCTGTGGCGGACCGGCAGAACTACATCGCCAGGGTTCGCGCCCTAACCAGAGAGTGTGCCCGGAAGTACGTGGCCAGGAGGGGGGAAAACAGAAATGCCTAGACCATTGGTATTGGAGATCGGATCTGATGAAATTCCCGCACGCTACCTTCCTATCGCGATTTCTGATCTAAAGAAGCGGGCGATAACCGCTTTGACCGATAGTCGCTTGGGTTTCGAGAAAATCTCAACATACGGCACGCCGAGGCGCTTAGTGCTTTTCGTGGACGGACTTAAAGAGGCAGGGGATGACCTCACTTCGAAGGTCAGGGGGCCATCCGCGAAAGCGGCTTTCGATCAAGAAGGGAATCCTACCAAAGCGCTTTTGGGCTTTGCCCGCTCTTTGGGTATAGACCCTTCTTCAGTAACCGTTGAGACCGAAAACGGAGGCAAGTACGTCTACGGCACGAAACACGAAAGAGGCCGCCCGGCTCAAGATATCCTGAAGGATATACTTCCGGGAGTCATCATGGGCATGGAGTGTCCTCATTCCATGCGCTGGGGCGATGAGAACTGGCGCTGGTACCGCCCTATTCGGTGGGTGGTCTGCCTTTTCGGCCATGAGGTAGTGGAGATTGAAGTGGCAGGGAGGACTGCCGGCAGGGTTACTTTTGGGCATCGCACTCTGCACCCAGGCACCCGGAACATACCCCAAGCCCAAGACTACTTCAGCGTCACGCGGTCCATGGGCGTTGAGGTTTGTCAGGAAAGGCGAAAAGAGAAGATACTAGCCGATGCCGCAATGGCGGCAAGAGAACTCTCGGGAGTGCCTCTCCTCGACGAGGACCTTGTCTCAGAGGTAGTTAGCCTCTGCGAGCACCCGTCGGGCTTTCTGGGAAGGTTCGACAATAAGTATCTACGCCTTCCAAAGCAAATCCTGGTTACGGCCATGCGTCACCATCAGCGGTATTTTCCGATCGTGGATGAACAGGGCCGTGTCCTTCCCGGATTCGTGGGTATAAGAGATGGGGATCCAGTGGAGGGGATCGATACTGTTCGTGTGGGGAATGAATGGGTGCTTCGTGCCCGTTTGGAAGATGCCGAGTTCTTCTACGATCAGGACACCAAGGTGAAATTGGAAGACCGTCTCGAGGAACTCCAGGGGGTGCGGTTTCTGAGGGACGCCGGGACGCTTTATCATAAGACAGAGCGTCTTATGGAGCTGACTAAGTACATTGGCCCGCTGCTCCCGCTAAACCGGGCGGAGATCGACCATGCGTCTGAAGCCGCCAGGCTCTCCAAATGCGACCTGGTGACCGCAGTGGTGAGGGAGTTTCCCGAACTTGAGGGAACCATGGGCGGTATATACGGGCGATTGCAGGGCCATCCTGAAGAGGTCACAAGAGCAATCAGCGAGCAGTATCTGCCTCGTGGAGTGAAGGATTCATTGCCAGGGCGGGGCGTGAGCTCTGCGGTGGCCCTGGCCGACAAGATCGATACTCTCGCGGTGGCGTTCTCCCTGGGCGTTGGAGTTTCGGGTTCGCAAGATCCCCTCGGACTCAGGCGAACTGCTTACGGAATCGTGAGCATTCTAATGGATTACGGCTATGACGTGGATTGTGCGGCCCTCATTCAAAGGGCCTTGGACCTTGCGTCTACCGTGGTCAAAAAGGTCTCTGCTTCGGCCGGCGAGAATTTGTGGCAGTTTCTCATGGGCAGAGTTGAAGCCGTTCTCACAGATCGAGGTTATCCCGTGGCCGTTACGAGAGCCGTTATGGGTGGAGGCGAGAGACGCTTTGCCCGGTATCCTGCTATGGCTAAGGCGCTCTTGGATAGCGCGGCTTCTTCTGGGCTGTCCGACATAGTGGTTGGTTGGAGGAGGACTAGTGTCCTGGGGAAAGGTTCTTCATCTAGGGAAGTCTCGCCAGAGCTTCTTCAAGAACCGGCTGAGAGAAACCTTTACCGTGTTCTCGTGGAGAAGTCTGATACCGCCAAGGCACTCTATGAGAAAGGAGACTACGCCGGTTATCTGGCTGTTCTGGCAAACCTCCGACCTTTCATCGATCAGTGTCTGGATGAAGTCCTCATAATGGCTAAGGAAGAAGAGATCAAGGAGAACAGACTCCGCCTGTTGGGATTGGCTTCGGACTTGTTTACGGCTTTTGCCGATTTCAGAGAGGTATTGTCGATGACGTTCTGACCGACGTCCTATGCACTGCCTCGCAGGTTGAATCGGAATACACTTGCAGATAGAATATTGGAGGCGTCTTTTAGGCTCGGATACAGGATACTACATATAGGGGGCGAAAACTTGGGTTCTAAGTTGATCTATTGGTTTAGGGAAGGCTCAGGAGACATGAAGTCGATTCTGGGCGGAAAAGGTGCCGGCCTTGCAGAAATGACTCGAATCGGGCTCCCTGTCCCCCAGGGGTTTACGATTACCACAGAAGCTTGCCTTGAATACTACAGACTGGGCGAGAAGATGCCCGATGGACTGAAAGAGGCTATCAGGGAGCATATCAAGGAGTTTGAGAAGGAGACAGGGAAGGCTTTCGGCGGAACCGAGAATCCTCTCCTGTTGTCGGTTCGTTCGGGCGCACCTGTGAGCATGCCCGGCATGATGGACACTATTCTGAACCTCGGTTTGAATGAAAAGAGCGTTCAAGGTCTCTACAACGCGACTGGGAATATGCGCTTTGCCCTAGACTGCCACAGGCGTTTCATCCAAATGTACTCCAACGTGGTCTTGGAATTGGACCACGACCTTTTCGAGAACGTTCTGTCGTCGGTGAGAGAAGAAGAGAAAGCCCAGTATGACTTCGAGATCTCGGTTGAAGGCTTAAAGAAGATCATTGAAGGCTATCGGGAGATAGTCAAAGAGAAAACCGGAACTCCGTTCCCGGAGGATCCCATGGAGCAGCTGTATATGGCTGTTCTGGCGGTTTTCCGCTCTTGGAATAACGAGCGTGCCGTTCTCTATCGTAAGCTAAACAAGATCCCCGATGACCTGGGGACCGCTGTGAATGTTCAGCTCATGGTTTTCGGAAATATGGGGGATCAATCAGGCACAGGCGTAATGTTCACTCGTAACCCTTCCACGGGAGAAAACACTCTGTATGGTGAGTATTTGATCAATGCCCAGGGTGAGGATGTGGTCGCCGGCATCAGGACTCCCAAGCCCATCGCAGAGATGGTTAACGACCTGCCCAAGGCTTACGAGGAACTGCGAAGAGTCGCCCAGATCTTGGAAGACCACTATCGCGACATGCAAGACATCGAGTTTACCATCGAAAACAACAAGGTCTACATGCTGCAGACCCGTACCGGCAAGAGGACCGCTCAGGCGTCCTTGGAGATAGCCCGTCAGATGGTGACTGAAGGCCGGATTACCAAGGAAGAAGCGCTCAACCGCGTCACACCCCAAGAAGTCTCCAGGCTTCTTCACCGCGGACTGGACCCCAACGCAAAGAACAAGGTCTTGGCTACAGGGCTCCCGGCATCTCCTGGTGCCGCAGTTGGAACCTTAGTGTTCGACTCTAAGGTTGCTCGGGAGATGGGCGAGGCTGGTAAGAAGGTAATTCTAGTTAGACCCGAGACTAAGCCCGACGACATGCCCGGCATCGTTTACGCGCAGGGGCTTCTGACTTCTCGAGGAGGAATGACCTGTCACGCTGCTGTGGTTGCCCGGGGAATGGGCAAGCCCGCCATCGTGGGGTGCGACGGCATGGACCTCGACATGGACCACAAGAAAGCCAGATTTGGGTCGATCACTCTTACTGAAGGCGACACCATATCTATCGACGGTGCAACGGGAACAGTGCTTCTGGGCGCGGTTGATACAGTTGAACCTGTGCTCAGCGGGGCTTTCAAGGAGATTCTTGAGTGGGCTGACCAGGTTCGTAAGCTGGGAGTCAAGGCCAACGCCGATACGCCAGAGGATGCTCAAAGGGCCCGTGAGCTTGGTGCAGAGGGTATCGGTCTGTGTCGCACAGAGCACATGTTCATGCAGGCAGAACGACTGCCCATTGTGCAAGAGATGATCATGGCAAAGGACGAAGCCTCCAGGCGCAAGGCTCTAGACAGGCTATTACCCATTCAGCAGCAAGACTTCTACGGTATTCTCAAGGCCATGAGAGGGTTTCCCGTGACTATTCGCCTTCTGGATCCGCCGCTCCATGAGTTTCTCCCAAGCACAGAGGAACTGGTAGTGAGGATTCTAGAGATGCAGCACAAGGGCGAATCCGAGTCGGAGATAGCCAGACTTGAGGAATTGCTGCTTCAAGCGAGGAACCTACATGAGCAGAACCCAATGATGGGTCTTCGAGGCTGCCGTCTGGGGATTCTATGGCCGGAGATTTACGAGATGCAGGCCAGGGCCATATACCAGGCCACTGCCCAGCTGTTTAAAGACGGGTTCGACGATGTTCAGCCCGAGGTCATGATCCCACTTGTGGGAGATGCCAAGGAACTTGAGATAACACGGGCGACGGTTGTCAGGGTTGCCGAAGAAGTGAAGGAACAAACTGGAGTGAATTTCCCCGTAACCGTGGGTACCATGATTGAGATTCCCAGGGCTTGTCTGACCGCCGACGAAGTGGCGAAGCACGCCCAGTTCTTCTCATTTGGCACCAACGACTTGACTCAGATGACCTTCGGGTACAGCCGCGATGATGCTGAGGCCAAGTTCTTGCACAAATATCTTGAGAACAAGGTTCTTCTTGAGAACCCCTTTGCCGTGCTGGACCGCAACGGAGTCGGTAAGCTCGTAGACCTGGCAGTGAGACTGGGACGCGAAGCCAATCCTGAATTGGTAATCGGAATTTGCGGTGAGCACGGTGGAGAACCTTCATCCATCGAGTTTTGCCACAAGGTTGGACTGAATTACGTTTCATGCTCGCCCTTCAGGGCGCCTGAAGCGAGGTTGGCCGCTGCCCAGGCGGCTCTCAGGAACTAGTATTTCGTTAAAGGACTGCGGCCTTGCGGTCCGACAGTACGCAGTGCGTGCAGTCTGACACAGAGTCTTATAGGAAGGTACTTAGGCAGGAAGCTTCGAATCATATGATTCGAAGCTTCCTTTTGGTTTCGGGAAGGTGATCCAATGGGACCAGTTCTAGGAGTGCGGCAGAGGACAGAGGAAATTGAGGCGCAGGTCCTGTCGCCCTTTGCCACGCTGTCCTCAAGCTCCAAGGGAAGGGCGATCCGTGAAGAACCGTGCCCGGTTAGAACCGCGTTTCAGCGGGACCGGGATCGAATCGTCCATTCCAAGGCTTTTCGGCGCCTAAAGGACAAGACCCAGGTATTCTTGGCGCCGGAGGCAGACCATTTCCGTACGAGGCTTACACATACCTTGGAGGTTTGTCAGATAGCTAGGACTATCGCCAGAGGATTACGTCTCAACGAGGATCTCACTGAAGCCATAGCTCTGGGGCACGATTTGGGCCACACTCCTTTTGGCCATGCAGGCGAGGAGGTTTTGGCAAGGGTGCACCCTGGAGGTTTCGCCCACGAGGAACAGTCCCTTCGGGTGGTAGATCACCGGGAAGGGGGCGGCCTCAATCTCACTTGGGAGGTCAGAGACGGTATCGTGAACCACCGGTGGAAAGGCTCGCCTTCTACTCTGGAAGGGCAGTGCGTCCAAGTATCCGACCGAATCGCCTACGTGAACCACGATATCGACGACGCCATTCGTGGACAGGTGATTTCTGCTGGGGATCTGCCCAAGGACGCCATCGATATCCTCGGCAAGACCCACGGCCAGAGGATCAACACACTTGTCACCGACGTGATCGCCCACAGTTTCGATAAACCCACAGTCAGCCTCGGCCCCGAGGCGCTTTCCGCCATGGACGAGTTGAGGATGTTCTTATTCGAGAGAGTATACATATCCTCTATAGCCAAGCGCGAAGAAGACAAAGCTAAGGGTGTAGTCGAGGCTCTCTATTCCTACTATTGTGAAAACCCGCACGCTTGGTTGGGGAGAGACGATGCGGCCAATGACGATAAAGGGCACTCGGACCCAATTCATGTCAGGGCGTGCGATTATGTGGCAGGAATGACCGATCGCTTTGCCATCGCTCAGTACAGGATGCTTTTCGTCCCCAAGACATGGAGTTTTGACGGCTAATTGACTGCCATTGAAGGGATACGACCTTCCAGGATAGAACACATAGTCTAATTGGGGAGAGAAGGTGTTTTCTGAGAAATGGCACCTAAGGGCTTCTACGAAGACAGCATAATCGATGAAGTCCGGTCGAAAACCGACATAGTCTCACTGGTCTCTGAGTATGTCAAACTCAGAAAGGCCGGCAGGAGTTACGTTGGGCTATGTCCTTTCCACGAGGAGAAGACGCCTTCTTTTAACGTCGATCCTGACAAGCAGTTTTTCTACTGCTTCGGTTGTGGCACCGGTGGCAACGTGTTCACTTTTCTCATGAAAAGAGATGGCCTCTCATTTCCCGAGGCTCTCCGAGTCTTGGCCGACAGAGCCGGAGTGCGTCTTCCGCTTTCTTCGGGTAGGGCAGGGGACGATAAGGCTCGGAAGGAGGCAGATAGGCTTCGTGAGGTGTTGCTATTCGCCCACACCAGGTACAGGGAGCAGCTGCAATCGAGGAGAGGCGAGGCTGCAAGAGCATACTTAGCCAGACGGGGGCTCAGTCCGGAGACCATAGATAACTTCCAACTGGGTCTGGCACCGGACGAATGGGAGTTCATGGCCACAGTAGCCAAACGGAGTGGTGTGAACCAGAGCGATTTGGAAAAAGCCGGAGTCCTTGTGGCGCGATCAGACGGAAGGTTTTATGACAGGTTCAGGAACAGGATAATGTTCCCCATATGGAACTCAAGCGGTGTTCTGATTGGGTTCGGCGGAAGGGCTCTTGGAGACGATCCTGCCAAGTATCTGAACAGTCCTGAAACCCCGCTGTTTCGCAAGGGAAAGGAGCTCTATGCTCTCAACTTGGCCAAGCCCAATATCCGGGCCAAGGACAGAGTATGCTTGGTGGAAGGGTATATGGACGTTGTCTCCTGTTTTCAGCACGGGATCGATTTTGCCGTAGCCGGCATGGGTACCGCTTTAACCCGCGAACAGGCCAGGGCCCTTTTGCTTCTTACTCAGAACGTGTACTTGGTTTATGACCAGGACCAGGCCGGGAAGCGAGCGGCCCGGCGTTCCATAGACGTGTTTCGCGACCTAGGTGGGAAGAGTAGCGTAGTTACTCTTGATGGTGCCAAAGACCCAGATGATTTCTTCCGGGTCAAAACCCAAGCCGAGTTCAACGAAAGATTAGATGCAGCGCTTTTGGATGTGGCGTTTATATACGAAGAGGCCAGGCGGTCTGTAGACCCGTCGAGCATCGAAGGCAAGATTAGGATCCAAGAGGTCATGGTCCCCCATCCTTGCGTCTTTGACAAGCGAGTTCGAGCGTTCTTTATATGTTGAAGAGATATCTCGAGATCTGGGAGTGGGGAAGGAATCGCTAGATAAGGATGTCGAATTGTATAAACGGAGCGCACAGCGGGATTCCAGGTATAAAAAGGATGAAAGACGGGATACTACTGGTTATGACAACCAGTCCCAAAGGGGCTCTGGCAGGGATTCTTTGAAGTTACCGGCTGCAAGGGCAGGATTTGTAGGGAGAGACAGCGAACACGATCTGGTTCGCCGAAAGGCTGAAGAAGGAGTTATCCGGTGTCTGGTCGAAAATCCAGGATTATTCGCTTCACTTTCGGGTCAGTTGTGTGAAGAGTATATCAACGATGAGTATTGTCGCCTAGCGTTTTCTAAATTGACAGAAGGATCTATAGATCCCGAAGAAGATGAGGACCTGTTGGCCTGGATAGCCCAGTTGTGCCTCAAATTCGGACCGGTTAAGGAACCTGAGCGTATACTGAAAGACTGTCTCAGAAGGCTCCAAAGCATCCGACTGGCGGAGCTCCGAGACCGGAATCGCCAAGGCAGAACGGGAGAAAGATGAAAAGACATTAGAGGCCATTTGGAGCGATTACCGGAGACTCTTGAAAGAAGCCAAATCCGTTGGGGATACGGGCTAGTTTAGTAACTATACGATCTCCTCAGGAGGGAGGAGTACTGTTGAAGGAATTGCAGCTGGGCATGGATACGGTGCGGGAGCTCGTCGCTTCGGGTCAGAAGAAAGGGTTTCTGACCTACGATGAGATCTCTGACGCTCTGAATCAGCTCGACTTATCCACCCAGCAAATGGACGATATGTACAAGAGTCTTGGCGACATGGGCATAGAAGTGAGAAGCGCGAAGACTCAAGCCTCCCAAGAAAAGTCTGCCAGTCGCAAATCCAAAACGCCCATTGTGACGACTGTGGATGGAGATCGCCAAGTATCGCGGGCGGAGGCGCCCGAAGGCCCCCAACACGATGCTGGGGTTAACGTTGCGGGTAGCCCGGAGCAGCAGGTATTGGAGCGCGAGGCGAGTCAAATCAGCGAGAAGTCCGAGGATGATCCCGGAGGACTGTCCGCCGTTGTGGGAGTCTTGGCTGACATGGTGGCCCGTGCTTCGTCCAAGAGCGGTGCTACAGATGCCACAGAACCTGACAAGCCTTCGCAAGAGGAGGATCCCGACGTCGATACTTCAGAGGAGCCTGAGATCGATCTGAGTATCCCCGAAGGTGTTGCCCTAGATGACCCCGTTCGCATGTACCTTAAGGAAATCGGTCGTGTTGCCCTCCTCACTGCCGAGGAAGAGGTGGCTCTTGCCGAGCGCATGGAGATGGGAGACAAGAGCGCCAAGAGTAGGCTCATTGAGGCAAACCTGAGGCTGGTCGTGTCTATCGCCAAACGCTACGTGGGGCGCGGCATGCAGTTTCTGGACCTTATTCAAGAGGGGAATATGGGGCTTATCAAAGCAGTGGAGAAGTTTGACTATCGTAAAGGGTTCAAGCTTTCCACCTACGCCACATGGTGGATCCGCCAGGCCATCACCAGGGCGATTGCGGACCAAGCCAGGACCATACGCATTCCGGTTCATATGGTCGAAACCATAAATAAACTCATCCGGACGTCTCGACACCTCATACAGGAATTGGGGCGCGAGCCAACACCCGAAGAGGTTGCCGAAGAGATGGGAATCACTCCGGAGAAGGTCCGGGAGATCTTGAAGATCGCTCAGGAGCCCGTATCTTTGGAGACACCTATCGGTGAAGAAGAAGACAGCCATTTGGGAGACTTCATCGAAGATGAAGACGCTACCGCTCCGGTGGAAGCAGCGTCTTTCCTCTTACTCAAAGAGCAGATAGAGGAAGTCTTGGACACTCTGAATGACCGCGAACAGAAAGTTCTTCGCCTGCGGTTCGGTTTGGATGACGGTAAGGCCCGCACCTTGGAGGAAGTGGGGCGGGAGTTTGGTGTGACCCGGGAGCGCATAAGGCAGATTGAAGCCAAGGCTCTTCGGAAGCTCCGTCACCCACAGAGGAGCAAGAGGCTAAAGGATTATTTGGTGTAGGCCGGCTAAGTGGCCAGACATGGTAATAAGTGCCTGCTTAGAGCAGGCACTTATTGTCTATGCGGGCCCATCCCCCAACCGGTCAGCGTCTGTTAATCTAGTTGTAGGGAAAATACCTGTTCGGGGGCGATTCTGACGGGCTTTACGTCTAGTATGGAAGATACTGAAAAACGCTTCGATCATCACGCAGTGCCTCTATCGGGAATTTTCTGGAGTTTCTTCAAGATAGGGGCCTTTACGTTTGGCGGCGGCTGGGCCATGATTCCTCTCATTCGCAAGGAGTTGGTCAGCAACAAGAAATGGCTCGATGATTCCGAGTTTGTAGACGTGCTGGCCATTGCTCAGAGCGGACCGGGTCCCATAGCTGTTAACACGGCGACAGTCACTGGGTTGAAAATGCGTGGGCTTCCCGGCGCTTTCGCGGCGGTGTTGGGGTCAACCCTGCCTTCATTCTTGGTCATATTTGCCCTTGCCACGGTCTTGGTCAGGTTTCGGAATTCAGGAGTACTTGAGGCGATCTTCACGGGCATGCGGCCCGCCATCTTTGGTCTCTTGGTTAGCGCCACATGGCAGGTTGGCAAGAAGTCTTTGAAAAACCTAAGAGACATAGCGTTTGTTCTGGTGGGTGCGGTCTTGGTGTTCTTCATGAAGATCAACCCTATTTACGTGGTATTGGTTTCTGGTCTGTTTGGAGTTTTGATCCCGAACGCCCCAAAACGGTCTGTCGAACCTTCGGGTGAGGAGCGCTGATCTCAATGTGCCTGGATCTATTCGTCACGTTCTTCCGAATCGGAGCCTTCAGCTTTGGTGGCGGGTACGCCATGATCCCTCTGATTACCAGAGAAGTAGTCGAGAACAAGGGCTGGCTGCCCATGACAGAGTTCGTTGACGTTGTCGCAATCTCGCAAGGTACTCCGGGTCCTATCGCGATAAATGCCGCAACCTACATCGGTCACAAGATGGCCGGATTTCTCGGTTCGGTGGCTGCCACACTAGGTGTGGTTCTGCCGTCCTTCATCATAATGATGATTCTGGGAACTCTCTTCATCAGGTTTCGCAAAGTGGCATGGGTTGCAGATATATTGGATGGAATCCGTCCCGTGGTAGTAGTGCTCATAGCCGCGGCCGCCTTCTCTGTGGTGCCGTCATCCATTACCGGTGCGGTCAGTGCAGTTTTGGCATTGGTCGTAGTCGTGGCCACCATCGTCCTCAACATAGATCCTGTGTTTCTTCTAGCGGCTTCAGGGCTATTGGGAGTGTTTCTGTATAGGTAGGTGTCAATGCAGTAGAGTAGGCGAAGCCGTCGCAACGATCTCCTCCAACCCTGGGCAATTCAGTCCAGTGGGGTATAATGTAAGAGGCTGGCACTATTGGCCAAGTACGCTGTAAATTGGAGGCAGCTCAATGGTAAAGGTCGGTGTCAACGGTTTCGGAAGTATCGGGCGGCGGTTTTTCCGAGCGGCGCAAGGTCAGAGAGAATTCGAGATAGTAGCCGTGAACGACCTAACGGATCCGGGTACTCTCGCACACCTTCTCAAGTATGACTCCAACTACGGTACGATGCCAGAGGACATCCAGGCCACAGAAGATGGCATATGCGTCGGAGACAAGTTCGTCAAGGTTCTGGCCGAGAAAGACCCCGCAAATCTTTCTTGGACAGACCTTGGAGTCGACGTAGTGGTAGAGTCAACCGGGCGCTTCACTGACGCTCAGAAGGCGATCTGGCACCTAAACCCGGCGGGTGCCAAGAAGGTCATCATCTCAGCCCCCGCCAAGGGAGAAGACATCACAGTAGTCATGGGTGTGAACCACGGAGACTACGATCCGGCGAAACACAACATCATCTCAAATGCATCGTGCACAACCAACGCGCTGGCTCCGGTTGCCATGGTGCTGGATAAGGAGTTTGGAATCGAGAAAGGCCTTATGACCACGATCCACGCGTACACCAACGATCAAGTGACTCTCGATTTTCCTCACAAAGATTTGCGACGCGGAAGGGCAGCGGCCCTAAGCATCATCCCTACGACAACAGGTGCTGCTAAGGCCATCGCTTTGGTGCTACCCCAGCTCAAGGGGAAACTTAACGGTATGGCATTCAGAGTACCCACCCCAACAGTATCAGTAGTAGATCTCACTGTTACTCTTTCGAAAGAAGTCAGCGTTGAGGGTATCAACAACGCAATGGAGAGATACGCTGCGGGGCCGCTCAACGGCATACTGGGGATAACGAAGGCACCTCTCGTTTCCGTAGACTTTAAGGGTATGAACGAATCAACGGTCATAGATGGACTGTCTACTCAGGTGTTGGGCAATCTCGCCAAGGTAGTCGCCTGGTACGACAATGAGTGGGGCTACTCTGCGCGATTGGTTGACCTGGTGAGTTACGTTATATCTAAGGGTTTGTAGGGAAGGAGGCGCCCTGAAGGTGCCCAAAGCCACAATAAGAGACGTGGATGTGCAGGGCAAACGTTGCCTCGTGCGGGTCGATTTCAACGTTCCTATCAAAGACGGTCTTATTACCGATGACAGCCGCATCCGGGCTGCAGTTCCGACCATAGAATACCTTCGTCGGCGTGGAGCCAAGATCATCCTCATGTCCCACTTAGGTAGGCCAAAGGGAAAGGTCGTGGAAGACCTCCGCCTGGGGCCTGTAGCCATACGACTGAAGGAGCTTCTTGGCATCGAAGTTGCTTACTCAGATGAATGCGTTGGCCTTAAGCCTCAATCGCTAGTTGCGGGCATGAAACCCGGGGATGTGCTGCTTCTGGAGAACCTCAGGTTTCATGACGGAGAAGAGAAAAACGACCCGGAGTTTTCTCGGGAGTTTTCGAGTTTGGGCGACGTCTATGTGAACGACGCCTTTGGCACTGCCCATCGCGCTCACGCGTCTACCGCGGGCATTGCCGATTACCTACCGGCTTACGCTGGATTACTCATGGAGAAGGAGATATCTTTCCTGGGGACTCTCCTGGCCAATCCAGATAGACCCTTTGCCGCCGTTATCGGTGGAGCCAAGGTATCCGACAAACTGAGTGTTCTCTCGAACCTCTTGGAAAAAGTGGACGTCCTCCTCATAGGCGGGGGGATGGCCAACACGTTCCACATAGCCCAGGGGTACGGGGTGGGCACGTCCTTGGCTGAGCCTGGCAAAGCGGAAGACGCCAAAGTGATCCTGGACAAGGCGACGCGACTCGGAAAGACCGTCTACCTTCCTGTGGATGTAGTTGTGGCCGCAAGACCTGAAGTGGGCGTTCCGGCGCAGGTAGTATCCTCTGAAGCGATACCTGACGACCTGATGGTCTTGGACATTGGTCCGGAAACCCGCAAGGTTTACTCCGACGTGGTGGCCCAATCTAGGACTGTGTTCTGGAACGGTCCTCTGGGAGTATTCGAGATCGAGCCTTTCAGAGGCGGTACGCTGGAAATGGCAGCAGCCATAGCAGGTGTTCGAGGCCTGACCGTAGTGGGAGGCGGAGACTCTTTGTCGGCCATGGAAATGTCGGGCCTTTCTGAGAAGATAAGCCATCTCTCTACCGGCGGAGGCGCTTCGCTCGAATTTCTGGAAGGTAAGACTCTCCCGGGAGTGGCCTGTTTGAAAGAGAAATAGGGGAGGTGTCTTATGCGCGTTCCTCTGTTGGCGGCTAACTGGAAGATGAACAAGACCGTGGGCGAAACTTTGGAATACGCCGGAGTCTTCGTAGGCCTCATTGAAGACATGGGGGACTCTCTCCAGGCGGAAGTGCTCATTTGTCCGCCATTTACTTCGTTACCGGCTTTGTGTTCGGTGTTGTCCCACGGCGCCATCCAAGTGGGCTCCCAAAATGTGTTTTGGGAGCCCAAAGGTCCGTTTACGGGGGAGATCTCCCCTCCAATGATCAAGGACTTGGGATGTTCGTATGCGATTGTCGGTCACTCCGAGCGGAGACACGTATTGGGCGAAACCGATGACATGGTCAGGCAAAAGGTAAGGGCCGTGTTGGATGCTGACCTTCGCCCAATCTTGTGTGTGGGAGAGACCCTGGAAGAGCGGGAAGCAGGTTCGGCCTTTTCTGTGTGCGATGTCATGGTTCAAGAGGGTCTCAAGGATGTGAAGGGTGAGGAAATCCCAAAGGTGGTCATAGCCTACGAACCTGTGTGGGCCATAGGCACAGGCAGAGAGGCCAATCCTGATGATGCCGAAGAAGTCATCGCTCACATAAGGGCTACGATCAATCGGTTGTTTGGTGACGTGTCACAGGAAGTCCGGATTCTGTATGGCGGTAGCGTGAAGTCGTCGAACATCCGCGGCTTCATGACTCGGCAGACTATCGATGGTGCCCTGGTAGGAGGAGCAGGACTCGATCCGGTGGAGTTTGCCAGGATCGTTCAGGAGGCCCTAAAGGCGAAGGCCGGAAGGAGCGGATATCCACGAAGAAAAGGCCGATAGCGCTCGTCATATTGGATGGATGGGGTATCGCTCACGAAGGCCCCAACGCCGTTACAGAGGCGCGAACACCAAGCTTCCGTGAACTCTTGAGACGATACCCCAACTCGGTGTTGGAGGCGTCCGGTGAAGCTGTTGGCTTGATGCCTGGCCAGATGGGGGATTCGAACGTAGGCCACCTGAATATCGGTGCGGGCCGCATCGTCTACCAGGACGTGGTTCGTATATCAAGACAAATAGCCAGCGGCGAGTTCTTTCGAAATCCCGCATTGATGAGGGCTATGAATAACGCTGCCGGCAAGGCCCTTCACCTTATGGGGCTACTCTCTGACGGCGGCGTCCACAGCCTGGACACTCACTTGTATGCGCTTTTGCAGATGGCGAAGGCCAGTGGCGTTGAGAACGTGTTTGTGCATGCCTTTCTGGACGGCAGAGACGTTCCTCCGACTTCTGCGGCTGTCTACCTCGAACGCTTAGAAAAAAAGGTGGCCGAGATCGGCATAGGCAAGATGGCGTCCATAACCGGGCGTTACTACGCCATGGATAGAGATAAGAGGTGGGACCGCATCGAAAGGGCATACCGCATGCTGACCTTGGGAGAGGGCTCAGAGGCTCGGACTTGGAGGGAGGCACTGGCGCATTCGTACCGGAGGGGCGAAACCGACGAGTTTGTTCTCCCAACTAGGTTTGCCCCCGAAGATTTCCAGCCGATGAAGGCGGGAGACTCGGTCATCTTCTGGAACTTCAGAGCTGACCGGGCTCGGGAAATCACGCACGCTTTGCTTGACGACGACTTTCATGGGTTTTCCAGGGGACCCAAGGTCGGCGTACACTATTGTGGGATGATGAGGTACGAAGAAGGTATCCCCGGCGATTACGCATATGCCCCACTTACCCTCAAGAATACCTTGGGGGAAGTCGTCTCAAAAGCAGGGCTGACCCAGCTTCGCATTGCCGAGACTGAGAAATACGCGCACGTCACCTTCTTCCTCAACGGAAAGAAAGATGACCCTTTTCCCGGAGAGGACCGTATACTTATCCCTTCCCCCAAAGACGTGGCAACATACGACCATAAACCAGAAATGAGCGCCATATCTGTGACTGATGCGGCTATTGCAGAAGTGCGGAAAGACAAGTACGACTTGGTGGTTCTGAACTATGCCAACCCTGACATGGTGGGCCACACAGGAGTGTATTCCGCCTGTGTGAGGGCGTTGGAGGTTGTGGACGAGTGCCTTGCCCGCTTCATTAGTGCGGTACTGACACAAGGCGGAGCTGCACTGGTAGTCGCGGACCACGGCAACGTAGAGGACCTTACACCTTCCCAAACCGGCGCACACACCTATCACTCGCATAATCCAGTACCCTGCATTCTGGTGGGAGGAGAGCCTTGGCAGAAGTTGCGGTCGGGGCTCCTGGCTGATGTGGCACCCACTGTTCTCGACCTTTTGGGCGTGGCGAAGCCCCCAGAGATGGACAGAGATAGTCTGATCATTTCTCAATGACGGAGGATGACTTCAATGGCTGAAATCATTGACATAAGAGCCAGGCAGATTTTGGATTCCCGGGGAAACCCCACCCTAGAGGCAGATGTGTTGTTGGACGACGGGTCTCTTGGACGCGGAATGGTACCGTCAGGCGCTTCCACCGGTACCTACGAGGCGCTGGAACTGCGCGACAAAGAACGGGCCTTTGGAGGAAAGAGCGTTCGCAAGGCTATTGCCAATGTAGTTGATCTTATTGCCCCCGAAGTCATTGGCATGGAGGCTGCGGACCAAGCCGGAATCGACCGTGTCATGATCGAACTGGACGGAACTCCCAACAAATCTAGACTCGGGGCCAATGCTACTCTGGCGGTGTCCATGGGCGTGGCCATAGCCAGCGCTCAGTCTACGGGACAGCCTCTATACCGCTATTTGGGCGGCCTTTTGGCCAGGACGCTTCCCGTCCCTTTCATGAACGTTCTGAACGGCGGAAAGCATGCCGATAATAATGTGGATATCCAGGAGTTTATGATAGTGCCTGCAGGGGCCCCTAAGTTTAGGGATGCTGTTCAGATGTGTGCAGAAGTGTACCAGGCTCTCAAGGCCGTCTTGATATCAAAAGGCCTCGCCACGGCTGTGGGTGATGAGGGGGGCTTCGCTCCTGACCTCAGATCCAACGAAGAAGCTCTGGAATTCCTGACCGCTAGCATCCGGAAAGCAGGGTACCGTCCAGGCAGAGACTGCTACTTGGCCATTGATGCGGCGGCATCTGAGTTCTACAGAGACGGCAATTACCACCTGGCTGGCGAGAACTGGAGCGGGGATGCGGGCGAATTGGTCGAGAAGTACACCCAGTGGGTCAAGGCGTATCCCATCATTTCCATTGAGGACGGATTAGCAGAGGACGATTGGGAGGGCTGGGTTCTCCTGACCAAAGCCCTGGGAGACAAAGTGCAGATTATCGGCGACGACCTTTTCGTGACCCAGAGGACGAGAATTAACAAGGGTATACATGTCGGGGCAGCCAACTCGGTCCTCATCAAGCTCAATCAGGTGGGTACGATTACCGAGACTTCGGAGGCTATCGAAACTGCCCGGTTGGCCGGGTATCGCTGGCTGGTATCTCACCGGTCAGGGGAGACAGAGGATTCGTTCATCGCTGATTTTTCAGTGGCGTGCGGCAGCGGTCAGATTAAGACGGGGGCGCCTGCTCGAAGCGAGAGAGTGGCAAAATACAACCAGCTTATTAGGATCGAAGAGGAATTGGGCGCCGGGGCGACTTACGGTTCTAAAACGGTTCTTGCAGGGAGAGGCCTGTAGTCGAAGAATTTCGGCATGCGGATAGGCTTTTCGCCCATGAAAGTGGACTTTGGGACCGTTTCTGGTTTAGAATCACTCCAGTAGCGGTCAGGGAAAGAGGAGTGACTTTTGTTGCTGACAGTCGCTAGGATTGTCCATTGGATTATCTCCATTGGACTTATTGCTGTTGTCATGATGCAGCCTGAACGAAGCGCGGGGTTTGGCAGTGTCTTTGGAGGCTCTTCCGAAGGACCGATTGGGCGAAGGCGAAAAGGAACCGAGGCTTTGCTGGCCAGGCTCACCGTCTACCTTGCGGTGGGTTTTGTGGTGAGCGCCATAGCTCTCACCCTGTTGCGAAGAGGAGCCGCAGGGTAGTCCCACACAAGTCTTTGGTGGCTCCGTCTGAATCTTCATAGCCCCATTCACTTTGAGTTTACAGGCCGTGTGACTTGGACACATTGAGTTTGGAGTCGCTCAGTGAAAGGGGCTTTTTGCTTGCAACAACTTGCATGGGCGTATGTAGCGCCGGCTTCAGGGATCATCTCCCTAGTTTTTGTGCTGTACCTGCGTTCCAGGGTCGCGGCCTCAGACCCCGGATCCCCGGAAATGCAAAGCGTTTCCAACGCTATAAGGGAGGGGGCTATGGCATTCCTTCGACGCGAGTATATGGCGCTTTGCCCTTTCGTGGCAGTCTTAGCAATAGCCATATTTGTCATAGGCCGCTCCACCGCTTACGAAGTGCTCCGGCCTGCCATTTCCGTAGCCTTCATCGCGGGGGCCCTTACCTCTGCGCTGGCTGGGCTCATAGGGATGGCGACTGCCACATCAGCCAACGTTCGCACAGCGCAGGCGGCCAAGACCGGTGCCTCTTCTGCTCTTGGCGTTGCTTTTTCAGGGGGCGGAGTCATGGGCATGACTGTGGTGGGCTTGGCCCTTCTTGGCTTGGGAATAGTGTTCATCCTGTTTGGGGATTTGCAGGACACATCGTCCTTTGAGATAGTCAACGGGTTCGCTTTTGGCGCAAGTTCAATAGCTCTGTTTGCCAGAGTAGGCGGGGGCATCTACACTAAGGCGGCGGATGTGGGAGCCGACATTGTGGGCAAGGTTGAAGCGGGGATTCCCGAGGATGATCCTAGAAACCCAGCAGTCATAGCAGATAACGTCGGTGACAATGTTGGCGATGTTGCGGGAATGGGCGCTGATTTGTTCGAGTCATACGCCGGGGCGATTGTTGCGGCCATGGCCATTGGTGCAATGATAGGAACTCGAGAAGAATCGGTCGTTGCTGTACTTCTGCCGCTTTTCATTGCCAGCGTTGGTATTGCTGCTTCTATCATCAGCGTGCTCCTGGTAAGAGCCGTGACGGGAGATCTATCCTACTCCTTGAGGGTCGGTTCGTTTTCCTCAGGCATTCTGACCCTTTTTGGTGCATTCTTGGTGATAAACAGAGTCACAGGTTCTGCGGCGTTGTTTTGGCCCGTCTTGGCAGGTGTTGTGGCAGGAGTGGCTATCGGTCTTCTGTCAGAGCTATTCACTTCTGCCGATTTCCACCCGGTGAAGAAGATAGCCGAATCCTCCATCAGCGGAGCAGCCACTAATGTTATCGAAGGACTCGCCATCGGCATGAAATCCACGGCCGTTCCTCTCTTGCTTATATCTTTGGCCAGTCTTGTGGCTTATAGATCTGGTGAAGTTGGAGGCATGGGAGGGCTGTACGGCGTGGCCTTGGCGGCAGTGGGGATGCTGTCGACTACTGGGATGATAGTGGCGGTCGATGCCTATGGTCCCATAGCCGATAACGCCGGAGGTATCGCCCAGATGACCAATCAACCTGAGAACGTAAGGCAGGTCACTGATAGCCTGGATTCACTTGGCAACACTACGGCCGCTCTGGGGAAAGGATTAGCTATCGGGTCCGCAGCCTTGACGGCCCTGGGTCTGTTTTCTGCATTCTCCCGGGCAGCGGGGCTCACCTCGATCGATCTCATGGAACCTCACGTTATCGCAGGTGTGTTGATAGGTGGGATGCTGCCGTTCCTCTTTTCGTCCCTCGTTATGGAGTCCGTCGGCGTCACGGCCTATCGGATGGTAGAGGAGGTCAGACGACAGTTTCGCGAGATCCCCGGTCTCGCTGAAGGAAACGCGTCTCCCGACTACGCCCGGTGTGTCGATATCGCCACAGCGGGAGCTCTTCGTCAGATGACTTTCCCTGGCGCGCTCGCTATCGCTTTCCCGCTTTTTACGGGGTTTGCCTTAGGCAAGGAGGCTCTTGCAGGGCTCTTGGCAGGCAGTCTGGTCACGGGAGTTCTTCTGGCCATAATGCTGGCTAACGCAGGGGGAGCCTGGGATAACGCGAAAAAATACATTGAAGCGGGGCATTTGGGAGGGAAAGGTACTAGGGTCCACGCTGCGGCGGTAGTGGGAGATACAGTGGGCGATCCCTGCAAGGATGCAGCCGGTCCTTCGATCAACATCCTCATCAAGCTCATGAGCATAGTGGCCCTGGTGTTTGCGCCGCTTCTTCGATAGAATGCCAGACAAGACCCCTTGTAGAGATTAGATCATTCATTGAGGTGAAGTTCCATGACCCGAGAAGAACTCGTAGCGGAAGTCAAGAGGAGGATACCCACTAAGAATCTATTCAAGCATATACTTGCTGTGGAAGCGGTCATGAAGCGTCTGGCCAAGCACTTCGGCGAGGATGAGGAACGTTGGGGAGCGGCAGGGCTCCTACATGACATTGACTACGAGGAGACTAAGGATGATCCCGCGAGGCACAGTCTTCTGTCGGGCAAGATCGCGGACGAGCTTGGTTTCGACCAAGAGATCATTGATGCTGTGAAGGCTCACAATGAGTATCATGGATTTCCCAGGACTAGCAACATGGCCAAAGCGCTGTACTCTGCAGACCCACTTACCGGTCTCATAGTGGCTTCGGCACTTATCCATCCGACCAAGAGTCTGTCGGCCATCGATGCAGATTTCGTCATCAACCGGATGGGGGAGAAGTCCTTCGCGAGAGGAGCCAATCGTGATGCTATCAGGGCTTCCAGCGACCTTGGCATCGAGGTCAAGGAGTTCATCTCGCTGGGTCTTGAGGCCATGCAGGGGATAAGCGATCAACTCGGGTTGTAGCGAGCCGGGGCGTTGCGGGGAGAGAATCGGGGAAGTGAAGAACTGTGAGCGGGCAAGACCATAGGTTCAAACGCATAGCTGAGAATCGCCGGGCCAGGCACAACTACATCATTGAGGATAGTATCGAGGCTGGCATAGCCCTCATTGGCACCGAAGTAAAGTCGCTGCGCGCCGGACGAGTTAACATTGGTGACAGTTACGCAGAGGTCGTTGATGGAGAGGTCTATCTGCGAAACGCCCATATCGACCAATATGAACCTGCCGCTAGGTTCAATCATGACCCGCTTAGACCAAGACGTCTTCTCTTGCACAAACGAGAGATCAGAAAACTTGCGGGAAAGGTTGCTCAGCGGGGATACACACTCGTCCCCGTGTCACTATACTTTAAGGATGGCAAGGTCAAGGTCGATTTGGCGTTGGCCCGGGGCAAGAAGTCCTACGACAAGCGAGATGCCATCAAGGAAAGGGACCAGGCACGAGATACAATGAGGGAGATGCGGGGAAGAGAAGCAAGGACCGCTATTGATTAGCCAGATTCACACGATCAACGCGGGCACGGCCGTTTGTGATCATCGGCAAAACATGCTAGTATTGTGGTACGCAGACGCAAACGCAGTGTATGCGCATATGGGGGCGACCAGGTTCGACGTGAGTAGTCGGGTTTGAGCAGCGAGCATGGGTGCCGTGCCCAACAAAACGGCAAAACAACAAAAGCCAATACGAATTACGCTCTAGCAGCCTAGATTGGCTGCTACGGTGCCAGAAGGACTTCTCTTCTACTTCTGAGTCACCGTCACTAGAAGAGATACTTGCCACGAGGATGTCCGGGATCTGGTAGGGAATTCAATTCTGGACTGGCGGATGATGAAGCCCGCTCCGGGGCGGCGTCAACTGCGAGAACAAATCCGGAGCTACGCTCGTAGAGACTGAAACAAGGTTGCTTGCGGACGAGGGTGCGATTCCCTCCGCCTCCACCATAAAACCAATCATAGTCCCGAGCTGTACTCATATCCTATGGCCACACACGTCTCATGGCCACAGGGCAAGGCTGCGCCTATCCCGTGCCCCGTGGCATCGCTTTGGGTATCGATCCGCTCTTTTCTTGACTGAAACTGCCATAAGACTTATCCTAAGATTGCAGATTGTTTGCATCAATGTTGAATTCGCATACAGTCTGTAAGTCAAGTGGCAGCACAGGGAGGTGCCCATCGTGTCTGAAACCATGGCCGAATCGGTGACCAGGATTGAGCGTCTTTTGAGGCACGTGGCGTTCATAATAAGAAGACGCGGGAGAGACATCCTCTCAGACTTCAATATCACTAACCCACAGTTCAATGCCTTGTTGGCCTTGCGAGAGAAGGAAGACATTACCATGGGGGAACTCTGTGACAAGCTCCTTCTGGCGTGTTCCACGGCAACCGACCTTGTGGACCGGATGGAGAAGAACGGGTTTCTGGTGCGAAAGCGGGATCCTCAAGACAGGCGGGTTATTCGTTTGTCCATCACCGACAAAGGCAAAGTGGTCATTTCCGAAGTGTTGGCCGCGAGAAGACGGTATGTTGCCTCTATCCTCGAGAATCTTTCTGCAGAAGAACGTGTCCAATTGGGCGAATCCCTTGAGCGGTTGCACTCCTTGATGTTCAGCGAAAAAGTGGACTCATAGACGGACCAGGACACCATCAAAGGAACGGGGGAGGCGCGACTGCATGTTTGTTGAGTATCTCCTGATATTTCTTGGCAAGAATCGTGGATGTGAGCCTCTCTACAGTAAGAATGCTTTTGGTTGTCCGCGGTCGGAGATACCTTGCTGCTGCAAACAGGCGTCATGGAGGCCACCGTTCACGTTGCTGTACTCAGCAGGATAGTGACCAATGTCCGCGACCCGTGGAGAATTCTTGCCTACGGCCTGGGGTTTGCTTCCGGGACGTTATTGGGTAGAGTCTTGGAAGAGCGACTTTCCATGGGCCACGTCTCTCTTCAGGTTATCCCTCATGAGGATTCTCAAGACGAGCTCTTGGCCGCCATGAGAACCATGGGCTATGGAGTCACAGTCTTGGAGGGACGGGGTATGACCGGGCCAAAGATGGTTATGCTCGTTTCTGCGGATAGGAAAACCCTTCCCAGACTGACTTCTCTCATTGAGGAGTTCTCTCCGGGCTGTTTCATAACTGTCCTAGAGACAAGGGCTGTGCAAGGCGGGGTTATCCCCTACCGGAGAACCAAGTAACTCTAAGAGGTGGAAATCATGCGGATAGATGGCCGGAGCGTTGGGGATTTACGGCCAGTTAGGATAACTCCCCATTACCTCAAGTTCCCTGCCGGTTCATGCCTCATTGAGGCGGGAGACACCAAGGTGATCTGTTCGGCCTCGGTTGAGGATAGAGTACCTCCTTTCATCAAGGGGACGTCCTCGGGCTGGATCACGGCGGAATACTCGATGCTTCCAGGTGCTACAGAGCAGAGAACCCCCAGGGAAGTGGCTCGAGGCAAACCAGGTGGTAGGACGGTGGAGATACAACGTCTTATAGGTAGAAGCCTCCGCGCAGCCGTTGACCTTGGGGCCATGGGCGAGAGGACGCTTTGGATAGACTGTGATGTTATTCAGGCGGATGGTGGTACAAGAACCGCTTCGATAACCGGTGGATTCGTTGCTCTTGCGCTGGCACTGGATTGTGTGGGGGCGCAGAGAGAATGGCAAACCCTGCCCATTATCGATTACGTAGCGGCTGTCAGCGTAGGAGTGTGCAACGGTGTTCCCGTGCTCGATCTGTGCTATGCCGAAGACTCAACCGCCGAAGTCGATATGAACATAGTCATGACAGGCAGTGGTCAGTTCATTGAAGTGCAAGGCACCGGCGAACACGCACCTTTCAGTAGGGACAGACTTGGGGAGCTACTGTCACTTGCCGATACGGGGATACGGAGACTCATGGACTTGCAGAGAGAAGCGTTGGGACCTGTGTCTTTCGCCATTGGGCAGGGCAAGACTCCTAAGACGGAAGATGCCCACGGTCAGGGTGGTGTAAGGAGTTAGTCCATGAAGAATGCTTTGGTCTTGGCAACAAGAAACCCCGGTAAGATCCGTGAGTTTCGCCGCCTTCTAAGAGAACTGGCTCCCGACTTGTCTTGGAGTCTCGTGGGTGCTGACGACGCGGGTCTCTTGGACGTTCAGGAGTCTGGACTCACTTTCGCTGATAACGCCAGGATAAAGGCAGTATCTGCCGCCAGGCAGTGTGATTTGCCATGCCTAGGTGAGGACTCGGGCCTGGAAGTCGATTACCTTGACGGAGCCCCAGGCGTGATGTCCCACAGGTTCTCGCCAAGCGGCGAAGACCACGAAAACAACTTGCTGTTGCTCAAGAAACTGGAGAACGTGCCTTGGGAGAAGAGGACCGCACGGTATCGTTCAGCCATAGTGGTGGCAGACTCCCAAGGAGTGGTAGCTTTGGCAGAGGGGACTGTGGAGGGTTACATAACGGAAGCTCTTCTCGGTACAAATGGTTTTGGTTACGACCCTCTGTTCTTTGTTTCGAGTCTTGGCAAGACACTGGGCCAGGCAACAGATGGAGAAAAGGATGCCATAAGCCACCGCCGTAGGGCCCTTGAAGCAGTTCTAAAGGACGGTCTATATGCTTATTGGAGTTCTTTCGGACACTCACGGTGATTTTAGGCGCATCCAGTACTGCGTTCCTACGCTGAGAGAGGCCGACATGCTAATTCACGCGGGAGACTTCTTCGAAGATGCTCAGCATATCGGTGACCTCTTGAGGCTCAGGTCGATCGGCGTTACCGGTAACTGCGACTATATGGTCAGGGGACCGTCTGAGGAAATGCTCACGTTGGATAACAAAAGGATATACGTTACCCACGGCCATCTCTATCGAGTGAAGACCGAATTATCGTCACTCATCGTCCGGTCGAAATCTTTGAGGGCCCATGTAACCGTGTTTGGCCATACTCACACGCCTACGATCTTTCGCAAAGAAGGAATACTCTTCTTGAATCCGGGAAGCCTTCATAGCCCCGCATCTGGGGCAACCCCTTCCTTCGCCATGCTAGAAATTGGCAGGACGGGGGTGAAGGCGCGAATCATCTCGTTGACTAGTCAAGTAGGATGTAAGGGCTTTGTATGTTATTGGAATGACAGGGAAACCTAAGGTGATCTATAATGGGATACATCCGGGAGTGAACGACGAGTGCTTGGGATAGTCCGTTCCACCTGATTGATGTGGTGTAGCCATGAGAAAGGAAGGATAGAGTTTTGACCAAGACGCTTTTCGTCGGGAATCTCCCATGGAGTGCAAGTGACGAAGAACTGAAGGAACGGTTCGAAGAAGTCGCACCTGTATCTAGTGCCCGCGTGGTTACGGATCGCACTACAGGAAAATCTCGCGGGTTTGGTTTTGTGGAAGTGTCCGAAGAACTTGCTGATAGCGTGATTCGATCTATGGATCAGAGTCAGTGGGACGGCAGACAGATCAGAGTGTCTGAGGCTCAGCCTCGTCAGAGCGGTTGGGACCGACGTGGTTCAGGAGGCTTTCAGAGAAGACGCTTCTAGCCTTTGTGCTTAGGGCGTCCGATACAACAACTGCCTGCGGAATTGACTGCAAGATGATGCGATAGCGACCAGGACATCTCTTCGCGGTGACCAAGCCACCGCGGGGAGACTTTCTCTTCATACTGACGGATGAATGACGCTTTCCCGCATCCATTCACCAGTAAGGCCCCGGTTGCGGGGCCTTACTGTCTGTATTACCCGGGTATATGCTATAGTCTGTGTCTACACGAAGCAGAAGCAGGCGAACCCGAGAATCAACAGGATCAGGATCAGAAAGATGATGAAAGGATTGGCGCCACTCTGGAATCCTGCCATGGGTCTTCCCTCCTTACGGTCAACTCATAGGATTTTATGTAAAGACTCTGCAGTTCGTTACAGCCTCACCGTTCTTTGGTCAACTTCTAGAGCACTGGGCAGAGAGTTCGCTAGCGATAGATGTCTGTCAGTGATTCTCTCTGTCAGTCAATGTCTCTGTCTAAAGGAAAGTCAAATCTTCCGGCTACATCGCTGCCCCCACAAGACCGATTAGATTAGGGGGACCTGGAGCAGGGGAATTGTCGTTCTCCGACAAATTCACACATGAGGTGCTGTGTTATGACAGGGGGAATCCAAAGTGAGCACTATAGTGTTTGCTCGGGACTCTGAAATGGTGCAGCATATATGCTGGCAAGATCCTGCATTTGTGCGCTTGGCCGACGCTGTGGGCGATGTCTATCTCACTTACCGACGAGACCCATTCCCCTCGCTGGTTCGTTCCATCATCGGTCAGCAGGTCACTGGCAAGTCCGCGCAGGCGACGTGGGAACGGCTGCTGGCCCAATGCGCTGAAGCGGAGCCTCGTCGTCTACCTGCCGCCCAGTGCAGTACAAACGGGATTTGTTTACCTGAGATAATCGAAGCCATGGATGAAGAGAGCCTGAGAGCGGCAGGTTTGTCCAGACAGAAGATTTCTTATGTGAAAGACCTGAGCCGAAAGGTTCTCTCGCGCGACATCGACCTCGAGGGTCTTTCGAATATGCCGGACGACCAAGTTGTTGCAGTCCTTACGAGAGTCAAGGGCATCGGGGTCTGGACCGCCAAGATGTACATGATATTCACACTTGGGCGTTTTGACGTGTTTGCCCCGTCTGATCTTGGACTCCGGAAAGGTGCCATGTGGTTGTACAATCTGCCTAGACTGCCCAAGGAGAAGACGCTCTTGGAGTTGTCACAGAAATGGAAGCCTTTCAGAACAGTGGCCGCCCTTTATCTGTGGCAAGCAGTAACCAGGGGGTTTACCAAGAGGCTGTCCTAGATCAGCCTATCCTGTGAGACTACGCGCGAATGGGTTCAAGCAGCCTCAGCAGCCACTATCGATCTCGCTGCACAAATGATACAAGGGGCGGACAGTCTCTGCTGTCCGCCCCTTCACAAGGCTTGTATGGTTTAACTACATCTCGATTTCGGGGTAGATGATCTCGAGCCAGATCTCGTATCCATCCTCTTGTCGTTCATACAGATGGCTATTTATGGCCTCCTGCATTGCCTCATAGTACCAGGCATTTGGTGGAAGATCCGGGAACTGCCGCGCCTCTGGCAATATGCTGTCCTTGTGGACCTTGCGCTCGAGGACCCTGTTTACAAGGGTTACGAATTCGGCCCGGGTAATGGGTTGGTCAGGTTTGAATGTGCCGTCCTCATAGCCTTCCACCCAGCCTTTGGCTGCAGCCGAGTTGATGTATTTTTCGGCCCAGTGCCCGGCAACATCCGGGAAGGCGTTGGTATCGAGTTCCTCCAGATCGTCGAATCTCGCGGCGATTGTAGCAAGCTCTGCTCTGGTGATGGAAGCCCCAGGTTTGAAGGTGCCATCCGGGTAGCCCTCCAGTATTCCTCCTGCCGCCAGAGTGGCAATGTGCTTGGATGACCACCTGTCTGGTAGAACATCAGCGAAGTCAGCCACAAGCGTCCTGATGATCTCCCTATAGTCGGCATCTAGCAGCCTGAAGAATACTGCCGCCACCTCTTCTCGTGTAATGTGTCCTTCTGGTCTGACTGTATTGTCTTCGTACCCCTGAATGTAAGCGTAATGGTCTTCTTTGTTGAGAGTCGGTTCCAACGGAGTCGGGTCATCGGGGATCGGTATTTCAGGACCCGGAGTATCGCCGCACCGGGGGACACTGGTGTGATGGTGAGGGTGCCCTTAATGTAGGTTATGATGTAGTTATCTCCCAGGGAGAGTGTGCCCTGCAAGATGTCATACTGCCCCGGTGTCTCGCCAGGTTGCCTGGCAAGGGCACCTTCGAATGAGTCACCTTCCACCACGCCTAGCTCCGAACTCACATAGTAAGTAAAGACCGGGTCTGGTGAGCCTTGGACTTTGGAGTGGTTGTTGGCTTTGACTGTGATCGGTCTCGGCTCGATATTCAACGTTCCATTGTTGTACTCGACACAGTATTGATCTGTAACGATGTTTTCTCCGTCCACTATCGTGATTTCATCGTAGTTGAGTTCTACGGTGTACGTCCCGACGTCTTTACCTCTGCCGTAGGCACTAACGCCGCTTAACTCATGACCCTCCAAGAGCCCTTCCACATCAAACAAGTCAACAATGTGTTCATTGCCGTCGTAGGTCTTAGTGGCACTGTGAGCTGTGATTGTCAAGTGGGTGCATTCAGGATCCCGTATGACCTCGACTTGGGGAACCGGGAAGGATTCCTCGGCGTTCTCGCCCCCTATGTCAGTGTAGCTTACTGTTGCATACTCGTTGGCGTCATGCAATCCGCCGGGTGCACTTGCCTTGGCCTCTATTACGTACGACATCCATATTGGCGTGCTGCCAATGGTGCCGATGCTCCAAGTGATAGTATTGGCAACTTCATCATACGTTGCCGAGGTTCCAGGGCTTGTTTCGATCTCTGGAGCGTCATCCGGAATGCAGAACAGGTGAAAAATCTTATCTTCAATTGTTGCTTCGGTACCTGCGGGAGTAAGGGAGCCCGCAATGGCAAGGAAAATGGGTGTGAGATCAGACGTGGATGCGTCGTAATACTTGTCCGTGGACGAGGCAATCCTTTCAAGGACTCCTTTCCTTCGCTGCCAGGTGTGAGGCCGATGGCATACACGGTTATCCCAGCGTCCTTGGCAAACCGCGATTCAGCAACGGCACTATTGCCGTGGTGATAGTAGTAATTGCTAAACGGCCAGACTCGCGTCTTGATTTGTGAGCCAGTGCCAACTCTGTCTTCAACAAAGGCGGTTTCTGGCAAGTCGTCTCGCGAATGATACTCGTTTCCAACTTTCACGAAGTCGTCCGTACTCGGACTGCTTAGACCGTAACTGTACGTAGGTTGGCCATCACTAAGAAGCACGATGGTCTTGCTATCGGCGCTGCTTGTGCTGAGCAAGAGGTGAGCTTCTCTGAGCGCCTTTTGCGTCCAAGTGCCACCGTTAGCACTCAGGCCGTTAATTGCCGCAAGCACACTGCTCTTGCCGGTATGGTCTGTGAAGCCAGTATCAGTGGTCACATCGCTAGCGAAAGACATGACCGCAATTCTAGTTTCGGGGTTCTCCTCTGTGAGAAGACTCTCCACGAACTGCGACGCAGCTGCCTTCGCGGCCTCCATCCTGCCACTGCTTTGCCCCATGCTCCCCGATCTGTCTATGAGGAGGACTATGTCTGAAGATTGGGCGAGACCTCTGCCGAAGAGAGTGAGGGTAACCTTCCAACGATTCTGGGTTCCTTCCACTGGTTCCGCGAACTTGTCCAAAGAGATTTCGCCAGGTTCCAGTCCCTCATGTCCATCTCCGTTGGTGGGAACACTGAGTTGTGCCAGGGCTCCTCCGGGACCACCCACAATGAGGCAGCAGACAAGCAATACTCCAGCCAACAACCTTACCGCCTTTTTTCCGCTCACGCTAATCCCTCCTGGTCTAGTGTGTGAATCTTACAGAAACGAGAAAAACCGACCACTATTTGCGGCCGGTTTCACCACTAGCTCTGAACAGACATCAAGGTGACCAGTTTAGTCTGTTCTTCATCGCTTCCGCGTTGTTGGATATGGTGACATTGGTGAGTCTTCAGTTGACTGACGCCATAACGGTTAGGTGTTTCCCCTCAAGTGGCATCAAATGGTAATCAATTGGGTCATCTGATTATAATACGGGGACGTGGTCTTTCGTCAAGGTTCAGACTGAGATGGGACTGTAGCCCTATTCTCTCGGCGGTTGGTGTGTAGTTCCCCAGAGCGTTGGTATGCCATATTGTCGTTGTCTCGTTGGTGGGGTAGACCAGTGACTCATGTCATGATGCCGTAAATGAAGGTTAATCTTGCCCAAATGCCGAAAGCATCTAAGGTAAGCCAACACGGAAGTGCGAAGGGGGCAAGTACTCATGAGGGAAGTGAACGACAGGACTGACCTAGTCGAGGTCTATCGCCAATTCGACGGGCGATGCGTCGAAGTGGGGGACCGGATGGCACATCGCCGCGAATACGAAACAGAGTCGTTTGTACCGAGTATTGCGGAGAAGGAAGAGATGGCTAGGAAGTATTGTGGCCTTCTAGATGAGGCAAAGGCGCTTCCCACACCGGACCCCGTGTTTACGCTGTTGAACACACATTTTCAGGACTTTCTGAATGCCCGGCTTTCAGATTTGGAGACAACTTTCGTCCGTCCCGGACGGTTTGTGGATGGATTCACGCAGCTAATCGAGTTCACAGCAAGACACGACTCGAGATCGGCCGGTGAACGGCAAAGTATCTTGAGTAAGCGACTCGCTACAGCTGATGAGGTTTGGAAAGGAACCAAGTCTTTGTTCCCGCACACCCAAGACGACGAAATTAACGAAGTTGTTGAGGCCGCCGAGGTCTTGGAGCGTACGGCTAGCCAGGCAAGGGATAGGGTGGCAGAGGATTTCCGGGGTCTATCCGATTCGTCCTTGGAGGCTCTTCGCAAAGCCTATGACGATATTGGCAACAAAGCTTTTCAGTGGGCTAAAGAAGCCAGGTGTGCCCTGGCCGAAAGGCCCAAAGGGTCCAAGATGAGCGATAGTGTTACCAAAGAGCCCGACATACCGCGCTATCGCGTTCTTCTTCAGGATGAACTGGGTGTCAGTCTCGATTCCATACTCCAATGGCACCAAGAAGAGGTCGACAAGACCAGAGAAGAATGCTTCGAGATAGCGTCCAAACTCAACCTCGGGGCGACTCCTCATCCCAAAAACATGGCGGGTGTTGCCGACATCCTGAATAAGTTCGAAGGGCCATGCGACACTCCCGACGAGATGTTCTTGAGACAGCGCGGCTATCTGGACAGAGCTCAAGCCGAATGCCGCAAGTACATTCGGATGCCGGAAGAGCACGTAAACGTTATCCCCACGCCCGAGCATTACAAAGACAACCACCCTTGGGGAGGTTACTATGGGGGGTGTCCCAGGCGCCGTCCTATATCAGGCGCGACGCATCTCAATGTGGACAACTACAAAGCCGTAACAGACGGGTGGATCCGTATGTGTGCGATTCACGAGTGCTATCCCGGCCACCACATGCAGTGGGTAAGGTCGGTGCTGGATCCTCTTCCCGAGACTGTCAAGATGGGTGCCAAAGGGATGCCGCTGTTTGAGGGTACCGCCCACAGGAGCGAGAGGCTGTTTGAGTACGTCTTCCCCGACGACCCATTCTACCCCCTGTTTGTGGCCTACCGCCGGCACCACACAGCCACCAGGATCAAGGCAGACCTGTGGCTCATGTACTTCGGTAGGCCCATTGACGACGTGGTCCAGCTTTACATGGATGAAATGGGTTTTGATCGTTGGACGGCCCGTGGGCAGGTGAAGGCCCAGGAACTGATGGTGGGATATTTCAACTGCTACTACTACGGCATGAAGCGGCTTGAGGAGCTGGAGGCGAAATACGGCTACGACAAGAGGACCTTCACGGAGTACCTGTTCTCAATGCCCCGCGTGAGCCTTGAGACTTTCGAGCGTTTTCTCGAACTGCATCCCGAGGATAAGAGGCGGGTTCTGAACGATTTCCCCAGCGTCTATATGGGGAAGGAGTAGTGGGGAAGGACTAGGGACCGAGGATTCAAAATAGGCTTGTGTGAAAACGAAGAACGCTGAGATGGTCCGTGGGGCCTTTTCAGCGTTCTTTGTCATGGATACAAGCGCACTCACTCATGTATTTGATCAATACTGGTACCTGATTTCGTAAGTCTCGTCGGGTTTCACAACGGTCTTGCGAGAGCGGGCTGCCCCAAATGTAGGATCAAACTGCTCCCAATTCTCGCCGTCGAAAGCAGCGGTCCAAGCGTGATATCCCCTTTGAGATCCAACGTAACCGGTGATGAGTTTTGCGGGAATCCCTATGCTGCGAAGAAGGCCCGCCATTAGTGATGCCAAGTCGTAGCAAATACCTTTCTTGGCTTCGATGACCTCGTCAAGGTCAGGCAGGTATCCTGTCCCTACGCTCTTGGCCTTCTTGTGATCATAGGCGAAATTGCGGACTATGTAGTCATACACCGCCAAGATGCGTTCTTTGTCCGATTCGAGACCTTCGACGATCTCCTGGGCCAGTGCAATGGTCTTTTCAGAGGCCTTCCAGTTTATGTTCTGTATCGACGAAAGATAGACGGTGTTCTCATCTTCCACATCCAAAACTACTACAGACCTGTTGATTTCTCTGTATAGGTTGCCCGTGGTATTCTGCATGAGTCTTATGGTGTATACGCCGTTCCCCATCTGCAAAGGCAGAGCCTCTGGATCCTCTCCTGGACGTACGTCGTACGCGTAGCGCTCGGTTCCTTTTTCCACGAGAGCCTTAATGCGACCATACGTTTCACCGGGATGGGTGACGGCGACGTACCCTTCGGCGGCTGTGGAAACGTCGATACCTCCGCCTAACGCTAAGGCCGTACTAGGTCCCAAAGAGGAGACTAAGGTGAACAGAACGGTGATGGCAGTCACGAGGATCAGCGATCTCCGAGTATTGCGGCGCAAACAAAAGACCTCCATTCGGTAGCTGGCTGCCTTGTCCTTTTGGGGTTTAGGCCCTTTAGCTTTGCGTCGCCGCCTTTCGGCGGTTTTGCCTTTATCGTGAGAGGGAACTCTCTACCACTACTAGTATTGTCGCACTATGGAGGGCCAAAGTTAACAGTCGTATGGGACCAATGGCCCACGGAGTCAAGTTAGTCACCCTATTCCACAAGTTCGGCCTGTACTACCAGCCTCTGGCTTGTGTCCCCTTTGGGATGGCAGGTGATGAGTGTGAGCTGGGTCTTGGTCCGGTCCTGCTTCAGCACCGAAACGTCATCTGGTGCAACAACAACTACGCGTGTGACCTCAAACAGGAGGGTCTCGGACCCTGTGAGAACGTTGATCTCATCGCCAACAGAGACCTTGTCGAGGTTGAGGAATGGGTGCATTTTGAAGCTGGTGCGATGCCCCGCTAGGGCCGAATTACCCCTGGCGCCTGGGAGGGCGGTTCCCCTGATGCGCCCGACGCCGTGGGTCAGTTCGTCGACGCCGACGCCGTCGAGAATCCGAACGCGCACGTCTATGCTGGGGATGACAAGAATGCCAAGTTCCACGAGAGATTTCGGAACTGGCAAGGACTCGGTATCTGAGGCTGGATCAGGTGACTCTGGCGAGACAGTCTCTGAAACCACGGCGGCGTATCTTGCGAGGTCAGCATCGACCTTCATCTGAAGATACGCCGCCTTAGCCTGCGAACCTAATGTGTACAAGACGATGGCGATCCCGGCTACTAGCAGGAAAGATGAGACAAGATTGTGCTCTTTCCGTCTCTTGGTAGAAACCCTGGACCGCCTCAACTTATCTCCCTAACGCCGTTTGCGTTTTAGGACCATCCCTAGGCTTGCCAGGGATATACCGATTCCATAGAGCGTGCTGGCTGCCATTCCACCGGTCCCAGGAAGCAAGGGCGGGGGCTCGTCATCGATGATCTCTTCATCGACAGCCACGTACCAGAACGTAATCTGTCCATCGAGAACCGTGAAGTAGTGTGTCTTTGAACTTGCCTCGCCGTCTCTTAGCTCGTAACCATCAATGGCCGGGGCGGTAACAGTCAGCGTATAGCCTACTTCACGCGTGAAACTCTGGGACGGAAGAAGCTCAGTTGCGGTTCCCGAGAGCATGTACTTCACGGTAAGCGTGCTGTACTGGGTTACGGGCGGAGAGTAGACCACGTACCAGAAGGTATATGTGCCGTCCTCTTCACCGTATGTGTATTCATATGAACTAGGCTGCCCAGATTTCAGCGCGTAGCCTGAGATACCGGGAGCATATACCGTCACTTCGGAGCCTACCTCTCCTTCATGCACTGAAGGCTCTCGAATTTCGGTATCTGTTCCATCGAGTTTGTACAGCACCGTGAGCTTGCTGGTTTGCGTTTTCGAGTACCGATTTGTGATGGTAACCTCAGCCACCTCACCTGCGACCACAGTGACGACGTTGGATTCAGTGTATAGAGGCGTATCGAACCCTTCTGGGACTTCTTCCTCGACGGTGTACTGACCGGGAGGCAGGTCTTCAAACAGCAAGGGAGTTTCAACCGTGACCGTTCCCGTACGCACGACCTGATTGTCCGAGTTCTTGACATTGACAGTGAAGCCCATCGGTTCATCGGCCATCGGATCCACCGACTCAAGGATTAAGTCGTCTTCGAACTGCTTCATCACTTTGATGGAGCCGTATGCCGTGTATGTGTTCTCTATCAAGCGCCTGCATGATATGGTCGCCTCCAATAGTGCCGGAATGGGAACGTTTGGCTAACATGGTATTTCTTCGTTGTCAGGCTGAATACCTTCAGGTCGCCTTGGTGGTATTCGCACGGAGATGGCTAGACGGGAAGAAGACTACTTTCCTGAAGGGTGTGGCAAGAGAGCTTCGCGCTCTCGTGTAGCCAGTTCATATCGAGCGCGTGTGGCGCGGGCAGCCACAAGGTAATGTTGATGCGGTTTTAGTGACCTTTGAGGCGGTAAACCGTACTAGAGTTCACGTAAGGAGGGTTGCCGGGACATCATGGGTGCGATCTGTCTCCGCAGATAGGGCACATCGAAGCGAAGCCTGATCGAGGGCCACTACCCAAAAGGTCCTACTGTATCGCTCCACAAATGGACGCGTCTCGTACGCAACATACCTGACATGCCCATCGTACTCCACGCATGTTCCGTAGGCAAATGCCATAGGAATCGGCACTGATAGGGCTAAGAGCCTCATCGGGCGAAACCCACTTGATGCACTCGGTCTCCCTCTTGCGCCTCCTGACGCTCCATTTTGAAGCGGGCTCACCGTGATGAGGCGCGACGAAGGGCGACTTCTGTGCGAGAGCGCCTCGAATTGAAGCGAGGTTTGGAATGTGAAGGGATTCGCAAGAAGCCTACGGAGTGTTCTGGTTCAATCTGAAGCGAACTGCTCGAGATGAGGCTCGGAGACGAACTGTCCCACGGCGATGAGGCGCGCACCCAAGTATACAGGGCGTGATGAGGCGCAAGGCGGAGCACCTGGCATCGGAAACAAGGGCGGAGGCGGTCCAGAACCGGCATTACGCTTCAAATTGATGCGCAGTTGCGAGTTGAGCGCTCCGTTCTGAAGCATCAGGTCGACCAAGACGCCCAATGGTGGCTTGGCCATGCTGAGCCATCGTCCAATCAAAATGGCGCGTCTGGCTAGATACCCGACAAGATGTCACACACAAGGAGAGACCATGGCAGATTATGGTAGAATATGGTAGAGTACGTCAGAGCTATCTTGGGTGCGGAGGCTATGTGATTGCGATTACCAGAGTGCGTTATGGATGAGCTGGCGAAAGACCGGAACCTTGGGGTTGAAGAGAGGGGGCTCTATCTCTTGGCTTGGGCCCACGATCCCCCGACAATAGCCGCCCTTTCGGCCCTCGCAAACATGAACCGCAACAGGGCGGCCCGCGCGTGCAAACTTCTGGCAGAGCGGGGATGGATGAAACTGACGAAGCAAAGAACACGCATTAGGCCGGCAGCGTTGATTCCAAACTCCTGCCAGATCGTGATGGCTCATGAACTCGAGGATGATTACGAACTTGTCCCTTATAGGGGTGAGTTCCTAGCCAGAAAGCGAATAGACTGGTACCTTGTTCGGGACGAGTACATTTGTAACGCCCGCCCAAAGTTTCTAACGAACCCCCGAACGAAGAAGCAGTTCGAATATGACACGTATGATCGAAAGCGACGGCTGGCGACAGAGTATCACGGTTCACAGCATTACAAGGAAACACCGGAGTACAGGCAGGAGGACGTCGACACACAACAGGCAAATGACCTAATGAAGGAAAGCTTAAGTGCGAGGCACGGGATTACGCTGCTGGTCTTCAACTACCACGACTTGCGGCCCGGAGTGCTGGAGAAGAGGCTGGACGAGGTCGTCCCCCACTTGAGGCGCGGGTACGTCGATATGAACGGCCCGTATATCAAGGTATTGAATAGGATCTGCGAGAACTACGCAGCCAAGGTTGACAGAGCCGAGAAGATGTAGGCGCAAGTAAATGCGGAGGAAAAACGTGTCACTGAACGTGGATGAGCCTGTACCCTCGGGAAGGCATTCTGGACAGGTTTGTGAGACTGGAACGGGAGGGTCTGTGTATGAACGGAACGCTTCCAATAAGTACTGGGAAACTCCACAGGTCGGAGCTAGCGGGTCAGGTCGCTATCGTCACAGGGGCCGGCAGAGGCATCGGCTATGAGACGGCGAGAGCCCTGGCATGGCTAGGTGCCAAAGTGGTCATCGCCGAGATTGACGCGAATACCGGCGCGAGCGCCGCCGACACCATCAACCGCGAGATGGGTTGCGGGTCCGCGCTATTCGTCCACTGCGATGTTGGAAGTGAGGATGACGTTAATCGCCTGCGTGATGAGGTCCTGTCCCGTCTTGGCCCCGCGGACATCGTCATCAACAACGCTATTGTAGCGCCGCTAGGAGCGGTCAAAGATACCGCCATAGAAGACTGGGACCTAGGTTATCGGGTCATTGTACGAGGCCCGGTGTTGCTGGCCAAAGCTTTCATTCCATCCATGATTGAGCGAAATCGAGGAGTCTTCGTCTGCGTCGCTTCGTCTGGACCCGCACCTTTCATGGGCCCGTACGAAGTGTGCAAGATAGCCCAGGGTGGTGTGGCTTCGACGCTGGACATGGAGCTCGAGGATACCGGCGTCGTGGCATTTACCATAGGTCCGGGCATATGCGCTACTCCCGGCGCGCTCGAAGCGATCGAGCGGCTCGCTCCTATGTACGGAAAGTCTGTGCCGGAGTTCTTCGAGATGAGCAAGGCCCAGATGATCACTCCCGAAGCGGCGGGCGCGGGATTTGCTGCCGCAGTCGCCCTGGCTGAACAGTTCCAGGGGCAGGAGACCAGTTCGTTTGCCGCTCTTAAGGCTGCCGGGATCGAATGGCCTCAAGATTCTCTTACCGAGGCGGGAGAGCAGCTGAAGTCGGAGAAGGTCAAGCCAAGCGACTTGGATCGTGCTCGGCAATTGTGTGCGGCGGTGCTCAGGACGCTTGAAGAGCAGTATGAGGGCTTCAAGAAGCGGCCGCTGTTCGAGCGTCAGTGGACGCTCAGGGACTTCAAGAAGAACGCGGGCATGCCGGTTGAGCAGTGGATTGATGCGCTCAAGGACCTTGACCGCAGGCTCAACGCATCCCAAGACTCCTACGACAAGGCCAATGCAAGGTGTTCCGCCGATTTAAACAGCCTGGTGAAGTACTTCAAGCACATGCAGGATCTTCTCTCAGGTTGGGAAAAGGACCCCCAGAAACTGGAAGAGCACATGAAGACCCTGAAGGGCTGGGAAGCTGACGCGGCCGAACTCAGGGATATTCTCGCCTGAGCAGACCCACAGGCAGTGTAAATGGGTGCCACGTCGCACCTTAGTTCCCCAATGAACTGCAGTGCCCGTTCGCTATGCAGAGGGGCGTGTTCGTGCTCGATCGCAGGCCCAATTCGTGGAACATCTCGACGTGACACCCAGGACCCACACCTCCAGGGTATCCGTCGCTATGCTCGTGACCCTAGCGGTGGAGTCCTTGGCGTGCCGGACTCGCGGCTAGGATGGTCGCCGGCTGACATCGTGGCTCAACTACGCGCAGAGTCGAAAGCCCGCTGGCGAGGAGTTGGACGCAATGATCAGTGCCCCTGCTGCAGCGGCCGTAAGATGAAGCACTACTGGTCCAAGCGGTTGTAGGATCTGTGAGAATCTCAGTTCGCTATCATAAATACTGGCTTACTTCCACCAACTCGTGCTTCGGCGAGTTCTCGACGGCATGCCTCAGTATGGGGATGTGTCCCTGCCCGAAGATGACCAGGATCCGGTCCTCGGGCGATTCGGTTATGCGCTTTAGGTTGGCGAAGATCCGCAGATTACGATTGTACCACCATCCCGAAATCCAATCCGGAAGGGTGTAGTCCCCCGCCTCGGCATCTGCCCAAGCAAGGTAGACTGCGAGCCCGAGGCTGATTTGCTGCGGCGAGTTTAAGTACAAGAGATGCTCCCGCAGGGAATGGGTGGCCATGTGCTGCTCCAGGTTCCTGTAGATGCGTTCGAAGTCAGCGACGGCGTAATCAAAGAGGGTGAAGAAGAGCCGATCGTCGGGGATATCCGCGCCTCTGGCTCCAAGCCTTTTGCGGGCATACTCCGTTAGTTTTTCTTCCGGCTCGTACTGGCGTCCCCATTCATCAATGGGATACACCCGCTGGTGGCCCAGCGCAGATGCGATGCGGAAGCCGATCTGGTGGCCCTCCCACGGCGTCAGGGTGAACGCTCCGTCTTTGTAGGGTCGGTAGTCTGCGTTGAGGGATGCGTCCTTGCCCATCTTGTCTTCCAGAGCTATCTTGGTGGGCCGGAAGCGCTTAAGTAGCTCCACAACCTCCTCAATCTCCTGCTGCTTTTCGGGCGAAAGCATGTCCAGGATCACTTTCGGCTTGAGCATGTCATTAGTTGAGAACTTGAAGTGGTATGTTCCCAGGAGAAGGACTTGTGCCCGTCGCGTAATACCCAGCAACGTCGCAAGGGCAGTTGGAGGGGTGCTTGGGTTAGAAGTCATATTTCAGACTCCTTTCGCGCTGTGAAGTCGGAAGCGAACACCACGCGGCGAACATGCCTGTGGCCTTCGACGGCTTAGATCGCGAAATGAGGTCCTTCGGCAATGCCTATTGTTTCGCGCCACACTCGCCGCAAAAGCGCGCGCCGGGGGCCAACGTAGCGCCGCAGCTTCTGCACTTGGACGCCCCGAGTTTTGTTCCGCACTCCTGACAGAACTTCACACCCTCCTGGTTAAGATGGCCGCACTGAGGGCAGGTCCGCTGTTCCTTCGCCCGTTGCTCTTCCTGTTGTTTCCTTGCTGCTTCTGCCTGGACCTGATCGAGTTTGGACTGCGCTTCCGCTATGCTGGCCTGCACTGTTCTGAGTTGGCTCTCTAATTCCGGAAACTGGCCTCTGCTCCGCGATAGCGCCTGCTTGCCGATCTCAGCGTAGATCTCAGTCTCTCGTGTGCGTAGGTCGTTAAGCTCTGACTGAGCCTGCATTTTCTTGACTTCCGGATCGTCCTGCGGCATCAAGCCGGTGAGTCCCTTCATCAGACCGCCAAGTCCGGCAAATACGTCTCCTTTCATATCGGAGTCTCCTTTCTGTCCTCACGCTCGTACAATTCTCACCACTACTCGCGTCAAGGTGTGACAACGAAATCATGTTAACCGCGCCAAGCCCAATATCCTGCAACCTGTCCGATTTCGAACGGCTTGGTGAAGCATCTCGCTGGCCCCGGTCATGTTACTATGCGTCTTGTTTCGCTGGTATTCGCCGCCAAGGGCGACAAGAGCCGGTTTTCCCGTGACAACAGCTCTCCCGCGCACTTGTCTAGCCCGGTCTTGAGAAGGATAAGCGTAGACGGTGGATAGAAAATATACAGAGATGTATAATGGCCCGTGAGTCACAATAGGGTAAGGCAGGAAGGGAAACCCTACGATTGTATTGGTCCGTTGGGGCTGCTTTTGCCTTGAGGAGGCGCTTATGGTGGCAACAGAGGATATGTACAATCTTCTGATAGAACTCGCGAAGATACCTAGTGTCTCTCCCGGCGTAGAAGAAAAGAGGATTGCGGAGACAATCTATTGCAAGCTCTCTTCCGAACCTTATTTCCAGGCTAACCCGGCTTTCCTAAGACTTCTACCGGTCAAAGGAGATCCTTTGGGACGCCAGAGCGTTTTCGCTATGGTACGGGCGGTTCCGGATACACCCAAGACCGTCATCATGATAGGGCATATGGACGTGGTCGAGACCCACGAAGCCCGGGGTTTGGCTGAGATGGCTTTTGACCCCCACGAGTATACCAGGCAGCTGTCGCGCTTGACTCTTCCAGACGATGTCAGGCGCGACCTGGAATCTGGTCACTACCTTTTCGGCCGCGGCGTCTTCGACATGAAGTGTGGAGTGGCTGCAGAAACTGATCTCCTGAGAGAAATGTCTCGGAGCCCTAAGAGTCTCCAAGCCAACCTGATACTGCTCCTGGTTTGCGACGAAGAGAATCAGTCTGCCGGGATGATATCGGCTGTAGAATACCTGATGGATATCTGCCACGATGAAAACCTCGAACTTGTGGCTTGCGTCAACGCTGAAGGGGAGATTCAGGACAATCCAGACGACAGGTACGTCTCCCTGGGAACCATCGGCAAGATGATGCCCGTTTTCTATTGCGTCGGACGCGAAACCCACATCGGGTCCTATTATGAGGGACTGAATGCAAACTTGCTTGCGTCGGCCGTAAATATGGTCTTCGAGGGTTCGCCCCAATGGGCGGAAGATGTGGGCCCCTATGTATATCCGCCTCCCGCAGCCCTCAAGCACAGAGACTTGCGGGACGTATACTCGGTGACGCTGCCGGCTCGTGCTGTCGTCTACTTCAGCTACCATACGGTGACCAAGACGCCTGCAGCCGCACTGGAGATGATGAAGGCGGTGGCACAGCAAGGTTTCGTTATGGCGCTAGAACGCTTGCGGCACGGCGCCGAGGAGTGCGCAGCCAGGTCTAGCACTCAGATTAGCGTTCCTTGGAGTCCCAAAGTCATTACATATGAAGAACTGGTTGCCAGTGCATCATCTTCGTTCTCGACCGAATTTTCGAAAGACCGGTCGTTTGATGATCACCTGGATCGTTTCATGGATTCCCTGCCAAAGGAAATGGATGATCGGGACAAGTCCATTGCGGTAATCGGCGAGGTTCTGAGGTATTACACTGATAAAGACCCGGTTATAGTTGTGGGGTTTCTTCCCCCGTTCTATCCTCATAAAACTAACCTGCGTAAATCCCAACGCGAGATCGGCCTTGTCCGGGCAGTAGAGGAGTTGATCGCCGAGGCCAAGAGCCAGTACAACGAGAACCTTGTCCTCACCGAGCACTTCACCGCCATCAGCGACCTTAGCTACATGGGTTTTCAAGGAAGTCGCCAGGATTTCCTGCCTTTAGCCAAGAACACTCCGGGATGGGGAAAGATCTACAGCTTGCCTTTAGAGGCTCTGTTTGAGATGGAAGTCCCCGTGGTAAACCTCGGTCCATCCGGTCAAGACGCCCACAAGTACACAGAGAGACTAGACTTGCGATACTACCTGGGGGCATACCCCGGATTGCTCAAATCGTTGGTCAAACGACTTTCGGAGCTGGAGTGAGAACCTCGTGCGGACTTTCCCCCGTGGAACCTGGTCTGTGGAGGCTTTTCCCGCACAGGGCGCAGTCTCTGTCATCTGCTATGCCCGCGGAGGAAATCCGACCCCGGGCGTCAAATTTGTCCTAAAGCGAGACAGGGGAGGAATGCACACATGATTATCCAAGGTTTGATGATACCTAGACCCGAAGTACACTGGGTTAGCTCCGACGAAACCCTGGAGAAGGCGCTCAATGAGCTTGAGACGCATGGGTTCACTACTCTCCCGGTCTTGGATGAAGGTAGGTTCATAGGTGTCATAACCAGAAGGCTAATCTTTGAGACGTTTTTCACAGGCCAAGAGCCAGACCGCGGCAAGTTTCTTGCAGAAAACCTAGTGAAGGACCATATCATCACCGATGTCCAGGTTGCCCACATCACCGATTTTCTTGATGAGGTGTTATTTAAGTTCCTTGCGTCTAGGTACGACTTCCTTGCTGTGTTGTCCGACGACAGGTTTATGGGCATTGTGACCAGGAACAGCATGCTTAACGCCTTCATTAAGGGCGCCGGGCTCGAGAAGTCAGCACATCGTATCGCAGTTTTGATAGATGACTTCAAGGGGGCCCTTGCCAAACTCACCGGCCTTATCTCAGATCAGGATGCCGAGATTTTGGGTATAGTCTCCTTTGATCCAGAGGCTAGCCATTTGAAATTTGTCGAGATTACCGTGAGCACGGAGCGTTTCGAGGAACTCGTGAAAGTGCTTGCTCAAAACGGTTTCAGTGTTCGAGAAGCAAGAATGGCCAAGCGTTAGTTTATGGCATAGACTCCAAAGAGCCCTTAAGCCTTTGACGAAACGCCTCGAGATACTCGGGCTTCTCATCCAGCCAATACCGTCGAGCCGGGGTTCCTTGGGTGGCAGGGCGGGGATCTGGATCGAAATAACTCCACCATACGGCAATTTTGATGTTCTTGTATTTTGGCAAGCCGGCGAACATGTCGTTGATCCACGCCTCTTTGTCCCCGCCGACCGAACTGCAGGCAAACTCAGTTATGATCCATTGAAACTTGGAGTAGACATCTTTGTACATATCCCAAAGCCTGTCATAGATCTCATCGAAAGACCTCCACCGCTCTCCCGTAACGTCCCTAAAGTACGTACCTGTGTTGTATCCAGTGAGGCCTATCATGTGTACGTATTGGTTTCCGGGGTAATAAGCCAGGTGGGAGTTCCACCTACATGGCGGGAAACTGACGTCATTTGGATTGAAGATCCAAATGGCGTTGTCTACCCCCTCTTCCTGGAAAATTTCGTAACAGCGAACCCATATACTCCTGAAAATGTCAGGGTCGCACAACAGCAGGTGACCTGAGTAGCTAACCCATGTCGAGTTCATCTCGTTGTTTAGTCGGAACAGGAATGGGTGGCCGAACTCTTTCGCTTGTCTCGCCAGTCTGCGGATCTCATCGTCTCTGAGGCCATCCACCACCTGGAAATTGGGATTCTCCCCGTACATGTCGCCTGCAATTTGGTAGGTGAGTTCCACCACTTTTCCTGCTTCATAGGCCTCCCTCATCCCGTCAAGGGGGAAGTCGTGGCCCAGGTAGCGATAGACAAGGATCACGGGGAAGGAGAAGTCTAGTTTGCTCTCGATTTCTGCTATCTTTTCTTTGCCCTTTTCCGAAAACGCATGGGGTGTGAAGAAGCCCCACTTCACAGTACCCGATGATACTATGCTCTCGTAGAGGGCTCTTGTTTCCTCGTTCCACCTGGGGAGCACCGGCTCAAGGTCCAGACAATATGCTGCAGTCCCCAGGGGTTCAATGGGTTCAAACGACTCCAGGATTTGTCTGACTTGTCCCTTGTGCTCCTCAAACGAAGTCGACCTGAAGTGGAATGTATAGTAAGTCAACCCTTGAGTGTTGATGTATGCGTAGGTGTAGGAGTTTTGGGTAAGAGAGCTTCCCGGGGCAGGTGCCCTCGTGAGGCTGAAAAGCCGTACGTTGTGCTCCCCTATCCGGACCCACTGGTCTTCATGTAAGGTGATTCGATTGGCTTCTCTATAGTCCTTATCGGCTATGAACTCGTTTGGCAGGCCGGAAAGCCAGCCCGTAACATCTTGGTAAGGCGATCGGTCTCTGGAGATGCGGATCTCCATGTCGCTTCCGAAAATCCTGGTGAAATCTGGGCTAAGCCGGAAATCCACCTTCATATCATGGGGGAACGTTACCCGGTAGCCATTGGGGTAGTCAGTCAGTAGGTTTCCTTGGGGTGTGGGTTCAATCCTCTTGATGTCTCTGTCAAATCTGGGAGACTCCAAGGAAGAGAGGAGGTAGCCGTCTTGATAGTACCCCGCCCATGCCGTGTGGCCATATTCTTCGGAAATTGCGGCATCAGGGGTCCCGGGTTCGGGAGGGGTATCTACCTGTTGACCCGCCACTACAACCTCCTCGTCGTTCACTTCTTGCGGGAGTGCATCAACCGCACACGCAGGCACCGATGCAACTACCGCGAGCGCCATCACGGATACAACTACGATGCCCCTTCCGAACCGCGCAAAACGGGTCCTGCCGAGTACCGTGCTTTTCACGCGATAGGATCTGGCTTCTTGGATCTCGCATCGCATCACTGTGCCCCCTGACCAGAGCAATATAGCTACCGCCCATAACTTGTTCTACGGTATCCTGGCAATCCCTCTCAGGGAATGGATCGCTGCTCCAAACCGGAAGCGGTCCAGAATTGGTAGTCAACTGTAGGGTTCTGAAACCGCTCCATCTCACGTAGATGAGAATGAGGTTATGCGGATTTGAAGACCCGAAAAGGACCTGATTTCTTCCGAGCGCCAAGAACTCATATGGCCCGAGCTACAGCGGGCGTAGCCATTCTTTTGGCTCTGGCGCGGCTGACCGGGTTTGCCCGTTCACAGGTGATGGCGTCTCTTTTTGGTGCGGGCGCGGAGATGGATGCCTACATAGTCGCAAGATCCTTGGCCATGCTCGCCACCGCTTTCACCGGCCCCATTTCGGTGACCTTCATGACCATGTACGCCTACAGGATGGCAAGAGGCGAAGGGAGAACTGCATCTAGTCTAGCTGGGGCGATTGTCTCCTTGACCTGTGCCATCATGACATGCCAGGTGATAGTCCTCCTGGTCATGGCCCCACAGATGACTCGGCTAATGGCGCCCGGATTCTCCGACGAGGTCTACAGTAGAGCTATCGTACAGGCGCGCCTTCTGGTGCCATTTATGTTCTTTCCGCTCTTGGGGGCCCTATCCAAGTCGATCCTAAATACTCACAAGGACTTTGCTACCCCGGTTGTGGCCGACGTCCTTGAGCATCTTACGGTCATCGCGCTGATAGTCACGCTTAGCTACCAATACCGTGCTGATGCTCTTGCCATTTCTGCCATTGCCGGGTGGGTGGTCTTGTTTGGCATCCAGTGGTTTGTTCTGAAAAGACGTTGTCTATGGCCTTCGCCTTCCTTGTGCTTCGACACAGACGTATCTCGAGTGGTGGCCCTTGCATTGCCTTACATGGGGGGCTCCCTCCTCGGAGGTGTTCATCACCTAGTAGACAGGGCCCTCGCGTCCAGACTTCCCGAGGGGTGTGTGGCAATGCTGGAGTACGCGGAGCGCCTGCGGGGCGTCCCGGTGGGGATCTTGGTCGCGGCGGCCACTACGGTACTGTTCCCATCGCTATCTGAGATGTGGGGAAAGAGAAGCACCGGGGGTTTCTCTAACACTATAGAGTCGGCGTTGCGCTCTATCGAATTCGTGTGTATCCCTGCGGCGGCAGGACTGATGGTGCTTGCGGGGCCCATTACCAGACTGGCCTTTCAACGTGGAGCGTTCACCGACGCGGCAACCCGGGGAACCACAGCTGCTCTGGTCGCATATGGCCCCGGCCTCGTTGCCATAGCCGCTCTTCAGATAATGAATGCGGGTTTTGTGTCAGCCCACAAAACCGGAATCCCGGTCCTGCTGGGAATGTGTATATCCATAGCCAACATCGGTCTCGACTTTGTGTTGGTGGAGTCCTTGGGTCATGTGGGTTTGGCCCTGGCAAATTCCACCGCGGCATTCCTAGGCATGGTTGTAGGGATGTACTGCCTCAAGCGAGTCTTCAAGGGTGTGTCTTTAGTCCGGCTAAGAGATTCTATCGGAAAGGTGCTTGTGTCTTCCATGGTTATGGCGGCGGTTGTGTTGAAACTGTCTGAGGCAACTGGATTGCGTGAAGGAACCGGGAGCATTCAGAGAGACGTGCTCACCATGTTGGCAGTAACAGCCCTTGGAGTCGTCGTATACCTCATAATGTCCTTTGCGGTAGAACTTAGTGGAGGAAACAAATCGGGCTAATAATGTAAAATCCTCCAATTAGATGCTACGAGTCACGAAAATCCTGCATACAATGCTTACTGGCATTACGACTGAGTGCACTTTCACTATACCCCGATTTGAACCCAGGGGGCTGTCAACTACTGGTAGAATAGCCAGAAGTTGATCGGGAAATGTGTGTTAATCGCCTTCGTATACTGGCGTTTTGCTGGTACGCGTGATAGATTCTTAACCGGGTTGTTACTCTTAAAAAAGAGGGAGCGGGGACATAAGTGAAAAAGGTGGTATCCACATTAGTTGTAATGGTTCTTGTAGTTGTCGCCTTGGCCAGTTGCTCCGGCGGCGCTCCTCAGATCGCTAAGGTCGGTTTGGGGTTAAGAACCTCCATAGCAAAGTCAACCGACCTAACCGTGAACGCCGAAGGCAAGAAGGTACCTCCGACCGGTCAGGTAGACACAGTTATTGCAGCCGTTGCATTTGACAAGGCCGGTAAGATCGTGCAGGTTACCATCGACACCCAGCAGACCAAGGTAGCGTTTGACGAGAACCTACAGGTTGTATCGGACACGACGGCCGATTACCCAACTAAAGTCGAACTCCGTGATGGGTACGGGATGGGCAGAGTCTCTTCGATCGGGAAGGAATGGTATGAGCAGGCAGCAGAACTTGAGAAGTGGATGATTGGCAAGACTGTGGAAGAAGTAAAAAGCATGAAGGTCAAGGAGCGCGACGCAGAGCACAAGTCAGTACCCGATGTTCCTGAACTCGCTTCATTGGTTACCATGGATGTAGGCGAGTACATCCAGGCAGTTGCCGATGCCTACAAGAACGCTGTTGAGGTAGGCAAGGGCGGGGTATCCTTGGGTCTTGGGCACAATACGTCGATTGCCAGCTCCAAGAGCTATTCGGTCACCGACGGCAAAGAAGTTCTTCCTGTGGCACAGGTCGATAATACTATCGCTGCCACCGCTTTTGACAAAGACGGTAAGGTCGTGCGCACCATCATCAACACCGCACAGACGAAAGTCAACTACGACAAGGATGGCAAGGTTACTTCAGACAGGACTGCTTTGTATCCCAGCAAGGTCGAATTGGGAGACAATTACGGGATGGGCAGAGTCTCCTCGATCGGGAAGGAATGGTACCAGCAGATTGCTGAACTCGAGAAATGGATGGAGGGCAAGACCGCTAACGACATCAAGTCCATGAAGACCAAAGAGCGTGATGCCTCTCACACGGCCGTCCCGGACGTGCCGGAACTGACATCTTTGGTTACGGTGACCGTTGAAGACTACATTAACGCAGTAGTGGAGTCTTCGGACAACGCTAAGCCTGTGGCCAAGAAGTAGCCCTAGCCTACGTGCAGTAGTACTAGAATCCAAGAGATCCCTCGCGCAAGACTCGCGGGGGATCTTTACATCGTTGCAAGACACTCGTTCGATAGGCGGCCATTGGGGAGCATGGGAGCGGTGATTCAATGCACAAGCGAAATAAGACAACGACGAAATTTGAGGTGTTTCTGGGATGCCTCCTCTTGGCGGCAACTCTTGCCGGTTGTCAATTGCTGCGTCCTAACCGTTACGCCAAGTACACAAACACCTTCTTCGATACCTTTGACACCTTCGTGACGGTTGTGGCTTACGCCAAGAGTGAGCAGGAGTTCGATGCCTATTTCCAGAGAATCCACGAAAGATTTCGGAACTTCCACAGACTCTATGATATCTACAATGCGTACCAGGGTATCAACAACATAAAGACCATAAACGACAATGCCGGTGTGAAACCGGTCAAGGTTGATAAGGAAATCATCGACCTGATCATATTCGCCAAGGATTGGCACACGAAGACCGGCGGCGTGACCAACATCGCCATGGGATCTGTGCTCCGCATATGGCATGAATACCGGGAGAGGGGAATTGAGGACCCAGAGTCAGCAGAGTTGCCGCCTATGGACGCTTTGAGGAAAGCGGCTGAGCATACGGATATAGACAAGGTGATAGTCGATGTCGAGGAGGGCACCGTCTTTCTTGCCGACAAAGAAATGAGCTTAGATGTCGGGGCGGTGGCCAAGGGGTAGGCTACGGCGGTCGTGGTCCAAGAAATGAGAGCCCAAGGCTTGGAGTCGGCTTTCATCAGTTCTGGCGGCAACATTGAGACTGTGGGTAAGCCCCTAGACGGCGTGCGAGAGCGTTGGGGGATAGGCGTACAGGATCCCGAACAGCCAGTTTTGTCTGATGAAGTGGACCTACTCGATGTGATCTATGCTAACGATGTGGGCATAGCCAGTAGCGGAGATTATCAAAGGTACTACGTAGTTGAGGGGAAGCCTTTCCATCACATCATCGATCCGAATACCCTAATGCCGGCGAGTCACTACCGGGCAGTGACTGTCATGGCGCCCGACGCGGCGATAGCGGACTTCGTGTCAACGACTGCTTTCCTGATGCCCTTTGAGAAGAGTAAAGCGTTGGTGGAGAGCTTTGAGGGCGTTGAGGCTATCTGGGTGACGACTGATGGCCGTGTCGAATCCACAGATGGTATGAAGGCCGTTCTGCGGAGCAAGGGTGCAACGGGCGCCGATGCCAAGTAGGGTAAGTGGGCCTCCAAGGTCTTTCCGATCACCGAGCAACACCCACTAACCGTCTAGGCCATTTGTGGCAAGGGCGTACGGCTGACGGAAACGCCCCGTAGGCATCCCCTCCATTGAACTTACTCTTGCGTGGGTGTAGACTATTCCGAGTACAGAAGTATTCCGAGAGGAGACCCAAATGCCCGCAAAAACTATCGCTGTAGCGCTTGAACCACTTGAATCGGAAAAAGATGTAAAAAACGTTGTGTGGACCTTGGCGACTCCGGCGCTCATAGAAATGGTGCTCGTATCTCTGGTGGGGATGGCAGACATGATCCAGGTGGGTCGCGTTGGACCTGCCGCCATCACTTCTGTGGGACTCACAAATCAGCCTATGATGTTGCTGCAGTCTGTGTACCAGGCTCTGAACGTTGGTACAACGGCGCTGGTTGCTCGCTTCATAGGTATGGGGAAGTACAAGGAAGCCTCGGACACGCTTAGGCAAACGCTGGTTGTTACAGTAGTCATGGGTCTCATGACATCCATGTTTGCCGGCGTGTGTGCTCCCTACATTCTGAGGTTTATGGGCGCTGAGATTGAGGTCATTCGAGAAGGCACAGGGTATTTCCGAGTCGTTGGTTTCGGGTTCATTTTTAACGCTGTAGCTATGGCCTTATCGTCCGCTCTACGAGGAGCCGGAGACACCAGAACCCCAATGACCGTTAATCTCTGGGCAAATGCCGTGAATATCGTTTTTAACTGGATTCTCATTTGGGGAAAGTTTGGCTTTCCAAGGTTAGGAGTACTTGGCGCCGGAATCGCTACCACTTTCTCGAGGCTTGTAGCCGCCATCTGGTTTGTCGCCATTGCTCTCAAGGGCGGGAAGCGGATCAGGCTTGATCTCAAAGATAAGTACCGCGTTGATATGAGCATTCTCCGTCGAGTGTGCAATGTTGGTTTTCCCGCAGCCATAGAGCAGTTGGTGCTTCGGAGCGGTCAGGTCTTGTTCGTCAAGGTGGTGTCGTCCCTTGGGACTGTCACCTTCGCCGCCCACCAGGTCGGGATGAATATCTTGAGCCTCTCGTTTATGCCGGGACAAGCCTTTTCCACTGCCGCCACAACCTTAGTTGGGCAATATTTGGGCGCCAAACATCCTGACAGTGCCGAGCGGTGCGCCGCCACAACCAGGCGATTGGGTTTGGTGGTGAGTTGCTGCATGGGACTGGTGTTCTTGTTGGGCGGTAAGTATATCGCTGCTCTATACACTAACGATCCCGCTGTGGCCCTGGCTTCGGCTTCGGTGCTTCGGGTGATTGCCTTCGCTCAGCCGGCGCAATCCACTCAGTTCATTTTGGCCGGTGCCTTAAGGGGGGCAGGGGATACCAAGTACCCTTTGTACTCTACGGCTATTGGTATGTGGGTAGCCCGGGTAACGCTGGGATGGTTCTTTGTCAATGTTGCCCATCTAGGTCTCTTGGGGGCATGGTTGGGGATCGCTATAGACCAGACTCTCCGAGGTGTCTTGATTTATCTTCGCTTCAGGACCGGTAGGTGGAAAGCGGCGAGAGTGTGAGGTGCGGAACCCTATTGCCGGTCTCGAGTCTTATGTAACTGGGGATGTGTGCTTTTGTGCCAATGCTGAGCCGATTCTGCATTGGTGACCCCTAGACGGACGAGCGGTGATTCGGAGCGAAGGGGGCAATCGGATGCTGGAAGTAGAGAAGCCCAGTCGTCGACGTAGGAAACGCAAGTCCTCTGGGCTGTCTGGGTTAGCCTTATCTTGTTCACTGGTGTTGGCCCTTCTGCTGGTTTTCAACAAAGTAGGCTGGCCTCATGTCCTAGGTTCGTTTGTCGAGCGGGAATCTGACTTGGGCAGCGTGGACGGCGCTCATCTGGACGGCTCAGGCGAAGAAGAAGTCAACGGAATCGAACCGCAAGATCCGGATGAAGATCAGCTTGCTCTCTTGAAACCCAATGAATTAGGTAAGGTCATGATCATCATGTACCATGACGTCCAAGAAAAGGAGAGCGAATGGGTTCGATCCAGGGAGAACTTCAGGAAAGACCTCGAGAGGTTCTACGAGCTTGGCTACAGTCTCATTCCTCTCAACTCGTACTTGTCGGGCGTGATCAATGTTCCTGCCGGCAGAGCCCCCTTGATTCTGACCTTTGACGATGGCACCCCCGGTCAACTGAAGACCATCGAACGGGATGGAGTTACAGTGCCGGATCCCGATTGTGCCGTGGGAATACTTATGGAGTTCTCCAAAGAACACCCCGAATTTGGGCATGCCGCCACGTTCTATGTGGACTACCCCACACCTTTCGGGGATCCGTACAGGATCAAAGAGAACTTGGACTTCCTCATCGAAAACGGGATGGAGATCGGAAACCACACGTACAGCCACAGAAACCTCCAGGGTGTCTCGCCAGACGTGGTAGCGGAGGAAATCGGGCGCCTGGCCAACAAGATCAAAGAGATCTCGCGTTATGAAACCAAATCCCTCGCCCTCCCTTACGGGGGTTATCCTCCCTCGAAAGAAAACCTCGGGTCAGGTCAGTGGGACGGTCAGGATTACGTCAATCTGGGCGTCTTGTTGGTGGGGGCTGAGGCGGCGCCGTCACCGTTTTCTTCCAAGTTCAACCCCATGGCGATTCCCCGAATCCGTGGTTCATCAGAGGAACTGGATAAATGGCTAACTTATTTCCAGGAGTATCCTGAGCGTCGTTTTGTGTCGGATGGACAAGCCGGCGTAGTCACGATTCCTCGAGAAGACGACGCGCAGCCGGCCCACCGCCAGTCGGTCGAAGGCCAGTCCGATTTGCCCCATCCGGATCTGGACCTTGCACGGGTTGGCGATCGCAGGGTGGAGACCTATCGACTGCCCGACAGCGAGACCGAGACAAAGACCCATTAGAGCTGGAGAGTTAGCGCCAGTATCGCATCCGTGAGTTCCCGGATGCCCGCCGGCTCGCTCTTCCGGACTCATAGGTGTGGCGTGCCACCTCATGAGGCTATGTTATGGTCACATCTGGGTCACCGGTGGAGAACCGAAGCCGCCAGTTCCTTCTGAAGAAGCACCTTTCCATCTTTCACAACCCGCATTGAGTCACCTGAGATCTCGTCGATGAGAACTGTCTCACCATCAATTTCTCCGAACTCGTACTTGATATCGACGAGGTCAAGGCCTTTATGTGCGAGGTGGGTCTTTATAATCCTAGTGGCCTTGCGGGCAGTGTCTTTCATGGAGTTGATCTGCTCCTCGGTGACGATTCCCAGAGCTATGAGGCTTTCATCGTTGATGAGGGGATCTTGCCGCTCATCGTCTTTGAGGGTGAACTCCACAACCGACGGCAGAGACTCTCCCACGGACACGTAGTTGCCGTACCTTCGCACAAAGCTCCCCCACGCTTTCTCCCTGCACACTACCTCAAGTTGGAACGAACGAGCGCGCTTGACCACGAGAGTCCCAGGTTCTGGCCCGATACCTACGAAATGTGTGTGCAAGCCGGCTTCTTCCAGAAGGTTGAAGAAGTGGACTGTCAGGTTCATGGATGCGTCGCCTTTACCGGAGATCTCTCCGATCACAGTATTGGCTCCCGAATCCACTTGTGTCCCTGTTCCAGTCACAGTGTCTTTGAATTTCAGCAGGACCGTGCCGTCGTCTCGCAAGAATACGTCTTTCGTCTTACCGCTGTAGATTCTCTCCAAGATGTTTCCTCCTAAGGTTTCCGGGCGCCTAAGCCCGGGACTTGCCGCATGCCACCTTTGGCACCGTGTTCTCCAAGAATACATATCATTCGGCATCGGGCTGGGAAAGCATCACTTAAGCCTCGGACCGATCCTCTAGGCGCTATTTCCCGGAAACAGTCACTCCTGGCATGGATATCCAAGGCATGATCGCCATTCCAAAGTCTATCCGTTCCCTGGAGACTGCCGTTATGCTTCTCAGCATCTCGGCGATGTTGCCCGAAATCATGGTTTCGCTTACGGGGTACTTGATCTCGCCGTCCTCGATGAGATAGCTGTTCTTGGCGATCCCCGAGAAATCACCGTTTTCGCTGGGCTGACCTCCTGAGAACCGAGTCATGAGCAGGCCCATCTTTACAGATCTGACCATTTCTTCGTATCGAGTGGTTCCAGGATCGACAACAAACGCACCTCCTGCATTAACGGCACGCGGTTTGCCTGTCTTCTTGGACCCGTAGAGGCTCAACAAGAGGCCTTTGAGGACTCCTTTCTCCACTAAGGTGCTGTTTTTCGCCGCGTAACCGTCGGGTGTGACGAAATACCCCTCGCGGATCTCGTCTGAGACGGGTTTCGAATGAAGGGTCAAGAGGGGAGTAGTCACGATCTGGCCGACGCTATCTTTGTAGATGCTGGTTCCCGATATGATCGGTCGATCTGTGATGGAGTCTGTCAAGAATCCCAAGATAGTTTCGATGCAGTCAGGCGTCACTATCACGTCGCCCACGAATTTGCCTTGCAGAGGCGAAGTTACGATCTGCTCAGCCGATTGCTTCAGAAGGGTGTCAAGGGAGCCGCATTCCAGGAGTCTTTTCTCCAGGTCTGCCATAGAGAAGCCAGTATAGTTGAAGGACGAAACCCTATCGCCGTCTCGGGACGAAAACATGGTCATGAAGTGGTAAACACCTTGCCTTGCAACGTAGTCTACGCCGTTGGAGTTGACTACGTAGCTAGTTGTGTGGCTAAAGTCGAGGATAACCTGGCGTAGGATTGCTTTGGGGTATTTGGTCGCTACCTCGGTCAGAAGCTCCCTGAGTCTGTAGTGCATCCTGTCCAGATCGGGAGAATCAGCCCCCTTGGAGAACTGGGCGGCAGGCTGGAATTCAGCGACATCGTTGGCGTCGTCAGGCCGAGAAGCTCTTGCGATGGCAAGAGCTTCGTTTGCGGCCCGGCCGACTGACTCGGAGTCTGACTTATTGATGAGGCTGCTTCCTTTTCTGCCGTCTTTAATGGCCGTCAAGTTGCACCAAGTATCGAACGTCGTCCGGAGGAGGCTAAATTCGCCCTGGTCTACGTTCATCTCGTGCTTTTCAGTTAAGTTCAAGGTGACCTGGGCCTTGTCTGCACCTTCTCCGACTAGACTCTTCAAACCTTCCAAAGCCACCGGTTTGAGGTCTCTCATGCTATCTGCCTCCTATGCTGACCACACACTTGATTGCCGGTCCGCCCATGCCCACCGGTATAGGCTGCTTCTTGCCGCACATTCCCGACGAAAGCCACTTCATGTCTTTGGAGACCATAGTGACCGTCTTGAGTACTTCAAAGGCTACACCCGATATAGTTGTCTCTTTGATGGCTCTGCCGAGTTTTCCGTTCTTGATTTCGTACCCGAGGGTTACCCCAAACATGAACTCGCTTGTGGAGTCAGCCTGACCGTTGCTGGGCCTTATGAGGTAATAGCCGTCATCCACCGAAGCGATCATGTCTTCTAGAGTGCTATGTCCCGGGAGAATTGCGGTATTCCTCATCCTGATGAGGGGTTCGTCTGAAAACTGATAAGCCCGGGCATTACCCTGCGGTACCACTCCAAAGTGGACGGCGCTTTCCCTGTTGTGCATGAACCCTTTGAGAACGCCGTTTTCGATCAAAATCACATCCTCGGCTCTTACGCCTTCGTCATCGACGTATACCGGTACAGGGCATGTGACTCCCAAAGCGGTGTTGGCGAAGTCCACCAGCGTGATGAGAGGGCTGACGCACGCCTTGCCCAGCAAGGGTCCTGAAACGGAACCTCCCATGACCAAGTCTGCCTCCGTGGTGTGGCCCATAGCTTCGTGTGCCAGAATTCCCGCTAACTCGGCGTCCAGCACGCAGGTTCTGGCCCCGGCGTTGGCGAACACGCCATCGACCTTCCTGGTTAGGTGTCGGTACTGGTTTTCGATGGCTTCAAATAAGGCCGGAAGTGGCATGATGGCGTCTTCAAAGTGACCTAACCCGCCGTAAGACTCGTAGAGGTCGACCGGCTGACCGTCCTTTTCCATACTGATGAGTACCGACACGAAGGTCCTGGGGATCAGTGAATACGAAAAAGAACCATCGGATGTGATCAGGGTCTTCTCAATATCTAGAGCGTTCAGGGAGATTGTGCGGCTGGCTAGGTTAGGATAGGTTCGAACAATGTGGTCGTCAACCTGCCTAAGGAAGTCCATGAGGTCGTTCTGAGATAGCCGGGGTTTCTCGGTTCCCAGATCATTTTCCGACCAGGTCGAATTCGTGGGAAGCGACCCTTTCCCTTTTCTTTCTCTGAAATCTAGGAACATAGCGTTGTCTGTGGCGGTGCCTATGACCGACCTTATGGTCTCATCAGTGATCTCGGGGCTTGAGGCGAAACCCCACGAGCCGTTGGCGTACACTCTGGCTGAGACACCCCCTGCAGCGGTACGCCTGTTGGCTGCGTTGTTGCCCTTGACGAAACTTATCTGCACAGTCTTATTCTCTTGTACCCTGAGTTCGGAGTAGGGAGTCAAGAGCCCGGAATAACTCCTGAGGTCAACATACTTCATGTCAATCACTCCCTTGTATTTCCAACGGTCAATTCCATTCTCCTATCATTACAAGAATTCCTTCGAAAGGCCGTAAGCATGAAAGAGGGATAGGGCTCTTGTCTATGATACGGTCACGAATTTCTCGTGACGGGCCGCTTTCTCATACGGTCGTGACTAGATTCTTGAGGCGTCGGACGAATAGCGCGGAAGGGGATTTGCGACTGATATAGAAATATACAAAGGAGTCACAGACAATTGATCAGATCGGAAGGCGGGGCGTCTTGGTTAAGTGAGTGGTAACTTGCTGTCGCATGTTGGCTTACGCTTTGACAGTGGGCAACCTTGGTCTCCATTTTCTAGTAGGAAAATCACTCCAGGAGGTGACCGTCACCGACAAGCCCGAACCTTAATTGTCCGTGACTGTCATTAGTTTCGCCTTTGGAGGTGGAAAGCAGTGTTCAATGAAGGCATGGGTTTTGATTTCCTGTGGTCGTTGGCGATCCTGCTCTGTGTGTCCTTGGTCCTTAGGCAGACAACGCAGGGCAGAGCGAGCTGGGAAATTCGCAGGGTTCAGGGGTTGGATGCGATTGATGAGGCCATCGGACGAGCTACCGAGATGAACAGGCCCGTCATGTATCTGCCTGGGTACACAGGGCTATCAAGTCCTCAGACCTTGGCGTCAATGACGGTTCTATCGGAAGTTGCAAAAAAGACGGCTCAGTACGACTGTCGTTTAATTGTCCCGGTTCAGTATCCGGAGATTCACTCAGTCTTGCACGAAGTCATCAGACAGTCGTATATCGAGACCGGCCACCCTGATAGGTTTAGATCCGACGACGTGATGTGGTTCTCGAACCACTATTTTGGGTATGCAATCGGTGTCATCGGGATCATGAACAAAGAGCAGATCGGCGCTAACATCATGGTCGGCAGTTTCGCTTTTGACGCGCTCATGTATGGTGAGGCCGCGAGCCAGGTCGGGGCCATCCAAATCGGCGGGACCGATGGCCCGATTACTGATTTCGTCGTCACCTGCGACTATACCCTCATAGGCGAGGAAATGTATGCCGCGGCCGCATACCTGTCCAAAGACCCCAAGAGGATTTCCTCAATTGTAGTTGAGGACTGGTTCAAATACGTGGTGACGGCCGTAGTTATCCTTGGCTCTCTCCTTAACACCATCGGCAAAGTCGACGTTCTCAGCAGAATACTTGACTGGTAGGTGAGAGACAAATGAGGAAAGCCTTACCGGCCTCGATAGTGGTGGTATCTGCCGCTATCATAATCCTGAATGTTTGTTTCCAGATGCCTGAGGCATTCAAGGATATGGCTCAGGAGTTGGACAAATGGTCAGTTCTCAGCACAGCTATGGTGTGCTTCTTGGGACTGGTTAACCTAACGCGAGTTCACACGTCCAACATCCGACGGAAGGGCAAACACTGGGATATATCCATTCTTCTCCTGGCCGTGACCTATGCGATGCTGGTTCTGGGGATTTTCACAGGGCCCAAAGGCAAGACCTATGACTGGGTTTTCCAGACCACAGTTGTGCCGCTTGGAGCCTCTTTTTATGCAATAGTAGCATTCTACGCCTTTTCCGCAGGCTATCGATGTTTCACCATGAGAAGTCGAGATGCCATGATTCTGCTCATTACGGGTATTGTCGTCCTCGTTGGGATGGCGCCTCTGGGCGAAAAACTCATTCCGCAGACGACACCGCTTACTAACTGGATTCTGGAAGTGCCAAGCGCTGCTGCCAGCCGAGGGATATCGTTTGGGGCTGGAATTGCGGGTCTAATCACAACTTGCAGGATTATTCTTGGACTAGACCGACCCTACCTGGGTGCGGGAGAGTAGAGGGGGGAATGAGATGAACGCCTGGGAACGCATGAGCAGGCTTGATGCTAGGTGCATCTACCTGTTGCTGACATTGGTTCTAGTGGTGCCTCTTCTGAAGCCGTGGAACCTTCCCGTTCCAATCTCTCCTATGACAGTGGCATACAAAGAGACCCTCGAATCTCTGGCGCCCGGCAAGATAATCGGTATTGCTGCTGACTACAGGAGCGATACGCTTACAGAGTTGAACCCGATCTTGCAGGCGACGTTTCGTCAAGTCATGGGGCAGGGCAACAAGGTCATCATATGGGCCCTGATCGACGAAGGGGCCAACGTGTCTCAAGCTGCCTTGGAGCCCATTGCAGAGGAACTCGGGAAGGTATACGGCACAGACTGGATCAACTTGGGTTACAAGCCCGGCACCAACGTGACTCTTCAGAAGATGATCGATGACCTCGACGAGGGGGCGGGATACACCGACCTCTTCGGAAAGACACTACGAGACTATCCCATCATGCAGGGTATCACTTCGCTTACTCAGATGGATATGGTCATTGTGATTCCCAGCACCACACTTGGAATTGAGCCCTATATGACAATGCTCACCATTCCCAACAAGATTCCTTTGCTGCAGGGATGTGCCTCAGGTGGAGCCACCAACGCTGTCAACCTGTACAAGGCCGATATGATCAAGGGAGCAATCGCCGGTCTTAGAGGTGCTGCGGAGTACGAGAAGCTTCTCGACGTTCCGGGCTTGGCGAGCGCAGCCACGGATGCCCAATCGGCCGCTCACGTGTTGATGATCGTTCTCATTGGAATGGCCAATTTGGTCTATTTCATGAATAGGCGCGCGAAGAGTGGAGGTGGAAGATAATGTTGACTCCTGAGGTACAAGTCTGGATTAACGCTTTCTTCACCCTAGGCATTTTCTCGTTGGTGCTCTATGGAGATAACAAGGTCTTCCGCGTGTGTGAGGCTCTTTTGATTGGTGTTACTGCCGCCAACGGAATCGTCCTCTCATACCACAACTACATTAGGGCCACCATTGTGACCGACATCTTGGAAAAGGCGCGATATTCTCTGCTTATCCCGATCTTGATCGGTCTTCTAATGTACGCGAGGTTGACCAGGCGATACCAGTGGTTGTCCAGGATACCTTCGTCATTGTGGATTGGGGTCGGTGCAGGATACGCGTTTTCCAGGGGGCCCGCGTTGACGCTAAGCCTAGTGAAGGCTTCGTTTCTCAAACTCGACTCTATCAACAACGTGGTGTTCGTTATCGGGTTGGCGGCGGTAGTCATCTATTTCTATTTCACAGTATCCGGACAAAGCAGGATTCACGGTCAAATCTCGCAGGTCGGTAGGACTTTCATGCTCATATTCTTCGGAGCTCGGTTTGCTACAGGAGTCATGGGAAGAGTTAGCTTGCTGCTTGGAAGGCTTCAGTTCCTTCTCTATGACTGGCTTAAGGTTGGGGCAGGAGCCGCGAAATAGGTATCTAATTCTCGCGAGGCCGGCGCCAGTCCGTTTAGGGCCGGTGGCGGCCTTGCAGATTCCCACAGGAGGTTATTGGGGATGGGAAGCAGCACGTGTTGTCCTGAAAGGCAAATGCCAAGAGAAGACTACGTTAGGGCCGAACGATTTCTGGTCGGAAACGTCAAGAAGATGGCTTTTCGTCTCGAAGTAGTCCCTCAGTGGATTGGGGAGAGCAACAGGTTTTGGTACAAGGTGGATACCCGGGAAGGCAAGCGGTTCATGTTCGCAGACCCCGAGAAAGGTATCCACGGGGAGGCTTTCGATCACGTGGCCCTTGCCGCAAGGCTTTCCAAGACATTAGGAAAAGGCTTCACGCACGACAACCTTCCTTTTGATAGGGTTGATTTCTCCGATGACGGTGAGTCTATCAAGTTTTCCGTAAATGGATCCGTGTGGAAGTGCCAGTTGAGTACACTGGAGATCGAGCGTTCGGACTCATGTCCTCCAGGACGTCCTGATGAAGTTGAGTCTCCCAACAAAGAATGGGTTGCTTTCGTCAAGGACCATAATCTGTACATCCGGAATACCGGTACCGGAAAGGAAGTGGAATTGACAACAGACGGTAGGCCAGGTTTCGCGTATGCCGAGCCTTTTCCTTCGCCTATAGTGTCGGCTGGGCTTCTGAAGGGCGAAATGGCGGATAGGGCAGTGAGGCCGTCTATCACGTGGTCGCCCGACTCGAGAAAAATCCTCACCTTCCGGATCGATGCTTCCAAGGCCAAGGAGTGCTATCTGGTTCAAGCAGTGCCTTCGGACGGGAGCAAGCGGCCCAAGATGTTCCCGTACGTGTATGGTCTTCCCGGAGACCAGGAGTGCGCTCTGGGCATTCCGGTTATTGTGGATATGGAAACAAAGACTCAGGTTCCCGTGGACACTGAGCCTGTGCAGCATCTTTTCTACGGTGCACCCAGAGTCTGGACCTATTGGACAAAAGGCGATAAACAGCGGATCATTTGGCTGAAGGTCGCCCGAGGTCGAAGAAGCTCCGAGATGCTTGAGGTTGACCCAGAGTCCGGGGCTACCAGAGTCCTCTTTGAGGAGAACGCCCCTAGCGGGGGCGACCTTCTCCAGGTATCGGTTTTGGGCGATGGCAAGGAAATTGTCTGGCTGTCCCAGCGCGATGGTTGGACGCACCTGTACCTGTACGACGGAGAGACGGGCGAGGTCAAGAACCAGATAACATCGGGGACCTTTGTTGTCCGCGAGATCAAATGGGTTGATGAGGCAAAACGCGTGATCTACTTTACTGCTTGCGGGAAAGAACAAGGCCGTGATCCCTACTACCAGCACTTGTATCGAGTGAATCTCGATGGAACTGATTTGAGACTTCTCACTCCCGAAGATGCAGAGCACCAAGTGAGCATCTCTCCGGGGGGAGACTATTTTGTTGATACCTATTCCAGAGTTGACCTTTCTCCCAAGACCGTCCTTCGTTCGGTTGATGGCGATCTGGTCAGAGTCTTGGAGGAAGCGGACATTGAGTTCTTGCTGGCCACCGGTTGGAAGTATCCCGAAAGGTTCAAAGCCAAAGCCAGAGATGGGATTACCGATATCTACGGTGTCATCTTCAAACCGTCAAACTTCGATCCACAGAAGAAGTATCCGGTGCTGGAGGGCAACTATTCGGGCCCTCAGACGATTCGTACGCCCAAAGCATTTCCCAGCGGGAAGAGTGCAGTGGGCTTTTGGCAGGATCAAGCTTTGGCTGAACTGGGATTCATAGTTGTCACAGTTGACGGGCTTGGTATGAACTACAGGTCAAGAGCTTTCCAAGACTTTGCCTTTAAAAACCTGGGAGACGGCGGTTTTCCAGATCACATTGCCGCTTTTCGGCAGTTGGCAGACAGCCGCCCGTACATGGACCTTAGCCGCGTTGGCATCTACGGCAGTTCGGCAGGGGGATACGCTTCGGCTCGCGCCATCCTAACCCACCCCGACTTCTATAGGGTAGCGGTCGTCTGGGCCGGCAATCATGATCACAGAATCGACAAGGCCGGCTGGGTCGAAAGGTACATGGGCACAGAGGTCGGCGAGCACTACGAAGAACAGTCCAATCCGGCTCAAGCTAAAAACTTGGTTGGTAGACTTCTTATCATGCACGGTGACATGGACGAGAACGTTCCTCCGGCCGCGTCCATGCAGCTGGTGGACGCCCTGATTAAGGCAAATAAGGAATTCGATTTTCTCATGCTGCCCAACGGCGTTCACGGTTCGGGGCGCACTCATCCGTACATCGTCCGAAAGAGATGGGACTATTTTGTAAGGCACCTCTTGGGTATCGAGCCGCCTCGAGGATACGCCATTACTGAATCGAGTTTGGAGTAGGATATGCCTGCACTACAAGGTACGTCCGACGGGACTTGTGTGCCAGCCGCGTAGGGCATAGGGACACGACGAATGCTTTCTCCGCGCCTTCCTAGGAGGGTTATCTCCTCGGCAAGGCGCGGAAAGTGTTCTTCATACAGATTTTCCCTCTTGAGCCTTATCTCTGATGCTGTGGGCCGCATCTTGAGGAATCTTCGTGCATCTTCCCGCTACACGTGCCAGGTATGCAATCTTGGCACCTTCCTCAACATACCCCGCACAAGTCAAAGCCTCTTCGACTGTAGCACCGACGCACAAGACACCGTGGTTTTGCAGGAGTACGGCTTTCCCTCGTGGGCCCAGGCTCTGGGTGGCCCGGATGGCCAGTTCACGGGAGCCCGGCATCAGAAAAGGAGATACGGGCACCGGGCCGTATACCGCCAACGGGATCGTAACCGTGGGGATACCTTCGCCCATCACAGAGAACACGGTGGCGAACGTCGAGTGAGTGTGAACTACGCCGTGTACGTCGTTTCTGGTCCGGTACACCTCTGTATGCAAAGGGGTTTCCGATGAAGGCTTTCTCCCTTCCTTGGCCTCCACGACTTGGCCACGTATGTCTATGATAGGCAGGTCCTCAGGGCATAGTGTGTCGTAAGGGATTCCCGACGGAGTTATGGCAACCAGACCGGTCTGCGAGTCTCGTGCCGATACGTTGCCTGACGTTCCGATAATGAGTCCGAGGCGTGCTGATTCCTTGGCTGTGTTGAGCACCCGCTCTCTGAGCTCCTGCATTCTCAAAGACTCTAGTTGCGAGATACTCGGATGCTTTCTTGGCTGTTGGTCTTGCATGATGCTTCTCCTTCCGCCTTAGCTCTCTACCCAACTCTAGTGGATTAAGATTAACCCACGGGAATGCTTTGACTCAACTTGACTGTCATGGCTTTGCCAACCGTACGCGGACCATGAACCAGATATCGGTAGGTCCCATGCATCCTTGACCCAGAATCGGTCTTGTGATTCTCTTGTGAGGATAGTGACGGGAGGCTGACTGAGATGGCTTGCAAACGTGATGACAACGAAAACAGGGAGTATGAGGCTAAAGATTGGGCTGAGATGTGGAATGAAGTCCAAGGAATCAGCGCTGCCTTAGCGTCAGCAATGCATAAAGGCCCCAGTGACCCGGAGGTTCAGTGCAACGTTGACCGTCTGCTGACCTTGATTAACCAAAGATTCTTCCAGTGCAGCATAGACATGTTTAGAGGCATAGGGGACCTTTGCGCCGCTTCGGGCAGACTCAGAGAGCACTTTGACAGGGTAAAGCCTGGACTTAGTGAGTTTGTTAGGGCGTCCATATACGAGTATTGCAGCCGCAAGTAAGAGAGCGAAAGGAAAGAACAAGAAAGAGTAAGAAAAAGCAAGAGAAAGCAAGAGGAAGGGATCGAGGAGGTGGTCTTATGAAAGTCTACATATCTGTGGACATGGAAGGCGGAACAGGTATAGCCAGCGCCCTTCATATGAAGGACTCAGGTTACGCCAGGATGGTGAAGATGCTCACTGCCGAGGTCAACCACGCCATACAGGGAGCGTTTGAAGCAGGGGCAACAGAAGTCTTGGTCAATGATGCTCACGGGAGCATGACCAACATTCTCATTGAGGACCTGGATGAGCGGGCTGAACTGATAAGCGGCAGCAACAAGCATCTGTGTCAGATGGAAGGTATTGACGAGACATACGATGCGGTGTTCTTCATCGGATACCACGCTCACGAAGGCAATGGGGACGCAGTGCTCAACCACACTATCATGGGTTCTGTGGTAACCGAGATACGCAGGAACGGCGAAGTGGTAGGGGAGACCGCCATTAACGCCGGTATAGCAGGGGCATACGGTGTTCCTGTGGTGTTAGTCGCCGGCGATGATGCTGTGTGTGCCGAGGCCAGGCGATTCCTGGGCGATATAGAGACGGTGGTCACCAAGAAAGCTATCGATAGGTACGCAGCCAGGGTCTTGCCGCCCAATCGAGTGCAGAAAATGATGAGGGAGACCGCGAAGCGAGCGTTGGAGCGCAAAGATATCCGGCCCCACGCCATCACCGGCCCCGTTGAGTTTCAGATTACGACCAAACTAACCAGTATGGCACACATGTGCTGCCTGTTCCCAAACGTAGAGCGCAGAGGGCCCAAAGTCATAGCTGTGAAGGCTCCAGACTACATAGGAGCGTATAAGCAGCTTCTGGGTTGTCTCATTATCGCAAAAGATGCCGCAACGGGGTGGCTTGGGTAAGCGGCCCGGTTCGCGGGTTTGAAATCGGCGTCGTTGCGCCAAATCCTAGGCCGGGAGATCCCGGTGCATTCTTGAGGCTTTGGGTCTCCCGGCTGTACGTTTCCCGACCATTAGTCGGTTTGGACTGTCAGTTCGCTGTGCCTGAAAGTGTTGGCCCCCAGGAAGGTGCTGGAACTCAGCGGAGCGGATTGCCCTTGTGTCCTTGTTGCTGTCCAGGCTGTGAACGTACCTGCCGTGCCCACGAATTCTACTTCGTACAGGAGCGGAGGTCTGTCGAAGATGAACGTCCTGGCGCACTTGCATTGAAGAGTAAGAGTTGTTGTGGCGCACATGGTCCTGCGGTCGGGACAGGTACCGATATCGAAGACCTTGATCGCCACTGTCTGTGTCGAGTTGGTCACGTTGAGAACTGCGACTACAAGACTTCCGGCCGAGTTGTCGGTGACAACGGGCCCGGTGGAAAGACTCCCCGATACGCCGGGAATTAGGCGATCGAGTTTGCACTCGATATCGTGAATCTCGTTCTTTATCTCGGGGAGACCGTAGCATGGGTTGTTGATCTCGCACTCGATCTCTCGGATCTCGTGCTTGATTTCGGGAAGACCGAAGTCTTCGTTACCGAGTATCTCCTCGATGCAGCTCAGTGTGTTTTCGATACCGCAAAGCGCCGACTCAATGTCGTGAATCTCTCTCTTGATCTCACACAGACCGAAATCTTCATTGCCTAGAATCGCCTCGATATCGTGGACTTCTTGTCTTATCTCGGCGAGACCGTAACATGGGTTGTTGATCTCGCGTTCGAGGTCTCGGATTTCCTGTTTTATCTCGGCCAAACCATATGAAGGGTTATTCAGCTGGCACTGGATGTCCCGGATTTCGTCTTTTATTTCGGCGAGGCCGAACTGAGGGTTTTCAAGTATGCCCTCGATTTCCCGGAGAGTTCTCTTGATGTCGCCCAATACACACTGGCCCTGGCCAAGAGCCGCCTCAATGCAGCGTACTTCATGCTTGATTTCGGCTAGCCCGAAGCGGGGGCTATTAATCTTGCACTGGATGTCCCTGATCCCCATGAGAAGTCTTCTGAGCGCTTGCATCAGCGGTCGGTCTCCGCGCGAACGTCTGCGACCGCAGTTGGTGTCGCCGTCTCCTATGCAATCGGACTCGGTTTCGCCACAGCATTCTTGTTGTGTCTCGTCAGAACCTCGATCTAGCTGCTCCTTGAGCCAAGAGAACACCGATTGTCTCTCGCCGCTCGTATTCACACTATCCAAAGGTTCGACCCTCCCCTTTTCGCTTATGTCAACTTCAGAACAGGATATGCCTCGGGGGAGCAGGATGTGTGCGCATTGCGCAGGTGGAACACTTGATGCCCATATGGTACGGCCGTGGAGTCGTTACGATGTGGAACTATCAGAAACCTAGTACACAAAAAGACAGGCCTTCCCGCGTTGCACGGAGGCCTGTCGAGAGTTCCCGGGTAGGTTCCCGGTCTTCACTGGTGAAGTGAAGAAAAGGGTTCAGCGGTATTCAGTCAATGATCACCAGGTCGCGGCTGTAGTTGGTGAACCGCTCGCAGCCAGTGTCAGTGACGATTACGCAGTCCTCGATGCGGACGCCGTATCGTCCCGGGATATAGATGCCCGGTTCAACGCTGAACGTCAGTCCTGGGTCGACCACAAGCGTGTTGCCTTCCACCATGCTGGGTTCTTCGTGACCTTCGAGCCCGATCCCGTGACCCGTCCGGTGGATGAAGTACTGACCGTATCCCGCATCCTCAATGATCTTTCGGGCTATTCGGTCAACATCTTGGCAAGTCATGCCCGGCTTAATAGAGTCAACGGTGGCCTCTTGAGCTTTTCTTACGATGTCATAGATTTTCACATACTCGGCGTCGGGCTTTCCCACGAAGACCGTGCGGGTCATGTCCGATTTGTAGAGTCTCCAGAAGCCTCCGAAGTCTAGAACCACGGAGTCGCCTCGCTGGATGACCTTATCGGTCGCCCTATAGTGGGGCTGAGCGCTGTACACGCCTGAACCCACAACCGCGTTCCGCCCTGACGAGCTGACGCCCAGTTCCTTGAAGCCACGATCGATGACATCGGAGACGGACAGTTCGGTCACGCCGGGTCGAACCGCTGCTATGGCCATATCCATCACCTTGTCTGTGGCGGCCCCGATGTACATCATGTATTCCTTTTCCTCGTTGGACTTGAGCCGTCGAAGTACCGACATGTAGTCCCCGCCCGGGACGAACTTGGCTTGAGGCAGCCTGGCCTGCAACTTTAGGAGGAACGTGCTCCACATGGAGTCATCCACAGCGAACTTGGCCCCGCCAAGCCCCGAGTCCTTTATTGCCTTGGCGAGTTTGTCCAAGGGTTCCTCTCCGTCCGACCAGGTGATCACGCTGGGGATCCAACTCTCCTCGCGGATCTGAGTCGCGTACAGATCGTTCACCACAAGGATTGGCTCGCCTGTAACCGGGATGAAGAGCCCCAAGTACCTGGGATCTGGATCCTCATAGAAACCGGCGAAGTAATAAAGGTTTCGCGATGCGGTGGTGATGTAACCTCCAACCCCGTCCGCCTCCATCAGGCGACGAAGGTTAGACACCCTTGTTTCGTATGCTTTGCTGTCCATCTACAGGACCTCCTTGTTGAGTTTCCCAGAGACCTAGAGTACGTTTTCGCCGTGAAGAGAGCGGAGCCCTTCGCATTAAGGAATGCTTAAGGAAATCCGCTCAGTGTTGTTAAGGGTGATCCCCTAGAATGCCGTGTGGAGGCGATTACAGTCATGGCGATACTCACGGCCGAGAGGCTGTCAAAACAGTACGGCGGAAGCGTTCCCACCTGGGCCCTGAAAGATGCCACTTTTCAGGTGGAGAAGGGCGAGTTCCTAGGGATCATGGGCCCCTCGGGCAGCGGAAAGACCACGCTCTTGAACCTTCTGGCGGGCATCGATCAGCCCACCTCAGGGACTGTCTACGTCGAAGGCGTGAACCTGACCGGCCTTAGCGATGATCGGCTAGTCCTTTTCCGGCGGCGAAGCCTCGGGTTTGTGTTTCAGGATTTCAATCTTCTGAATGCCCTTACCATCAGAGAGAACATAGCGATACCCGTGGCGTTGGACCGCATGCCGGTTGCCAAGATCGAGGAACGGCTGGCAGTGGTCTCAAGACAACTCGGTATCCAGGGCATCCTCGACAAACGTCCTTTCGAAGTGTCCGGGGGAGAACAGCAGCGTTCGGCCATAGCCCGGGCCATCATTCACAGCCCCGCAATGGTTTTTGCCGACGAGCCCACAGGAAACCTGGACTCCAAGGCGGCCAACGACGTTATGAGGGCGTTCGGTGATCTGAATCAAAGCGGCGGAACCGGGATTCTGATGGTGACCCATGACCCGTTTGCCGCGAGTTTCTGCAAGCGGATCCTCTTCATTCGAGATGGACGAGTCCACTCTCAACTTCATCGAGGCGAGAGCGAGAGTCGCAGCTCGTTCTTCCAGGAAATCATCGATTCCTTGAGGGTGCATGGAGGTGAACTCAATGACGTTATCCCGGCTCGTTCTCGCTAACATCGGCCGTTCTGGGCGAAAGTATTGGGCGTTCCTATTTAGCAGCGTCTTCTCTGTGCTTGTGTTCTATCTGTTTGCGTCATTTGCCATGCATCCTGATGTAACCGGCGGCTATATCGCCCAGAGGGCGTCGATTCTAAGAGGAGTGGCCGTTTGCCAGGGCATCATCGTGGTTTTCTCATTCTTCTTCTTGTGGTATTCGAGTTCAAACTTTCTACGAGCGCGAAAGAAGGAGTTGGGCCTCCTTACCCTGATGGGGGCGACTCGGCGTGAACTCGGGCGAATGCTTGTGGGCGAGCATGCGGCCATCGGAGCCATCAGTGTCAGTCTCGGAGCGGGGTTCGGCACCATTCTTTTCAGATACCTACTTGTGGGCATGGCACGCCTCATGCATGTATCCAGCCCTGTAAGGTTTTATGTGGTAGTCCCCGCCCTTACTCTGACGGCAGTCACGTTTATGGCCCTGTTCTTGGTGATAGGTCTGTTTGCAGCCATATCCTTGAACCCCAGAAAGGTTGTGGGGCTACTCCGGGCCCACCAGAAGCCTAAGGCGTTGCCGGGTTTCTCCATTTGGGCTGCAGGCTTGTCGGTGGTCCTCATCGCGGGAGGCTATTTCGTTGCCTGGGGTGTCGACGGACGCAATTTGGTGGCCGCGATGTTCCCGGTGACCGCAGTGGTATCACTGGGCACTTATCTACTTTTCACCCAGTCTACAGTGGGGATTCTCAGAGTTCTTCAGCAGAGGCCAGAGTTTGCGTACCGGGGGACGAATCTTTTGACCACGGGCGATCTGGTGTTCCGAATGAAGGATAATGCCCGGGTGCTGGCATCGGTGGCCATATTAAGCGCAGGAGTCATGACAGTAATGGGGACCGTTTATACTGCCAGCGCCACTTTGGTTGAAGATTACGGTGCGGTTTATCCCCACGCCGTTACCTTTGCGGTGAAGGGCCAAGAGAGCGCCGAGCAGTTGTCGGATCTGGCCCGGGGCATTTTTCAGGACGAAGGAGCCGAGGTCTTGGAAGAAGTGGCCTTTGCGGGTGTTCTGGCCGATGAAGCCCTAGTCATATCCGAATCTCAGTTCAACGTTTGGGCTAGTCCCCAGGGGTACCGGCCTGTCAGCGTGGATCCGGGACAAGGAATAGCCCTTGGTCCGCGGACTTACGGATTACCTCCAAGAGACGTGTCTTTGTCGGCTGACGGTGTCCAGTTTGATTTGGAGATCCGGGGCGCCGAGTTCCCGTTCCCTAGAACCAACTGGCTGTATTCGGTTCAAGTGGTCTATGTGGTGGATGATGGTCTGCACTCACAGATCGAGCCCCAAGCAGACTCTGCCCACAAGGTTGCGTTCCTAAGCTATGAACTTCTGGACTGGCAAGAGGCTGTTCCCGCTGGACAGAAGTTGGAGGAGGCCTTGGTCGATCAAGGGCTTGTAGACATGTCGTCCCGTCTTTCCGTCTACGCAGAAAGGGTCCAGCTAACCGCTCTGACCGCCTTCATTGCTCTGTTCATTACGGCGCTCTTCTTCATTGCTTCGGGCAGCGTGTTGTACTTCAGGGTCTTCTCGGAGGCCGACGAAGATCGGGAAAAGTACGCTATGATGAGGAAGATCGGTGTCACGTCCCGGGAAGTAAAGCAGGTCATCATCAGGCAGGTAGCCGTTCTATTCTTTGTCCCGTTCCTTGTGGGCGCCACCCATTGCGGCTTCGCCTTGAAGGCTCTCTCCAATGTGCTTCATCTGGGGCCTTGGACGTCAGTTATCGTTTGGAAGTACGGGCTCATGGCAGGAGGTCTATTCTTCACCCTGCATATTGGCTATTTCGGGTTTGCGTGCCATGGCTATATGTCGGAAGTTGTGGCCAAACCACGCGCTTGAGGTCTAAAGCATTGGCTTTGACTGCGGGTCGGCACGTTGTGCATGACGTCTGCCAACGTAGGCCGTTTCGCTCTCTAGTGGGGTCCCCATACTCGCGAAGTGATGTATCCTATGAGTAGGCCCAAAGGGAGAGCTGAGATGCAGAGGATGAGGATGGGACGGCGGATCATCATGAATCGAAACACGGTGCTGATCGTTGATGACGAGAAAGAAATCGCGGACCTTGCCGGCATCTACCTGACCAACGAAGGGTATCGGGTGCTAAAGGCGTATGACGCTACCGACGCCCTTCGTCTTCTAGAGGAGAATCCGGATGTCAAGTTGATGGTGCTTGACATAATGATGCCCGGAATGGACGGCCTTACCTTGTGCCGTAAGGTGAGGGAGACATCCAACATTCCCATACTCATACTCAGCGCCAAGTCTCAGGATCTAGATAAAGTCCTGGGTTTGGCAACCGGGGCCGATGATTATCTGGCCAAACCATTCAACCCTTTGGAGCTTACTGCGCGGGTCAAGTCGCTTCTCCGCCGCTTTCTGTACTTGAACCCTATGACCCCTACCGGCCTCGGGCAGGCCCGCGGTCCCGCCGAGGCTGACGAAGAGAAGGTTTTCGTCCGGGGTCTAGTAGTGGATCGACGAAGGCACACCGTGGCTGTGTACGGCCGGGAGGTGTCTCTGACTCCTACCGAGTTCGACATCCTCTTTCTATTGGCGAAGAATAAGGGGTTGGTCTTGAGCGCCGAGGAGATCTTTGAGAGGGTATGGAAAGAGCGCTATTTCGAGTCCAACAACACAGTGATGGTTCACATCCGCAAGATCCGCGAGAAACTCGAAGACGACCCAAGTCAACCGGAGTTCATCAGGACCGTGTGGGGAGTTGGTTACAAGATTGAGGCCTAGAGTAGTCTTGAGCATTAGGTGGAGGTTCGTTATGGCTTTTGCAGTCAGCGCCGCCTTGGCGGCGCTTGCGATACAGGCTCTCTTGGTCATTGCCGGTAATCTGATTTCCTTCTGGCCGTTTGGCGCCATTCTGCGCTCCTTGGTCTCAACGTTTGGAGCGCCCTTGTTGGTCATCGCGGCATTCCTTGTTTTCCTCGTCGCGGCGTGGTTCATAACCACTGCGCCAACCCTTAGGTATCTGAAGCGCATATCCCAGACGGTGAACAGCATAGCCCAAGGAAATCTAGAGGCACGGGTTTCGGTAGACTCCAAAGACGAACTGGGAATTCTGGCCGCGGACATTAACACCATGGCAGCCAACTTGAAACAGGCGCGGGATGAGGAGAGAAACGCCGAAAGAACCAAGACAGAGCTTGTGACCAGCGTGTCTCACGATTTGCGGACACCCCTCACGTCAGTGCTGGGTTATCTGGAGCTAGCGGACCAAGACCAGTACCATGACGAAGTAGAACTCCGGCATTACATCAAGGTTGCTCATAACAAGGCTCAAGACCTCAAGAACCTGATAGATGACTTGTTCGAGTTCTCTCTAGTGAGCTATGGCGGACTAAAGATGAATCTTGAGAGCGTGAATCTGGGCAGGCTTCTGGAACAACTGGTGGAAGAGTTTGTTCCCATGTTTCAGAAATCGGGCCTTGAATACAGACTCAGCCTGCCGGAACAAAAGGTGATGGTCCGGGCAGATGCCAACGTGATGGTTAGGGTTTTCGAGAACCTGGTATCCAACGCCATCAGATATGGCGCAAAGGGCAGGTTCATAGACATTGAACTTGGGGCGGCAGGCAGTGACGAAGATGCATCCCGCCAGCCAAGTGGGCTTGGAGGAATGCATCAGGGCAATGCTGGCTTGCAGTCGGGAGTCAGTGGGGAGTGGGCGGGCGTCGGCGGAGAGTCGGCAGGGGCATGTGCAGAATGGGCAGTGGCCAGAATAGGCAACTACGGTCCGCCGATTCCAGAAAGCCAGCTTGGACTCATCTTCGAGCGATTCTACAGGGTGGAAGGCTCCCGGTCCAGGGATACCGGCGGGGCGGGGCTCGGACTCGCCATAGCCAGGAATATGATAGCGCTGCACGGAGGCACTATCCGCGCCTACAACGATAATGGTAGGCGCCGGACAGTGTTTGAGGTCAAGATCCCTAGTCTTCTATGTTCCTAACGCTTTCAGCAGGCGAAACATCGCCGAAGGTTACCGCCATCAGTCCGGGAAGGTATTTGTCCATCATGGCCAGATTGACGTAGATAAGAGGCTCCATCATCTCAGAGGATATGCCATCGCCGCCAACGTCAACGCTTGTCTTGTAGCGAACCTCACCGTCGTCAAAATCCAATTCGAAGTTGCCCAATATCAGGCCATAGTTGGCTCTAGTGAGAAACTCGGCCACAGCCTGGCGCTTGTCTTCGGGTACGTTCACCGAACAGATGGAGTAGAAGATGACTTGTTGCTGCTCATCTTTGGCCTGGGCCAGGCAGGTCCAGTTGCCGTTCTTGCCCGAAAACCCGAGCCTAACCAAAGGCTTACCCTCGATGGGAGTGAACTGCCAGTCGCCATTCAGGAAAAAACGAACCATGTCATTGTAAAGCGAGCCCAGATCTCTCTCTCCTTTTGTCTCCGGGTTTCTTCGCTGGAGCACACGCAACCCTTCAGTTGCCTTGCACCTGGATTCTCGCAGAAAGCCATGAAATCCTGCCCCTAGAACTGGACGAGAAGGGTTCTCAACAAAAGAAAAGCCGGAAAGCGCGCTTTCCGGCTATCGATCTAGAACTACCGGCTCAAATATCGTCTTAGTCACGAAACGGCCTCAGTCGTCTGAGTCTCCGTGTGCCCCCTGCGCTTCCAGAGACGCCTCGGGCTTGGCTGGAAAGATCTCGAACACAAGGTTGAGGACGATTCCGAATATGGCCGCCGTCGCTATAGCAGGGAGATTGAGGCGGCCAATGACGATCATGCCATTAGGCATGGCGGCGCCACCCAAGCCGATGATGAGGATGGTCGACACAACCGCCAGGTTTCGGGCAGAGAAAAGGTCTAGTTTTTCAGAAATCATGAGCGCTGCACCCTGGGCTCCGATTACGCCGAACAGGTATATTGACACCCCTCCGATGACCGCTCGGGGAATGGTGTTGACCAAGGCGGCAATGTGACCGAAGAACCCCATCACTATCGCGATAACCGCTGATGTCATGAGAACAGGTACCGAGAAGTTCCGGGTTATGGCCATAAGCGAATTGTTCTCGCCGTAGTTCGTTCCTGCGGGTCCGCCGATGAAGCCCGCGATCATATCGCCTATTCCATCGCCTATCAGGTTGTCACCCAGAAGCGACCTGATGTTGTACTTCTTATTGCGTCCAAGCTTCTTGGCTAGGTTGTTTACGTAAAGATCGATTTGCAGAAGATGAGCCGTAGATTCGGGAATGGTGGCGATGGCTACCGGGGTGATGGCTCCAATTGCCATGAGTCCGTATGAGTTAAAGGTCGGAAGGGTAAACGCCGGTACCGCGAAAAGGCGGGCGGACCGCACAGGGTCGAAGTCTACATGGCCCATCAAGAGCGCCACAACGTAGCCGGCAATGACACCGAAGAGGACTGGCAGCTGTCCAAGGGTTCCCCTAAGATACACAGAGAAGAGGATGGTAGCCACCAGAGTGACAAGGGCTATGGTCCAGTTTTCTTTGGCATCGCTCATTGCTGCTCCCGCCAAAGAGAGCCCAATGATGATCGCCACTGGGGCTGTGACGGATGTCGGCAGGATGCGCTTGACTATGTCGGGTCCGCCTTTCCTTATGATAAGACCCGCCGCTATGCTTACGAGTCCTGACGTAACGATGCCGGCCTGGGCAGCCTGAATGCCTGCTATCTTGCTGCCTGTGGCTGCTGCCACCATGGACGAGACTCCACCTACCGCCGCGATGTACGAGAAACTGGAGCCGTAGTAGAGAGGAATTCGGCGACCCGTGACTAGCAGGAACCCTAGAGTCGCTAAGCCGCTGGCAGCGATGGTTACTCCTACGTCGAATCCGGTAAGTATTGCCACTAACACTGTTGCAGGGAACATTACGATGACTTGCTGTAGCGCGAACACGATCATTTTGCCGAAGGGTGGGGTGTCGTCGGGAAGGTATCCGACAGTTGTGCGGGTGTGTTTGGGCATTTCGTGACCTCCTTGGGTCGGCCCGTCCGCGGGAATGGCAGGCATCAAAAAACTCTTGCCTGCTAGCAAGAGTCATTCGGATTTCTACTCTTGCTGGGCTCTCGGGACCAGCCTTAAAGAGTGTTTTCCAAAGAAGAATCGTATACTCTCGGACGAGCCTCGTCAAGCACAATCTGACGGGCGGTAACCGACCGCCATCAATGCAAGAAATGTATCCCCTGACCGCCATCAACGCAAGAAATGTACTGCCCGACAGCCATCACTGCAAGAACTGTATCGACCGACTGCCACCAATGCGAAAAATGTATCGGGCGACCGCCATCACTGCAAGAACTGTATCGACCGACTGCCACCAATGCAAGAAATGTATCCCCTGCCCGCCATCAATGCAAAAAACGCACTGAAATCCGAACTTCACAGCAAGAAATGTGCCCAATATCTGCGGCCGCAGCAGAATTTGTAGCCGAGCAGAAAATGTATCGGCCGACTGCCATCGATGAAAAATGTAGTGAAATCCAGTCTCTCATGGCTTCCTGCGACTAGAGGGATTCCGGGTTCTAACGCGAACCATGTCCAAGGACAAACACGTTTTTCAGGAGGGATTACATATGCAAGAGCGTCTCAAGAGGTCCCAAGTGCCTGTTGAACGAACGTGGAACTTAGACCACATCTTCGCCACAGAAGACGATTGGGAGAAGGAGCTTGCCGCCGTTCAAGCGGATATCGGGTCTGTGACCAAGTACAAGGGCAGGTTGGGAGAAAGCGCAAAGGTGTTTCTGGAGTGCCTTGAGGCGGCCGAGGCCATCCGAACTCGCTTTCGCAGAGTGATGTCATACCCTTCACTAAAGCTTTCTGCCGACGGAACCGACCCGGCCAACCAGGTAAACGCGGGACGCGCCGGAGCGGTAGGTGCAAGGCTCGCTGCCGAGACTTCGTTCATAGACTCAGAAGCCCTGGCGCTTCCCGAAGGGACTCTTCAGCGGTACCTTGAAGAAGAGTCCGGCTTGGAACCTTTCAGGCACACCATTGAGATACTGATCCGGAACAAACCGTACCAGCTCAATCCGGATACTGAAAAGGCGCTGGCATCTCTCAGCGAGGTTCTTGACGCCCCGTCCGCGATCTACAGGCGCTCCAGGACTTCTGACATGACCTTCGAACCCATCGTAGACGGCAAAGGAAATCGGTTGCCTGTGTCGTTCCCTCTGTATGAAGATTCATACGAGCGTTCCCCTGACCCGGTGCTGCGCCGCAACGCTTTCTTTTCATTCACGAAAGGTCTCCGGGCATACCAGAACACATATGCCGCGACATGGGGAACCGACGTCAAAAGGCACGTCATTGAAGCCAAGTTGCGGGGTTTCCCTTCCGCAACCCATATGGTACTTCATGGACAGGAAGTTCCGTTTGAGGTCTATCACAGCATTCATGACGTCATCCTAAAACAACTCGCGCCTCACATGCGCAAATACGCGCGACTCCGGAAGAAGGTTCTCGGCCTCGACAGACTTCTATACTGCGACATCGAGGCGCCACTTGATCCCGATTTTGGCCCCAAGACAACCTTTGAAGAGGGGGCCAAGATCATCCTCGATGGGCTTTCGGTCCTTGGACCCGAATATACCGCGATCATACAGGAAGGTCTCGAGAATCGCTGGATTGACCTTGCAGAGAACGTAGGAAAAGACAGCGGCGCCTACTGCAATCCAGTCCCGGGAGTTCATCCCTATGTGTTCATAACCTGGGGCGAGAACATGCGGAGCGTTCTCGTTCTGAGTCACGAACTAGGCCACGCCGCACACGGCGTCCTTTCCATGAAGTATCAGCGTCCGTCGAACGCCCTATCAGGCTCTTTCTTCGTGGAGGCGCCTTCCACCATCAACGAGCTCTTGGTCGGCAATAGCATTTTATCTAAGACGACCGACCACAGGATGCGCCGATGGATAATCATGCAGTTCTTGACCACGTACCACCACAACTTCGTTCGCCACCTGATTGAGGGCGAACTGCAGCGAAGGATTTGGGCTATGGCGGAGAATGGGCAACCCATAACGGCTTCATTGCTTAATAGGGTCCAGGGCGAGATCCTTGACGAGTTCTGGGGAGGCGAGGTCGAGATTGACGAGGGCGCTCGCTTAACCTGGATGCGCCAGCACCACTACTACATGGGCCTTTACTCGTACACTTACTCGGCGGGTTTGACAGTGGGCACAGCGGTTACCAAGGCCATCCTCAAAGAAGGGCAGCCTGTGGTGGAGCGCTGGCTGGATGTCCTCAAGGCCGGATCCACAAAGCCTCCATTGGAATTGGCCAAGATGGCCGGGGTAGACATGACAAATCCCGATACGATACGGGAGGCAGTGTCCTACGTGGGTGAGCTTGTAGACGAGGTAGTGAGAAGCTTCTAGAGTAGAATGCTGCAACGCGTCGGGCTGGTTTGTCTGGGGCGCTTCGTCTTGAGGCGCCCCGGACCCATATCAAACAGCCAAATCCAAGATATGAAGGATTTTCCTCCCGTCCTGATGAACATTTAAGGGGTCTCCCGCAATATTCAGACAATCAGGAGGAAGCGCGGTATGGCTCAAGAGTCCCTACCCTCGGTGTTCAGTGGGGCAGGTTCTGTTATCAGGGGCAAAGATATCACGCCCATCGGTTTTTGGCGGCTATACCAGATCCACCAATTGCTTCTGGAGGGTACCTATCCCAATTGTCCGTCAATCGCCAAGATCCTAGAAGTGAGCGTGCGGACTGTGGAAAGAGACATCGATCGCCTCAGGGACCTTTTCTTGGCACCAATTCAGTACGATCGCACCCGCAGAGGCTACTACTACGCCGAACCATTCGAACTGCCCCCCGTGCGACTGGGAGATGGAGAGGCCATCGCGCTGTTCCTCGGCCAGAAGCTCCTTGCCCAGTGTAAAGGAACGCCCTTCGAGGAATTCGTGAAAAAGGCCATGGCCAAGATAAGGCTATTGCTTCCCCAAAGGGTAGTGGTGGATGTCGAACGTACGTTGGGCTCAGTCTCATTTCAGGCGGAACCACTTCGAGGGGAAGAACTTGAGATAGCCGAGAGGTACCAGCTGTTGGCCAAAGCCATCATCGACCGAAAATCAGTGCTAGTGGAGTATTACACTGTTAGCAGGGATGAGATCACTCATCGGAAAATCAATCCATACCATCTGAGGTTCTCAGAAGGCACCTGGTACTGCATAGGCCATTGTCATTACCGCAATACCATCCGGACGTTTGCTTTGGATAGGATGCTTTGTCTAGAGGCTACCGAGGATTGTTTCAGCGTTCCCGACGATTTCTCGGTAGACGAGTACCTGTCCCATAGCCTTGCTATTGAAAGAGGCCAGCCTCAGAAGGTAGTTTTGGAGTTCGATAGGGTCCAAGCAGCGTACGTGCGGAGCAGGGAGTGGCATCACAGCCAGACTCTGGAGGAACTTCCCGGCGGAGGATTGAGGATGACTCTCACTGTGGGAGGGATGGGTGAAGTCAAACGTTGGGTGACTGGCATGGGGAGCCACGGGTGGGTGGTCGAGCCACAGGAGCTTAGGGACGAGATCGCCCAGGAGTTGGCCGATGCCACGGCGAGGTATTGTTCAGTTCCCCAGTCCCGCAGAGCTCCTAGAAGGTCCACAAAGCGCTAATACACCAAGGGTCTAACAGCGATTCCCACTGTGCCCGGGCCGGTATGAACTCCGATGACTGGGCCCACGTGGAAAACCTCTGGTTCTTTTGCTACGTTCAGAGTTTCTTGGGCGAGGTGGCACAGCATATCAGCGAACTCTTGCCCCTGCCCATGGCCCACCGCTATGGTTACCTTTTCTTTCCTGTATCTGTTGGCCAGGTATTCCACAATCCCGCGTAGCGCTTGCCTAAGGCCTCGGCTCTTGCCTGCGGGTACGTAGACGCCATCTTCTACCCGAATAAGCGGCTTGATCCCCAGTATGCTTCCCATGAGACTCTCGACTTTTCCGATGCGGCCTCCCTTGTACAGGTACTCCAGAGAGTTCAGAGTGAAGAGGAGTTCAATCTTGTCGCGGAGTCTGGATACCCGGGAGAGGATATCTCTTGCCTTCAAACCGTCTTTGGCAAGTCGAAGAGCCTCATGAACCTGAAACGCCAGGCCGTAGGTCAAGAATTTGGAGTCCACAACGTGGATATTGTTCTTTGCCAAGTTGTCTGCCGCCTGCTTAGCCGCTTGCACGGTGCTGCTCAACCCGCCGGAGATATGGAAAGACACGATATTCTTGTAGGTACCAAGGAGACGCTCGTAGACTTCCCTAAACCTCTCGGGTGAAGGCTGTGAGGTTTTGGGGAGTTCATCCGACTCCTTGAGCATGGGGTAGAAGGATTCTGGGGTGATGTCGATGCCGTCGCGGTACGCCTTACCCATGTGGGTTACGTATAGAGGGACTACGGTTACGCCCATCGCATCTGCGATGTGCTGAGGGAGGTCGCTGGTGCTGTCGGTCACTATGGCGGTGCTAGACATCGTCGTCACCTACCCCTTTACTTGCATTGGATGGTGCTATAGTACAGCGCCGCTTGATGGATGTCTAGACAATATGCTGGATTTCTCATCGAACCTATGTTCCCCACACTGCGTGTCGGGGTGAGCCCTCTATAGTAACGGTGCAGCCAGATCCCATGTTAAGGAGGCACGAGCATGAGAGGCTATCTTGAGGAATTGCTGGTCAAGATTTGTCCTGAAGTGGCTGGCGGCGACGGTCTAAACCTGCTCCATCTCTTCTATGGAGCTGAGCTCATCCGCCGAGGGGTCCTATTGGAGGGCCTCCGGACTTGGGGAAAAGTGGCTCCTTGGGGAAGCAGGGAGATAGTCCTGGCCTCCAAGTTGGTTGATCCTAACATACTGCTGAACGCCGTGGCAGAGCAGTATCATGGCGGTTTTGATAGACGTGACAAGGCCGGTCTTGCCAATTTGGTGGCAGGCGCCCTACTGGGGCCAAGGGTGACCTTGGTGTCGAGGTTCTATGAACATGCGGGTCGTTTCATAACAAGAGTTGTTGGGACCAAGTATGAAGACAGGTGCAGCCATCTGTCAGAGTGTTCCATTGGAGATTATGTCCGCTTGTGGCACGAAAAACATAACCGTTACGACCCTATGGCGGTGAAAGTGGTAGCCAAGAACGGGTATGGATGGTATGAGCTTGGTTACGTGCGCAGTCCCATAGCAAGAAAATTGGCGCGTAGGATGATGAGCGGTGCGGTGATGGAGGGTCGAATAGCTGTGCTCTTGGGTGAACAGGCGGACCCCAACGAGAGAGTGTACGTCAAGGTGGACGTGTGGGATGGTGTCTGTGGGGGTGAAGCGCGGGCAGTGCGGGAGGATACGGTGTATGCAGACAAGAAGTGATCTGTGTTAACCGATGGTCATACGTCCCGTGATGAGGAGACGAAGGTAATGGATTGGGTCAACGAACTGAGAGAGCAGTTTCCGGTCACGAGGAAGACCGTGTTCTTGGACATTGCATATGAAAACGGCGGCTCAACCTACGTAACTGCAGCAACTGAGCAGTTTGTCCGTGACTGCTCCGACGTGTCCCCAGTAGTTGTGAAGAAGGGGGGCGCAGGCAAAGGCAAGACGATAGACGTGGTTGCAGAGACGCGCCGACTGGTTGCGGAGCTCCTTGGAGGGGTGAATCCTAAGAACACTGCCTTTACGAAAAACACGAACGAAGGCGTAAGCATCATCCTCCAGGGTTTTCCGTTCCTGCCCGGGGATAACGTGATCACGAATGACCAAGAGCACCCGTCCGTGCTTCTGCCCTGTCTCAACTTGCAGAGGAATGGGGTGGAATGCAGAATCGCAGTTTCCCCAGATCAGGTGAGCGTCACCCCTGATCTACTATGGGAACAGGTCGATGACCGGACTCGGATGATCGTCGTGAGTCACGTGCAATCCAGCACCGGTTACCGCATTGATTTGGAGCAGCTTGCCTATCGTTGCCGCCATAGAGGCATCTACTTGGTTGTGGATGCCATACAAAGCTTGGGTTTCTGCCCAGTCGATGCGAAGACTTGGGGTGTGGATGCTATCGCTTCAGCCTGTTACAAAGGTATGCTGGGCATCCATGGGCTAGGAGTCCTTTACTGCGGGGATAGGTTACTCCAAGAAGTGTGGCCAAGGTTCGCGGCAAGTAACGCCTGTATAGCCATTGATAAAGGCGGTAGCAGGTGGGAGGTAGTCTGCAGAGATCCGTTGGATGCGAGGAAACTTGAGAATTCCACTCTAAACCTTCTAGGTATCTATGTCCTCAACGCGGGTCTCCAGAAGTTGCTGGGAATCGGTATGGACACAGTGTATGAACACATCTCACGCCTTGTTGAGGTCCTTTACGAAGGGCTCACTGACCTTGGCTTCGATGTGGTGACTCCCAAAGATAAAGAACGACGGTGTCACACCATTTCTATTAAGATGACCGATGTCAACAGGGGGTATCGGTACTTTCAGGACCGGGGAGTATTTCTTAGCCTTGCCGGAGGGCGCTTTGTCCGGATGTCGATTGCCCCTTTTACTACGGACGAGGATATCCGCGCCGTGCTTGCGATCGCCGGTGATTGCCCGATAAGGTAGACACGAACCTGGCAATAAGTCACAATACCTATTCTTAGGGTGCATTGCCTAGACTGCGCCTTCCTCCGTCTATCGGCTTCCGCCTCGCGTTGTTTCTACAGAGTGTCAGCAGTGTTTACAAATCACGACGAGAAACATCTTCATTCTGTTTCACTCGCCCGGGTGGTCCCATGAACATACGCCAGAGTCATTTCAGGTGGTGTGTCGCTTTCGGCCCGACCAAACCAGGGGAGCCCGAACTGGCTCATATGCCTGATGAGAGGATATCTACTGACGACTTGCTTCAAATAACGCGCAGATATTGTTACGGCCGGTTGTAAAATCCGCCATTAGGGCCGGATGAAAAATCCCCCACCCCCTCGAAGAAGCACTCCGTAACGAGCCAAGTTTCGGAGGTGCGATTCTTGCTAGGAGGCGGGGAAACTTTGGATATCAAACTCATGCGCAGCCAAGGACTCAGCATCAGGGAGATCTCTAGGCGGACCGGCAGAGACCGGAAGACCATCGCCAAGTATCTCCAGTGCCAAGAACTGCCCAAGTACAAACCCAGGCCACCGCGGCCGTCCAAACTGGATCCCTACAAAGACTACCTTAGAGCCAGGATGGCCGAGGGCGTGTTCAACGCCAACCGCCTGTTTAACGAGATCAAGTCTCTCGGGTACTCCGGCGGTAAGACAATTCTCAAAGACTTCCTAAAACCCTTCCGTCCTTTGCAAAAAGCCCAGGCTGTCTCACGGTTTGAGACCAAGCCCGGGGAGCAAGCCCAAGTAGACTTCGGTGTGTTCAAGTACGAAGAACAGGGCCGTGAGCGGAAGATCTACGCCTTTATCATGGTGATGAGTTACTCGAGGGCGATGTATGTGGAGTTTGTGGACAGGCAGGACACAGCTACACTGATACGGTGCCACATCCATGCCTTCGAGTACTTCGGAGGGGTGCCTGAACACATCCTGTACGACAACCTCAAGCCGGTAGTGCTTGGACGGGATGAAGGTGGTCAACCGGTGTGGAACCAGAGGTTTCTAGACTTTGCCCTGGTAGCCGGCTTCTACCCTAAAGCCTGCCGGCCTTACAGGGCCCAGACCAAAGGCCGGGTCGAAAGAGCGATCCGTTACCTCAGGCAGAGTTTCTGGCCGGGGCTTAGGTTTTTCGGCCTGGAAGACTTGAACGCTCAAGTTAGGGCATGGTGTGATGCCGTTGCAAACAAGAGAGTCCACGGTACTACTCAGAAGAGACCTTGCGACCTCTTGGCTGAGGAAAACCTTCATGCCTTGCCAGATAGGGCAGCGTTGGTGGTTTTTCTCGCTGAGGAGCGCAAGGTCAGTCGGGACGGGTTCGTGAGTTTCGGCGGAAGCAGGTACGGAGTGCCTTGGGCTTTCGCTGGGAAGACGGTGGAAGTCAGGGAGAACGGCTACCACGTTGAGGTGTACTCGGGAGGGGCAAGAGTGGCTGTCCACCCCAAGGCGCTGGTACCGGGGACCGTTGTGCCCCTAGCAGGCCAGTGGGACGGCGTACCTCTCGGTACCGACCGAAAGCCAAGACAAGTGTTGGCCACACGAGTAGAGAGCCCCGAGGTTGAAGTGAGGCCTCTCAGAACCTACGAAGTCTTGGCGGAGGTGAGCAGCACGTGATAGCCGTCGAAAAAGCCCGCCAGCAACTACTTGATTTAGGTCTAAGCCAGGCCGCGAGCATCTTGGACAGCAGGTTGGAAGCTGCCTCTCAGAAAGACCTCACATACGCGGACTTCCTGACTGACCTTCTTGACACCGAACTGGCTGCTCGAAGAGAGAGGTACATAACAGCGAGAACCAGGCTAGCCCACCTGCCCTTTCACAAAACGCTGGACCAATTCGATTTCTCCTTCCAGCCCTCCATCGACGAGAGGCAGGTGAGGGAACTCGCGACACTCACCTTTGTGCAGGAAGCGTCCAACATCATTCTGCTGGGACCTCCCGGGGTTGGGAAAACCCATTTGGCAGTCGCTCTAGGCATCGAGGCCATCCGACAAGGAGTCGGTGTGTACTTCGTCACTGCTCACACTTTAGTGGAAGACCTGAAGAGAGCTTACGCCGACAACAGGCTCGACAGGAGGATGAGAGTCTACATCGCGCCCAAAGTGCTGATCATTGACGAGGTAGGTTACCGGCCCTTCGATTCTGTGGGCGCAGCCATGCTCTTTCAGCTGGTGTCTGCCAGGTACGAACGCGGGGCGATTATCTTGACCTCAAACAAAGGGTTTGGAGAGTGGGGTGAGATATTCGGAGACACAGTAGTGGCCACAGCGATCCTGGACCGCCTGCTTCATCACTCCCACATCATCAACATCCGAGGCGAGAGTTGGCGGCTCAGGGAGAAGAAGCGAGCCGGTCTGTTCGGAACCACCTATTCACGACCGGCCGTGAAGTCTGGGGTGGGGGAAAATTCAACCGGCCAAAGTGGGGATGCGGACGTTTTCTTGGACTTCATGATACGCACTTAAGGCTTCGCCTGTATTCCATCGGGCTCCTTCCACCAAGCGACATCTTGATTCGCTCCTCGTTGTACCAGCGCAGGTAATGGTCGAGTCTTCGGATGAACTCCTCGATACTGACCCCAGCCCACGGTCTTCCGTAAAAGAACTCGTTCTTCAACCGCCCGAAAAAGCCCTCGCAGGCTGCGTTGTCGGGAGAACAGCCTTTCTTGGACATCGAGCGCGTAAGTCCCGTGGCTTCCATCCTTTCGATCCAGCCTGGCCACCGGTAGTGGCCGCCCCGGTCACTGTGGACTATGGGATGGTCACCTGCTTTCAGCGTCGCAATAGCACTGTCCAGCATCGAGTTCACCATCCCCGCGTCAGGACTAGTGCTGATGCTCCAGCTGACTACCATGCCGTCGAAGCAGTCAACCATGGGCGAGAGGTAGACCTTGCCTGCGGGCAGTTGAAACTCCGTAAGGTCGGTGAGCCACTTGGTATTTGGCGCGCCGGCGTGAAAGTCTCGCTCAACTAGGTTAGGAACAGGAGGGCTGATCTCACCCACATAGGAGGTGTACTTGCGCTTCTTGAGGTGGATCACGACGAGGTCCTGGTCACGCATGAGCCTGCGTACCACCTTTTCGGACACGGTCCCACCGTCTCTGGTGAGAAAGGCATGAATCCGCCGGTAACCGTAGCGCCCATCCGCCGCGGTGAAAGCGGCACGCACGCGCTCGCGGAGCTCGGCGTACTTATCGGGCATAGACATGACAGTCTTATTGTAAAAGTAGCTGCTCTTGGGCATGGCGAAGCACTCCAGCATCTCATTCAGGGGGTATCTCTTCCTCAGGGCGCCGATCGCTGCCGCCTTCTCCCGGTTGGTCAGTTTCTTCGGATCGGCGCCCGGGCCTTTTTTTAGTATTTCCGCCGTCACTTCCATGACGTCCCGCTCAAGTCGAAGCCGGTAGATCTGCTTTTCTAGCGTATGTATCTGCTGCTTAAGCGACTCCACCTTTGCCGTCAACGCGTTCTTGTCATCGATCAGTGTGGGTTCCATGCGTTTGCGCCTCTTCAACACGGACTCCTTCCCGAGCAGATCGTTCTTCCACTTGTACAAGGCAGCGCGGCTAACTCCGTACTTCGCTGCCACTTCTTTGGCCGGGTCCTCTCTAGAACACAGGTCTAGGACGGCCTCCTCTTTCTGCTCACAGGTAAGTTCCACCTTTGGGTCAAGTGACCTTCTCCCGCGCAGTCCCTGCCGGTCCGGTATCGCTTCATCCAGCCATTGCCTCAATGTTTCCCGGTTCGGGTAGCCAAGGGCATCGATGCTCCGGCGCAGGCTGCGGCCGTGTTCCAGGTAGTAGTCCACTGCGACCTGCTTCTGTTCTTTGGAGTATCTCGGCCTGCGCCGGTATTCCTCGTGAAGCGCGCCGGTGCTCTTGTACTCCCTGACCCACAGCTTCAGTGCCCCCTTTGAAGGGTACCCTAACTCCCGCCTAACGGCGGCCGAGGCACCGCCATACTTGAAGTAGAGTTCAACTGCCTTCGTACGATCTTCGAGTGAGTACACAGACATCCCCCTGTCTCATTTGAGTCCAGGTTTTTGTCCGCACCTCCAGTGGAGGAATTTTCGACCGGCCTTGACAATATGCGAGGTCCTTGTTTGCTCTAGCTATCTAGATGGTTCTTGGAGTGGACTGAGGGGGTAGTCCGCACTTGGGAGGATCTGGGCAGTAGTGTGGCCTTTGCGGGGTGTTACCACTTTGGCTAAGAGCAGGGGAGAGGACGTGGTTGTCCCCAAAAGACTTGCTGCCGCAGTTCGCCAGAACTGCGGCAGCGTGTGACTTTCGATTACGTGCCTTTGAGACTACTCCTCAATGTAAGCCCAAGTGAAATCCGCAATACCCATCGGAGACATGATCATATCTTTGATTCTGGGATTCTGCAGATACGTCTTGGTCGAGAAGGAGGTCATGATAATCGGCATCTCTTCCATAAGGATCCTCTCTGCTTCCACGAGGTACTTCTGCCTCTCTGAGGCATCCAATTCTCTTGCCGAATTCTCAAGAGCCTCGTCAAAGGCCGCGTTGGTCCACTTGCCGTAGTTGTAGTAGTGTGTTGATCGCAAGCAGTCCAGGAAGGTCATGGGATCGGCGAAGTCTGCGCCCCAACCCTGTACACAGATGTCAAAGTCGCCGTTTTGCCTGGCTGCAAGTCGTGCCGCTGCTTCCATGCCGTCTGGCTCGACTGTGATCCCAAGGTTGGCTTTCCACTGGGCGCACATGGCCTCTACAAGTGCCCTGCTCTGATCGTTGGAAACATAGTACTGGAACTTGCAGACGGGGAAACCTTCGCCGTTTGGATAGCCTGCCTCGGCAAGGAGCTGCTTGGCTTCTTCCACTTCGCCATTGATGTCGATGTAGGATTCAGTGCGGAAAGGCTTAGACGGATCATCCACTGCGGGCATATAGGGAGGGATAAACCCATCTGCAGGTGCCGCTCCGCCGCCAACGACAGTGTCGACGATGGTCTTCAGGTCGAGCGCCTTCACCAAGGCCTTGCGCACTCTAACGTCATCAAACGGAGGTCTAGCGCAGTTGAACGCGTGCCAAGCTATACCGAGGGTTCCTACCTGAGTAAGCTTGCCTTCCGCTTCATACTTCTGCATGTCAGCTATGGACATAGGATGGTTGGTTACGTCAATCTCGCCGGTCTCCCAGAGGTTTAGCTCGGTAACCGATTGTTCGATAAGTGTGAATCGTACTCCGTCGAGCTTAACTTCATCTGCTCTAACGTAATTCTCGTTCTTCATGCACATGACGTACTCGCCCGGCTTATACTCAGTAAACTTGAACGGGCCCGAGCTGCACGTTGTTTCTGGCGAATTGCCATACTCTAGGCCTTCCGCAATCAGTCCCTCTATGAACTGCTTGTCCACGATAGCGTAAGTGGCGAATCCCAGAAGCTGAATGAAGAAGGGCGCCGGATTCTCGAGGGTTATCTCGATTGTAAGCGGGTCAATAACCTTCAGCCCGACGGCCTCTTTGGCGGCCTCGTATTCAGGGGTGCCAGGGTTGGTGCTGTTGAATGCCTCGCCGCCCTTGATGTAATACATGATGAACGCGTAGTCGGAAGCCAACTCAGGGTCAAGAACACGCAACCAGGAATACTTGACGTCTTCTGCGGTAATGGGGTTGCCGGTGGAGAACTTGAGATCCGGCTTGAGTTTGATGGTCCAAACCAATCCGTCGGGGCTGACTTCTGGCAGTCCGTCAGCAAGTTCTGGCGCCCATTCACCATCAAGGTTCAATCTGTAGAGATAGCCGTTCATTGCCACAAACATGTTCACCGTGGACGTTGTTTGACCTAGTCCTACGTCGAAACCGCTGGTTGGGGCGATCCCTATGTTGTATGTGGCGATATTGTTCGTGGTTTTCGGGTCGCCATTTTCGCCGCCTTTGGGAGTACAACCTGCCAGCATTGAGAACAACAGAACCAGACTCAGCAACAACGCAATCGTCTTTCTCACTCTACCAATCTCCTTTCCTTAATTGTCCGGATATTCCGGTTGTTGCATTAACACAGGTTTTGCCAGACTTCGGCGGTCCAGCCAAGACTGATTGGAGCCTTTTCTGTCACCGGGATCTGCAAAACCGAGTTAACCTCATGACACAAAATGGCACGCAACAGACCGACCCTCTTCCACTTCCTTGAGTACAGGCCGTGATTCAGCACATTTCTTCACTGCATGTGGGCATCTTGTCCTAAAGGTGCAACCTGACGGAGGGTTTATGAGACTTGGTAGTTCACCGGAAATGATAAAACGCTTTTTTGTTCTTTCGGTCTCAGGATCAGGTACCGGAATAGCGCTTATCAGAGCCTGAGAATACGGGTGCAGTGGGTTTCTTATGAGTGAATCCGACGGACCCATTTCAACCAAAGAACCCATGTACATGACACCTATACGATCCGAAATATACCTTACCATAGAGAGATCATGGGAGATAAACAGATAAGAGAGATTGAGTCTGGATTGCAGTTCCTTCAGGAGGTTAACCACCTGTGCCTGGATGGAAACGTCTAGGGCTGAAATCGGCTCGTCGCAGACTATGAACTTGGGGTTTGCCGCCAAAGAGCGAGCAATTCCAACTCTTTGACGTTGCCCTCCGCTGAACTCATGGGCGAACCTGGTGGCGTGATCCGAGTTTAATCCCACCATCCGCAAGAGCTCCAAGATCTTCTCTTTGCGGTGACGTGGTTCCACAGTGTCGTCGTTTTCCATGCCTTCCGCAATGATCTCTGTCACATTCATCCTTGGATTCAGTGACGAGTAGGGGTCCTGGAAGATCATGTGCATCTTCTTCCGTGCCCCCGCGAGCTGTTTACCTCGGAGGTTGGTTACATCTTCGCCATCGAAGATTATGCGTCCACCCGTGGGTGTATATAATCTTATGATCGTCCGCCCGAGGGTGGTTTTTCCGCAGCCGCTCTCGCCGACCAGCCCAAGAACCTCGTTCTCATAGATCGTCAGGCTAACGTCGTCAACGGCCTTAAGAGGTGCTGTCTTACTAAAGAGTCCTTGCCCCACCTTAATGGGGAAGTACTTCTTCAGGTTTTTCACCTCGCATAGCACTTTTCGGGACATTCCTACTCCTCCTCGAAGTCCGGGTGGCAGCGCCAGCACTTGACAAGGTGTTTTTCCCCTACTTCATAGATGGGTGGCGCTTCCTCCACACAACATTCCATGGCGTACTTGCAGCGATTGGTGAACATGCAGCCCTTATGCTCGAGAAGAAGGTCGGGCGCCGATCCCGGTATGGGGATAAGTTTCTCACTGCTGTTGAGCTTGGGCAGGGCGTTCAAGAGCCCCCAGGTGTATGGATGAACCGGGTTGTAGAAGATCTCATCAAGCATGGCTGCTTCGACGATCTCCCCGCCATACATAACCATGACCCTGTCTGCCAGTCCGGCGACAACCCCGAGATTGTGGGTGATCAGAATGACTGATGTTCCCGTTTCGGCGCTTAGCTCCCTGATAAGGTCCATTATCTGAGCTTCGATCGTAACATCAAGGGCGGTAGTAGGTTCGTCCGCAATCAAAAGTCTTGGCTTGGCAAGCAGAGACATGGCAATCATGACCCTTTGCCTGAGCCCTCCGGAAAGCTCGTGCGGATATTGGCGCAAACGCTGTTCGGGATTGGTTATGTCTACCCTCTGCAGCGTCTTGATGATCTGGGCGATGCGCTCGGATTTGGTCATATCCGTTCTATGAAAGCGCAGCACTTCTTCTAGTTGGTCTCCAATGGTGAAGACGGGATTAAGGCAGGTCATGGGGTCTTGAAAGATCATCGAAATCTGCGAACCCCTGAGTTTTTGGATTTCCTGGTCGGTACATTTGGTAAGGTCGGTACCGCGGAAAATGATCTCACCGTTCTTAATACGGCCGTTCTTGGCGATGAGTCGCAGAAGTGACATACACATCACGCTTTTTCCTGAACCGGATTCGCCGACGACTCCCACGATCTCGCCTTCGTCTATGTGAAAGCTCACGCCGTTAACCGCGTTTACTTGTCCGAACTTCGTGGTAAACGAGACATGAAGGTCTTTTACATCAAGCAGTCTGCCCATAGCTCTCATTGCCTCCTTCGGGGGTCGAGGGCTTTGCTAAGAGCATCCGCTAGGAAGTTGAACGACAAAATGGTGATGCTTATCGCGAATGCGGGGAAAAGCAAAATGTGTGGATACCCTCGCATGTTCTTGATACCGTCGGAGACAAGGAGCCCCCAACTGGGAGTGCCTAGGCTCATGATTCCAAGGAAGCGCAAGGCGGCTTCAGTGAAAATCGCACCTGCTATGCCAAGCGTCAAAGACACCATAATCGGGGCAATTGCGTTTGGTATGAGATGCCTTGTGATTATTCGTAAACCTGAAACACCGCTCACTTCAGCGGCAAGTACGAATTCCCTTTCCTTAAGGCTGAGAACTTCGCCTCTCACCAGTCTGGCAGTTCCCATCCAGCCGGTAACTCCGATGACAAAGATAATATTGGCGAATCCACCTTCGGGCCATATTTGGGCTAGCAAGATGATGTACAGGGTGGAAGGGATTGATGAAAATATCTCCACAATGCGCATCATGAAAAGGTCCGTCTTTCCCCCAATAAAACCCGAAATCGCCCCAAAGAAGATGCCGATGGTGATCGAAATCAAAGTTGAGGCGAAGCCAACGGAAAGCGATATTCTCGCTCCGCACATCACACGGACCATCAAATCGCGGCCAAGGTTATCGGTGCCCATCCAGTGTTGGGCAGATGGAGGCTGAAACGCGTTGACAAGGTCTACCTCTTCATATCCGTATGGAACGAAGTGCGGCCCGACCCAACCGAAAAAAATCATCAATACGACGATGCATGCGCCAATTATCCCAAGTTTGTCGCGCTTGAAGTTGTAGAGTGCGTCTTTCAGATAGCTCGATGAGGGGCGGACTAACATATCCGCCTGGTCTTTTTCTTGACTCAGACGCTTGAACGAAGGTTTCTTTGGTATTTCCATTGTGACTTCTTGCATGCCAGGCATCTCCCCGAGGGTCATAAAGTAGTCTCCTTGCTGATTCTGATTCTTGGGTCAACGAACCCGTACAGGATGTCTACCAGAAGGGTCATGCCAATCAGCAGAATAGCGTAGAAGATTGTGAGACCCATTATCATCGAATAGTCCCTACCCAAGATCGCTTTGGTGAACATCTGCCCGAGGCCTGGGAGTCCAAACAGCTGTTCTATCACGAAACTACCAACAGTGATCGATACGAACATTGGGCCTGCGACCGTGAGTATGGGGAGAAGCGCATTCTTAAGGCAGTGCTTATATGTGACTATAAATGGACTGGCTCCTTTGGCTTTTGCTGTCCTAATATAGTCGGCATCCGCGACTTCTAGCATGCTGGCGCGCGTATACTTGATGATTACAGCCATGGGGGAGGCTGCCAGAGCCATTACAGGCATCACTGCGTGCCGCCATGTTCCCCACATAGCAACCGGCAGTATTCCAAGATAAATGCCGAAAAAGTACATCATAACGGCTGCGATGACGAAACTTGGGATAGAAATGAACAGCGTCGTCAGTATCTTTACGAGATTGTCCACGAGACTCAGTTCTTTCAAAGCACTAGCGATGCCCAAGGGTATTCCCAATCCTATTGCCACCAGGAAGGCGCATGAACCGATCTGAAAAGAGACAGGAAACCTTTGGGCGATTATCTCATTGACTGTCTCAGTCTGCGTAAACGAAACACCGAAGTCGAAACAGGCTACGTTGGCCATGTAACGCAGATACTGCTGCCAAATGGGCAAATTCAGATTGTACTTCCTTTCGAGGTTTTCGATGACTTTCGGGGGAAGCGGTCGCTCCCATCGGCTGAACGGTCCACCCGGGATCGCACGGGACAGCCAAAAGGTCAGCGTTGCGATAGTGAAAATGATAACTATGGAGAGCAAGAGTCTGTTCAATACATATCGCACCATGGGCTTCAATCGCCTTTCTGTATCATTACTGGAAAGACCGGATGAGGTAAATCTCCTTTTGGCAGTTGGAAATGAACTGCCCGCCGTTCTCACGCACAACGACCATCTCTTCCAGGGCAGGTCGAAGCCCCTGTCTTATCCCGAGATTTGGCTCTAGAGTGAACACATAACCTTCTTGTATCGGGGCTCCAATGAGCTCGTACCGGTTGTACCACTCAATTGACGAGGGGGCCAGTACAGGGCCTCCATCATGGGCCACAAATCCCACTTGGTGCCCCAAACCGTGACGGAAATCTGCTCGATAGCCAAAACTCCGCAGTTTCTCACGGACAAATGCATCCACCTGTTCTCCTGTCATTCCGGGCCGCATATAAGCAGCAGTCGCATCAATGCTGTTACGAAGATTGGCAAAGTGTCTCGCAAGCTCGGGGGGCGGAGCGACCTCACCTGGTTTGAGCACATAGTATGTACGCTGTATGTCGCAGCAGTACGAACCCTTGCGTACTCCGTAGTCGATGGTGATAGAACAGCCGGCCTCAATCTTGTCCTCATCTGAGGGACCAATGTGGCCCATCCTTCCTTTGGGGCCCGAAGTGGCGACGGCAGGGCATTGTGAGGGAAGCCAGGCCATTGTGTAACCACGGTCAAAAGCGGTTTGCTGCAAGAAGTTGTACAGATCTAAAGCAGACATCCCGGGCTCAATGTAATCACACGCATCCCTGGCGATTTGGTCGGCGGCGTAGGCACATTCGGTAATCTGTTCCAGTTGATATGCGTTCTTATGTGATCTGACACGACTGGCCACAGGAAAAGCGGATACCACTTCTCCCGAAAACTCAATCTCGTCAAGCACTCTGCGTACCTTGATCATCATTCCGGCCGTCAAGCCATCGGAAGCAGGGTCGTTTTCGTTAAAATTCAGTCCAATCGTTCGCGGTTGTACCTTCTTTATGATATTGGCAAGACCTTGGGTTAACGACTCATAGCATTCGAGATCGTCAAGACCCTCCATGCCTACGTAACCTGAGTAGTCTATGGGGGAGATCGAAGCGTACATTTTGCCCTCCTTCGAAAAGGCGAGTATCGACCCATAGAAGAAGATCATGTCGCCTAGCCCGGGCAAAACTGGTTCGGAGTTCAACTCGGTTTCTCTTGCTATGATAACCCATAGGTCGATTCCGTTCTCTCTCAAGGTCTCATAGATCATGGGGAGTTTGTCTGTGAATAGGTGCATCGCTATCATCCCTAGTCAGTTGGTGAAATGTACACGACATGTATACGAGCCCGTGTTTGTCCACCTTTGTTATGTTACGAATGATATCAGCGACAAATCACAAAGTCAACAACAAAACTGGGTTCTGAACAGCATCATGCATGGCCTATCGACATTATGTAATTTAAGTGTTACCCTTGGTTTTGGTGAAATGGGTGGCGAAATTGGGAGGGATGGATAGGTATGGATCTGAAACGGTTCGAAAAGGCGATTTTCGACGCGGCGACCGACCTTGTCGGCCGTGAGGAGGAGTTGTGCAAGCTGGACTCGTTCGTTGGCGACGGCGACCACGGTATCAGCATCAAGAGAGCGTACAGCAACGTACTGAAAATGATGGCTTCGAAAAAAGCGGTCAATTTCCGCGATTTTCTTTTCGACGTATCCATGGCCGTGTCCGAAACAGCCGGCGGAGCCATCGGGCCCATATTGGCTTCCTTCTTCTTGGGCATGTCCGACGCTGTGGATGTTGGGAAAGAAGAGCTTTCGCCTGCTGATATGGCCGCGCTTTTGAAAGCCGGGACTATGCGCGTTCAAAGCCTGGGTGGAGCGCAGCCGGGCGACAGTACTCTAGTTGACGCCTTGACGCCCGCTTACGAGACACTAGACAAATGTAAGGAAGAGGATGAAGGTCGCGCCTTGGAGAAGATGGCGCAAGCCGCCTACAGCGGAGCAATGTTTACCAAGGATATGGTGGCTAAGAAAGGCCGGGCGCGCTATCTTGAGGCGAAATCCAAAGGCTACGTGGATGCCGGTGCAATGTCGATGTATTACTTTTTGCGGGCCTTTGTTGATGGCGTAACAGCTGAAACAACGTAAGAAGGAGCGGCGGCCATGTTCATCAAGAAAATATACAACGACGTCGACACGGTTGTTGACGAGGCACTGGAAGGCTTCCAGCTCTTGTATCCGGAGACCTCCGAGATCATACCTGGAACCCGTCTCACAGTACGCAAACCAGAGTTCAGAAAGCCCAAAGGCCTTGTGAAAATAGTCGGAGGCGGGGGAGCGGGGCATGAGGGACCCGGCCCGAGCATGGTGGGCCCCGGGGGAAGCGATCTCGCGGTACGCGGAGATGTTTTCGCGGCTCCGTCAGGCGCGCTCATCTTCAGAGGCCTACAAGCCATTGATGATGGCAGTCCCATATTTGTCAGCGTTACCAACCACACCGGCGACGTACTGAATTTCGGATTTGCCTGTCAGATGGCAAAATCTAAGGGCATGGACGTACATATGCACCTTACGTACAATGATGTGGCCTCCGCTCCGAAGAGCCGGGAAAAGGAGCGCAGGGGGATAGGGTCCTGCTACAACGTGACTCCCATAATGGCCGAATGCGGCGAACCCATAGAGGAGATAATCCGCGTCGCCGAAAAAACCAACGACTATACCCGCACTTACGGTGTAGGGATAAGAAGCGCAATACATCCAGTTACGGGGCTTCCGATCATGGAAATGCCCGAGGATATGATTGAATTGGGCATCGGTATTCACGGCGAGAGCAGCGGGAATCGCATACCTTTGCCAAGATCGAAGGACCTGGCCGCCATCGTCGTGGACACTCTCTTTGACGATATGCCAGTCGGCAGGGGAGAGGAAGTGATCGTCAACCTCAACGGCCTCGGCGGCATGACGTGGATGGAACTCTACATATTGTACAAGGATATTTACAATTACCTGACGGACAAGGGCATAGCGATATACAAGGCCCGGTGCGGCAACAGCGGTACCCAGGAGCTTGGCGGCTTCATACTCGGCATAGCGCGGGTTGATGACGAGATTAAGAAATGGCTGAACGCGAAGGTACCCGAAGGCAGATACCCAGTACTGTAGAGACGTACGGAGGGAAGGAGCCCCGAGATGATCGTTAACGGCAGAGACTTGATTAACAAGGCCCGTGATGAGCATTACGCCATAGGGGCCTTTAATGTTTCTGACTATGTGACCGTGGAAATCGTCCTTCAGGCCGCTGAAGCACTTCACGTCCCGGTCATTCTGCAAACTGGCGACTATGCCAATCCCGATCCCGAATCCCGCAAGATGAGTGACTGGGACGCCGGGAACCTCATGCGTTTTATCAGACAACGCGCCGAAGTTTCCCCCGTGCCGGTGGTGATCCACCTTGACCACTGCCCGACTTACGACGGATGCGTCCGTGCCATTCAGTACGGCGCGACGTCGGTCATGATTGACGCATCTATGAAACCCTTTGAGGGAAACGTAGCGCTGACCAACAAAGTGGTTGAGATGGCAAGATGCTGCAACGTGAGCGTAGAGGCAGAGATAGGACATGTCAGTGGACATGCCAACTCTCTCGGCGAGCAGTATACCACTGTGGAAACCGCCAAGGCCTTCTATGAGGCGACGGGAGTTGATATGTTGGCGGTTTCTATCGGAACAACGCATGGGATATACAAGAAAGCGCCCGTGCTGAAGTATGACCTCATCAAGGAACTGCGCGAAGCGATTCCAGTACCCCTTGTAATGCACGGCTCTTCCGGCCTGACTCCGGAACAGTACATCTCGGCCGTCAAGAGCGGCATTGCAAAGGTCAACTTTTCCACATACCTCCAGCTAACCGCAGGCCATGCAATTCGCCAAGCGGCGCTGGATGCCGAGCCAGCGATGGTGAGGTTGAACTCGCTGATCTCAGTAGGGTTAAAGCGTGGCGTAGAGTACGTGAAAGAGCATATCGGATACTTCGGCACAAGGCCGATTATCTAAGTCAAAGAGAAGGGGCTGATCTCATGGTAGACTACAAGGTAAAAATCGGTCTCGCTCCCTGCAGGCGTAACGTCGGTCCGCCTCTATCTGTAACCCCCGGCGGAATCTGGAGCAAGGAAGCGGCTTTGGATATGAAGAATGTGGTCGTCCCCTACATACTCAAGAACTTCTCAAGTGAGCATATTGAGTTTGTAGATCTCGATTGGCTAAACGAAGATGGCATGATGTATTCATATGAACAGGCAGCCGTCATAGCCGAACGTTTTGCCTCGGAGAAGATTGATGCCCTGTTCATAGTGAACGTCAACTTCGGAGACGAAGAAGTTGCGGCCAAGCTTGCCAAACTCTGCGATGTACCGACTCTGATTTGGGCGCCCAGAGACGTGGAATTTGGTGATACAGAGGATAAACGTCTTGACAATCCTGTTTACGGATGGCGTTTGCTTGACGCCCAATGCGGTTTGTTTGCCGTCTCAAAGCTCTTGCAGCGTTTACACGTCAAATTCACGCATATTCCCACATGCGATGTTGACGACCCCGGTTTCAAAGAGGCCTTTGAAGATTTTGCAGCCGTCGCGTGTATGTTAAAGAACTGGAGGACCATGCGAGTGCTCCAGCTGGGCAATCGCCCGAAGCTCTTCACCAGCATGATGTTCAACGAGGACGAGTTGCTCGAGAGGTTCGGCATAGAGGTGTTCCCATACAGCGCTTCGGTTGCCTTGGCCGAGGTTACGAGAATCCTAGAGACCAGAGACCACGAGCTTGATGCCATAGTCAAGCGCATGCGCGATTTTTATCCTGGCGGCGACGGCGGGGATCCCTCGGTGCTGCGCAAGAACGCCGCTCTATACGTATTCTATACCGAACTCTTTGAGACGACCGGATGCTCCGCGATCTGTCCAGATGCTTCTTTCGCAAGGAGTCTTGGTGTCAGTTCCAATATTGACATAGCGCTCTGCAACAATGACAAGAACTTCATGTCATTTGAATCCGATATGCATGGCGTAATACAGATGGTGATTATGTCTTCTGCGACGTTCGGAGAAAAGGTACCATTCTTTGGCGAATTCACTGTCAACCACCCCACGAACCCCAATGCTGAACTCATATGGCACACCAACATTTTCGCTCCGTCACTAGCAGACCCGTCCCTGGTCGAGCCCTACATTCAGTCTGGCCCGGGTGGTTTGGGTTTGAATGCCGGTTTTGAAGTGGCGCGTGGCACGTATACCATTGGCCGGTTTGACTGCATGGACGGTAAGTACGCCATGCTCCTGGGGAATTTCAAGGCCGTCCCCGGGCCATTCACACGCGGTCCTTACATCTGGGGCGAGTTTCAGAATTGGAAGAAATTTGAATCCGCCGTAATGTACGGCCCCTATGTTCATCACATGGTCGAAGTCGAGGGTGATGAACGCATTCTCGGTCGCCTGAAGGAGTTCTGCCGCTATACGGCCATATACGCCGATGTTCCGGACGAGCGCAGTACACCTTTCGCTCCGTTTTTCTATAATGTCTAGTTGGATACAGACGAGTCCTGCAAGACCTGTAATGTAAGGATTGTCTGGAAAACAGACGAGACCTTGGGCGCCGCCTGGATACCCATTGAGGGTCGAACGTGGGTCAGAGCCCAAGGTCTCAGTCTTCAGTGTTGACGTTGTCTCACTATTCGCAGGCGGAGTACGCTGTTTCGCCGCCCAGGAGGACTTCCTTCACATTTTCGAGACATCCAATATCCTCTGAAGCGTCTCCCGAGACCACCGTGATATCGGCAAGCGCTCCCGGTATTAGTTCGCCTATCTTACCTTCCATGCCGAGGGCTTTGGCACAATTCTTGGTGCCGGCACCGATGGCCCAAACCGGGCTCATACCATATTCGACCATCACGGCAAGTTCTTGGGCTACTGGCGCTGCGGCTGCTCCTTCAGATATCATGTCGGTTCCCGAGACTACCAGAACCCCGGTTTCAGCGAACTTCTTGAAATTTGCCCGATAGTAGATGTTGGCCGGGCGGTAAATGTCGTAAGTCTCTTTCTGCAGAGGGGTGAGAGATTCGTAGCCGTGTTCCTTTACTATCGCGTCGAGACGGTCGCCTGTGCTCTTATGGACTAGCAGGGTAGGAGACCAGGCAATGCCCTTTTCCTTCATCTGCAACACTTGCTCATAGGTCAGATCTGTGCCGTGCTCAATAGTGTCGACTCCGGCGTTGATGCAAATCTGCAGTGAAGGTTGGCGGCTGGAGTGTACGGCTATTCTGCGGTTGTGCCTCCGCGTCTCGTCCACGGCGGCGTCCATCTCCTGCTGAGTCAACTCTGAGACATCTGATCTGTGTGAGGCCATGACCTTGATCCAATCGGCTCCTTCGCGGATTTGGGTGCGTATGGCCTTTCTTATCTCCCATTCGCCGTCGACCTCAATACTGCCGTCAAGGGTGTTCCATGCGTGTCCCCCCGTGGCACATATGGCCCTGTTGCAGAAATGCAGGCGCGGAACATGTTTGAGAAAACCTTTGCTTACTGCGATGTTGTACTCGCGGCACACGCCATCGGGAGACATCACGTCCCGCATGGTGGTAACCCCGGCTTTTATTGCCCTTTGCGCGTAATCCAGCGCCATATAGGCTACAAGGTATTTGCCGTAAACCTGTTTGTCCGGCCGGTTGTACCAATAACCCATATGTACATGCATATCTATAAGCCCTGGCAGTATTGTCGCGTCGCCGTAGTCTCTCACATTCTCGCCGGGATACCTGCATTTTAGCTGCTCCGCCGGTCCAACTTCTTTTATCACGCCGTTTTCGAACAGTACTGCCCCGTCCTTGATGACGGTCTCCGAGTCGCCCGTTACTACTGTTTTGGCGCAGATCAGCATGGTATACCTCCTCCGATTTCAGGCTTTTGGGCCTGTTTGACTACTATTATATAGTCTCGTGGATGGGCGGCAACAGCAGTAGCTCGGTTGACAATACCCCGGAGTATGCTAGTATCGAGGTGTTAAGCAGCCTCAAGGGCGCAAGTATATGCATCCTGAAGGGACGATGGCGAGATGTCCAAGTATAAGCTGAACGAGACAGGATACCGGAACGTACAGTTGATGCCAAGTCTGTGGGAGGATCAGCGCAGATACACAATTGAGCTATACCTGGCCATACCCAACGACGAGATTCTACATAATATCCGAAGAAAAGCGGGGATAGAATCGAAAGTCAACGGTTTGGGCGGATGGTACGGTGAGTCGGATATGCCGGCTAACCTTGGTCAATGGTTTGGTGCTTTCACGAAGCTGTATATGGTCACCGGCGACTACAGGTTAAAGGAAAAGGTCATCTCTCTTGCAGAGGAGTTCGATAAGTGCGCCGTTGCAGAACCTGCCGTGTATGATACGAGGCCTTATTCCCTGGATAAATATGTTACTGGATTCTCGGATATGTACGAGTATTTGGGCTACCAGAAAGCCAAGAAGCACATATCAAACTTCGTAGATAGAGCTATACAGACTTTTGAAAGAGAGATTGTGGAGTATAACGGAATCCACCCCCAGAACAAGCGCGGGTTGAAGATGAACGAGTGGTACACTCTCCCCGAGGCATTGTACAGGGCCTATCAAGTGTTCGGCGACGATAAGTACAAGGACTTCGCCAAGGAATGGGATTATCGTTATTACTGGGACAAGATTATCAACGACGATTCCGAGACGATCGGTCCGCGCCACGCATACAGCCATGTCAATGCTTTCTCCAGCGCTGCGAAGGCTTACGAGGTAACGCAGGATAGCTACTATCTCAAAGCCATGGAAAAGGGATACGATCTGGTTACTGGCAGGCACACATATGCCACGGGAGGTTATGGACCGGCCGAGGCAATGTATGTCGAACGCTTAAGCTACCTTGGCGACGCGCTCAAGACAAACTGGGACACGGAGCACAAGCGCGACCCCATGTACATAAACTGGACGGGCGGTCCAGTGGCTAGGGCTGATGAATGGGGTAACTGTGAAGTCTCTTGTTGTTCATGGGCGATTTTCAAGTTCTGCAACTACTTGCTCAAGTTAACGGGGAACGCCAAGTATGGAGCGTGGGTTGAACAAGCCCTGGTAAACTGCACGGGTGCCCAGATACCGATGACAAGCGACGGTAAGATACTCTATTATCACAGTTATTTCAACGACGGGGCCCTAAAGTCAAACTACGACCGGCGCTTGCATCCCGGCGGGGTAAACTTCACATGGGTGTGTTGCACTGGAACCTGGCCGCTGAACATGGCCGAGTATGCCAACCTGATTTATTACCATGACGACGAGTCCGTCTATGTGAGTCAGTACCTTCCTTCCAAGTTTAGCTGGGAGAAAGACGGCGTCAAAGTCGTAATCAACAATTACTCCAACTATCCGGAGTCTGAGAAGCGCCTATTCAGCGTTTCCGTAAGTGAAGATGTATCCTTTACACTCAAGTTCAGAGTCCCTGAATGGGCTGACGGCAAGAACGCGATCTTTGTAAACGGCGAGAGAATCGACGCAGAGATCAAGCCCAACACATGGGTTGAGCTGAAGCGGGAGTGGAAAGACGGGGATACCGTTACCGTCGAATACCCCTATAGGCTTTTCTTCAAGCCGGTTGACGAGTATTCCCCTGACATGGTGGCGCTCTGCTATGGGCCGGTTGTGCTTGCCTGCACCGATATGACGATTCTTGTAGGCGACAAAGATCATCCGGAGGATTGGATAAAGCCAGTTCCCGGCGAACCTTTCACCTTCGTAACGGAACCAGGTCACGCCGGGAGATTCAAGCATATAACCCGCAAGTTCGTACCCTTCTACAAGATAGGCGAGATGCAATGGTACTTTATGTACTTCCGCCTCTTTGATAAAGTGCCGACGCATTGGTTCTATCAGAATGACTGATTGCTAATTGATAGAGGTATGGAGTCTTGTAACGGGCGGTTGAATGAGGGCGCGTTCCGAAACGCGCCCTGTTCTGTGGATACACAGGTCCCGATATTGTCAGAAATGTGAATTGCGGCAAAAAAAGGGATGGGAAAGGGGAGTTGACACTTGAAATTTGCGGCGAATCATCCAGTTGGCCTGGGCGGAAGACCGTCTGATTGGGGCGGCAAGGTGCTTCCGTATAGGGAGCGGGCTCGGATAACAAAGGAGTGGCTGAAGCTACGGCTTGAGACCATTCTGCCGGACCTTATGAAACGGAACTCTTTTGACATGTGGATTGTGTGTGTACGTGAGTACAACGAGGGACCGCTCATAATGACGCTGTTGCCTTCACCTATGCTTACGGCGAGACGACGCACCATTTTGGTTTTCACCCGACAACCGGACGACACGGTAGAGCGGATCATACTTGCTCGTCCCGGTCTCGGGGTATATGACCTGTACAAGGACGAATTGAATCGAAACCCCGAGGATGCAATTAACGTTGCACCGGGAGAGACCCAGTGGGAGGCTCTTGCCCGGATAGTGCGTGAGAGAGACCCCAAGACCATAGGCATCAACATTTCTGAGACCTTCCAGTTTGCAGATGACCTAACATATACCGAATACAATCAGCTCATGGCTGCTTTGGGACCCAAATACGCACAGAGGGTGCGGGGAGCCGAGAAGTTGAGCGTGGGTTGGTTGGAACGTCGCTTGCCGGTTGAGATACAAGCCTATCCGGGGATTCAGCACATAGCATACGGGATCATCAAGGAGGCTTTTTCTCCTCGGGTTGCCCATCCCGGTGTGACCACAGGACTAGATCTCGCTTGGTGGATGCGCCAGCGGGTACATGACCTTGGACTGACCACGTATTTCCAGCCAACGGTGAGTATCCAAAGACAAGGAGTCAAAGGCAACACGGAAGAAGATGCTGTGATTCAACAGGGCGACATTCTGCATTGTGATTTCGGCATCTATTACCTAGGGCTCCACACTGACATACAAGAATTGGCCTATGTGCTGAAGTTTGGCGAGAGTGACGCTCCCGCTGGGTTGAAGGCGGCTTTGGCGACAGGCAACAGGTTACAGGACATCCTTGCTGAAGAGATGATACCAGGCAGGTCCGGGAACGAGATTCTACGAGCATCGTTGAGCAAGGCGGCCGGTGAGGGCATTAGAGCCATGATTTACACTCACCCCATTGGGACCCATATTCATGCTGCAGGCATGTACGTCGGGATGACCGACATGCAGCAAGGTGTCCCCGGTACCGGTGACTGGGTACTGGTCAACGACACTTGTTACTCATTCGAGCTCAACATCAAACAATACGTCCCAGAATGGGACCAGGACGTCACCATCGCGTTAGAAACCGATGTTGCCGTAATAGATGGTCGTGTTTACTATTTGGGTGGACGGCAGACTGAATTCCATTTGGTGGAGTGATGTCGCCTGGGTTACGCACACACAACTTGATGTTACTTTGAGGAGGGCATGAGAAATGGCGCCGGTGCCAGCAGAATATCTACCAATTCGACTCGAGAACCTTCGCAACAGCATGAGAGCAAAGGGACTCGACGCGGTCCTGATCAATCATCCCGCCAACCGTCACTATATTGGGGGCGTGTACGCAAACGACACCCAAATAGGTGAGAGCGCGGGATGGCTCCTAATCGGGTTGACTAAGGCCTACGGATTGTTCAGCAGTGCCCATTTTGACGAGTGGAAGAGCCAGGCAACACATCTTGAGAACATATGCTTAGAGCCGCCGTCTGGAAGAAAGTATCCTGTTCGAGCAGCCGAAATCATCAATGCGAACCAGTGGAAGCGAATCGGCGTGGATGAGGACGCGCTAGGCATGCGGTGGCATGACGAGACTATGGCGGGACTGGGTGGTCTCGCGAAGCTACTTCCCATGGGTGGCCTTATCGAGGAATTGAGAAACGAGAAAGACGAGTGGGAGTTGAGTTGCGTAAGAGAGGCATGTGCCATTACCTCGAAGGCCTATGAGTACGTCATGAGTTACGTCAAGCCGGGTATCACCGAAAAAGAACTGGCCTGGGAATTGGAGAAGGCTATGCGCGAAAACGGTGCAGATGACATCGGATTTGACACCATCGTTGGAGCCGGCGAATTTGCCGCAGTGCCGCACCATGTGCCTATCGACAGGAAAATCGCCGAGGGTGAATCTGTCGTTGTCGACATGGGCGCTATGGTAAACGGATATGGAGCCGACATGACCAGGACTTTCTGTTTTGGCAAGGCACCGGAAAGACTTGTGCAGATGCACTCGGATATTGAGAAAGCTTTGGACCGAGAGGTATCCTATGCAGTCGTGGGAGCCAAGCCCAACGGTCATGGCGTTGGCCTTTCGATTCACGAGAACCTCCGCATTCGCGAGGGGGCTACCTTACGACCCAACATGACGCTGGCTATTGAACCAGCCGTCTATGTTCCCGGCTGGGGTGGGGTACGCCTTGAGGATACCGTCTTGGTCACTGCAGACGGCCAGGAAAGGCTTACCACGGCCACAATGCAGCTTGAGTTTGTATAGTTGTCTGTCTACGCTTCTCGCTAAGTGTGATGTTCACGTCTGGTGAGTAAAGCCGCAGGAAGATTGGTCCGAGGAGGGGATGTGGATGGCGATAAGAGACAGGATGTCGCCAGCTTACGCTAAACTGGAGGGCGGCTTGTTCACCAAAGTTACCAAAGCCGATGTGGGAAGCGCATACGCTGACCTTATCAATCAGGGGATCAGCCCAATGGGTTGGGCTGATCCCTTTTACCCAGACTATTGCATCCCTCGGCACGTAGTGCAGGCTACCGTGGAGTGTATCGAGAGCGGTATGGCTTCGCATTACACAATGCCAGTGGGGAACCTCGAACTCAGAAGAGCGGTGGCGCGAAGACTTCGGCGGGTTAACGGGATAGACGCGGATCCTGAGCGGAATATCCTTATTACGCCCGGTTCCGATTCGGGTTTGTTTTACGCCATGTTGCCGTTCATTGTGCCTGGCGACGAGGTCTTGTATCCGGATCCCAGCTACCCTAACAACCGTCTGAACATCGAGTTGATGGGCGGGGTTCCGGTTAGCATACCGCTTTATGAAGAAGACGCGTACCAGCCTCGAATTGAGGAGTTGGAAAAGCGCGTTACCGATAGGACCAAAATGATTCTGTTGACCCATCCCAACAATCCGACAACCACGGTGTTCCGCAGAGATCGCTTAGAGGCGATAGCGCGTCTTGCAGTCGAGCACAACCTTGTTGTAGTGGTGGACCAGGCATTCGAAGATACAGTGTTCGATGATATTGAATTCATAAGTCCTGCGACTTTATCGGGAATGTGGGAGAGGACCGTCTCTGTGTTTTCTGTGTCCAAGGGCATGGCGCTAAGTGGGTTTCGCGTTGGGTACATAGTGGCTTGCGACGAGATCATGGACGTGCTCTACGGCGGAGTCGTCAACGTTCTAGGGGCCACCAACACTGCGGCTCAAATTGGGGCTATGGCGGCTCTTGAGGACGATTCTTTCATCCAAGAGTATAAGACCGTGTACGACCGTAGAAGGAAAGTGGCGTACGAAGTGTTCAATTCCATACCCGGCGTGTCCATGCTCATGCCCGAGTCGGGATTCTACTCGTGGGTCAATGTGTCCAGTCTCGGGCCTACCGCAGAAATATGCGAGTACCTCATTAAGGAAGCGCGAGTGGCAGTCAACGACGGCAACGCCTACGGACGCCTGGGGGATGGTCACATTAGGGTGATCCACGGCGCCCTAAAGAATGATGACCATGCCTACCGGGCAATGCATAGGATGAAGGATGCCTTAACTATGCGCTCGGCCAAACGGTAGTCAAGGTTCAAAAGGCGGTTCTCCTGGTGTCAGGTTATTCAGGCCATGTAGTTCTCTATGTCCTCTACTGACTTGATGATGCCAGAGGAGAGAGATTTCACCCCGTTCTTGGTAATGACCACATTGTCTTCTACCCTGATTCCTATGCCCTCCTGGGCTATGTACAGACCCGGTTCCACAGTGAAGACATTGTTTTCTCGCAGTACCCTACCGGGCGATCTTAGATCGTGCAGATCCAGTCCAATTTGGTGCCCGATGCTGTGATAGAAGTAGTTGTCCACTTCGCTGTCCAAAGTAATGAGCCCTAGGGTTCGCAGTGCCTTTGCGAAGTACTTCTTCACAGCTTCGTTGACCGCCAACTCGGTTACCCCATCGCGCATCTCGGCCATGGCAACTTGTTGGGCTTCTAGAACTACGTTATAGATGTCTTTCTGCCTGGGGGTAAACTTGCCGCTTACCGGGTGAGTTCGCGTGGGCCTCTGTAGTAGTCCTCGAAGGCTTCGAACGTAATCTTGGTGCCAGTATTCCATTTGACAAACTTGTAGGGCCCAGTGCCTACCGGGTTGCGGGCGAAACCCTCTGGATCAGCAGTCACGGCTTTTTCGCTTACGATGCCCATGTTGGCCGTAGCGATACATCCGATTACGGGGCCGTATGGATACTTCATTTTCAGCTTCACAGTGTGGTCATCCACTAGCTCGATGGATTCCATGGCGCCGGTGATCCTGGAAGTGAACTTGGAGGCCATAGCTCTCTCAAAAGAAGAGACCACGTCCTGGGCGGTCATTGTTTCCCCGTTGTGGAACTTGACGTCTTTCCTGAGGCTAGACAGTATTTCGAGCCCATCCGGGCTAATGTACCAGGATTCAGCAAGACCTGGGCCCAAGCTGCCGTCTTGGTTTTCCTTGACTAATGTATCGAATAGCTGGTACTGGACAGCAAATGTCAATAGGTCGTTTCCATTCGCGGGGTCAAGAGTCGTGGGCTCTGCATTGATGGGCGATAGCCAGGCTTGTCTTTTTGGTCGTGACAGGGCCGGGGTCCGGGCTGCCGCAGGCTGCAAGCAACATACTGCCAAGGCAGGCTATTGCCACCAGTAATATGAGGCTTCTCTTCACGCTACTTCCTCCCATCTCGTGTTTGTTTGCTACGCGGACTGTTCTGAACAGCAGACAATAAGTAGGCAAACAGATAGCCTGTCAGCCGCCCTTTCGTCGTATTCCATTCGGTGGCTTTTTCGTCCGTTTGGACTGCTTTGGTGGTAGCACACTTACGATGGTCGGAAGTCCAAAGCTACGGCTGGCGCCAATGGATCTCGGGATCGGGTAGGATACCGTACTCCGGTGGCGCGCCAAACCTCTCAAATGGCGGGTATCCGGAGCAGAGATAACGGAACCGGTCTCTTTCCAGGAGGGAGCCCCCATTCATGTTTGGAGGCTCGCGGAGGGTACAGATTCCCGGAAAGCCCTGCTTTTATGACAGTTTCTTTGTTGACTCTGATATCATCTCTCCACTGGCTTACCGTAATGGAAGGATGCCCGTAGTCCACTAGGTAGACAGGAGTAAGGTGGCATCCCAAGAGCCGTAGGGCATTGACTCTGTGGTGACCGTCGAGGATTACCAACGAACTCCTGTCCACCATCACCGGTGAGTGTAGGACGCCATCCCTTGCGATTTCTCTGACCAGGAGCAAGAGTCTTTCCTGATCCACTCGTTCGTGTGGGACCAGGGCGGCACTGTCTATAAGAGCAAATGAGTAGAGGCCGTTTACTTGCTCTCGTGTGGCCATGGAAATCTCCTCCTACCGGGCTTTGGGCAACTCGGACAGAGCTCGTTCAAGCTCCGCCTCCGGGTGAGCGTAGTCCACAAGCCGCGACGTATAGTAGAGTTCATACGATGCAAGGTCTAGGTTTCCGTGTCCGCTTAGACCGAAGAGAATGCACTTTTCCTCGCCTTTTTCTTTGGCTTTCAGTGCCAGGTCTATTGCCGTCCGGATGGCGTGGGCTGATTCCGGGGCAGGCAGTATGCCTTCGGTCTTGGCGAAGAGCGTTGCCGCCTCAAACACCGCCAGTTGTTTTACGGCTCTGGCTTCGATATACCCATGCTCCAGAAGGATGCTAATCAAAGGCGACACGCCGTGGTAACGCAATCCTCCTGCGTGAATACCGGCCGGGATGAAACCGTGTCCGAGGGTGTGCATCTTAATTACCGGAGCCATTCCCGCTGTGTCGCCGAAATCGTATGCATAGGCCCCTCTAGTTAGAGTGGGGCAGGCCGCAGGTTCCACCGCGATTATGGTAGGGTTCTGCCCTCGCGTACCGTTCTTCAGCGCTGCCTTGAGAAACGGGAATGCCAGACCCGCGAAGTTGCTTCCGCCTCCGCAGCACGCTACCACGTAATCGGGGGCATCTCCTGCCATCTCCATCTGCCGTATTGCTTCCATTCCTATGACAGTCTGGTGGAGCATTACGTGGTTGAGCACGCTTCCCAGAGAGTATTTGGTATTGGGGTCTTCTGCGGCAACCTCAAGCGCTTCGCTGATGGCGATACCGAGACTCCCCAGAGAATCTGGGTCCTTTTCCAAGACGGCTCTGCCGGCCGCCGTATTGAGACTGGGGCTGGCGAAGACTTCTGCTCCGTAAACACGCATGAGCGAGCGTCGGTAAGGCTTCAGGTCATAACTTGCCCGCACCATGTACACCAAGCACTCTAAGCCGAACTGAGCGCAAGCCATAGCGAGGGCGGCTCCCCATTGCCCGGCGCCGGTTTCGGTGGAAAGGCGCTTGGTGCCAGCCTTCTTGTTGTAGTATGCCTGGGCGACAGCGGTGTTTGGCTTGTGACTCCCCACGGGGCTCACGCCTTCGTATTTGTAGTAAATCCTAACCGGAGCGCCTAGCGCGGATTCCAACTTGCGGGCTCTGTAGAGAGGGGTAGGCCTCCACATCCTGTATACATCCAACACTTGCCCTGGGATATCGACTGTGTGGGCCGTCGTGACCTCCTGCTCTATGAGGGACATGGGGAAGATGGGTTCCAAGTCTTCTGGACGCAAAGGCTCTAGAGTTTTTGGATTGAGAGGGGGCTCGGGCCGAACCGGGAGGTCCGGTACGATGTTGTACCAGGCAGTGGCCAAGTCCCCCTCTTTTAGAATGAACTTGACGGTCTTTCCTTCCATCTTTCTGTTGCTCCTTCCTGGTTGTACTGCAAACAAAAACCCGTCCTTGCAAGAGGACGGGTTTTGATGCCGTGGTGCCACCTCGCTGAGAACGGAGGTGCCGCAAATGCGGCTATCCGGTCTCGCTCATTTCGGGTACGGAGCGAAATCTCGTATACCCTCTCCTTGTAACGGAGGATCTCCGTCAGGCCGTACTTGCGTGGCTTTCTGGCCCGCTGCTCCCAGGTCCATTCAGTAGCTCCTTATGGCACCGGCTTTCACTGTACCCGGCTCGCTGCTCCCAAAGGTGGTGCTCCTACTAGCCCTGTTCATGGCACTTGTGTCACTGTGGACTGCTATGCAATTTGTGATTTTCGTAATGCTAGCACGTGTGACCCCACGTGTCAATGATCCACGTGCGGCTTTTCGACTACTTGGTTGGCCTGACTGGTCTGCCTGCCCTGTACACCTACTTGGTCGGATCTCCGCCTTTGATGAAGGTGTATATGTCATCAGTCACGGCTTGGATGTTGTCTTCACCCAAGTATGTCATGTGACCCGCCGGGTAGCCCTTGACGAATGTCCGGTCTTTGGGCATATCAGAATGGTCCAGAGTGTAGTACAAGATACCGATCTGGGTGCAAATGTCGTACCAGCCGTTTACGAAGAACGTACGCATGCCGGGGATTCGCCTCATGGCGGTACTCAGGCTCTGAGCCGTGTTCTGACCTTTGATATCGTTATTCCATTTCATGTACATAGAAGCGGAGTTTACGAAGTTGCGATCCCACTTGATCCCCAACATGGGGAAAACCTCGCCGCAAAGAACCGACTGGAAGAACGGGTCATACTTGCCCTGAGACGGATCGTCGCGGACACCCCAATGTTCCTCATCCATGAAGGGTGAGTACAGCGGGCGAGTAATTCGTCCATCCAAACGAGCCACTGAACGGCCCTCTTTGCGAAGGACTTCACGGCGATACTCAACATCGTCCACATGCAAAGCCCGCTTTTCCAGGTACTCTCTGGAAACCCCTGTGTAGTACATGACCCGCTCGACGATGTGTTCGCGAGCCTCCCCTTGCAGGCTGTTCCCCTGATACAGAGCCAGCAAGTACTCTGTGTCGGCGAACTTCTTGGCCTCGGCCACGAACTCATCCACAGTCTGGGTAGACGGGCGTTTGTGATACCAGTTGACAGCCGCCAGAGTCGGGAAAGCCAGGACCGCAGGATATATCGGAGGGTTATCGAAGAAATGCTTGCCCAAGTTGACAGTGTTGCCGATCATGATAATACCGTCAAATGGCACGCTGTATGCTCTGTCAGAACCGCCCAAAGATCCTCTTCCTGCAACTGTGCTGGCCCTGGTGCAACCGTAACTCTCGCCTACCATGTATTTGGGACTGTGCCAGCGGTTGTAGCGGTCAAGCCAAGCCTGGATGAACGTGAGAATAGCTTCGGCGTCGGGCTCGATCCCATAGAACATGTCTTTCTTTGACTCGTCCAAGAGACGACCAAAACCGGTTCCCACGGGGTCAACCAGCACAAGGTCGGCTATGTCCAAAAGACACTGAGGGTTGTCGCAGGACTCATATGGCGGAAGAGGTATGCCATCGTCGTCGATATTGTCGCCGTACTTGATTCTCTTTGGACCCAAGAAACCCACGTGGACCATCATGCAAGAAGTGCCCGGGCCTCCGTTGAAACCGAACAGGACGGGACGAGATTTTGTGTCGTCCACATCTGAACGGAAGTAAGAATACGAAAAGATTGAGGCGATAGGTTTTCCCTCGTCGTCGTAGAACACATTATCCTCGCAAACCGTGTGATACGGAACCTCAACACCGCGCAAGGTAATGCTCCCTTTTCCCGTAAAGCGGGAAGGGGTAAATACATCGGTTCTAAGCATGGATCACGGTTCCCTCCTCGAGTTGACTGATGGATATTTGGTGCGCAACGCTATGACTGTTATACCACAGGTCGAGCCAAGAACAGGCGGCTGTTTTCGAACGTGTGTTGTACGTTAGTGTACTCATCTTGTGTGCCTTTCAGCGGCGAGACCATCCGCCGCACAGGACGCACAGCGAATTCTGAGGTGCTCAGGCTTCCTCCTTTTCGTCCGTGAATGTCTTGACGAAGGCTTTCGTCGGGCATGTGAAGACAGCAATCTGGCCTTCACGCTGAAGGTCTTGATCGCTCAACAGACTGTCCTCAACGCAGTCGCTAACTAGCACGTCAGTCACGAACACGACGATCTCCTTCTCAGGCTGCAGTTCTACCCTTAGAACAGGCAAGAGGACTTTCTCGTGATCGCCCGTGCCCCTTCCGTGTATGATCGTGGCCCCCGTTGCTCCGGATCGACGGGCGACCTCAACCGCTTTTTCCGCAAGCCCTCTGTTAACAATGACCATGATGCATTCGTGTTGGAGTCCGGCGCTCTCCGGTAGTGACGGTGCGACAGGACCTTCTTGGGTAACCTCGGAATACTCTACTCTCTTATGCCTAAAGGCAGTCCCCAGGATCATGATGGAGAGAACCGGAGACATTGCCACCATGGCTATCACTCCGAATCCGTCTATCAATACATCAGCGGTTTCTATCATCGTAGCCGCTCCTTGGGCAAAAGCCAGAACAAAGGTTGCCGCCATAGGTCCCGATGCCACCCCGCCTGCGTCATAAGCGATTCCCACAAAAACCGGGTCTGCTCTGAACGAAAGGAGCACTGCGATGGCAAATCCGGGAAGAAGGAAATACCATATTTTGACTGCCGGGACCAGAATCCTCACCATGGAAAGGGCAACAGCCACGGCGACACCGATGGAGAGTGTCGCACGAATCAGAGTGAGGGGAATGTGGCCGCCCGTAACCTCTTCGATTTGCTCCCCAAGCACGTGAACCGCAGGTTCAGCCAGGACCACCACCAGTCCAAGCAAGAAGCCGGTTACTATGAGTAACCAGCGGCTTATCGAGGCTATTTCCATTCCCATGATCCTGCCCATGTCCATGAATCCGGAGTTGACTGAGGCCAGGAACACGACAAATCCCACGAGCGTTAGGATAAGTCCTCTCACGATCTCTAGGAGCTCATCCTTCTTGATCTTGAACTTCGCAAAATTGTAGCCGAAGAAAAGCAATGATATGGGCAAGAGTGCCGCCAAGGCCTCAAGGAAGCTGGGACCCAGAGCGTTCAGTATGGGCTGTAGGATGCCTTCTGCAGCAACGAACTCAGCCGCCTCTCCTTGTATGTGCTTTTGCCTCGAGATGAGGGACACGAGGACCACTGCCATTATCGGTCCCGCGCTCATGGCGCCCACGAGTCCAAAAGAGTTCTCTTCTGAACGTACGCCGCCTTTCACCCTAGAGAGTCCCACAGATAAGGCCAGAATGAAAGGTGTCGTAAAGGAACCTGTGGTTGCGCCTGAAGCGTCAAAAGCGATAGCGAGAAACTCCTCAGATACGAAAAGGGCCAGCACCAAGATTACTCCGTAAGCTATGGCCATGAAGCCGTTATAGGGTATATCGGCCAGCAGCCTGATGACCCCCAGGGTAATCATGATTCCCACGCCAACTGACACCATGTACACAATGACAAATGAGCTTACTACCCCTCCCGATGCGGAGTTGACCTGTGAACCCAGAATGAGTAGGTCCGGTTCTGCCACGGTGACTAGAAAACCCATGAGAAAACTGAGGACGACAACTTTCAGAGGTGTCGTCGATGTTGCGACTTCCCTGGACATGTATTCTCCGATTGGGTTCATGGCGATATCCACGCCCCATAGGAAGATGGAAAGCCCTATCAAGAGCAGTCCGCTGGCCACAAGGAATCGCACGATGGTATCGCTGTCTACCTGAACCACAGTGAGACAAAGCAGCATTACCAGGGTTACAACAAGCAGCAGGGTTCTGGTGACTTCCCTGGTTTTCTCGAACAACAAGCTCATGAAGTCACCGCCTCTTGGCTATGCTCTTCTGAGTGTGTTACGCCGCTCGTCCTAGTTACGGGAAGGACGAATAGGATGCCGTTTCCGGGCTTTTCAAGCTCCAAATCAGTGAATATGCGTTCACTGATGGCATCCACTTTGTCTTCAGTGGTGATGATCATGACGATGTCCTTTTGAGCCTCAACAACCAGGGGAAAGTAGTAGTCCGTGGGAACTCCTGCACCTCGGCCACGGATCAGGGTTGCTCCTCTAGCGCCCGCTGCCCGCGCCGCACGTATACATTCTTTGCTGCGACCTTTGTCTACGATGGTCATAATACAAAACTCCCAAGAGTCGCACTTGGCACACTTTGTAGAGACTTCTTCTCTGGGATCATGTCTTGGGGTTTCTGCTTTCCGCCTCTTGAAGGGGATGGAAAAGGCGATCCCTCTATCTCTCTTAGACAGCATGAAAGCCTTTTCGATGGTCTCATGTAGTGTATTGCACAGATCATTTGATGTCGGTATTACCACAATCTCTTTGTCCGTTTTGGTTAGGCCAATCTTCTCCAGCAGACTGGACTGTACTGTGCCTTCCCCTAAGAATATCGTTCCTCCGGCTGCTCCGCACTCTTGCGCCTTCCGCAAGACCTCGTTGGCCTTGCCTCTATTGATCACGACAAAAAACAGAGCATCTATGGCTGATCACCCACTCACTATTGGCATTTGAAGAAATTAAAAGGGTTCCCCAGTCTGCCGGCAAAATACCAATTCACTGAAGGAAGATCTGAGTAATTGTAACACAAATCGGACCGTCAGACCCGACAACTGTGCTGATATCCGGAATTGATGCGTGAGCAAATAGACTTGGGAGGTCGAGACAGTGATTCGAAAGAGAATTGCACTGCTTAACGGGAACATTTATCCCGGTAACGGAATGCCTGACTGCCAGGCATTGCTTATCTCGGGCGACAGGGTTGCTACCCTTGGGACCGACGATGAGATTGAATCCATGATCGGTCCTGATACAGTGCGCTTGAACTTGGGTGGGCGCAGAGTAATACCAGGCTTCGTTGACTCACACAACCACGTCCTGTCCGGCGCCACACTGCTTACCGGCGTCAACTGTTTCGGAATGACGAGCATCGACCAACTGAAAGAGGCTGTCGCGAGGAAAGCCGCTGAGGTCGGACCGGGTGAATGGATAACCGGCGCAGGGTGGATAGAAAGCCAGTTTCAGGAAGGACGTGCTCCAAACCGGAAGGACTTGGACGAAGCGGCGCCCAAGAACCCCGTCATGCTAACCCGTCTTTTCGCTTCGGTCGCGGTCAACTCCCTGGCCCTAGAGAAAGCTGGAATAGGCAGAGGTTTTGTGCCTGTTGCCGGCAGGGTTGACCTGGATGAGTCGGGCGAACCCACGGGCATCCTGAGAGAGGCGGCTCAGGGGCTTGTTCGGAGGGCTGTGAAGAGACAGGGGCCCGCTGGTGACACAGAAGACCTGGTAAAGCTCGCCCTGAACGAATACCTGAGATACGGAGTCACCTCTCTGCTCGACCCCGGCGTAGATTCAAACCTGATGCACGCCTACACCTCCCTTTGGGCCAAAGGCGAATTGCCCCTTAGAGTCACGGCTATGCCGGCATGGCACGGGATCTCAGTTATCTCCGGCGATTCTTCCATCCTGCCTGCTATCGAGGTCGGCCTTCAGCCGGGCCTCGGCGATGAATGGTTTCGCGTTGGCAATCTCAAGATGGCCATAGACGGGGGGTTAGGTAGTAAGACTGCCTTGATGCACGGCCCCTTCCGGGATTTCACTAGGTCCACAGTTCCACTCAGGCTCGATCTCAACAGACTGGGAGCCTATGTACGAGAGGCAAACGATGCCGGGTGGGGAGTGGGAATCCACTGCTGTGGAGACTTGGCTCAAGACTTGGCGGTATCTCACATGGTGGATGCGTTCGGCATCAGAAAGCCTCTTTCTCACCAGCGGCACCACATCATCCACGGATACTATCCCACAGAATACGCTTTGCGAGCCATGAGCGCCCATGACATTGCTGTTTCGGCCCAGCCTGGCTTCACTTACGTGGAAGGCGACATCTATCCATCGGTCATAGGTGAAGAAGCCTTGTCGGGCTTCAAGCCACTTCGGACTTACCTGGATAGGGGAATCAGAGTGGCCATCAACTCCGATGTGGCGTCTGGACCTTATGACCCATTCGTGGTTCTCTACGGAGCGGTTGCGCGGAAGACCCTGAAAGGGTTGGACTTCGGTCAGGCGGAGGCCCTAACACCTCGCGAAGCGGTGGATTGCTTTTCCTACGGCGGTGCATATCTCGCTTATCGGGACGTCGAATGCGGTACGTTGGCGCCGGGCAAACTGGCGGATTTGGCTATCCTCGACAGGGACATTCTGAATGGTTCGTCAGAAGACATCCTGAGATGCAGAGTGGAGGCGACCGTACTGGGCGGCGAACTGGTTTACGTTCGTGAAGGGGTTTCATTTGACAAGCCCTTCTGTCTGATTTGATTTATCTGGAAGTTCTCTATCGTCAGGCAGGATTTGTTAGCAGTTGGAAGCCGCAGGCCTTTTGGATCCTCCGCTGGTTCAACTAGTTCGTTTCTACAGGCAGTTGGCCCGTTTCGACCTAGGCGTTTCCCGGAGGATCCAGAATAGCGTTCCTGTGACGAAAGTAATCGGGAGCAAGTTTGTTATCTCCATGCGACTTGGGTGGACTTCGCTGGCCATTTCTGTGTCGCTCGGCGTGGCGCTTGGAGTTGTACAGACCATATTCAAAGAGAGATTCTGGGACCATGTTGGCACAGCCTATACGGTATTCGTCAGGGCTGTGCCAACATGGTCTCCTAATCTTGACCCGATGGATTCTTTGAACGAGCGTGCCAAGGTTGATCACATCGTCGCTGAGGGTATCATCAATCACGGTTTGTACAAGGATGCCAGGGACCGCCAGCGAAAAGTGCACCAAACGCTGCGGGAGGTCGGACTGCTCCCGGAGTTCGCTTCGCGATTTCCCCATGAATTTTCAGGAGGTTAAAGGCAGCGCATTGGCGTAGCCCGGGCTCTCATCATGGAGCCGGAGTTCATAGTCGCCGATGAGCCCATTTCTGCGCTAGACGTTTCCATAAGGACTCAGGTGCTAAACCTCCTCAACGACCTTAGGGCTGAGCGCGAACTGACCTATATGTTCATCTCCCACGATCTTTCGGTGGTACGCTTCATCTCGGACCGTATTGCAGTGATATATGCCGGTCGTATTGTGGAACTGGCCGAATCGGAGGAATTGTTCCGAAGGCCCCTCCATCCTTACACTCAGGCCTTGCTATCTGCGGTTCCGTATCCGGACCCGGAGCGAGAGCGGGAGAAAATGCTTGTTGTCTACGATCCCAAGGAATATGAAGACCCGGAGAAGAGCTGATCTGGAGCGAGATCTCACCTGGGCACTTCGTATCTGGGACAAGGCGGCAGATCGAGAGATACCGTTGGCAATGAAAACGTATTAGCCCGCTAGTGCCGCCAGAAGAACCAATTGTGCAACGGGTAACAAGAGGAAGATGGCGATACCGTCAAGATGAAGATAATTGAACCAAGCCAAGGCTAGAAAACCCATGCCAATTACCGTAAACGCATGGCTCAATGGGACTAAACCTCTGGTGTCCACAAAGCGATTCCAAAGCTGCGCGATAGTCAAGGCCCAGAGAGAACGCGCGAGAATCCTGTAGAAAATGGGGCGGACCATATGTCCCTTGAAACGTTGCTGCAGCCACTTTGTCATGGCCCGAGCCTCCTAGATCCCCAGTAGCCACTTGGCCATTGTGAAGTAGACTACAACCCCCATGATGTCCGCCACTGAGGTGACTAGAGGTGAGCTGGCGGCGGCGGGGTCAAGTCCAAACTTGCTGAAGGCAAAAGGTATGCCAATGCCTACCATGCTGGCCAGCAGTACCACGATCACCAAAGAACCCCCGACAACCATGCCCATCAAGTGGCCTACTCTAGCAGTGGAGATGAGCCACACCATAGCCCCCATGGTTGACCCTAAGGCTAGAGCCAATCCGACCTCCCTGACCATGACTCTGTGCCAGTCCCGGGTCTCAATGTCACCCATGGCTAGGGCACGTATAGCGAGGGTCGCCGACTGAGAACCAGCATTCCCCGCGCTGTCTATCAAGAGGGGCAAGAAGCTGACGAGGGCGACAGCCTTGGCGATGGTGTTGGAGAAGGCAGCGATCAGTCTGCCCGAGATGAGATTGACAACTGCCAGGAAAACGAGCCACCCGACGCGATTCTTGTAGAGAAGCGCCGGTTTGGCATCCTTAATGGAGATACGAAGAGGCGTTACGGCTACTCCTTTTTGGAAGTCTTCGGTGGTCTCTTCCCGGGCGACGCCAAAAATGTCGTCGCCGGTGACGATCCCAACTAGGGCACCTTCCGAGTCCACCACAGGGAGGACCGAGAGGCCGTAACGTTCCATGATCTTGGCGGCTATTTCGCGGTCGTCGAAGGCCGAGATGCTTATGGCCGGCGCCCGCATTATTCCACGGATCGAATCTTCTGGGTTTCCCAGTACGATCTCTTGGAGCGCCACCACTCCCACTAGCCGTGAAGCCAAGTCGGTCACGTATATAGCGTTTTATGGTTTCGCTATCCCGGCCTTTGTTCCGGATTTCTTCCATGGTGCGCTCCACTGTCCAGTTGGGCCGCGCAGATACGTAGTCGGGGGTCATGAGGCGACCGATGCTCTCTTCGGGATAGCCCAAGAGCTGCCTGGCTTCTTTCAGGTCGCAAGGACTCAAGAGACTGAGAAGTCGCTGGGTTACCTCTGCCGGGAGCTCTTCCAGGAGCGCGGTGCGGTCGTCAGGCGCCAGGTTCTCCATGAGGTTCCTGGCCTCTTCGTCACTCAGATCGTTGAGCAAGGTGTCCTGTTGGTGACCTTCCAGATAAGCGAAAACCTCGGCAGCAAGCATCCTGGGAAGCGAGCGGTACATCATGATCCTATCGGGCTTTTTTCAACTCCACCAATAGCTCGGCTACGTCTGCAACAGGCCATTTAGTTGCCTGTTCCTTTAGTCTTGGCCAGTCTCTATTACGAATGAGGTCTTCGACTTCAGTCTTTCTGGCATACATTCCGCACACCTCCTTGCGAGCCTTGCCATGGGCCGCGACATGTGAATTTGCCTTCCTAGAGATTCAGATACCAGACGGCGAGATTGAAGTAGATAATGACGCCAAAGATGTCCACCACGGAAGTAATCATCGGTGTGCTCGACGAGGCGGGGTCTAAGCCCATCTTGCTCATTAGCATGGGGACTACGACCCCGGTTACGCTACTGATGGTGACGATGGCCACGCCGCTCAAGGCTACGACCCTTCCCACGGCCGGGCCACCCTGAAAGACGCTAGGGCCCCAGACGGTGAGGCCAATAGTGAGCCCGAGTGCCAGCGCAATACAGATTTCTTTCACTATCAGATAGAGCCAGTCTTTGTGTTTGGCATCGCCCGTCGCCAGGTCTCTTATGATCAAGGTCGAAGACTGGGCTCCCGCGTTCCCGCCGCTATTGAGGAGCATTGGCATAAAGAACGCCAAAGTCAGAACCTGAGAAATGGCGTGTTCGAACCGGGAGATCAGGCTAGCCGAAATGAGGTCCACCAACGCCAGTATCATAAGCCATCCGATCCGGCTCTTGTAAAGGAGTCCAATGCCGGCCTCACCGAACCCTATCTTGAGAGGGGTGATTGCTCCTCCTTTGTGGAAGTCTTCGGTGGCTTCCTTGGTGGCCATTTCAAGTATGTCGTCGCCTGTGACTATGCCCACCAAGACTCCGTCGGAAGTCTATCACGGGCAAGATGAAAAGACTGTATTTGTCCACGGTCCTTGCTGCTTCTTCGCCATCGGCAAAAAGCAGAAAGACTTACAGCCGGCGTTGTCATTGTGCTTGACACCAAGTCCGACGGCTTCGCGAGAACTAGTTGCCTCAAGGAGACCACACCAATCAAATGCCATGCCTTGTCGGTGACATAGACTACGTTGATTGTTTCCATGTCCCTCCCTTTTTTGCGTATATGCTGCATGGCTTCTTCAACGGTCCAGTTGGGTCGAACGGCTACATAGTCGGGAGTCATGAGACGCCCAACGCTGCCTTCGGGGTATCCAAGAAGTTGGCGTGCTTCTCGGAGATCTTCCGGACTTAGAAGGTTCAGGAGTTTCTGGGTCATCTGGCCCGGAAGGCTCCTCCAAGATGGCCGTCCTATCGTCGGGTTTGAGACTGGATATGATGTGGCGGGCCTCTTCGTCGGTAAGCTCTCTCAGCAAGTCTTCTTGGTCCTGTGCGTCGAACTCCGAAAACACGCTGGCCGCTATACTCCTCGGTAGGGACCGGAAGAGAAGCACCCAATACTCTTTATCAAGTTCAGAAATGAGATCAGCGATATCGGGGACTCTCCACTGGGACATCTTGTCGCGCAACGGCGGTCCAGTCCCTGCGCTCTATGAGTCCACGGATTTCGGGCTCATCGAACACTGCCATGGGTCTTCTCTCCTTTCACGGTGCTCCCGTCGTGCCCTTTGATTGGGGCAACGGCTCCATAGCGGTGATCCCCGCGCTATCTTCCATCAACAATCTAAGCCACGCATATGGTTTAGGTCTTTTGGATCGTCATTTGGGGACATCTTGGGACTTGGCTCGGTCTGGGCGGGCCATGGCCAAACCAGATAACCCCATAGAGTTAGCCTTTCCCGTTATGGGTTGTCACTCAGGGTGCCTTGTGCATTCTTGTGTGCACGCAAGGCCCTCGGCCCTTCATCAGTGCTAGCTTGCCGCTCTCACCAAGGAAAGTGGGTCTTGGGAGCCGGCCGTGAAGAACATATCTAGGATAGCAGATATATGACGGCAAGAGAAGCGTCTGCAGGGAAAGCCTTCCATCTGTGGCGAAGAAGGCCTCAACAGTGTTGAGGGGAGGTCAAATACTTGATCCTGGAAACGTTGCGGCTAGTTAAGGAGGAGTTTAGTCCCCGTCTGGCGTTCAACGGCGTAGCTCGACTTGGGCATCGTTTCCACCGGATCCAATGCAGTCCGGGGATCAGAGATGCTGCCCTGTACATAAGCTCTTTTCTCGAGGAGCAGGGCATCCAGAACGAGTTGATTTCGTACCCTGCCAAACGGGGAGTCACTTGGTGGTCTCAAGAGAGTTTCCCCGAGTGGGAGGCCAGGAGCGCCGAGCTAGTACTCCTGGAAGGCGACAAGCCCAAGCGACTGTGTTCTTACGCAGAACTGAAGACTTCGCTGATTCAGCGCAGTGCCGCCACCCCGCGTGACGGCTTAGAGACCAAGATGGTTCTTGTAGAAAACGGAGCCGATCCTGCTGCCTATGAAGGAATCGACGTTGCCGGGAAACTGGTGTTTTCTCGCGGCGTCCCGGCAGACATCGCGAAAATCGCTGTAGACAAGTACGGAGCGGTTGGAGTAGTTGTTGACACTATGCGAGAGCATCCCCCGGTCAGGGACCGTTTCGATTTGCCTGATGGCAGGCAATACCTATCATTCTGGCCGGCAGATCCAAAACGGCACAAGGCTTTCGGCTTTGTGGTGTCTCCCAGGCAGGGCGAGGCTCTCAGGAAGGAATTCGCATCGGGCAAGAAGGAACTGGCCGTTTTTGCCAAGGTTGACAGCAGGTTCTTCGATGGAACCATGGAAGTCCTAAGCGCGGTGATTCCCGGCTGCACCAATGAGGAAGTAGTGGCGATCGCTCACTTGTGTCATCCAGAGGCTTCCGCCAATGACAACGCATCGGGTTCTGGAACTCTCATGGAGGCGGTCCGTGCTTTGAACCACCTCATCTCTCGAGGACGCTTGAGAAAGCCTAAGCGCTCCATAAGGTTTCTCTGGCTGCCCGAGATGACGGGGTCCTACGCTTATCTCGCGAGCAATGAGGATAGCATCGACAGAACCGTTGCGGCCATCAACCTTGACATGGTTGGGGAGAACCAGGACCTTTGCGGAAGCACGTTTACTGTGGAAAGACCACTCAGTTCGCTTCCGGGATCCGGTGGGGATTTGGCGGCTTTCATCCTGGGGCAAGTGGCACGAGAGGTAAAGAATCTGGGCGGCACCCACCGGTATCCTACGTTCAGACACACCGTTGGGCCGTTTTCGGGCGGAAGTGACCACCACATCTGGGGCGATGCTAGCGTGGGCGTGACTTGTCCCATGCTCATTCAGTGGCCTGACAAGTTTTACCACACCAGCGAGGACACCATCGACAAAGTGGATCCCCACATGCTGTGGGTTGCCGGAGTGATCACGGCGACATATCTTTACACCGCAGCCAATCCAACGCCTCTTGATGCGGCCGTATTAGCCGGAGAGATGGCTACCAGATTCGCCGGTGAAGTGGACGGAATACTGACGTCCGTCGTGGAGAAAGCGGCTGAGGCAAGCGGCAAAAGGCGGCGTCACATCCGATGTTGTGGCCAAAGCTCGTAGGACTATTGAGCGACGGGTCAGTTTCTTGGCAGCAAGAAAACTGGCCGATGTTGAAAGCCTGCGGCGACTGGTCCAACAAGACTCTGCCACATTCAGTGAGGCAAGATCTGCCGCAAAGGAAACCATATCTGTGGCTAGTAAGGTGTTGCAGGCCAAAGCATTGGCGAACCTTGCAGCGGTAGCAGGTCAGGAAGACATACCGGGCTTGCCCCCATCATGGCGGCCCGATGCGACTGATGCTTACGAAAGGGCCAGAACCATAGTACCGCACAAGATACACCGGGGGCCGTTTTCCAGCATGGCCAAGGAATTTTCCCCGGAATATGAGGAAAAGGCCAAAGCATTTGCGTCCAAATATGGTGAGGAGGCTCGTTGCGCCAACGATATTGATCGTTGGGCAGATGGCACACGAAATCTGCTGGAGATCGCAGATCTTATTGAAGGAGACACGGGTTTTGTCAATATTGAAGCTTTGGTGGACTGCTTTGAACTCATGGTTCTGCGAGGGGTGTTTAAGCCTGCATAGAGCCGGTCCAGCCTAAAATTAGCCAACAAAACAGGTCTGCGCCTAGGATCGACGCTGGACTGTGCCAAAGCCTGCTCTTAGGCGCAGACCTGCTAGGAACAGAGAAACCGCGAATCACCGTTGGACTCGGTATCCCGCCTTTTCGATGGCAGCGGCAAGTGTCTCGTAGTCTGCCGTGCCCTTCACCACCGCTTCATTGCTTTCAAGACTTACTTTGACGTCCAGAACGCCCTCTACACGCTTCAGCGTCCTTTCAACTGCGGTTCGGCAGCCGTTGCACGACATTCCCTGGATCTTCAGTGTGGTTTCCTGCATTCCTTCCACCTCCCGCCAAACTCCAACAGACTACCATAGCGTTGTCATGGTGCACAGCCCGGTCATCCGGCCCTTCCACCACCGCCGCCACCACCGCCGCCACCACCGCCCGAGAAACCGCCGCCGCGGCCCGCGCCGGAACTCGGCCTGTAGTTCATGGCTGTGGTGACCGAGGAGTGTAGAGATTCGGTTATACTGCTTATTGCGTCAACCGGTGTGGTTCTGGCTCCCGGCGCCATGTGCATCCAAGCCCATCCATAGTGTATACCTGCACCCGGGCGGGTTATCTCGGGATAGACTACCTTCAGTTGGTCTATGACCTGTTTGGCCACACCGAGCACTACTGCGTAAACCAGGTAGTGCTCCCATATGACTAGGCTCGGTACCAGGGCCCTGTCCAGGGAAGAAAAGTGAAGCAAGAACCTGCGGAACGCTTGCCACATGGACAACTGGTTGCTCCCTTCAGGACTGCGCCGTCTCAAAAAGGCACCTGCCACGACGAGAATCACCCCGCCAAGAGCGGCCAATAGACCCAAGATGTTTCCGGTGAAGACAGTTACGGCAGTACCTGCCATGAATATGAACACGCCGGAAACGATCTCGATCACGCGAAACTTCTCGGTGTCGTGGTCGAAGAAGCCGCGGACCGTCTTGGAGCCCCGTACCAGACCTCGGAACTCGGTTAGGAAGTTCTGAACTTGTGTCGGATATGCTTTGGCATATACCTGGATTTGATTGAAAGGAAGGGAGTCCGCGAGAGGCGAAACGACTTTGAACAAGAAATCCAGGAGCAGCTTCTCGTGACCATTCAACCGGCTTTCCCGCCCGTCTCTGTCGGCAGCTGACAGACCGCCTGGCTTTGGAGGACGCGCGGACGTCGCCGATGGGGAGGACTCTTCGTGGGTTCCAGATTGCTGGCCAAGAGCATCGCTGTCCCTGCGGACCAGTTTCAGCACGTAATCGGTTACCGTCTTGGCGCCAAGTAGTCCTCCAAGCACCTTTTCCTCTCTAGTCACTGCTTCAATGGCCAGGAAGCCTCTTCTCGCCAAATCCAGAATGGTGGCGGAGACTTCATCGGCTCCGACGCTGCCAAAGCGCCAGAGGCATCCCAATTCGGCAGGACTGTAGTCCCCAGGTAGGTCTCTGTAGTAGTCGCCTCGAAACTCCGGCTTGTGCTCCTTACCCCATCTCAACTGGAAGATTATCGCCATCGCTATTGCACCTATCAGAAAGAGGGGCGATAGCACCACTATCCCCAAATTGAGTGCTCTAGACCGATTGGCTTCTCTAGCCCAGCCCTCTTCCTCCTTAAGAATGTTGGGAAGCTCGATCTTGGAGGTAGTTCGAGTGGCAAAGGGAATAAGACCTTTCGGGAAAACCACTCTGCCCTCTAAGAACTTCTTTGCAGGCAGGCGTGAGAGCGTCCAGATGACCTTCTCGGGAGACTCGATTCTGACCTCGCCCGATAGAGGACCGTGTCCCCAGGCCCTAACCTCACTGGGAGAAGCACCCTGCGGTAGGTTCAACTCGATGGTTACGTTGCTGGAAGGCACGTCCCATTCGTCGCCCACGAACTTCCAGTAGAGTTCACCGACGTCTTCGTGGGCTGTGGCGGCGCCCAGGACCCGGTAAGAAATGTCGAAGGTGCGACTCTCATCCGTGGCAGCGAATCGCCAGGTTAGTTCTATGGTGTTTCCTACCGTCCTGTGACTGTAAGTCCCTGGTTCCGACGACGTGGCCTGCCGGTACTCATTGCCGCCTTCGCTTACTCGGATATCTGTGATCCCGGACGATTGGGCCATCGACAAATCCTGAATGACCCAGGAAAAAGTGCCGTTGAAGTCGAAGGTTCGTCTTTCGATCACGTCCATCGAGCCGTCGTGATTGAGGGTGGCGACTATGGAGAGACGCGATACCTTATAGGATTTGGCTTCCGCTGTGGGGGGCAAGATCGAAAACAGCAAGAAAAACGCTAAGGCAACAAAAACAAATCTGGTTATCTGCTTTGGCACTAGGGATCACCTTCCTTAAGTGAGAACCCAGGCTAGAATCTCACTTCAACAGGACCCCGGGCCTCTTCTTCGGTCTCAAAGTAGGATATCGGACCGAAGCCGAACATCCTCGCCAGGATGTTGGACGGAAAACGCTGGATGGATTCCATGTATTTCAGCACAGTATCGTTGTAGAATTGCCTGGAGAATGCGATTTTCCCCTCGGTGTTAGACAACTCTGCCTGAAGCTCTTTGAAGTTCTCGCTGGCTTTGAGCATTGGATAGTTTTCTGCCACCGCCAAAAGTCCTCTGAGAGCTCCTTCCAGAGCATTCTGGGCTTTGACCGACTCGTCCACGCTTCGGGCCGAGGCCACTCTACTGCGGGCTTCAGTCACTCGCTGGAAAACTTCTTTCTCGTGAGAAGCGTATCCTTTGACAGTCTCCACCAGGTTAGGGATAAGGTCGAATCGACGTCTGAGCTGGACATCGATCTGAGACCAGGCATTGTGGACTCTCTGTCTCTTCGTGACCAGGGAGTTGTACGACACGATAACGTATGCCGCCAGCACGACAACTATAGCGATGATCCATGGCATATTGACCCCTCCATTCTCACTTGCCGCCTTTACAAAACCTCTTCTCTTCTATATTCCCTTATTCCCTATGTCTGTGTCTATGTCCAATAGGCCCCGGTCGCGTTGAATCCTCAGATGGAGGGAAATCGCCCGTGTTCGTTGAATGTTTTCCCGTATCAAACTGAATAGTCCCCTCTTATCGTATCGTGACCCAACAAGGAGGCTTGGAAAGTGGAAAACAAGCAGTTCCAGGGGCTCGTCTTGGGGGTCCCCAAAGAGATCATGGCCGGGGAGAAACGTGTAGCTGCCATCCCAGACACTGTGAAGAAGTTAGTTTCAAACGGAGCTCGGGTGTTGGTAGAAACGGGCGCGGGTGAGGGATACTTCGCTTCAGATCTCGACTACAAGCAGGTTGGAGCCGAAATCTTGGACGACCCTAAAGACGTCTACGCACACGCAGATGTCATCCTCAAGGTTAAAGAACCTCAATTCAACGCATCAGAGAACATGCACGAAGTCGACATGATGCACGCAGGCCAAGTGCTTATTACGTTCCTGCATCCGGCCGCTCCTCCAAATCACGAGATGATCAAGAATCTGGCGGCCAAAGGTGTGACAAGCATCACGTTGGACGGTATTCCCAGGATCTCCAGGGCACAGTCCATGGACGCCCTGACCTCGATGAGCACTGTTGCAGGTTATAAGAGCGTCCTTATGGCGGCCAATCGTCTGGCTAAGTTCGCGCCCATGATCGGTACCGCCGTAGGCGTGGTTCCGCCATCAAACGTCCTGGTTGTTGGCGCCGGCGTCGCAGGGCTTCAGGCTATAGCCACTGCCAAGAGGCTTGGCGCCGTCGTACATGCCGCCGATATCAGGCCCGATGCATCTGAGCACGCAAAAAGCCTTGGCGCCAGGGTAGTTGACACCGGCGTCCCAGCGGAGATCGCCATAGGCAAGGGCGGTTATGCCAATAGCCTTCCTGACGAATGGCTCTTGCGAGAGCGCGAAGCCATCAGGGATGCAGTTGTCCGGTCAGACATTGTGATTTTGACCGCTCTTGTTCCTGGCAGGCTTGCACCTGTTTTGATTACCGAAGAGATGGTCAGAAACATGAAGCGCGGGTCAGCTATTGTGGACGTCGCCATTGACCAAGGAGGCAATTGCGAACTCACCGTAGGGGGCGAGGTCATTGAGCGCTACGGAGTAAGCATCGACGGAACCAAGAATATCCCCGGTATGATGCCCGTGAGTTCAACTTGGATGTTCGCCAACAATGTCTACAACTTGCTCGCGGCATTCTGCAAAGACGGCAAGTTCGTGGTAGACCTCAATGATGAGATTATGGCCTCGTCCATAGTGACCAAAGACGGGGAACTGCTCCACGCGGGGGCACGTGAGGCTATGGGCCTCAAATAACACTGTTAGGAGTGCCGAAATGAATGCCGTTTGGCTATTGGTTGTGTTTGCCGTGGCAAGCTGGCTAGGCTACAGGGTCATAAGCGAGGTACCGCCGCTTCTTCACACACCTCTCATGTCGGGTTCTAACGCAATATCTGGTGTGACGATCCTTGGCTCTTTAGTAGCGACTGCCCTAGCCAAGAGTACAGGAAACAAGACCCTCGGGTTTGTAGCAATTGCTTTGGCAACCATCAACCTTGTCGGGGGTTTTGTGGTCACCCACAGGATGCTTCGGATGTTCAAGAACTAAACGGACGAGGTGCAGTCGTGGACACTTACGCAGTGGTTTCTATTGTGCTGGCCGCCATGGTCTTGGGCGGGTTGAAGCTCATGAGTTCACCTAAGACCGCTGTTTTCGGCAACCTCTTGGGAGCGTTCAGCATGCTGGCTTCCGTGATTCTAGTTCTTTGGACCAATGACCTCCTCTTTCTGCCTCTTCTGTGGGTTGCCATGATGGTGGGCTCACTCGTGGGCGCGATCATTGGCCTAAATGTGACCATGATACAGATGCCGCAGATGGTTGCTCTTTTGAACGGATTTGGTGGCGGAGCATCGGCTTTAGTGGCTTTGGTTGAGATTTTCGAGAAATCGGTAGGCATGGATCCATTCAGCAAGTTTACGGGCGAGCTGGCTCTCATCGTGGGCGCCGTTACTTTGAGCGGCAGTCTTGTTGCGGCAGGCAAGCTTGACAGACGCCTCACTCAAAGGCCCGTTGTTCTGCCCAATCATGTGGCACTATCCACTGGAAGCCTTGTGTTGATGGGGGGCCTCTCGGTTGCCAGTCTGTTTGCTGGTGCTACGGCTCTCGACGTGATTACAGCGTTAATCCTGGTATTGGGATTGAGTTATGGCGTTCTTTTCGCCGTCAGAGTGGGCGGGGCTGACATGCCGGTGACGATTTCGCTCCTGAACTCGTTTTCGGGACTCGCGGGCGCTATATGCGGTTTCACCGTCCGGCAACCGTTGTTGGTCGCCATGGGCGCCATAGTTGGGGCTTCGGGACTGATTCTTACCCAGATCATGTGCAGGGCTATGAATAGGTCGCTGGCTGATGTTTTAAGTGGTGCGACCCGTGCGACGTCTGAAGGTACGAAGGTAACGTTGCCCAAATCTTTACCGGAGTCTCCTGAGTACCAGGCGGCGCCTCAGGAGAACAAGAACGCTTCTTCGCAGGTGACGCGGGAGCCAGATATTACGTCGCTGCACAATGGGCCCTCTAGGCAGCCTCTGGAGGACATACTGAAGGCTGCCAAGAAGGTCATCATAGCTCCCGGTTACGGTATGGCTATAGCTCAAGCTCAATCCAAGGTAAGGGAGCTCATGGACGCCTTCTTGGAGAACGGTGCCCAAGTGAAATTCGCAGTTCACCCTGTGGCGGGGAGGATGCCCGGGCACATGAACGTCCTCTTGGCCGAAGTTGACGTGCCATACGAGCTCATGTGTGAGATGGACGATATAAATCCCCAATTCAAGGATACGGACCTCGGGATCGTGGTTGGCGCCTGTGACGTCGTGAACCCGGCCGCCAGCACCGCGGAGGGTACGCCCATTTATGGTATGCCCGTTCTCAAGATTGAAGAGTGCAAGAATGTGATTGTCTGCAACCTAGATACCAAACCCGGTTATTCAGGGGTTAACAACACTTTGTATGATATGGAGCATGTCCGGTTGGTTTTGGGCGATGCCGCTGAAACGGTTAAGGATCTCACGGCGATGTTGAAAAGGGTGGACCCGGTTGTTCCCGAGGCAGAGGTTGATAACTCAGAAGGGTCAGTGGTGCCTTCAGATGAGGAGGAAACGCCAAAGAGAACTTTGGAAGACCTTCTGAAAGAAGCTAAGACAGTGGTCATAGTGCCGGGTTACGGCATGGCCATCGCTCAGGCTCAGTCGCAGGTCAAATCTCTTCTGGATGCTCTATCCGAAAGAGGGGCCCAGGTGAAGTTCGCAATCCACCCTGTGGCCGGGAGGATGCCCGGGCATATGAATGTCCTCTTGGCTGAGGTCGATGTCCCTTACGAACTCATGTGCCAGATGGATGAGATCAATCCCGAATTCAAGAATACCGACCTTGGGATCGTGGTTGGAGCATGCGATGTTGTTAATCCTGCGGCCAACACGACTGAAGGCACGCCCATTTACGGCATGCCCGTTTTGAAGGTGGAGGAATGCAGGGACGTTATTGTCTGCAACCTAGACACTAAACCCGGCTATTCGGGAGTGGACAACACTCTGTACGATATGGAGCATGTCCGGTTGGTCTTGGGGAACGCCGCTGAGACCGTTCAAAGACTAGTGGATATACTAACCAAATAGGTTGTGGTGTTGTCTCAGAAAGACGGACGCCCTCCGATCGGAGGGCGTCTTGGTTAGGACGATCGGCTTGATTTGGAGGACGACAACGAGAACTCTTAAGCAGGAGTCACAGGCGGGGTTGGCGAAATCCCCGAATTACATTTTCATGGTTTGTTAGGAGAGTGAGCGCATGCAGTATAGGAAGTTTGGAAAGCACGATGTGCAGGTCTCTGCACTCGGTTTCGGGCTCATGCGACTGCCCATTCTGAGGGACGACCCTTCAAAGGTCGACGAGAAAAAGACCGAAGAGATGGTGGATTATGCCATCGGTCAGGGGGTCAATTACTTCGATACGGCGTATGTCTATCATCGTGGAGAGAGCGAGGTCGTTATCGGGAAAATCTTAAGAAAGGGCTATCGCGAGCGCGTTCACTTGGCCACCAAGTGCCCCAGCTGGATCATTGAGACGGCCCAGGACTACGATAAGTACTTTGGTATCCAACTGGAGAGACTCCAGACTGACCACATCGACATGTACCTTCTTCATGCCCTCGATAAGAGGCGGTGGCCGAAACTCTTGAAGGCGGGTGCGTTCGAATTCTTAGATAGGGCCAAATCAGATGGCAGGATCAGGTTTGCCGGTTTTTCATTTCACGACGATTTAGGAACTTTTAAGACCATTGTAGACTCATATGACTGGGATTTCTGTCAGATCCAGTACAACTACCTTGACGAGGAGTTCCAGGCAGGCACCCAAGGACTGAAGTACGCCAGCGAAAGAGGTTTGGCGGTTGTGATCATGGAACCCCTCAGAGGTGGGAGGCTTGCTCAGAATCTTCCTCCCGAGGTCCAGGCGGTTTGGACTAAGGCGGAGCCGGCAAGAAAGCCTGCAGACTGGGGTTTGCGCTGGGTGTGGAATCATCCCGAAGTCAGTGTGGTCCTGAGCGGCATGGGCGAAATGTGGCAGGTTGTGGAAAACGTGAACACCGCAAAATCGGCTTTGCCCAACTCTCTGACTCCCGAAGAATTGAGCGTTTACGAAGGGGCTAAAGACGCATTTCGTAGCCGGATCAGGATTGGGTGCACTGGGTGTGAGTATTGTCTGCCTTGCCCTCAGATGATTAACATACCCGAGTGGTTCCAGTCCTACAACTACGCTTGCATGTTGGGTACGCTCTCGTCTTTTGGCAATGACTATGAAAGGATGAGGACAGACTATGGGGATCTTGCCGACTGCGCAAAGTGTGGTCAGTGTGAGGAAGCGTGCCCTCAGAGTCTGGCTATCAGGGATCATCTCGATGAGATCTTGACGCACTTTCGGAAGTCTCCGGAGTCTTAGGTGGAAGGAACCCAATGACGGAGGTTGGCAGATGAGAACAACACGGGTAATGGTGGTGGGCTACGGGCACGTAGGCAAAGAAGCGGCACTGTGTGTGCGTCAAGCAGATGATATGGAGTTGGCTGGGATCGTCGATATACGCCATAGGATCAATGGGGATGTCGGCTGCCCTGTGGTGACGGGAATTCACGAGATCGAGGCCTTGGGTCAGGTGGACGTCGCCATCTTAGCCACGCCGTCTCGCGCCGTTCCTTCTGTTGCCCCTAGCTACCTGCAAAAAGGCATAAACACGGTAGACTGCTATGACATCCACGGCGATTCACTGATAAGTCTCAGAAGGGACCTCCACCAACAGGCCGAAAAAGGCGGCAGCGTCGCCATAACTACAGCAGGTTGGGATCCTGGCACAAACTCGATAGTGCGGATTTTGTTCCAGGCCATGGCCCCGCGGGGGCTAACATATACCAACTACGGACCGGGTATGAGTATGGGACACACTGTGGCAGCAAAAGCGATCCCGGGCGTTAGGCGCTGCGCTGTCTCTAACTATACCTAAAGGTTCTGGGCAACACAGGCGAGATGTATATGTTGAACTGGAAGATGGCGTCGAGTTTTCTCAGGTAGAGAGAGCCATATTGGAAGATCCGTATTTCCAGAAAGATGAGACTCGTATAGTCCAGGTGCCCAGCGTCACTGAGCTGGAGACTACGGGGCACGGGGTCTTGTTGCAGCGATACGGCGGTTCGGGCTCCGCAGAGAATCAGGAACTCGAGCTTCGTCTCCGGGTGACGAATCCTTCCCTTACGGGTCAGATAATGGCGGCAGCCGCCAGGGCTTCGACTCATCTTACGCCCGGGGCGTACACCTTGGCTGAGATTCCCCCCATCCTGCTTCTGGCCGGAGACAGGGAAGACCTTCTTAGGAGGTTGACCTAGCAGTCCGGCTTAGTCGTGAATTACCACCTTGGTCTCGGCCGGAATATTGTCGTATATCCACTTGGCGTCCTCAACGGGGAGGCGGACGCATCCGTGTGATGCCGGAGTGCCCAACTTGGCTTCTTCCTCCGGTATTATCTCTTTGTTTGCGTCCATCGCGACTGAATGGAATAGGTAGATGCCCCAGTCTTTGAAGGAGACCCAGTATTTGGCCCCCATCTTGTATTTGTCGTTGAAAAACCATTCACCCCGGTTCTGGATCTTGAACTCCCCGAGGGGAGTCTCTTTGCCTTCGATCCCGGTAGAACAAATCATGTCCTTGACCACTTCGTCGCCCCTCATTATTCTGACCCGCTGAAGGGTGACGTCTACGTCGATAACGTAGGTGTCTTTTGTAACGGAGTTGGCTCCCTCCAAAGTCTCCCGGGGCTCCTCCTCTCGAGGCTCCTGGGTTCCTTCTGTCTCGGAACCTATCTCCGGGCCAACAGGGTCCGTTTCTGTTTCTTCATCCGGTCCATCAGGCAGATTCCCTTGGTCTCTCTCGAACCAACCGAAAACGGGTATCCATCCAGCCGGCGCGTTTTCTGCTGATCTTCTGCCTGCACAGGCTCCAAAAGCGACACCTAACAACAGAATGATGACACCTGCTACAGATAATCTGCGAAGCATTCCATACCTCCTGGAAAACAGCCATGAACTACCGCATATTCTAGTCCATGATTATGTGACGGTCAAAGGACTTCCCCCCTAGAGGAGTCCTGGACTCAGGCAGAGAATTCCTTTGACAATCATGTCGCGTTGCGGGCAAGGAGGCATCCCGGTTGTCAGACCTCGATGGGCTTATAGTGTTGCAGTGTCCGCTGCGGTACAGGCTTACTGTAGCGCCTCGCGATGACGGTCCCGGAACCGGTTTCACGCAAGGTGAGGGAGAAGCTGAGGGCAGGCTTCTGAAGGAGACTCTGGAAGTCTGGCCAGTTCTGGGAGAACCGTTGAGCGTGTCGTACCGAGAAATCATCGAGATCCAAGAGGGTGACTACCGGTTCAAGGTCATTCTGGGGGATGGCCAGATGTTGGAACTCTCTGAGATGGGATACCGGTACGAGGACTTTCTCGAAAACTTGATCCGCTTGCGCAATGAACTCCGACTTAGCGACATGCTCATGGACGAATCTGTGATTGTCCCAAGAATAGCCGGTCGTTTTCGAGAAGTCGATCAGGCTCAGGGCTATTCGGGCGACTGTTCAGTTCGCCTATACGAAAGAGCCCTGGTGATCATCCCTCGCGTTTCTGATCCTGTGAGGATCCCCCTAACCTTCATATCTCAAGTGTCAGAAATCGATTACGCTCTGCGAGTGGACACCCAGTTTGGGCAGTCCTATGTCTTCAGTCAGATGGGCGAAGGTCTTGACCTCCTGAAGCGAAGCCTTTCCAAAGCCCTGAACGATATGAGGTCACGGGCGATGTCGATTTGTCGAGACATACTGCCCAACGCCCCTGCAAAGACCCTGTGGGCATTGGCCAAACACATGGAGGAGGGCAAAGCCGCGAGAAAGCGCGACATTTCTGCCATATCAACTACCTTCTGGAGCCAGATGGAGAAGCGACTGGCGTCTTCAGACATTTGGGATTCATATGAGCATCTCAAGTCTCTTTCTATAGATCATGAAATGTGCATAGGGTTCAAACGAGGTCTCATGCCGCGGAGGGAAGAAGATGACTACCTGTGGTTCTTGGCCCCTATTGCGGGAGATGGGACCCGAGGCGGAAACGCTCTTGCAATGGAGGCCACGTTAAGCCTTGGCAGCGGTAGGGCTACTTACTTTTTCCGCATTATGAGCCGGGGCGAGTTCCGGGTTGCAGACAATGAGCGTCTCCTGGATGAAGTCCGGAGGGCTATCGAGATAGTGAGCCGCAGCATGATCGACATCAACTTTAGGCGAGAACCGATCTATCTGCCTTACGACCGCCTTCTTGAGCCCAGGTACGCACGGTATCTTTCGGCTCTCGATCTCTTGCCGTCCCTCAGAGTATTGCGGAACCTATTCATAGGCAGGGTCCCGCACGTTACTCCAGAGCAGTGGAAGAAAGACGTAGAGGCTCTTCTGGCTTTCAACGTGAGAGTCGCTGGGGACGACGAAAAGTGGCAAAGGACCAAGGGCGGTCATGTTGAGGACTACGACGAAGTCTTGGAATGAGTGTCGGGGCCGGTCTAGTTACGACTCCGGCTAGGAGGAATGAGTAGTATGCCTGGTTACATGCACCCTTGTCGTTATTGCGGAGCCCTTGTGCCTCCAGATGCCAAGGTCTGTCCCGCATGCGGTAAAACGAATCCCGCAGGGCCTTTGCGGTGCCCACAGTGTCGCAGCCCTATTAGGAAGGGGTGGGTTGCCTGCAGTCACTGTGGTTTGGGCCTGAACATCGTGTGCCCGTCGTGCTCCAAGGACACGTTTTACGGAGACCATTGCGATCATTGCGGGGCAAAGTTAGCGCCGCCTCCTGATCCCGAGTCGGAAGAGAGCTCTCGCCGGCGGCGCAAGTGAAGGACACATGCAGTCAGGTTAAGATTCACGAGGAGGGGTAGAAGTGGCTTTCACGGCGTTTACCGACAATTACGCTGACAACAGTACTGACGCAGGTTTCCAATTCACGTTTTACTGTCAGATCTGCCACGAAGGCTACAAGAGCAAGTTCATCGAGTCAAAAACCTATAAGAAAGCGGGGGTTTTCAGGAACGTAGGGAGAGTTGCGGGCATAGCCGGTTCTCTTATCGGAAAGCACAATCTAGGCTGGAACATTGAGCGCGGTTCCGATTTGTTGGGCGAAAGGTTTCAAGGAATGTCCCCGGAATGGCACCGGGAGCACGAGAGGGCTTTTGAACTGGCGCAAAACGAGGCAAAGGGGCACTTCCATCGTTGTCCCAAGTGCACAAGGTGGGTATGCGAGAACGACTGGAACGAACAGGCGGGTCTTTGCATAGAGTGCGCGCCAAGAGAGGCGGTTGAAGTAGCGGCCGCTCGAGCTCAGAAGATGGTTACCGATATCCGCGAGAAGGCCGATACGACCCAGGTGTTCACCGGCGAGGTCGAGGCCAGGACTACTCTGTGCCCCATGTGCGGAAAGCCGGCAGGCCAAGGCAAGTTCTGCGTGAACTGCGGAAGCAGGTTGGACATGCAGAAGTGTCCCAGATGCGGGGCCAAGAACTCGGCAGAATCGAGGTTTTGCGGGGAATGTGGAATGCGTCTGGAGTAGGTGTGGGCAGGTCCTGATTTTCGATGGGGCGTGGGTGAGAGTTGTGGATTCGGTCGCCCGCGCCCTTGATCTGTCATGAGGTTAGTTTGTTTCATCCGGCGGGCACTCTGAGAGGAATCTGGCAATCCAGGTAGGATTGTTCTTGGCGAACTCGACGAATTTTGCTATTCGGTCAACGAACTCGTCGCTGATGATGTGTTCTATACGTTCGGTGTCCTTGAGAATGTTTTGACGGACGCCGAAGTATCTCATGAACGTCTCGAGCAGTAGGTGTCTCGCCATGAGCTGGGCGCCGGTATCTCGTCCCAGTTCTGTCAGCTG
>JBMNKF010000006.1:0-23541 GCA_050952065.1 Bacillota bacterium
CGACGGTTCCCAGGGCGTCGGGCAGGGTAAAGGCTTCTGCCGGTCCGGCCCCTTTAGGAGATTCGACGGCTTTCAGGGGCCCCTCTTTTTGGATTTCCCGTTTCATCACAGAAACTGGGACAAAGCATGCGTTGTTGTCGTGGCCGTCTGGCCCAACGGGCATGACTTCGATGAAGCGTACGTGAACAGGCATTCTCTTGGTGAGGGCGGCCATATCTCCAAGCTCATCGGCATTTGTGCCCGCCATGACTACCACGTTAATCTTCACGGGATGAAGCCCTTCGTCTATGGCCGATTTGATGCCGGCCATTACTGCCTCCAGATCGCCGTTGCGGGTGATGCTGGAAAACCTTTCGGGTCTAAGGCTATCCAGACTGATGTTGACTCGAGAAAGCCCGGATTCTTTGAGGGCGACCGCATACTTGGGCAGAAGCATCGCATTGGTCGTCATGGAGATATCGTCGATCCCGATATTCTTGATCTCTCTTACGAGCGTGACCACGCCTTTTCTCACCAACGGCTCTCCGCCGGTGATGCGGATATGGGAAATGCCCAGTTCTCTAGCCACCTTGATTACTTGCTCTATTTCTTCGTACCGCAGGATATCTTTGCACCCCTTAGCAGGAACACCTTGGGGAGGCATGCAGTAGACGCACCGCATGTTGCACCTGTCGGTTATGGAGACCCGAAGGTAGTCAATGGTACGCCCCCATCCGTCCACCATTGGCCTTGTGTGCTTCGTCTCTTTTGTCCCACCGATTGTCATGGGCCCTTCTCCTCTCTAGGCCACACGATCTTACCGGTGTCTCTCGTATCATAGCCGCCGAGACGTTCGATTCTGTCCTTGAACTCCTGAGTGGTTATCAAGTCAAGGATGGCCCGAACGCCCGGATGGTGTAGGTGTTCCGCAGGTATGGCCAAGTCATAGCGTTCTTCTCTCCAGGGCACAAAATCGAGATCCAGCGCCCTGGCTGCTGAAAGAACGCCAAGCCCGACGTCGGCCGCCCCGCTTTTAACTGATGCGGCAACCTGGGTGTGTGTATATTCCTCTCTGTCATATCCCGAGATTATCTGGGGGTCGATGTCCTCCAGCTTCAGGACGTAGTCCAGAAGAACCCTGGTGCCCGAACCTTTCTGCCTATTCACAAACGAAACATCGGGTCTTGTGAGATCGCGGACACCCTGTATGTTCTTGGGATTGCCCTTCTGCACAATGAACCCCTGAAGGCGGTAGGCTAGCGTGACCAATCGGATATCTGCATTGGGCAGATACTTCTGGACGTGGGCAATGTTATACTTCCCGGTTGTCTCATCCAAGAGGTGAGTGCCCGCCAAGTGACACTCTTGCCGTCGTAAGGCAATAAGGCCGCCGAGGCTCCCCTGATTTGCAGACGACAGGCTCATGCCCCGATGAGCGTTCCGGAGCATACTTGCAATGACGTCCAGTGTTATGTCATGGCTGCCAATGGCGACCACTTGCCCCAAAACTTCGTGCAAACACCTGTAAAGATCGACTTCCACTATTTGTCCGGCCGATATGCCCTCGACTTCCCCGGGCACCGTGACTACTCCATCGGCTCGAACCATGGAAGTAGTGAGGGCCGCACCTCGCCTTATTGGAGTAGCCACCAGTTTGTCTCCCACCTTGCCGAGTTTGACCCTCACGAACTCAGTTACTCCCATGGGAGACGTGATGCTTCGGGATAGGGTCGCCGGGGTCTTATCTCCAGGGGATTCAGGTAGTCCCAGCATTCTTTGAACCAGAGGTTTCACAAAAAGGTCCATGATCAAGGCGGCAGAAACCGGGTAACCCGGCACTCCTATTATGGGCTTGCCCTTTGCCACTCCCAAGACCACGGGTTTCCCCGGCCTAGTGGCGATTCCGTGGACAAGGACGGTGCCCAGATCTTGTATTACTTTGGCAGAATAGTCTTCCGAGCCGTGAGATGAGCCCGCTCCTATAAGCACTATATCGGATTGGTCTAGGACCTCTATTACAGCCTCTCTTATGTCTTGGAAGACATCCGGCTGGATTGGGCTGACTGAGGGGTCGGCTCCCCATTCTTGTAGCATGCCTCGGAAGACCGTTGAATTAAACTCGATGATCTCGCCCGGTCCAGGGTCGGTATCGGGCGGCACTAGTTCGGAGCCCGTGGGTATAATGGAAACCCTGGGGCGTCTTCGTACGCGGATCTCTCTGACTCCTCCAGCCAGTATGGCGCCTAAGTCTTGTGGCCGCAACAGGCAATTGGCCGGCAGAATGAGCTCAGTCTCTACCATGTCTTCTCCGTATACTCGCACGTTTTCCCATGGCGACACCGGCGAGATGATTTCGAGAGTCCCGTCTCCGATATCATGCACGTCTTCTACCATTATCACGGCGTTGGTGCCGCTGGGCAGGGGATCGCCTGTGTCCGCCCAAAAGGCGTCGGCATTCACCGTAAGGGTTTTGGGCGACGTTTCTCGCGCGCCGAATGTGGCCTCCGCTTTGACTGCAACTCCGTCCATGGCTGCCGCGTGATAGTGAGGAGAAGATAGTCTGGCAAATACCGGTTCCGCGGTGACGCGTCCGAGACACCTAGTCACTGGAACCGTCTCTCCAGGCATGAGAAACTCATCGATGGCAGAGAAGAATGTCTCTCTCGCATCCTCGTATGGTACGTTTGACAGATAGACGGTTCTGTCCATTACTCGTGTGCCTCCTAAAACACTCTTACCCGAACCAGAGAGCCTGCCAAGAGACCTTCCTTTTCGGTGGCAATCACTATCTCTCCGTCTGCTGTAACCATTGTCGCCATGAGGCCGGACTTCCCGAGTACGGGGTCTGCCCATATAGTTCCGTCTTGCTCACGAAGGGATACCCTTATATGATCCTGCCGGCCAGGGGCAGACGCCACATTCCTGGATAGCCGGGCATCTACATATTGCTCCGGGATTTTGGCATCGAGTAAGGCTTCAAGAATGACCTTGCCAAACAGGTTAAACGCTACCATAGCCGACACTGGGTGTCCGGGAAGGCCTAGAACGGGTTTTCCCGAGGTTACTGCCAAAATTACGGGTTTACCTGGCCGAACGGCTACTCCATGAACGATGACGCCCGGTGGTCCGAGATCGGCCAATACCCGCTTAACCACGTCCCGCGTCCCTACTGAGGTGCCTCCAGAGATTGTCACGAAGTCGGTATCGGTTAGGCCGATTTCTACAAGTCTCCGCACGTCGTCGTATGTATCTTTGGCGATACCCAAGATCGAGGGTTCGGCTCCGAAACTCTTCGCCATGGCCGCCACTGAGTATGAGTTCATATCACGGATTTGGCCGGGCGCTGGGCGTGTGTTAGGCGGCACTATCTCGTCGCCTGTCGCTATCACCGCGACTCTTGGCCTTTTTCGCACAACTACTTCGGTTACGCCCAGGGCCGCCAGGCTTCCCAGATCTTGGGGCCTTAGCACCGTTCCGGATTTCATGATCATCTCATTCTTCCCGATGTCTTCCCCTCGAAGGATGATGTTTTCCCCTGGCGACAAAGGCCTTTCCAGCAGTATGGTTTGTCCATCCAAAGCCTCGGTGTGCTCGATCATGGCGCAAGCATCGGCCCCTTGAGGCAGAACTCCTCCCGTTGGGATTCTGGCAGCTTGACCCGGGAGAAGTAGACCGGTTGGGACTTCTCCCATGTGAATATCCATGACAAGGCTCAAAACCGCGGGAAGAGACTGGGTAGCTCCGAAGGTGTCTTTGGCCATCACGGCATACCCATCTACTGTGGAGCGGGAGTAAGGGGGAATATGCTCATCTGATATCACGTCTTTGGCCAGGACTCTGCCCAGGGCTTCTTGAAGTCCGACCCGGGTACAGCTCATGGGGGTGACTTTCCATGAGTCGAAAAGACGTTCTCTGGCTTCATCTACTGTCAGTACGCGAAAGAAGTCGATCATCTGGAACCTCCCCGGCCAACAAGAAGACGGTCTCGGAGCGCCGAAATCACCGGCTAGCGCCATCAGAATTGGGGGCTCAAAGGACGCTTATCCGAATTATAGCATAACATGCTCGGGCCAGATTGTATGGTGCCGAACAGGTTACTTGTGTATCATAGAGCACGGAAAGCCCGATACGGGGAGTGGTTCGTAAAGTGGTGAGCAAGAATGCGGGTGTTCGTGTGCTCGTTACCGGGGGTGCGGGCTATATCGGGTCCCACACAGTAAAGGCACTTCTTGAGGCCGGCTACCAAGTGACAGTCTACGATGATCTTTCTCGTGGAAACCCAGAATTCATACCGGGAGTTCCTCTCATCATAGGCAGGACTGAGGACGAGGGAGCTTTGCGGGATGTGTTTTCTACGGGCGCATTCGATGCCGTGGTGCATTTTGCGGGGGAGAGTCTTGTGGGCGAGTCTATGAGGAACCCCGAGAAGTACTATCGCCGAAACGTTGTGGGAGGCCTTACTCTGTTGTGGACGATGGCCAGAGCCGGAGTCCAGAAGATGGTCTTTTCATCTTCTGCCGGGGTTTATGGCACGCCCGACGAGATCCCCATCAAGGAATCGTGCCCAATGAACCCGATCAGCCCCTACGGGGAGAGCAAGATGATCATTGAGAGGGCCATGCTCTGGTTCGACAAGGCGTACGGATTGAAGTCAGTGTCCCTCCGCTATTTCAATGCTGCCGGCGCCCACCCCTCGGGCAAACTAGGTGAGGAACACGACCCCGAGACCCACCTGATCCCTCTGGCTATCAAGGCCGCCATAACGGGCGAGCCCATTACCATTTTTGGCGACGACTATCCTACACACGATGGCACCTGCATAAGGGACTACGTTCACGTAGTCGATCTCGCCAGGGCGCATGTGCTGGCCTTGGACCGCCTGTGCCAAGAGTCCGAGAGTCTGGTTCTGAACTTGGGGGCCGGTCGGGGGTACTCCAATTTAGAAGTAGTTGAGACTGTTGGCCTAATCACCGGCAAGAAGGTGCCCTATGTCGTTGGGGAACGGAGGATGGGAGACTCTCCGGTCTTGGTGTCCTGTATCCAAAAGGCGAAAGAGGTTCTAGGCTGGACTCCTGTCTGTTCGTCCATTGAAGGAATCGTGGAGACTGCCTGGTGTTGGCACACAAGGAACAACCGATAGGCGGTTTTCTGACCGCGCTTGTCTTGCTCTCACAAAGGATCTATGACCACATGCGAGGAATAGCATAGTGTTGAAAGAGCGCGTCCCAAATAGATAGATCATAACGGGGGAGATCCATGGGCGATACGGGTAATGAAGGCGGCCCCTGTTTGCCAAAGACGCCTCCAAAGTGCCTAACCATAGACCTGACCGAAGTATTTGACTATCTTTCTGAGGCGGTCACGGTGCTGGACGCCTCGGGGAATGTATTGTTCGTGAACCGCGCCGGCCGGGAGCTCGCCGGTCTGTCCGCAGACACATGGAACGTCCGCGATGAAGACAGCAATTGTCTCCTTTATCCAGACGGTCAGCCTGTGCCTCAAGAGGACCGCCCGGGGGTGCGTGTTTTAGCGGGAAAACCGGTGAAGGATCTAGAATTGGTCATACTCAGGCCCGACGGTGGCCAGAGAAGGGTGGTCTACAATGGATCTCTGATTGACGCTTCTGGCACGACCGTGGCTGCCCTGACTTGTCGGGACGTCACTGAGGAGCGTCGATTGGCGGAGGCTCGAAAGGATCTAGTTCGAACTATGTCTCACGACCTCCTGAACTCTTTGACTCTTATCAGCGCCCAAGCTCAGATAATGAGAAGGTCTCTGCAGGCTAAGGGCCTGTCCCACGAAGCCCTGGGCGCCGATGTCATAACCAAAGCCTCTTTGCGCATGTCAAGACTCATTAACGGCCTAGTCAACTGGACCCGGGCAGACCTCAGGGGCGAGTCATCACCTGCGGTCGACGAGGGCGTTCCCATAGACTTGATCGCTGTTGCCAAGGCTCTGGCGGAGAGACTCAACATGGTTGAAATCAAGCCTCGGATCTACGTAGATTGTCCTGAGAGACTGCCCAAAGTCTTTGGAGAACTCCCAAAGATAGAACAGATCCTGGAAAATCTCCTTAGCAACGCTCTCAAGTATTCGCCTAGCCATTCGCCGGTTGTGGTAAGCCTCACCTCTGACGATCGTTGGATCACTGTTGCAGTCAAAGATGAGGGGGTTGGAATCGCTCCCGACGAACTGCCCAGGCTCTTTGACCGGTTCTACCGGGCCTCTTCCGGGGTCGGGACAGAGGGCATCGGCCTGGGTTTGTACATTGCCAAAGGCGCAGTACTGGGCCTGGGAGGGAAGATCTGGGCCGAGAGCGTTGTAGGGCAGGGAAGCACATTCTACTTTTCTCTGCCCGCACACAAGGAGAACCCAATGAATTGAGGAGGTTTTTACAGTCATGGGTATACTGGGCTTTTTGGATTCTAGGAAGGATGAGCTCTTTTGGATAGCCGATCAGGTTTGGGACGCCTCAGAACTGGGCTTCAGAGAACATAAATCCGCTTCGATCCAAGCGGATTATCTTGCGTCAAACGGCTTTGTAGTGGAGAGGCAGGCGGGAGGCATTCCCACTGCCATAGTGGCCCAATGGGGCACCGGAGGGCCTCGTGTCGGTTTTCTGGGCGAGTACGATGCTTTGGCCGGAGTCTCTCAAGAAGTATCCTGTGAAAGGAAGCCTCGGGAAGCCGGAGGCCCTGGGCATGGTTGTGGGCACAACCTCTTGGGTACTGCCGCTGTGGGAGCCGCTCTGGCTTTGAAAGAGGCGCTCTCTAGGGCCGGTATACCGGGAACAGTGCGGTACTATGGGTGTCCTGCCGAAGAGCTCTTGGCAGGCAAAGTATACATGGCTCGCCAAGGGCTATTTGATGACCTAGATGTGGCAATTACCTGGCATCCGGGTTCCATGAATACTGTTAGACTGGGAAGCGGTAACGCCATGAACTCGGTGAAGTTCAGATTCCGCGGAAAGACTGCTCATGCCGCCGGGGATCCTCACAACGGCCGTTCCGCCCTTGACGCAGTTGAACTCATGAACGTTGGAGCGAACTACCTGCGAGAGCACGTGATAAACGACGCTCGAATCCACTACGTCATCACGGAAGGTGGAGGACAACCGAATGTGGTTCCCGCCGACGCCGAGGTCTGGTATTTCGTGCGCGCCCCTCACAGAAACCAAGTGGACGAGATTTACGAGAGACTGGTGGATGTCGCAGAAGGAGCAAGTCTGATGACAGGCACCTCTTTTGAGGTGAATTTCCTGACCGGATGCTACGAAGTGCTTCTAAATGAAGTGCTGGCTGACGTCATGTGGAAGAGTCTGCAGAAGGTTGGTCCTCCCCAGTTTGACGATTCTGACCTAGAATTCGCCAGAGCCCTTCGTGAGACTTTCGATAGGGCGAGCCTCTTGGCTATGGCTAAGAGCCCCGATTTTGTCGAGTTCAATCTCAAGGATCAGGTACTCCACCGGGATCTCATGCCTCCCCGGGGCAAGGGAAGGTCTGGTGGCGGATCGACTGACGTGGGAGACGTCAGCTGGATTGTCCCCACAGTCCAGATGTCCGCTGCAACAGTCCCCCTGGGTTGCCCGGGGCATTCGTGGCAAAACTGCGCGTCGTCAGGGCACTCCATAGGCAAGAAGGGTATGATGGTGGCCGCAAAGACAATGGCGTTGTGCGCTCTGGAGTTGGTCAAGAATCCGGAGATCATCGAGAAGGCCAAGGCAGAGTTCCTGGAGAAGACCAAGGATTCGCCCTACAAGTGCCCGTTCCCGAAAGACAGGCAGTTTCCTCTAAACGAGTTCTTTGAGTAGGAGCGAGGAGGATTGCCTCTTCCCCTTTTGCAGATAATACTTCCGTAAACAGGGCATGAGGGGAGGAGAACCGCAACGGTGAATCAACAGGAAACCATAAACAATGTGGCAAAGAACAGACTGGCGGGAGAGAAATCCCCCTACCTTCTTCAGCATGCGGAGGACCCGGTACACTGGTACCCCTGGGGCCAAGAGGCCTTCCAAAAGGCGCTGGAAGAGGATAAACCCATTTTCCTCAGCATAGGTTACAGCACTTGTCATTGGTGTCACGTCATGGCCAGGGAGTGCTTTCAAGATCGCCAAGTAGCCCAGGAACTCAATGAGTCCTTCATTTCCATAAAGGTAGATCGAGAAGAACGTCCCGATGTTGATCACATTTACATGAGTGTGTGTCAGATGATAACCGGAAGCGGAGGATGGCCGCTTACAGTGATTGCCACTCCTGACAGGAAACCCTTCTTCGCGGGAACGTACTTTCCCAAGGTTTCCAGGTTTGGTCTCCCGGGTTTACTCAACATCCTGCAGGTCATCAAGGAAGCTTGGGAAAACAACAGGAAACCTCTTCTTGACCAAGCCGACAAGATATACCGGGCCATTCAAGAAAGGCGGCATGAGAGTGACGTAGATTTGGTGGCTGTTATGCCCAAAGAAAAGGACGATTACGAGGCGCTCTTGGATAAAGGGTTTACCGAGTTTTCCAAGTCATTTGACGAGGATTCAGGAGGGTTTGGGGTTGCTCCCAAGTTCTTGTCGCCTCACAACTTAATGTTTCTCATGGCCTATTGGAAACGCACCGGCAACAAGCGGGCCTTGGATATAGTAGAGAGAACCGTAAAAGGCGCTTACTCTGGCGGGATATACGACCACCTGGGGTTCGGATTCTTTCGATATGCTACCGACTCCAAGTGGCTGGTGCCTCACTTCGAGAAAATGCTTTACGACAATGCCATGATGCTCAAGGCCGTTACCGAACTCTACCAGGCGACCCAGAAGGCGATGTACAAGGACATCGCCCTCGAGATAGTCTCATTTGCCAGACGGGAGATGCTGTCTTCCCAAGGGGGATTCTACTCGGCTATAGACGCCGAATCACAAGGGGTGGAGGGCAAGTTCTATGTGTGGACTCGTGACGAGGTTGTCTCCCTACTGGGCAAAGATGACGGCAGGGTCTTCTGTGACTATTACGGCATAGAAGATGGTGGGAGTATCAACGGGGGCACCGTGCCCCATTTGGTGGATCCCACAGTGGGCCCCAGGGAGCCTGCCATTGAAAGGACTCGCGCAAGAATGCTGTTGGAGAGGGACAAGCGAGTTCGCCCCATGACCGACGACAAGATACTCACATCTTGGAACTCACTCATGATCTCAGCGTTGGCCAAGACCTCGTATGCCACGGGTGACGAAGCGTGTTTGGAGATGGCTGAGAGATGTGCGGCGTTCATCCTGGAAAACCTTCTGCGCGACGGAACGCTATATGCCCGGTATCGGCAAGGCGATGTTGCTTTCAGCGGGGGTCTGTGCGACTACGCCTATTTTGTGGAGAGTCTCTTGGACCTCTATCAGGCGACTTACAGCGTGAGGTATTTGGAGCGCGCTTGGGACCTGACTGCCAAGATGGTGGAGTTGTTCTGGGACGAGGCCATCTCTGGGTTCTACCTTACAGAGGCGGGCCGCCAAGACCTGATCGTTCGTCCTAGGGAGACTTATGATGGTGCCATTCCTTCGGGCAACTCTGTGGCCATAGTGAACCTCCTTAGGGTTTCACACCTGGGTGGGCCCGAAGACTACGAGTCAATGGCTCTCTCAACTATAGATGTGTTGGCCGGAAGCATTGCCCGGAATCCGACTGGGTACGGGTACTTGCTTTGTGGTGTCAATTACGCAAGCGGCGGTTCACAAGTAATAGAGGTGGCTGCGGACATCAATGATCCTACTGCCGAGGCAATGCTCAATTACATCAAGAGCCTTTATCTGCCCGGCGCTCAAGTCATCTTTTCGGCCCACCGAGCCGTTCTTAGAGAAGAGGACCCACCGGATTTGCCATGTCGGGCCACGCTTACCCTGTGTCAAGGAAGGATTTGCAGCGCCCCCATTACAGGCATTCGAGACCTGCAGAAGGCCCTTATGACAGCCCGGGTGAGATCAGGCGAGCCTGTGAGGCACGTTCCGCAGGGTGGAGATTAGAGCATCTTTGGCCGGACACGGTACCAGGAAGGAGAGCCTGGATTCGGCCGATTGGGTCAGGGAGATCGCCTTCTTCCTAGCGCGGACGATGTATCCGTGAACGTTAAGCAGCCGTTTCACAGAGTCCACGGTCTCGTCAGTCACCTCTCTGGCCGAGAGCGCTCGTCTTACCAATTCGCCTACAGGCCCATCCATGGCAAGAATGAGAGGCAGGGTCAAGAGTCCGCGGCGCAAGTCGTTTCCGGGTTCTTTTCCCGAGACCGACACTTCTGATTGAATGTCCATGATATCGTCTGCTATTTGGAAAGCGGAACCCAGTTCAATGCCGAATCGGAGCATGGCTTCTTCCGCGAAAGAGGGTGAACCGGCAAGTATGGCCCCGGCTTGACTAGCGGCCCCGATTAAAGCGGCGGTCTTCTTGGAAATATGGGACAAGTAATCGGCTTCGGATACCGCTGCATCCCACAATCTTGCGTCTTGGGCCACTTCACCTTCGCAAGTGAGCTCTATGGCTTGGTTGATGAGCGAAGCAATCCCAAGGCGTCCGTAACGCAGCGCAACCCTGTTGGCCATCGTGAAGAGATAGTCTCCTGCCAGCACTGCACTGTGGATGCCCCAGAGAAGGTGGACAGTGGGGCGACCTCGTCGGATGTTGGCGCCATCTATGATATCGTCGTGAATCAAGGACGCCTGGTGTGCCAGTTCGAAGGCGACGGCTACCTCGGTAGCCTCTTCGTCACTGAAAGACGTTTGGAAGGTGTTGGCGCACGCCTTTGTCGTCCACAGCACAAGACTGGGCCGGAGCCGTTTCCCTCCGCTATTGACAACGTAGTCAACTATGGGACTCAACGGACCCGCACCTGCCAGAATCTCGCGGATCTTGTTTTCTACATTGTGTGAATCGGCGTGTCTTTCGACGAAACTCTTGGCAGCTGATTCCACCGTTTCGTGACCTCCTACAAAAAGACAACAGTCACTCTAGTATTGCAGACCTAGCACGGTGGTATTCCGCAAGGCTTCGAATCGAGAAAGAATGGTGCCCACTCCGTTCTGCAAGGTAATTCCGATTGCGTCGCAGTAACTAGTAGTAGAAACGTGCAAAGGGGGAACCTTGGAAGATGGAGGCAAGATGGGACCGATATCTTAAGCACGGAGAGTTGACCGAGTTGCTGCGGGACCTGGAATCCCGCCACAGGGACCTCTGCACCGTGTACTCGGTGGGGAAGACTTGGCAGGGAAGGGACATCTGGTTCGCCGAGATAACCAACACCAAGACCGGCCCTGCGTCAAGGAAGCCCGCAGTTTACCTTGACGGCAATACTCATGCCGGTGAGGTAACGGGCAGTATGATCTGCCTTTATACCATCTGGTATTTGCTGGAGAACTACGGCCGAGACGAGAAGGTTACAAGCACTTTGGACACAAGAGCATTTTACGTGATTCCCAGGCTATCCGCTGACGGGGCAGAATTGTACCTCAACGAGCCCTACATTCCGAGGTCGAGTATAAGACCTTGGCCTTACGATGAAGACAAAGATGGTCTTTATCCTGCAGATATCGATGGAGATGGGGTCATCGCACAAATGCGCGTGCAGGACGAAAACGGCCAGTGGAGGGTGTCGGAAAAGGATCCCCGCGTCATGGTGAGAAGGAAGCCCAACGAGTATGGGGGGACTTACTACAACATCTACGGCGAAGGGCTCATCAGGAACTGGAACGGAGTAGAAGTATTCGATGCGCCCCCCAAGTGGGGTTTGGACGTTAACAGGAACTATGCTGCTTACTGGCAGCAGGACTACATCCAGTCCGGTGCCGGACCTTATCCTTTCTCAGAGCCCGAGTCTAGGACAGTGGCCGACTTCTTCGAATCCCACAAGAACATCACCATCGCTCATTCCTTTCACACCTTTACAGGCGCCGTGCTAAGGCCTCCCGCCGCCAAGCCAGACAAAGACGTTGCCCCAAAGGACCTCAAAGCCCTCAAAGAGATAGGCGCCATAGGAACCGAGGCAACGGGCTATCCGGTTGTGGGCATATACGAGGATTTCGCCCTCAACAAAGATATTCCGGGCAAGAGACCGCTTTGGGGTACGGCCCTCGAGTGGATGTTCGAACACATGGGGGCTATCGCGTACTCCACGGAAGTCTGGGATTTCCCCAATCGCGCTATCGGAAGGCTGGATACATACAAAACTCTGATGGACTGGTCAGAGGATGAGCAAGTACTCATGCAAAAATGGAATGACGAGAATTTGGGCGGTGAGGGATTCATCAATTGGAGACCCTTCAACCATCCTCAACTGGGCGCCGTGGAGATAGGCGGATGGAAACACAAATACGTCTTTCAAAACCCTCCTCCAAAGTTCCTGGAGCGGGAGTGCAGGAAGAACGCTATGTTCTGCCTGGAATCAGCTCTCACCACACCCTTAGTTCGGATAACCGATGTGGACGTAGAAGAGGTGTCCGCAGGCGTGTATACGATTAAGGTCACCGTGAGAAACATGGGTTATCTCCCCACCAACGTGACGGATCAGGCCAAGAAGAACAAAAAGGCATCTCCAGTCAAAGCCAAGATCGAGATTCCTCAAGGGGTACGGCTTCTTGGAGGCAAAGAAGAGGTGGAAGTCGGACATCTTGAGGGGCGGCTAGCCCTGGGCAGGGCTTTCGGCGGATCCGTCCAAACCAAGCGCCTGGTGCAGTGGACCGTGTACTCTCCGTCTGCGGCGACTCTAACAATATCCGCCGGCAATCCTCGGGGCGGCTACCAGGAAAGAACCATCACCTTGGGCGGGTGTGGTTAGTGCCATGATATTCCAGGGGGATCACCTCTGGGGTTCCGAATAGGACCTCAATAGACGCAGCAAAATGAAAATGGCGTCCATCCTGAAATCACGTACGGAGCTTCTAACGGATGGACGCCACTTCTTTACCGAGTCTTCCGTAATCCCATATCCCGTGCCCCTATAGTGCATTGTGTTTACCGCCCAAAGCATGCCTTAGAAGCGACGTCCTCCGAGCTGAACGGAAGGGAAGCGCGGCCCACGCGACGAAAAGCCAAGAAACGCTGGATACGGGGAGGGAACGGCGGCTTGGGTCCGCCTATTCTCAATGCTTACCCTATATGTAGTTCGTCATGGCCAGACCGCGGCCAATAGGAGCGGAGTCTTGCAGGGACACCTTGATGTTCCTTTGTCGGGCTTAGGCCAAGAACAGGCTGAAATGGTTGGTTGGGCTCTCAAAGATGTATCCTTCGACGCGGTGTATTCTAGCGACTTGTCTAGGGCGCGACAGACAGCAGAAGCCATAATGAAGCACCACACCTGTAGACTTGTGCTTGACAGGCGCCTTAGAGAGGTACACGTCGGCGTTTTTCAAGGCCACACTGACCGAGAAGCCCAACGACTGTATCCCGAGGAACGGAGGCTTCTCAGGAAAGATCCGGTGAACTACCGAAGGCCAGGCGGAGAATCGTTTCAGGACCTTTGTGACCGGGTTTCTAGAGCGCTGGCAGATATTACCGAGTGGCATACCAAAGATGATGCCGACAAAACCGCCGCGATTATCTCACATGGCGGAGCAATAAACGCTCTCTTTAGAGCTTTGGGACATCCGATTGCGGGTGTAGTGGGCAACTGTTCCATCAGCGTGTTCAGGTTCGAGGCAGGCAAGTGGGAGATTGTCAGGATTAACGATGTCACTCACTTGAAAGACCTGGCTTCTGATTTGGTGGAACGCGTGCCGTGACAAGCGTGTGGGCCTAGGCAGGAGATCGCGGCATATAGGTGCTTTAGCGTCCGCTTCTTTCATATCAATTCAAGGACGGACATTAGAGGCACGGAGGTCGCGTTTCATTGGCACATTACCACGCCACCTCAGGAACCGAGGCCCTCATCATCATGCACTCGGACAAAGACAACGGACTTACGACCAGAGACGCTAGACGGCGACTGGCGCAATGCGGACCCAATAGGATTGCCAGAAACCGGCGCTCGGATCTCCTAAGCATACTTTTGTCACAGTTCAAAGACCCCATGGTGCTCACATTGCTGATTGCAACTTGTGTTTCGGCCTCTATGGGAGAAATCGTTGATGCCGCAGTCATAGCAGTAATCGTGATTCTTAACGCCTTCTTGGGGACCATACAAGAGTTCAGGGCTGAAAGATCGCTTGACGCACTAGAAGACTATGCGCCCAGAAAGGCTTGGGTAGTGAGAGACGGATCTCTCAAAGAAGTGGACAGGGAAAGCGTTGTCCCAGGCGATGTGCTAGCCATTTGGCCCGGAGTGCGCATAGCGGCTGACGTAAGGCTCTTGGAGTCAGATTCTCTCCAGGTCGAGGAAGCGGCTCTCACAGGTGAGTCTATGCCCGTTTCCAAGGACGCTTCCCTTGTCTTGCCGCGGAGCACGGCCTTGCCAGAGCGGAAGAACATGGCATATGGCGGCACTCTGTGCACTAGAGGAGAGGGATTGGGGGTTGTAGTATCCACAGGAATGGACACCGAGATGGGGCGCATCGCCACGATGGTGTCTACTGCCACCAGTCAAAAGACCCCTCTAGAGACGCGTCTAGAGGCTTTGGGCAAGACCATTCTAGTAGCCTGCATCGGGCTGTGCTGTCTTCTGGCCGGAGTTGGTCTTTGGCGAGGTATGCCTTTTCGTAGTCTGTTTCTCACATCAGTGAGCATGGCTGTGGCGGCGGTGCCCGAGGGTTTGCCTGCAGTGGTGACGTTGTGCCTAGCTCTGGGAGTGCAAAGGATGGCCAGGGATGGGGCAGTAATCCGCCGATTGGAGGCCATAGAGACTCTTGGTTCGGTAACGGTGATCTGTACCGACAAGACAGGTACCCTCACAATGAACAGGATGGTCGTGGCCGCCGTGGCTTTGTCCCTGGGCGCCTCCGATACTGAAGTACTTCAACTAAGACCGCCGTGGAATGAGGATGGGGCTCGGGACATACTACGATGGGCTCTATTGGCTAGCGACGCAAGACATCTGTCCAGCGAAGGGGAACTCACCGGCGAGGATCCTACCGAACAAGCGATAGTGTCAGCCGCAATTCATGCGGGATGGGATGTACGTGGGCTGGACGCACAGTTTCCACGGTTGGGGGAGCGTCCTTTCGAATCTTCGCGCCGCATGATGAGCGTCAAAGTGGCTACAGAGAAGGGGGCGCTGATTTGCGCAAAAGGGGCACCGGACAAGGTTTTCGGTTTGTGCCGAAGTCAGATGACAGGAGGGCGAGCGATACCTCTTGTACCCAAGCACCGCGAACTGTGGGAGAGGTGGGTAGATGCTCAGGCCGCGCTGGGTATGAGGGTCTTGGCCGTGGCTATAAGAGAGAGTTCGGTGGTAGAAGGTGGGGATTACCTGGAGGAAGACCTGACTCTCCTGGGATGTCTGGCCATAGAGGACCCGCTTCGTCCGGGTGTTCGAGAATCGGTGGAACGCTGCAAAAGAGCTGGTGTATGTCCGGTTTTGGTCACGGGCGACCACTTGAGGACCGCGGAGAGCGTCGCCCGCCAGTCCGGGATCCTGGAAGGGCCCAAGAGAGGGATGACCGGCGAGGAGATGGAGAGACTGTCGAAAAGAGCCCAAACGGCCGCCATCCTTGAGAGACGAGTTTTCGCTCGCGTATCCCCTAGTCACAAGATTAACATAGTGAAAGCGTTGAAGTCGTCAGGTCACGTGGTGGCCATGACCGGGGACGGGGTCAACGACGCTCCGGCTCTGAAGGAAGCTGCTGTGGGCGTATCTATGGGCGCCTCCGGTACCGATGTGGCCAGGGAGGCGAGCTCCATCGTGCTTCTCAACGATGATTTCTCCACTATCGTAAAGGCAATTGAGGAAGGCAGGGCCATCTACGACAACATCCGGAAGTTTATCCGGTACATGTTCTCATGCAATCTAGGTGAAATCTTCGCTATGGTCGGAGCGGTCATTCTTGGGCTTCCGCTCCCTCTTTCTCCGACCCAGTTACTATGGGTGAACCTGGTCACAGACGGATTGCCCGCTTTGGCCTTAAGCATGGACGCGCCAGAAAGGGGAATCATGGATAGGCGGCCCAGAGACCCTAATGAAGGCATATTCTCGGGCGGCCTATCCAAGAAGATCCTTGGCAGAGGACTCTACATAGGACTGGTCACTTTGCTCCTATTCTTGTGGGGCCTCAAGTCAGGCGATACCGAGTTAGCCAGAACTTTGGCCTTAGCCACATTAATAGCTACTCAACTTGTTACCGCATTTGACTGCCGGTCCGAGAAAAAGACTCCAACGGAAATCGGCATCTGGTCAAACATGTATCTCGTGGTTGCAACCCTTATCTCTTGGTCCATGCTTTTTGCAGCCGTTCAGGTGCCCATGGTTGCACAGTTCTTCAAGACTGTTCCACTATCTTGTTCCCAATGGACAATGGTGATCATGGCGTCAATTATCCCCGACGTGTTCCGGAACGCATTTTCAAGCTAAGAACCCAGAAAGAACCGGTGTATGGACGTCAGGCCTCCAAGAATGCCGATTCCATCCCGGACTCCTTGACTCTTCTCCATATGACATCGGGGTCAGTCTGGTATAGATCTAGAGATTTCATCCTCTCAAAGTAGACCGATCCTGAGAAAGTGTGAGACGCTCTCAACCCGTATCCTTCAGGTACGAGAGGCTCTCCCGAACTGTTGACACCGGATAGGGCGATGTAATCGCCTATGGCAAGGGTTTGTGGGACAATCAAGAGTGGTTTGCCCCGCGCACTGAGGCTTGCGTTTCGGCCGGCAACTGCGCCCGTGACAATGGCTTCTGTATGTCCGACACACACACCCGCTCGCTCTCCCGCTACGAAGAGGTTTTGGGTACCGTGGACCAGAAGTGTCGTATCTCTCGGGGAAACGGCCGTGAGACGGATTGAGTTACCGCGGTCTCCAGCCAATGGGTCAGCGTACCGGGCATTTTCAAACCCAGGTACCGACCGTAAGGCCGAGAGAGGGAAGTATGGCGACATGAGTTTGGCGTGACCCGTATCAAGTAGTATCAAGTTTTCGGCATACTCCGGGAGAGCGTACTGCTGGCACACCTTGGTCTCGAGTTTCTTGGAGTTGGTGAGTTTCTCGGGAAGATGAACCACAAGAACGCCTTTGGAATCCAGCTCTTCACGGAGGTATTGCGACAGCGTTTCTTTGTGTAGTTTGCACGAACCCGACATGGCCCCAAAAGTCCCTTTTCGCCTGGAGCACATGAACTCTTTGAGTCCCATGAGCTGGGTGACGCTCACTCGAGGACCGAACGAAGGACACCTCTGGATGCAAGAGGCGCATCCGTGCCCGAGTCTTTGGCATTGCCCGGGAGGACCCGACGACCCTGTGGCATCCACAAAGGCGTCGGCAGAGAAAACGCCTTCTGATTCGGCAATGACCTCCATGAGTCTGCCGTTTGTTGCTTTCGCTCCGACTATTCTCTCTCCAAAATACACCGAAATATTGCTCAGGTCTAGGAGAGCCCTCACGGCCGGCTCTATGAGCATCACGTCGTACAGGTTGGCATGAAGATGTCCGGGAAATGACACATTCTTGTGCCTGGATAGCCCATCGGTGATCTTGAAGAGGTCTCCGCACCCCATGGCAAGGGCTTCTTCTGTGGCCACAAACCTGCCGTTGTTGCGCATTATTCCGCCCACCAGTCCGGCTCCAAGCAGCATGTCAGTGCGCTCACATATTGCAACATCGGCGCCGGCGAGTCTCGCTGATAGGGCGGCAGATACTCCGGCCCATCCTCCTCCAATAACCAACACCTGATGGTTCTTTTTCAAAACAGTCCCTCCCTAGACAGAGATGGCATTTGGGCAGATAGTTCAGACTTGCATCCGCGAAACCCGTTCTTAAGGCAGGATCCGCAAATCCCTTCTGCACAGGTCATTGTCAGATTAGAGGACCAGGCAAATGCGGGAGGATCCGGTAACGACCGAAGTAGTCCTATGAGGCTCTTGTGCTGCACGTCTCCACCCGCACTCACCAGGAGGTCGTAGTCTCCCTCGGATAATTCGGCCGAGACCCGGGCGAGGTTGTGATCTTTCTCTCGAGGCATGATCTGTGTCTGGGCTCCAGAGGCCAGGAGTGCCTCATTGACAAAGATGGTTCCCAGGGTCCCTGGACCAATGAGGGTCTTCAGTGTTCCCCCTCTGTGGGCGACGTACTGAGCCACGTGAACCAGAGTAGCTTGGTTAATGCCTTTAGCCACTGCCAACACCCTGCCTCCTCCGTGCCTTCGTAAGTTAAAATGACCTTGAATGCCTGACCAAAAAGGCCCCGTGACCGTTATCTGTGAGCCTTCCGACGAGCATCTGGCCAAGGCAATGGTCTTGGGTCCTGCCACTTCCATGGCCACGGTTATTGATGTTGCCGTTGTGCCTGCCACACATAGGGGGATGTTCCACCTTTCAGTGGTCTCAGGCGGTCTCACCAGGACAAAAGACCCGGGCTGAACACACCAAGAGGCCATGTCATTGGGCACACGCAGCTCTAAGCCAAATGCAAGTGGTGCTCCCGGAATCTGTCTTCCTGGAATTTCCCAGCGTCCAAGGACCGTGGCGGAATGGGGCAGCCTGCTCTTCTTGGGCGTGTTCTTGTTTCTCACGTACTCTGAATAGACGCACGTGCCGCTCCAACCGCAATCGCAGATTACCGCCCCTCTTAGGAGTGAACACGCGACACATTGACCGAGATCCGAGAGGATGCATGGGCAGTATTGGGAGCCCGCATCGAAGCAGGGCGTAGACGTCTTGGAGCCAATATTCATGTGTCTCCCCCTTTCGTTTACCCCTCTAGCGTATGTGATGCCGGAGCTTGTGGTCCGCATATGGACGTGGCATCCGGGGCAAAACGATCTCATGATTTATGCAGGTTGGCAAGAAGCCTCTTCCACAGGGGTGTCTCATGTAGCGCCATCGCTGCAAGAATGGCTTGAGACGGACGGACTGGGCGGGTTTGCCTCGTCTACGACCTTGGGCATCCATACCCGCAGATATCACGGGTGGCTTTTTGTAGCCGGACGAGACCCCGGTGAGAGATTTCTGGCTCTATCCAAGCTGGAGGATTCCTGCCAAGACTCCGGGGGGCAATGGCAACTATCGTCCAACTATTACCCTGGTGTCACCTATCCGGACGGTGCTAGTAATCTGTGGCATTTTGTCAGATACCCGTTTCCCAAATTCGTCTTCAAAGTGGGTAAGAGGTTCCTTTCCCGAGAGATCTTCATGAGGCATGGGGTGCCGGGGGTCTATTGCATGTACCGCCTCGAGCCCGGTACCCCGGATACGGGCGACTCAGGGTGTCCCATGACGATCCTCATGCGACCTTTTTGCCAGAACCGCTTCTACCACCATTTGGGAAGGGAGGGTACTTGGTCGCCCACGGTTAGGTCCTTTGATGGCGCTGTCGTCATAGAAGGGCACCATGCGTGCGGTGATCTCCTGCTCATTGCGGAGCCTTCCACCTTTCGCCTGGATCCAAAATGGTATCGACAGCACGTTTACCCAATGGAACGGGATCGAGGTCTTGACTACCGGGAAGATTATTTCAGCCCGGGAGAATTCCAAGCTTCTCTCAAACCGGGCGCTACCGTGGTTTTTTGGGCAGGGCCAATGCAAGCGGAACGCTGGCCCCAACGGGACCTAAGAGCTAGCGCTCTTACGCGAAGATGCCAAGAGATAAAAAGAAGGATGGAGATAGAGAAGAAGGCCCCTTCACCTCTCTTGGCAAAGTTGGATTTGGCCAGCGACCAGTTCGTGGCGACTTCATCGTCGGGAAAATCCATTATCGCGGGATATCACTGGTTTGGTGAATGGGGCAGAGACTCGTTCATTGCAATGCCAGGGATTCTTATCAGAACCCGGCGGTGGGAGGACGCGCGTCACGTATTCCTGCGATTCTCATCGGCCATGAAAGAGGGCATGGTACCAAACTGCTTTCAAGAAGGGTGTGGCGCGGCTCACAACTCTGCCGACGCATCACTTTGGATGATTCGCGCCTTGGGGATCTACGAAAGAGCGTCGGGAGACAGCCTGTTTGTGGACAGCATCACATCTCGAGTAAGGGATATCATCAGGTCTTACGCCAAGGGGACTTCTTTTGGTGTGAGAATGGACCCATCTGGACTCCTGCTTGCGGGACACGGGGGCGATAAGCCGACCCAAGTGACTTGGATGGACGCATGTGTTGGAGGCATTCCAGTGACACCCAGAGCGGGGTATCCGGTGGAGATCAACGCTTTGTGGATCCTTACCCTGTTTCTTATGGCCCGCTGGGAAAGGCGCATGGGAAATGGTGTATGGGCTCAGTATCGGAATCTGGCTTTGTCCGCCTCTCGGGAGTTCGTTGAAAGGTTCCAGTGGCCGGGTTGGGGGCTTTACGATTGTTTGGACGAAGAAGGTGTTCCTGTGCCCATCTTGCGTCCAAATGCGGTGATTGCCGCCGCTCTACTGGGCCGCGTTCTTCCCAGAGGGGTTCTTCTTAAAACGTGGAGAAGCGCCAAAAAGTGGCTTCTTACCCCCAAGGGACTTCGAACTCTTGCCCCGTTTGAGAAGTGCTACAAGGGTCAATACAAAGGAGGGCCCGAGCAGAGGGATGCTTCCTATCACCAAGGAACCGTGTGGCCCTGGCTCTTAGGCTCCTACTATGACCTTATGCGACACATATGGCCTGGATTAAAAGGGGAGGCTTTAGATAGCGCTGTAGTGCCTCTGTTGGTGAGTCTTGCCGACCTTGACGCCAACCCATGTATGGGAAGTGTGCCCGAAGTAGCCTCGGGCGATTTCCCTTACGAAGCCGGAGGTGCAGTTGCGCAAGCCTGGAGTGTGGGAGAACTGTCTCGGATGATTGCCGGATTACGTAATGGAAACCAAGAGGTGGATCCTTCATGAGCCTAGGAGTCTTGATGTTGTCGTGGGAATACCCTCCAGATCACGTTGGGGGTTTGGGCAGGCATGTCGCCAGTATCAGTAGGGCGCTCCATGAGAGAGGAGTCCATGTGACGGTCTTGACCCGCAGGGGAGCCGGTAGGCCTGAGATCTGGGATGATGGGGGCGTACGTGTGATTTCTGCCAAAGCCTACGACCTCCATCCTCCGGACTTTCCCACATGGGCCGCGGAGTTCAACGTCAGTCTTCTGGAGGAGGTCTTGCGCATGCTTTCTCCTGACGAATTTGACATAATCCATGCCCATGACTGGATTGTAGCCTACGCATCCAGGGCATTGAAACACGCATGGAATCTACCTTTGGTCGCCACCATTCACGCCACGGAGTGCGGCAGGCAAAAAGGACTTCACAACCCAGTTCAAGCCCATATTTCCGAGACCGAATGGTGGCTTTGTTACGAGGCGTGGAGAGTCATAGCCTGCAGCGACTATATGCGCCGAGAAATCTGTCAAACATTCAGTGTCCCAGACGACAAGGTCAGAGTGATCCCCAACGGCATATCGCCATCCTGGTTTGAGGTGGAAAGGAACCCCCAGAAAGATCCTCTTGTTTTGTACGTGGGCCGTCTTGTCCCCGAGAAAGGGGCACACGTCTTGGTGGAAGCCATGTCCGACATCGCCTTGGAGTTTCCTTCAGTGAAACTGGTGGTGGCGGGAAGTGGTCCCATAGAAGGAGACCTGCGCCGACGGATCTGGGAATCGGGACTCGGAAGGGTGGTGGATCTCCCAGGTCACTTGGGCGATGAAGCGCTTAAAGATCTATATGCCAGGGCGTGGGTTGCATGTTTTCCCAGCTCTTACGAACCTTTCGGCATTGTCGCCCTAGAGGCTATGGCGACGGGTGTGCCTTGTGTGGTGGGGGACGCCGGAGGACTGCAAGAAATCATTGACCACGGGGTTACCGGAATGAAGGTAATACCTGACGATCCCGTAAGTCTTGGAGAGACCATAAAGGTCCTCTTGCGCGATACCGGGCTCCGACTAAGACTGGCATCACGTGCCAAGGCAGTTGCCAAGCGCAATTACTCCTGGGACGATATCGCCCGTAGTTCCGAAAAGGTGTACGAAGAAGTAAGAGCCTTATCCAGAAGAGAGATGCTACCATCCATCCTGAAGGCCGGAAAGGCTGCATTTTCAAATGCAGCGGGGGACTCGTCTGAACCTCCCGGACAGTAAGACAGCCAAGTCCTAGTTGAGCCACACGCTTGCTTCCCTTTTCCTAGAGTGGTAAAGTTAGAATCGGTTCGCAGCGATTCCAGAATGTGGGGCTAGGGGGATTCTTGTGATCAGGGCCATAGGTCTTACCAAGAAGTACGGGACCCTAACGGCTGTTCATGATCTCAGTCTTGCGGTTGAACCGGGAGAGATTTTCGGTTTCCTGGGGCCGAACGGCGCCGGGAAGACCACCACCATCAAGATGCTGACCGGGCTTTTGGTTCCTACCTCAGGGCGAGCCGAAATTTGCGGGATAGACGTCCAGAGAGATCCCGTTCGGGCAAAGTCCCTCTTAGGATTCGTTCCTGATACTCCCGACGTCTACGAAAAACTTACAGCCAGAGAACTCCTGCAGTTCGTGGCCGATCTTCGCAAGATGGACGGGAAAACGGCTGTGCGCAGGATCCAAGAACTCCTGGCTATGTTCGAACTGGACGAACGGCAGGATGAGCTTCTGGCAGGGTATTCCCCACGGTATGAAGCAGAAGGTCTGCATTGCCGCCGCTCTCTTGGACAGTCCTAAGGTTCTCTTTCTGGACGAGCCTACGGTGGGTCTCGATCCCAAGAGCGCCCGCATAGTCAAGGACGTGTTGCGGGAAGTCGCCTCTCGAGGCGGCACGGTGTTCTTATCAACTCATATCTTGGAGATCGCTGAACGCATGTGCGACAGGATAGGCATCATCCAGAAAGGCCGTGTTTTGGCAGAGGGGAGCATGGATGACCTTCGGAAAAGGGTGGGCTCCGAGAGAGGGCAAGACAATAGTTCCCTGGAGGACCTTTTCCTGAAGCTTACCGGCGGGGAGGAATACCGTGAACTGGTTAAGCACCTCGGCGCGGGGCCGCGCTGAAGTTTGACTCCCACTTGGAGGTGCAGGCATGGAATACGTGTCTATGATCCTCAAGAGAGACCTGCGTTCCATTCTCACACCCGGCGGTAAGCCAAGCCTCAAGAGGACTGTTCGGATCAGCGTGTATTCGATTTTCTTTGCCTGTATCGTTTTGGGGCTTTACTATGGCTCTTTCATGTTGTTCACCTACGCACAAAACACTTTTGGCTCCGTCCCAGGGCTAGTTGACGCCCTGTCGTTAAGCATTCTGAACGGTGTAGCTCTGTCGTCGCTCTTGATCGTGTTCATGACCGGGCTGCAGACGACCTACAGGATCGTATATGAGTCTGACGATATAGGTTTTCTGCTCGTGCAGCCCATACCGGCACAGTCAGTGTTCTTATCCAAGTTCATCATCTCCTACGCCACCCTTGCTGCCTTGGTCCTGGGTTTTGGATTGCCTGGGTGGACAGGATGGGGGCATGCCACGGGCGCTGGGTTTTGGTTCTACGTGGCAGCGTTTTCGGGATTTGCCTTTCTCCTGCTTCTGGTACATTCGGTTGTGTCG
>JBMNKF010000007.1:0-435324 GCA_050952065.1 Bacillota bacterium
CTCTGAGAGGAATCTGGCAATCCAGGTAGGATTGTTCTTGGCGAACTCGACGAATTTTGCTATTCGGTCAACGAACTCGTCGCTGATGATGTGTTCTATACGTTCGGTGTCCTTGAGAATGTTTTGACGGACGCCGAAGTATCTCATGAACGTCTCGAGCAGTAGGTGTCTCGCCATGAGCTGGGCGCCGGTATCTCGTCCCAGTTCTGTCAGCTGGAGTATGCCGTATTTCTCGTAGACTAGGTATCCGCTTTCGGAGAGTCTTTGGACCATACGCGTTGCGGAAGGAGGTTGCACGTTCAGTGCGGCGGCCAAGTCCGTTAGCCTAAGGTACTGTCTTTCAGACGTCAAACGGAAGATCATCTCTAAGTAGTCTTCCATGCTCGGAGTGAGGTCTTGTTCTTCATCTGCCAGGCTGTAGCCCCTAAATGTCCGAAAGCTGCCGTCGTTGTCCATAGAGATCACCTCCGTATAGATGCGTTGGGCGGCGCCTGCTTTCTTACTGCACCTTATGCTCTGTTTACCGAAAGCTTCCTTGGGAATTCGATTGGAGGTTAGAGGTAGTTGGTGTCTTACAGTCGAAGGAACCGCGAGAACACTTCCGGGAGGCGATGAGTCTTGCTCAAGATATGTTTTCTGGGAGCCGGCAGCACAGTGTTCGCCAAGAACGTATTGGGGGACTGCATGCTGACTCCATCTCTGCATGGGGCCGAGTTGGCGCTTTTCGATATCGACCTGAAACGTCTCGGCGAATCCGAGGCAATGCTGAAGAACATCAACCGAAACACCGGCGGGCTGGCAAATGTGGTAGCCTATACGGATCGAAAGGCGGCGTTGAAGGGAGCGAAGTACGTCGTCAACGCTGTTCAGGTAGGCGGATATGAGCCTAGCACCGTAATAGATTTCGAGGTACCCAAGAAGTACGGTCTCAGGCAAACCATTGGTGATACTTTGGGTATCGGTGGTATCTTTAGGGCTCTCCGAACGATTCCCGTTATGCTGGATTTTGCCCGCGACATAGAAGAAGTCTGTCCCGACGCACTCTTCCTCAATTACACCAACCCCATGGCCATCCTTACTGGTGTTATGCTGCGATACACCGCGGTAAAGACAGTTGGCCTATGTCACAGCGTGCAGGTGTGCGCTTCGGAGCTTCTGAAAGGACTTGGGATGGAGTACGAAGGTATTCAGTGGAAGATCGCCGGCATAAACCACATGGCGTGGCTTCTGGAAATCACCAAGGATGGGAAAGACCTTTATCCCGAGATCAAACGCCGCGCCCTAGAGCGTCCAACTCCTCACAACGACATGGTGAGATATGAGATCATGAAGCAGTTTGGATACTACGTAACCGAGTCCAGTGAGCATAACGCCGAGTACATGCCGTATTTCATAAAGAGCGGGTACCCCGCGCTCATCGAAAGGTTCCAGATTCCGTTGGATGAATACCCCAGACGCTGCGTGGACCAGATCGAACGTTGGGAGACCATGCGGGACGAACTGGTCCATAACGCCGAGCTTACCCATAGTCGTACCACCGAATATGCCTCTTACATTATGGAAGCCATGGAGACTGGGGTGCCTTACACGATCGGCGGCAACGTCATGAACACTGGCCTCATCGAGAACTTGCCCTATGAGGCCTGCGTGGAAGTACCGTGCCTAGTGGACAGAAGCGGAGTCACTCCCTGCTACGTCGGACGGATACCTTTGCAGTTGGCTGCCCTGAACATGACCAACATCAATGTGCAGTTGTTGACAATAGAAGCTGCTATGACTCGGACCAAGGATTACGTCTATCAGGCGGCTATGCTGGATCCTCATACATCGTCGGAGTTGTCCATAGATGACATAAGAAGCCTCTGTGATGACCTCTTCGACGCCCATGGTGACATGATCCCAAAGTACAAGTGACTTAAGTCAGCCTAGATTGGGCATCTCTACCTAGACCTTCCCGGGATTGAGCAGGACAAGCATGCGCCACCGGGAAGGTGTCTTTTGCATTGTGCGCCCCCTTCAGGAACGCAAGGGACTCGCCCGCAAGAAAGCCTCATTCCGTAGGACATAAGTCCTAGCGTCCTTCTTTAGACATCATGTCCCGCTTCCGATACCAAAGGTGACACAACTTAACCTGTACCAAAACCGTTACCCCTAAGAAGGGGGGAGCAGTAAAAAACACGGGGACTTCGGGGAAGCGAAGCGCACAACGAATGGTCCCGTGGCCGTTCAGGCGAGACATTAGAGTCTATACATTCAGGGAGGTAAGATCCATGCTTTGGAACGTCTATGAATCAGTCAGAAAGGTTTTCCGGAACGAGAAAGGTCAGGGTATGGTGGAATATGCACTGATTATCGGGTTAATCGCTGTTGCGCTGCTCGTGGCCTTGGGGAACGTGGAAGGCGGGATTTCCGGCATATTCGAAAGAATCGTTACGGCTCTCGATGGCGCCGGCACCTAGTTCTGTTGCGATCTCACTGCAAGGGCCCCTCTGGGGCCCTTTAGCACACTTACGGGGAGGCGATGTCATGACCACTCTCAGAAGAACGAGACAGCGGGTAACGGGCATCACTTCCGAGGTCGGGTGTGACTGAGATGCGCAGGACTCTTCGGTCCGAAGAGCGGGGACAAAGTCTCGTTGAGTTCGCCTTGGTGCTTCCGGTGCTCATTTTCCTACTTCTGGCCATTATCGAAGGCGGAAGGATCTTCTCTGCCTATGTAGAGCTGCAAAGCGTAGCCCGGGATGGCGCGAGATTCGCTTCGATCAACTGCACTTCAGAGATGGTTTCAGACCATCAGATTCCCTCGTGGGTTACAGGCAACCTGACGCCTTGGGTTTTGGAAAAGACGGCTTCGTTGGACGAAGGGTCCCTGCAGCTGGAGTTTGCACGAAACGGCGAAGCGGGAGGTGTGTGGGTGGAAGTCACTCTGACCTATGCGTTGGAGATAGGCACACCCATCATCCGAGATATCACTGGGAACCCGTTTGTACTTCAGTCCCGCATGGCAATGCGAAGCGAGTGATGGCTTTTCAGGAGGGACTCATATGTTGGGAAAGCGACAGGACGAACGTGGTTCGGCTCTGATCATGACGGCTGCAGCCATGGTTTGCTTGTTGGGCTTTGCCGCCTTGGCTGTAGATGGAGGGTCCCTGTATTTCAAACACACGAAACTCCAAGATATCGCCGATTCGGCGGCCTTGGCGGCAGGTTCCGCAGCGGCACGCGTGGTAGGAGACCAGATGCTAAAGCGTTCGGTCTCTCTTGAGGCAGTCTTCCAGTGCGTAGAGGCTAACGGATTACAGATAATTGAGATCAGCGGCAATGACGCCCGGGTTCTCATGGGCACCGAGGTAGGGCAAGTTTCCGTCACTTTCCCAGAGGACAGTAAGATCCAAGTGAACCTCAGTCTGAGCGCCGACCTGTTTTTCGCCAGGGCGATATCACGGAGCACCGCAGAACTTGGGGTATCCTCAGTTGCCTACGTGTCACAGGAAGCTCGCGGCATCGTACCCATAGCCTTTTTCCGGGACGGATACGCATCCGGCACACAATACGACATGACCCTTACTTCGGGTGACGGAGTCTCAGGCAACTACGGTTTTCTGGATTATCGGCCTCCCAACCTTCTTGAACAGTTTCTCACTGAAGGATATCACGGGGGTGTCGCAGTCGGTGACCTGATAAGCACATACCCCGGCATGAAAGTTGGTCGCATCAAGCAGGCGATGGACGAAAGGCTTGGTGGGTGTACTCACGGTTGTACCCATGAGAGTTTTGTGCCCGGCTGCCCCAGAGTTGTAGTGATCCCAACCGTATCGGACTTCTACGAGGCTTCGGGTAGGAGTTACGTGACCGTTACCGGTTTCGTCAAGTTCTTCATAGATGCTTACGATTCTAAGGGCAGGGTGCTCAAAGGCTGGTGTCTTGGCCCCGTGAGCGAGAACGAAGCCAACTCAGTCACAGGCATTGTTCAGCACGTGAAATTGGTTGATAGGTGAGATGATTGGCCATGGCGTTCAAGAGTAGGTTTTGGATACTTGCCACTTTTTTGGTTGCGGTCATAGCGGGGCTCTTGGTCTATAGGTACCTGGATGAAGTCGGAAAGGCTTCGGTTACTGAAGAGATGACAACACAGGTGCTGGCTAGGATCAGGATCCCGGCAGGAACTGAGATTCAACAAGAAATGCTGGAGAGCAAGGAGATTCCGGCCAAGTACGCGTCCTCGTTAGCAATTAAGGAAATCAAAGAAGCAGTGGGCAAGTACGCCGCTACCGATATTTTGCCAGGGTCGGCCATAGTCGCAGGCAGTCTCACCGGACAGGCTGACGCCAAAGAGCTCCCCTTCAAGATACCCGCGGGGATGAGGGCCATCGCAGTTCCCGTGGATGAGGTGACGGGCGTGGCAGGATTCATCAAACCGGGACACAGAGTCGATGTCATAACGGTGGTGGCTGACCCCGAGGATAGGGCTAGATTGATCAGTCTCACGCTCATTCAGGATGCTTTGGTCTTGGCGGTGGGACCCGACCTTCAGAAGAGAGACGGGGTACAGGCAGCGAGCACGGTGACCATCGCCGTGACTCCCGACCAAGCGCAGATTGAAGCGCTTTCAGAGAGGACGGGCACTGTCAGACTTTCGGTGAGACCTATGGGAGAAGGCGGCCAAGTGAACCTGTCTTCAGTAGACGTTGACGAACTTCTCAGGACGTATCCCTAGAGGTGGGTTGTAATGCAGAGACCAACAGTTCTCATAATCGATAGTTCCAAAACAAACAATCTGAAGGAGAGAATATCCAAGAGCTCCGAATTGACTGTTGTTGGGAACGTTCAGGATGGCGATGTGGGCTTTGTCATGGCTGAACGTTGTCAGCCTTCGGTGATCGTCCTGAACGTAGACATGAACGACAATAAGGGTCAATCTCTGGCCGAGGCTTTGTCAATGGAACTCCCGATGTCAAGTCTTGTTCTGGTCACTTCCCGAGACAGTAGGAAGATACTCCGGCTGGGACTCTCGGTTGGAGCCAAGGATGTAATAAGCCTTCCGGTAGAAGATGACCGTCTCATACGGGCGGTGGAGAAGGCCGCCGAGCAAGGCCTCCGGCGCCAGCAAGCGTTTTCCGTCAAAAAGAAGTCAAGACCTCAGTTCAAAACAATCACAGTATTCAGCACCAAAGGCGGAGTCGGAAAGACCACTATAGCCCTGAACTTGGCTCTTGCAGTGCAGGAAATAACCGGTAAGAGGGCAGCCGTGGTAGACCTGGATCTTCTGTCGGGGAACTTGGGGTTGATGGCGGGGGTCACCTGGAAGCGATCCATCAAAGATATGGTAGATGATATCGTCACTTTAGACCCAGAAACGTTGGATGGATATTGCTCGAAGCACCCAACAGGCTTAGCCGTGTTCCCTGCTCCTATCCAGCCAGATTTCTCAGGGTTTGTGCAGACAGAACATGTACAGAAAATTCTTTCACTAATGTCTCAAGTGTTCAACTACGTCATAGTGGATGCACCCACGTATATCCATGACACGGTAGTGCCGGCTTTGGAGGAATCCTCTGACATCCTTGCCGTAGCCACCCTGGATTTGGCTTCCGTGCAGAACCTTCGGCAGTGTCTTGACCTTCTAGGCAGGCTTTCACTCCGTTCAAAAGTCAGGGTCGTTCTCAATAAGGTCGGTTACGCCGGCGGTCTGAAAGTCAAGGATCTAGAGGATGAGCTGGGGACTCAGGTACAATGTGTCCTTCCGTTTGCCGAAAAACTATCGGTTGATGCTGTCAACATGGGTAATCCCGTGTATTTGTCTGCCCGCAACTCACCTTTAGCCAAGAAGATCGATGAGTTGGCAAGACAAGTGTTGGGAGGAGGCGAGGAGAGGACGCAGCGGGGCTTTCCGAGGTTGTTCGGCAGACGAGACTCTAGACATCAAGACGGGCCCCAACCCAAGGTCGACGTTTCCAATGTCATGGCGCTTGGAGGTGACAACTGATGTCAACATCGCTACTTCACAGCAGGCTAGAGCAATACCGCCCCAAGAGCTCCCACGATGTGATCGAGGAAGCCACGCCCGTCCCTTCGCGGCGCGCGTTCCTTAAGGAGGCCAAAGAGCGGGTCATGAGGGAAGCTGTGGATAGTGTAGACGTTGACGCCATGACCCGCATGTCGTCTTCCGAGTGGTCCAAGTACCTATCCGATGCAGTCGGGATGCTTGCCGCCCGCATTCTCAAGGAAATGGACCTCACGCTTACTCGTGCGGAGCAGCACAGGCTGGTGGGCGAGATAGTCTCGGAGATAGACGGATACGGACCTATTACGGGCCTTCTTGCTGACAGCAGCGTGAGTGAGATCATGGTTAACGGACCGGACCGGGTCTACGTAGAGAGAGCGGGCAAAGTTGAACTTGTGGACGTAACATTTAAGGACGAAGGGCACGTAATGCGCATCATCGAGCGCATAGTCGCTCCTTTGGGAAAAAGGATTGATGAGAGTTCGCCCATGGTCGACGCCAGGCTTCCCGATGGTTCTCGAGTGAACGCCACTATCCCGCCGGTGTCTTTGAACGGCCCCGTGATCACCATACGGAAATTCTCTGACCGCCCGTACGGTATGTCTGACTTGATACGCTTTGGGACTGTCAATACCAACATGGCGGTGTTACTCAAGGCATGCGTTGAGGGGCGTCTTAACATAATTGTCAGCGGAGGCACGGGAAGCGGCAAAACGACAACTCTTAACGTGCTCTCTTCTTTCATTCCTGCTAGCGAGAGGATCGTTACCATCGAAGATGCTGCCGAGCTTGTGCTTCAGCAGGATCACGTTGTCAGGCTCGAGTGCCGACCCCCTAACATAGAAGGTAAGGGGCGAATCGCCATTCGAGATCTTGTCATCAACTCGCTGCGTATGAGGCCCGACCGCATCGTAGTTGGAGAGGTGCGTGGGGGTGAGGCGCTGGACATGCTTCAGGCCATGAATACCGGGCACGATGGTTCTCTTACCACAGGCCACGCAAACAGCCCCAGGGACATGCTGTCCCGACTCGAGACTATGGTGCTCATGGCCGGGGTGGATCTGCCGGTCAGAGCTATTCGCGAACAGATCGTCGGCGGTCTGGATCTCATCGTCCACCAGTCAAGGTTCCGCGATGGTACCCGTAAGATCACGAAAATCACCGAGGTAGTGGGCATGGAAGGGGACGTCATCACCTTGCAGGACATCTATACCTACGAAGAGCAAGGCATAAGCGAAGGCGGCAAGGTAATTGGGACTTTCAGGGCAACCGGTGTTATCCCAAAGTTCCTGCCCGCCTTGGAGACCAAAGGAATCCACTTACCTATGTCGGTGTTTTCTTAGGATTCGGGAGGTGCTTTCTTGCCTTTCTTGATAGCGGTATTGGCCGGCGTTCTGGCCGCCCTTATACTCTGGCAGATGATACTTTTCGCTACGCGACGTCAAAGACACCTGGCCGGACGCATGAGAGTGGCAGTTGGTCAGGCTTCTTCAGATGCGCCCAACGCTGCATTGCCTGCCGGAACAATCGTCAAGAAAAGAAGAAGATGGTTTTCGGTAATCCCCGCTATGAAGGGGGTATTCGGTCAGAAGTACGTGGAGCGTGCCAGGGTCAACCTGGCTAAGGCCGGAGTTCCACTCAGGCCGGAGGAATTGGCCAGCATATGCCTAGTGACTTCTCTAATCCTCGCGGGTCTGGGAATTGCCGCAAGAAAGGGTTTGCCCCTGGCAACCTTACTGGGGGTCGTGGGTCTCGTGTTTCCCCACATGTGGGTGTCTCTATTGAAGCGTAGGAGAGCCGCCAAGCTCGAGAGTCAGCTCTTGGATGCGCTGGCGCTCTTGGCAAACTCTCTTCGGGCGGGCCATAGTTTTATGCAGGCGCTAGAACTTGTTGGGCGGGATATGGGCCCTCCCTTGGGTCCTGAGATAGCGAGAGTCCTTCGGGAAAGCCGAATAGGCTTGTCGATAGATGAGGCTTTCGAGGCCCTTACCGAGAGATTCGATTCCCGCGATCTCGAACTGGTTGTAACAGGGGTTCTTATTCAAAGGCAAGTGGGCGGTAACCTGGCTGAAGTCTTCGACAACATAGCGTCCACAATAGATAATCGCATTAAATCAAGGGCCAAAGTAAGAGCTCTAACTGCTCAAGGCCGTATGACCGCATGGGTCATCTCTCTCTTGCCTTTTGCATTGGCGGCAGTCATCTTCGGTATGTACCCTGACTTTAGCGCCATCATGCTATCAACTCCTGCCGGGCTAGGCATGCTCTCTGGCGCCGGGTTGCTCTTGCTTATCGGGGTTTTTCTCTTGAGAAAAGTGGTGAACGTGGATGCTTAGTCCTAATACACTTATAGGTTTGGCTGTAGTGGCCACGTTCTTGTCCGCAGTGAGTTTTTCGGTTTCGATAACGTACTTGTTGGGCGGCAAGAGGATGCACATTGTTGGAAGACTGAAAAGCCTTGACATCTGGGAGACCCGCGAAGAGGGGGACATTTTGGAAAGACCCTTCTATGAGCGCACCATAGGCCAGTTGTTCAAGGCCATTGGGGCTGTGGTTGGGCAAACGACTCCCGGCAGACTGCTGTCCAAGATAGAGAAGAAGCTGATTGCGGCGGGCAACCCACGAAACATGAAAGCCAGCGATTTCCTTACTTACACAGGCATGCTGTTCATAGGCACCCAGGTCGGGGCATATCTTCTGCTTTCGCGTAAGGACATGGCAATGACGAAAGCCGTGGTTTTGGCATCGGCTCTCGGAGGCATGGTCGCATACTTGCCGTGGTTTCGCCTGGAAAAGCACGCAACCCAGCGCCGCAAAGCCTTTCAGAGAAGCCTTCCCGACGTGATGGATCTCCTGGTTGTCTGCGTAGAAGCGGGACTCTCCTTTGACATGGCTCTCATGAGGGTAGTTGAAAGGTTTGGCGGTACGGTCAGCGATGAATTCCAGAAAGTACTCAGAGAGATCCGGCTAGGTAAGTCGAGAAAGGATGCCTTGAAGGATATGTCTGACCGTGTGGACGTCACAGAACTCACATCATTGGTCAGCGCCATTATCCAGGCGGAACAGCTCGGTGTGGGTGTCTCCTCTGTTTTGCGAATGCAGGCCGACCTGATCCGCGAGAAGAGGCAGCAGTTCATAGAAGAACAAGCTATGAAAGCTCCCATCAAAATGCTATTCCCTCTGGTGTTCTTAATTTTCCCTTCCATATTTGTTGTAATACTGGGGCCGGCCATATTGAACATTGTCAAGGCTTTGGCGGGGTCTGTATGAGGGAGAACCATCGCATGGAGTCTAGAGTGGACAAGAGCAGCTCCCACACTATAGCCAACCTCAGTTTGGGGACGGTGCTCGCAGGAAACGTCATGGTAGCCACCTCTTTTTGGACTCGCTTCAAAGGCCTTTTGGGCAGAACATCCCTTCCTCTAACAGATGCTTTGCTCTTGAAAGAGTGCGGAAGTGTCCATACTTTTTTCATGAGATTTGCCATTGATGTGGCATACCTAGATAGGGACATGACAGTCGTCGCAATACATCCCAACGTGCGTCCTTGGAGGATAGTCATCGGGACCAAAGGCGGTGTTCACACTCTTGAAATGGCCGGAGGCGCCTTTGCCCTAGCGGGTCTCCGGGTTGGCCACAGGCTGGAGGTTAGGTCCAAATAGTAGTCCGGGTCGCGTTGGGATTTCCTTATTGTCTTCACTTCGTGGTAGTATAAGGTTTACCTATCGGGGCAGTAAGGAGGGCGCAGTCTATGGCCATAAAGGAGTACGACGCCACACGGATCGAAAAGAAATGGCAGGATATATGGGAAAGAGAAGGAGTATTTCGGGCCAGTCCAGATAAGACTAAACCCAAGTACTACGCCCTTATCGAATTCCCGTACCCATCGGGCGATGGGCTTCACGTGGGCCATCCCAGAAGCAATACCGCCCTTGACATAATCGCAAGAAAGAGACGTATGGAAGGCTATAATGTTCTGTATCCGATCGGATATGACGCGTTTGGGCTGCCCACCGAGAATTACGCCATAAGACACAAGATACACCCAAAGATAGTCACAGAGAAGAACGTTGCTCGTTTTAGAAATCAGCTCAAATCCCTGGGATTCTCATTCGATTGGTCCAGGGAGGTTAACACTTCGGACCCTGAATACTACAAATGGACGCAGTGGATATTCCTTAAGCTCTATGAGAAAGGACTCGCGTACAAGGCCGAAATCCCAATCAACTGGTGTACCTCGTGCAAAGTCGGATTGGCAAACGAGGAAGTAGTGGGCGGCGTGTGCGAAAGATGCGGCGGCGCTGTGGTTCGAAAAGTCAAGAGTCAGTGGATGCTAAGAATAACCGAGTACGCCCAACGGCTCCTGGATGACCTGGATACTGTGGACTACATGGAGAAGATTAAGGCCCAGCAGAGGCACTGGATTGGGAGGTCTGAAGGGGCCGAGGTTGACTTCGCCGTAGCCGGTACCAATGGGAGGACAAAGTTAAGGGTTTTCACTACCAGACCGGACACGCTCTTTGGTGCCACTTACATGGTGTTGTCTCCTGAACACCCTCTGATAGACGAGCACAGGGATTTGATCGAAAACTGGTGTGAAGTAGTCTCCTATCGCGAAGAGGCTTCAAAGAAGTCGGATTTCGAAAGGACCGAAGTGAGCAAAGAGAAGACCGGAGTGCCCTTGAAAGGCGTTTCTGCGATAAACCCTGCTACGGGCAAGGAAATCCCAGTGTGGATATCTGACTATGTGCTCATGTCCTACGGCACTGGCGCCATTATGGCGGTTCCGGGCCATGACACTCGTGACTGGGAGTTTGCGACGCATTTTGGGCTCCCCATCGTAGAAGTGGTGAAGGGCGGGGATGTTCAAAAAGGAGCCTTCGTGGATATTGATACTGGGATCCTGGTGAACTCCGGGTTTCTTAACGGACTGTCTGTGTTTCAAGCCATTGAGACCATGATCTCGTGGCTGGAGGGTAAGGGGCTCGGTACTAGAAAGGTCAATTACAAGCTTCGGGACTGGGTGTTTTCGCGACAACGATATTGGGGCGAACCCATACCCATGGTGTACTGCGACAAGTGTGGTTGGGTGCCGGTGCCGGAGAAAGACCTCCCGGTGGAGCTTCCAGACGTGACCGATTACATCCCCAATGAAGAAGGCGAGTCGCCGCTGGCCAACGTCAAGGAGTGGGTCAACACTACTTGCCCGTCCTGCAGCGGTTCGGCCAAACGCGAGACCGACACTATGCCTAACTGGGCGGGCTCATCCTGGTATTTCTTGCGCTACACCGACCCTCACAATGATAACGAATTGGCTTCTCGAGAAGAACTCGAATACTGGCTGCCTGTGGATTGGTACAACGGGGGTATGGAGCATACCACGCTTCACCTCTTGTACTCCAGGTTCTGGCACAAGTTTCTTTACGATATTGGAGTTGTGCCCACGTCTGAGCCTTATATGAAAAGGACTTCTCACGGCATGATCTTGGCCGAAAACGGCGAGAAAATGTCAAAATCCAGAGGGAACGTGATCAACCCGGACGACATCGTCAATGAGTTCGGGGCCGACACTTTCAGGGTCTATGAGATGTTCATCGGCGCTTTTGACCAGGCGATTCCTTGGTCCCAACAGGGCCTCAAGGGATGCCGGCGATTCTTGGACCGGGTGTGGAAACTCCAAGACATATTGGTTGACGACGCCTCTTATTCTCCCGAGTTCGAGGTAGCCATGCACAGGACCGTCAAGAAGGTTACGGAAGACTACGAGAAGATGAAGTTCAACACTGCCGTATCGGCTATGATGACTCTGGTAAACGAGTTTTCGGCGGCGGGTCGCATTACCAGAGGTGAGCTTTCAACTATACTTCTCCTTCTTTACCCTGTTGCACCGCATATAACCGAGGAAATGTGGGAGAACGCCGGGTTTGAGGGTATGCTGCATCAACAAAAATGGCCCGTATGGGATGAAGCTAAAACTGTTGCCGATGTGGTGGAAGTGGCGGTCCAGATTAACGGAAAACTCAGAAGCGTGGTGAAGGTGCCGCAAGGTGCGGACCAGGACACGGTCAAGGCAGTCCTACTGGAGGACGAAGGTGTGAGGCGGCATCTTGAGGGCAAGTCGATAGTGAAAGAGATATACGTTAAGGATCGTATGTACAGTCTAGTAGTAAAGTAGTCGTAAAGTAATAAGCGGGAGAAGAACAAAAGGGTTGTGTTGCCCCGGGGTGTTATTTCTCCGGGGTTCTTCTATCTCCCGAATTTACACTGTTGACCCGATCAGTGCTTCTCTTCTGAGCGATAATGAACTTGGAGCAGAGATTTGGGGAATGTCTCTCGGTGGTCTCGTGAGTTCAGGTGGTGCATCGTATGTGTGGACCTATGTCAAAAGCGATCCTAGCAGGATTGGGGTTTACGTATGTCAAATCATTCTAGTATAGTTGGGAGTGCGGTAGAAGTGCGGTAACGGACAATGACACACGTTGGAGAGATGACCAATGACAGGGCTACCGACCACCGGAATCATACTCAACATTCAGAAGTACTCTTTGCACGACGGACCCGGGATCAGAACCACCGTATTTCTCAAAGGGTGTCCACTAAGGTGTTGGTGGTGTCACAATCCTGAAAGCCAGTTTCGGGGCGAGGAGATCATGTCCTGGCCATCTAGGTGCATAGGATGCGGCCTCTGCAAGGAGGTTTGCCCTACGGGCGCCATATCGATGGTAGATGGCATCGCGGTCATTGACAGGGAAAAATGCATAGTGTGCGGTGAGTGTGCCAAGGTTTGCGGTGCTTCCGCCAAGGAGATCGCGGGGAAGAGACTCACGGCGGACCAGGTGATGGCCGAGGTTATGAAAGACCGCATCTTCTACGATGAGTCGGGCGGCGGCGTGACCTTTTCGGGAGGAGAGCCTTTGATGCAGCCCGAGTTCCTAAAGGAACTCCTGATGAAAAGCAAAGAAGAGGGTCTGGAGACTACAATAGATACCTCGGGTTTTGCCAGCTGGGCTGTGCTTGAGGACATTGCGCCATATGCTGACCTGTTCTTGTATGACGTGAAAATTATGGATGACGAGAAACACAAGAAGTACATTGGGGCGTCAAACAAGCTTGTTCTCGAAAACTTGGAGAAGCTGGCCGCTTTGGGAAAGCGGATCCGGGCCAGGATTCCCATAATCCCCGGAATCAACGACGACGACCAAAACCTTAGGGAGACGGGCGAGTTTTTGTCCAGGATAGGAATACGAGACGTAAACGTGCTGCCTTATCACAGTATGGGGAAAGACAAGTATGCGAGACTGGGACACGAATACAAACTCATGGATCTAGATGCCCCGACAGATGACACGATGGAAAGAGTAACACAAGTCTTGTCTTCGTTCGGGCTCAATGTAAAGACGGGAGGTTGAGGAGGCTGTGAGAGAGAGAGTCGCGGAACTACGTAGACTGAGTCTAGAGACTGTGCCTACGCTGTCAGTGGAGCGTGCTAGGTTAGCAACCCAGGCCTACCAGCAATACGAGGGGACAGTCTCGACCCCGGTGCTTCGAGCCCTCACATTTCGGCACCTGATGGAGAATAAGACCATCTACATCGGCGATGGCGAGCTTATCGTTGGCGAGAGGGGTCCCAGCCCAAAGGCCACTCCGACTTATCCGGAGCTTTGCTGCCACACTTTGGAGGACTTCGATGTCATCGACAAACGAGAGAAGACCTTCTTTAGGGTCAGCGAAGAGGCCAAGGACATCCAGGGTCGAGAGATAATCCCCTTTTGGAAAGATCGCGCCATGCGCACTAAGATTTTCGCCCACATGACCCAAGAATGGATAGACTGCTACGAGGCGGGCATTTTCACCGAGTTCATGGAGCAGCGCGCCCCGGGTCATACGGTGGCCGACGATAAGGTGTACCACAAGGGTTTTCTCGATTTCAAGAAGGATATCCAGGACGCTCTGGACACTTTGGACTTCCATAATGACCCACGGGCTTTCGAGAAACAGGAGCAGCTCAAGGCTATGGCTATTTGTTGTGATGCAATTATCCGGTTCGGCCAGCGTCACGCAGAAAAGGCACTGGAGATGGCACAGGAGACGTCCGATCCAAAGAGGAAGCAGGAACTCCTTGACATAGCCGAAGTCTGCAACCATGTGCCTGCTCACGCTCCGAGGAATTTCAGGGAAGCCTTGCAGATGTACTGGTTCCTACACCTAGGTGTAATCACCGAGCTGAACACGTGGGATTCTTTCAACCCCGGAAGACTAGACCAGCATCTTTATCCCTTCTATAGACGGGACATTGAGAATGGCACACTCACCAGAGAGGATGCCAGGGAACTGCTTCAGTGCTTCTGGGTGAAGTTCAACAACCAACCTGCCCCCCCCAAGGTGGGTATCACTTTGGCTGAAAGCGGTACTTACACCGACTTCGCCAATATCAACAGCGGTGGATTGACAAAGGACGGCGAAGATGGCGTCAACGACGTAACCTATCTTGTGTTGGACGTCATCGATGAGATGAGGATATTGCAGCCAAGTTCCAACATTCAAGTGAGCAAGAAGAACCCCGACAAGTTCGTGAGAAGAGCCTGCGAGATCATCTGCAAGGGGTGGGGTCAGCCGTCAGTCTTCAATGCCGATATGGTCATTGAAGAGATGCTGTTGGCCGGTAAGTCCATCGAGGATGCCAGATGCGGAGGCACCAGCGGATGTGTCGAGACGGGGGCTTTCGGAAAAGAAAGCTACATTCTCACCGGTTATCTGAACCTCCCAAAGATCTTGGAGATCACTATGCATAATGGGGTGGATCCTAGGACTGGAAAGAAGATAGGTATCGAGACCGGTGAGGTGACCCAGTTTAAGTCCTTCGATGAGCTCATGGATGCATATAGGAAGCAGCTTAAGCACTTTGTGGACATCAAGGTCAGGGGCAACCATGTAATAGAGAAGCTATATGCCGAGTACATGCCTTGCCCGTTCCTTTCCATTACGGTTAGCGACTGCATACAGAACGGAAGCGACTATAACGCCGGAGGAGCCCGCTATCACACCCGATACATCCAGGGTGTGGGCATTGGGTCCATTACCGACAGTCTTGCGGCAATAAAGCACCATGTGTACGACCAGAAGACCTTCACAATGGAGAGGCTGCTGGAGATGCTGGCCAAGAACTTTGAAGGTCACGAGCTCGAAAGGCTAACCCTGATAAACAAGGCGCCAAAGTACGGCAATGATGACGATTACGCCGATGAAATCATGCGCGAAGTGTTCGATGCTTTCTACAATACAGTCACGGGAAGGAAGTCGCCCACCGGAGGTACTTACCGCATCGATATGCTGCCCACCACTTGCCACGTGTACTTTGGGTCGGTGATCGGAGCGACTCCCGACGGGCGAAAAGCGACAGAGCCTCTATCCGAAGGTATCTCACCTGTTCAGGGGAGAGACAGACTTGGTCCAACTGCGGTCATCAAGTCTGCGTCGAAGATGGATCATGTCAGAACCGGCGGTACGCTCCTGAATCAGAAGTTCACGCCCAAACTCCTGGAAGGCCCCGAAGGGCTGGATAGTCTGGTGCACCTTATCAGAAGCTATTTTAAACTGGGAGGCCACCACATCCAGTTCAACGTAGTGAGCGCCGAGACTCTGCGAGACGCGCAGGCGCACCCGGAGAATTACAGAGATCTCATCGTTAGAGTGGCCGGGTATTCCGACTACTTCTGCGACTTGACCAAGGCGCTTCAAGATGAGATCATCGCCAGGACCGAGCACCAATCGTTCTAAGGTCGAAGTGTAATCGGAACGGGGAGTGAGTGTTGTGTGCACAGTGCCGGCTGATGTCCTCTTGACACGACTGGAGAACTTGCGCAAGAAGATGGCAGTGAAAGGTTTTGACGCTATTCTCATCAACCATCCTGCCAATCGCTATTACGTGGGAGGAGTCATGGCCAACGACGTACAGACAGGCGAGTCGGCAGGTTGGCTTGTTGTGGGTAGAGACAAGGCCTACGGTCTGTTTAGCAGCGCTCACTATGAAGAGTGGAAAGACCAGGCGTGCCATCTGGAGGTCATACGTGTTCAGGCGCCTTCCGCTAGGAAGTACCCTGTCAAGGCAGCTGAACTCATTTCGGCCAACGGATGGCGTGCCGTGGCAGTTGACGAGGATGCCCTGAGTCTGCGCTGGTATCGCGAGATCTTAGCGGGTTTGGGAGACGGTTACACGATTACCGGGATGGATAAGCTCCTAGACGAACTTAGGGCGGTCAAGGACGAATGGGAAGTCGCCTTGGTGACAAAGGCCTGTACCATCACTTGGCAAGCGTTCGAGACGGTTCTGACCCGTGTCAAGCCGGGGATCACAGAAAAGGAGCTGGCATGGGAACTGGAAAACGTTATGCGTGCCAGGGGGGCCGAAGGTCCCGGGTTCGATACAATTGTGGCTGCGGGACCCGGTGCGGCGGTTCCTCATCATGTGCCCGCCCATAGGAAGATCGTCGAGGGCGAATCGGTGGTTGTGGACATGGGTGCCAAAGTGCAAGGCTATTGCGCTGACATGACCAGGACTTTCTGTTTCGGTCACGCCCCTCCGAGGCTCAAAGAGATCTATGGAGAAGTAAAGGCCGCGTTGGACGAAGCAGTCTCCAGAGCGATTGTTGGCAACTGCACTTCATATGTGGCTAAAGCTGGAGCCGATACCGGAGGCCACGGAGTCGGGCTTACGGTTCATGAGTATCCAGGGCTGGGAGGAGACGCGCCTTTGGAGCCGAACATGACCTTGGCCATCGAACCGGGCATCTACGTGCCGGGGTGGGGAGGGGTCCGCCTGGAGGACACTGTCCTGATTAGGCCGGAAGGTCCCGAAAGGTTAACCAAAGCCGCAATGGTTTTGGAGGTGTAGCCCTCCGCTTGTCAGGTTTTTCACGAGGCCGCCGGCGGACCAGTTTGTACCTGCGGCCTCTTTTCATTTCTTTTTGGCATATATCCACCTGTCTCCCGTGGGTGTGGTCTCCCACAGTATCTCCTGAAAGCCTCCTAAGAGGGCTCTTGCCTCATCACCAGTGTAGTGCCTCCACACCACTCCTTGAAGGTTACCCTCAGTGTACACCCATGATCCATCGGGAAGAGTCTCGTGTAGACTTGCATCGGGTTCCTGGGCATCTAGACTTACGAACAGGAACCCTCCTGGTTTGAGGACTCTGTGGATTTCTGACATTGCCTTTGTTCCTTCAGAAAGGGTCAAGTGATCGATTATACTGCTTGCCACTACCCCATCAAAGTAAGCATCGGGGAAGGGCATCTGACACGCTGAAGCGACCCGGTAGTCGATCTGTCTGGACTGTTCCTGGGCAAGACTCTTGGCCAAACTTATGGCAACGGGCGATATGTCCACACCTGTCGGAACCATCCCCAAGCGGCTAAAATGCAATGCCCATCTTCCCACGCCGCATCCCACGTCAAGCACGTCTTTTACCCCGCAAGACAAGAGGAACTCCCCTACATCCCGGATCTTACCCGATATCGGTGTGTCGCGGTAAAAGCGCTTTGGTATTCTCCGATACCTTCCATCCCAGACCTCTGCTTGGTCAAAGACACACCCTTGTGTTTTCTTGGACATCTTCACATCTCCTTAGGCGCGACAAGCAGGGGCGCCCGCCGCGCCATCTCGGGTAGATTTTCGTCCTTCCTGCACCCTTACTTGTAATAGCAGACGTATACGGCGTCTTTTTCCAGTTCCAGGTCAAAGGACTTGCCAGGCGCCACTACGAACTTCTGGCCGGCCGAGAACACTTGCCAGGTATCAGATCCCGGCAGTTTCACTTTCATAGACCCTACTATTACGTTCATGTGCTCTTCTTGGGATGTGGAGAAGGTGTACTTACCCGGTTCCATGACTCCTACTGTGGCGTAGCCTTCATCGGTGTTTACTCCCAGACTCTGTACTTTTCCGTCGAAATAGACACTGTGCTTCATGGCTGACCCTCCAATTTGTGCCGGACGTAACCTGCTTACTTGCAGACTGCACAACCTCCGAATCGCGTCATTTTGATATTCCAACAAGCCCTCCTCTCGCCTAACCTCCGATCAGCCGGAAACCTGAGGGGATAGGGTCTTCCGGATCTAGCACCAGCTGGTTGAACCCGGTGATGAAGGCTCTTCCAGATACTTCAGGTACCAGGGCCGGAATTCCTGCCACTTGTGTGTGTTCGAGGATCTTGCCTGTCATGGACGTGTCAATGATTGATAGGTTTTCCAGCTGATCGTCGTCTTTCATGATTCCCTTGCGATGGAGCAGGGCGACTCTTCCACCAGTGCCTGTGCCAGTTGGCGACCGGTCAATCTGACCTTCAGCGAAGATGCAGATATTCTTGCTTTTCAGAAGCTTGCCTTTACGTTCCACCAGGTCCATGATGATGGTGCCGTAAATGCCGTTCAGGCCCGGCTCCAGCGGATGGACGATCTCCATGGCGTCCATCACTTTGTACTTCAGCTCCATGCCTTTTTTCACCAGGGTTTCGACGTTTTCGGTGGTGAGTTCGACTCCAATCTTGTCTGCATCAACATAGACATAGAAGGCCCCGCAGAAGGCCACGTCGCAGACCACGGGCCCAACGCCGTCTACGTTCACCGTTATGTCTTCTTTAAGTACGAATGATGGGACGTTGGCAAACCGTACGTTTTTTACTCTGCCGTTCTCGACGTATGCGTAGGATGTGATGCGGCCCGCAGGTGAGTCGATTCTGAGGGTGTTTTCGCCTTCCTTGGCATTCATCATGCCGGTTTCGAACACCACAGTGGTGACGCCAATGGTTGCGTGTCCGCACATAGTACTCAAGCCTTCGTTGTGGGTGAACAGAACACCGATGTCCCCGTCCGGGGTAACGGGTGGAACAATTATGCACCCATACATTCCAGCATGACCCCTGGGTTCGAACATCAGCATCTTTCGGATATGGTCGTAATGGTTAAGTACGTATTCTCTCTTTTCAAGGATGGTGTCGCCCGGAATTGGCGGAAACCCTGATGTGACGATTCGGGTAGGCTCGCCGCCTGTGTGTGAATCTATGCAGGTAATATACCTTTCAAACGTCATCATACGTGTACCCCTTCTTTCGATCGCATTTGACTGACCAACGTCTTGCAGTCCCAACCGTTACATCTGTACTTCCAGACCAAGTCCTAGTTCTCTCGCCTTTTCATAGGCTAGTTTCGACACAACCAGGTCAAACAAAGCCATTCCTACCGATTTTACAAACGTGGTGCCGCTGCGGATTGACTCCTTGCGTTTCTCATGAAGGAGGAAATGGCCGAAAGTCTCGATTTGTTCTTCTCTCAAGAGCCCCTGGGCCAAGGGATAGGCGAGGTCTCCCGTTTCTTCCTTGGCGTGATGTGTGTCGATGTACACTTTGTCCACTAGTCCGAAAAGTGCCGGAGGGTACTCTCGCATGGTTGGTTTGTAGGACCCTATTCCCACAAAATGCTTACCCATCAACAACGAAGGATCGTCTGGCAGCACGGGCTCGTCAGACGTAGTAGCGGTGATGACGATCTCTGCTCCCAAAAGGAGCTCTTCGACTGTACTGACCCCCCTCGCTCTCACGTTCGGAAGCTCTTCAGATAGTCTCTCCACAAAAGAAGTAACCGCGTCTCGATATCGGTCAAACACTAGCACCTCTTCAATGTTCCTGGCCTTACAGGCGAAAAGGGCTTGGGTATAGCCTTGCGTTCCAGCACCCACGATACCAACCGAGGAAACAGAATCGGGCGTGGTGTGTCTTATGGCGACGCCGCCCACTGCTCCTGTTCTAGTGGAGGTTAGAGACTTCCCGTCGAGGATCGCCAAAGTCCTGCCAGTCTCGTACTCATTTAGGACCATGAGCCCGTCGATGGCCGAGTGACCTTTGGCGGGGTTGTCAGGGAACACCGTCAAGAACTTTGTGCCGAACATGTCTTCGGCAAAACACGGCATATAAAGGAGCGTTTTCCCGTTGCGATCGACGTGTATGCGATCGGGCATGAACATTGCCTTTGATTCTTGAATCCTGTAGGCATCCTCTATGGAGTCCATTACCTCATTGGGGGACAGCGCTTCTTGAAGGGCCTTATTGTTGAGTATGAGCAATTGCATCACCCCTTCTATCATGAGTAACATGTCCAGGAGATAGTCGCTTAAGGTTGCTATTAGACGTGCGGGTCAGTATTACCTCCCCAACCCTTCGTGTTCAGAGTATCGGCTTTCGGCACTGTAGCAGTCCTAAAGTGCGAGGCTTGTTGGACACCGCGATAGACCAAAGCCCTGTCGAAACCCTTCTTGGAAGCCAGGTGACGAGCACCTGGTCATTATTTGCATCTGGGATTCGGCCTTTGTAAGCAGGATACTGATATACTTATGTTGAAGTCATACTATCAGACATCTATCCAATACGGCCGTTTATTCGCGGGGGTGAAGAAAGCATGGCGGTTCAGAACGTAGTAGATGAGCTTGCTAGAATCATAAGACGACCAATAACCGTAGAGGATGCCGATGGTCGACTAATAGCATATTCGGTTCACGACGAGCCTGTGGACGTTGTTAGAATGGAGACCCTTTTGCGTAAAGGGGCTTCTTCGGCGACCATAGATGTTCTAAAACAAAAAGGCGTGTATCGGGCAATAAACTCAACTCCCGGCATAGTCCGGGTTCCTGCTATACCGGAAATCGGGTTTACTTCCAGGATCTGTGCGGCTATTCGCGGAGGCTCCCGAGTACTGGGATATCTTTGGGTAGTGGACGAGAGCCCGTCGATTCCTCCTTACGTGGAGGAGAGCTTACGTCAGACGTGCCGACTACTTGCGGCTGAGATTCTGGATCGAGGCGCCGTGGCAAAAGAGAAGCAGCAAACTGAGCTCATAAGGGATCTCACTGGAGGCAGGGAAACAGACCAGAGTTCTCTGTATTTGCGAGCCAAGGCCCTTGGCTGGTATCCCGAGCCGCCGTTCCAGACTATTGTGGTTCGCTCACGCGTCATGGCCAAGCCTGACACAAAAGAGGTTCTTACAAGGGAAATCGAAGCCTATCTCAGCAGAGAGCGGTTCTTCTGGGTGAAGGGCACAGATAAGGATGAGAACGTTCTAGTGCTAAGTGGGTATTCTTTGGGCCCCGTATCGTCTTTGGCCAAGGCATTGGAGGAAAAGGTTCAGGATTACGCTAACGGGGCTGTAGGCATAGGTACCTCCGGCGAAACCTTCCTTCACATCCACAGAAGCTATGAAGAGGCGTCTGCTGCCATAGGCATGGGTGTCCGATTGAACTTGAGGGGGCCTTGCTTTGACTATGCCGCCCTTGCTCCCTACGAACTGGTTTCCTGCATGGCCCACTGCAAGAAGATGGGCGATTTTGGCCGTAATCTGGTGGAGAAGGTAATCGCATATGATGCTCTTCGAGATGGTGACCTGTTTCTCACCCTGGAAGCATATCTGGATCTCTACGGCAAGAGGAAGGCTGCCGCAAAGAGATTGAACATCCACCCAAACACTCTCGACTATCGGGTCAAGCGCATTAGAGAGATCACCGAGGTGGATTTCGACGATCCCAACGTGAGGCTTGTGATGCACGTATGGGTTAAAGCACTGAGATCCGCCAAGGTTTCTCAAGATGCCTCGAGAACGGAGGTGGGGTATAGAGACACAGGGTACGCGTCGGATAGGATGAGTGCATCATTTTCCGGTGACAAAAGCAAAGTCTGGAAGGAGCGATGATGAGTGGAGTATAAGGTTACAGCTCCCGAATATAAGAGGCGGACAGATCTTGTGCTCGACAGCATGAAGGAAAAAGGTCTGGACGCTTTCATTTTCTGGAGCACTACCAGTGTTTTGTATCTCACTGGATTCGCTTTTATCGCCACCGAAAGGCCAATCGGTCTCGTTCTCGGAAAAGAAGGCAGGAAGACCATCTTTGTTCCCCGTCTTGAAGTTGAGCACGCCGGTGGAATACCCCAGATTGACGAAGTCAAACACTACGACGAGTATCCCGGGCCAAAGCACCCGATGACGATATTTGCAGAGGTGTTGGAGGGGATGGGCCTTGCTCAAGCCACTATAGGTTCAGACGCGGCCGGATACGGTTCGTCTTGGGGCTATAGCGGTCCGAGACTCGCTGAAGTGCTTCCCAAGGCCAAGATCGTGATAGACTCGGATCTGGTCCCGAACCTTAGAGTCATTAAGTCGGAAGAGGAAATCCTGCTCATAAGGGAGAGCGCAAAGTGGGGGAATTTGGCCCACACCCTCTTGCAGAAGTATTCAATACCCGGGCGCACAGAGAACGAGATCTCCATGAGGGCTTCAATGGAAGCGACCATGGCCATGATCCAGACTCTTGGCGGCACTTACTCGCCTCTGGGAGGACGAGGGGCATCAGCGGGCTTCCGAGGCCAGATAGGTCCCAACTCGGCTCTGCCTCACGCCATCACCATCAACGCTGTCCTGAAGCCCGGCGATGTTCTTGTAACTGGAGCGGGGGCTTCCATGGCGGGTTACGGCAGCGAACTCGAGCGTACCATGTTTGTGGGTGAACCGGATGCAGAGAAACGCAGCTATTTTGACCACATGATGGCGCTCATGGAAATCGCTTTCGAACATATGAAACCCGGCAACAAATGTAGCGATGTAGACAATGCGTGCAGGGCCTACTACGAAAAGCACAACCTCTGGAAGCACTGGCGTCACCATACTGGGCACAGTCTTGGCATGCTGGGGCACGAAGCTCCTTTCCTGGATTCGGGCGACGACACAGTGTTGAAACCCGGCATGGTGTTCAGCATAGAGCCGGGGCTCTACGTTCCAGGGCTAGGCGGATTCAGGCACTCTGACACTGTGGTAATCACTGAAACCGGCATGGACTTTATCACCTACTATCCGAGGCAACTGTCGGACCTTATCTGTGGATAGGAAAGGAGTAACATAGGATGTCTGTTACAGCCAACGACGAGTTGGTCAACGTATATAGAAAACTTGACGCCAAGATCGCTGACGAGGTGTACAGACAATCGTCAGGGAACGTCTATGAGACGGTGGCTGTGGTTCCTTCTTTGGAGGCCAAGGAACGGTCCAAAGCAGTTTTCCAGGGTCTTCTAAAAGAGGCTCAGGCTTTGGAGGCGCCGGATCCGGTGTTCTCTCTGGTCAAAGATCACTTGGTGGAGTTCCTTCAGGGACGCATTTCCGGAGTTGAATCGAGTTATTTGCACCTTAACCGCTTCATAGGGGCCCAGACACGCCTGGTAGATTTCTCGACCCGTCAGGACTCAAGGCCGGCGTCCAAGAGAGCAGAGGTCTTAGAAGCCAGATTTGGTCAGATGGACGCCGTCTGGGACGGTGTGAAGAACCTTCTTGGCAACGTTCCGGTAGATAAGATTCGTGAAGTCGTCAGGGCGTGCGAGGTATTGGATACCGTGGCTACTGCTGCGGTTGCCAAGATTGATGAACGTTACGAGGGCCTTAGTACTGGAGAGAGGGCCAAGCTGTTGGCCGGACTCCAAGACCTGGCCGCAAAAGCACGTGTGTGGAAGTCTCAGGCAGAGCAGGAAGCCGCCTCAAGGCCTCAGGAGTCGGTTGCTGCCAAGACACAAGACGAGTCTCTGGATGCTCAGAGGAAGCGATATGGGCAGGTTCTCGAGGAAGAGTGCGGAGTGAGTCTTGCCGAGCTTCTCAAGTGGCACGAAGAAGAGATGGCGGGTACCAGGGCGGAACTGATAGAAACCGCTGTCAAGACAGGACTGCAGCCGGTCAAGAGTCAACAAGACGCATTTGAGATTCTGGAGAAGTACGGCGGTCCCTGCGACACGGTTGAAGAGATGTTTGAGCGCATGATCAAGTATGTGGCGACTGCCAAGGCGGCTACCAAGGACGGGTATGTTGATCTTCCTGAAGAGACTTGCCTGGTAGTTCCCACGCCCGAGCAGAACAAGGACGACTTTCCTTGGGGAGGTTACGGAGGAGGTTGCCATAGGAGAAGACCCTTAGTGGGTGCCTGCTTCTTGAACGACAGCAACTACAAGGCTGTGACCGACGGCTGGCTCAAGATGATGGCCATTCACGAGTGTTACCCCGGGCATCACGCTCAGTGGGTCCGGAGCACTCTGGATACGTTACCTGAGACAGTGAAACTGGGATCTAGGGCAACTCCGCTCATGGAGGGCACTGCTCACCGTTCGGAAAAGCTCATGGAGTGGATCTTCCCAGACGATCCGGTGTTCCCGTTGTTCGTCAGGCTGCGTCGCCATCATACGGCCGTCCGGATCAAAGCCGACCTGATGCTGCACTACTTCGGACGCCCCATTGACGAGATAGTGGAGCTATACATGAAGGAGCTGGGCTTCGACAGGAATTCTGCCAGGGGCCAAGTCAGATATCAGGAGCGCAACCCCGGCTACATGACCTGTTACTACTATGGCATGAAGAAACTTGGAGATCTTCAAGCTCAAAGCGGTCTGGGTGATAAAGCCTTCACCCAGCTGCTCTTCGCCGTAGGCCGTATCAGCCTTCGCAACTTCGCTAAGTTCTTGGCACTTACTGACGCTGACAAGAAGCGGTTCCAGACCGAGTTCGACAGTTTGGTTCCGGCCGACTAAAGCGATAGCGGGTGCATCCAATCGACGGAAGCATTCTCCTGACAGCCCGCAAACTGCGGGCTGTCAGGCTGTAGAAGGGCTTTTTGGACACCCGAATAGCGAGCGTACCATAATGAATCCAGTTGACACAGCTTGGTCTTGCTATGCTCTCAGATTGTGAATGAAGCGAGAGAACTGCTCTTGTAGTTCTCTCGCTTTGTCATTACAGGTTTCCCGTCTTGTCCCCTGGCAATGGGATCCTCGAGGCGCACTTTTTGTGGCCAATGGGCTGTCGTGGATCGTCTGCAAATCTTACGCCAATTAGCATTCTTGCAGCGTAAGGCCCATTTATGCTACCATGGTTTGAGCGATCAGCAGTCAAGGGTTATTTCCAGACGCCCACTTAGTCATACCCCTTGGATGACTATTGCCAAAAGTGCACGCGCCTGGAGAAGGACTGCAGTTGATCATATGAGCCTCAAATCTTCGGAGGTGAGCTTAGTGTTCGCGAATGGCATGGCAGTAGACTTCCTATTGGTGTTGTTCTTAAACCTGGCAGTCGTCTACGTTGTGCAGAAGAGCAAAGCCGGCTCTGATTACACTATCCGGAAAATCCCTGGACTAGACGCTATCGAGGAGGGTGTGGGTCGTGCTACCGAGATGAACAGGCCGGTTCTCTACCTACCCGGTTACGCCGATTTCACAGACCCTCAAACATTGGCTTCCATGGCTGTACTGTCCGAGGTTGCCAAAGTGACCGCACGTTACGACACCAGACTGATAGTGCCCGTCAATTACGCTTACGTGCATCCGGTCATGTCGGAGGTAGTGCGTCAGGCTTATGTATCTCAGGGCCAGACCCATAGTTTCAAGCCCGACGACGTCATGTGGTTCTCTGACCACTACTACGGTTACGCTATCGCCGTTATTGAACTCATGTTCAGGGAAAAGGTCGCTACCACAGTAATGTTTGGGAACTTCGCTTTTGACGCTCTCATGTACGCTGAAGCCGGCAACCAGGCAGGGGCAATCCAGATCGGGGGCACTGCTTCCACCGCTCAGATCCCGTTCTTCGTGGCCGCTTGCGACTACGCGATCATTGGCGAAGAGATCTACGCTGCCGCTGCTTACATCACGAAAGACCCGGTTAGAGTCGCCACCATAGTTGTGGAAGACTGGGCAAAGTTCGCGGCTACGGCGCTTATCGTTATCGGAGTTATCTTGCAGTCCTTAGGTTCAGTGGACGTAATTAACAGCATCCTGGCGAAGTAGGAGAGGAGTGAGGCCAAGTGAAAAGGACTCTGCCGGCGATTATCGCCACCACTGCTACAGTCATTGTCGTACTCACCACGTTTTTTGGAGTGGCGCCTGAGGTCGGCCAGGAGTTGGACAAGTGGTATGTTCTCAGCACCGCGGTAGTGTGCTGCAGCGGCCTCGTAAACTTGACCAACGTTCACGTACGCAACATCACGAAGGGCGCGAAGGACTGGGATCTTTCGGTCCTGCTCATTGTACTGACTTACGGATTGCTCGTCCTCGGTGTGGTCACCAGCCCAACCAATGACATCTATGCTTGGATATTCGAAAGCACGGTGGTGCCCTTGGGCGCGACGTTCTATTCGATACTGGCGTTCTACATTGTGTCCGCTGCCTATCGTGCCTTTAGGGCGAGATCTTTGGACGCCACGGTCCTTCTGGGCGCTGCCATCCTCGTCCTTCTGGGCCGCGCTCCTTTGGGTGAGGCACTGTACCCGGGATTTGGCAATGCCACCAAGTGGATCATGGATATTCCTAACACTGCTGCTATGCGCGCAATTGGTTTCGGAGCAACGCTCGGGTCTCTGATTACTGCCGTCCGAGTGTTCTTGGGATTTGAGCGCGCTTACGCAAGCACCGGTGAATAGGAGGTGCAGAAGATGAACATTTGGGAACGTCTTTCGAACCTAGACCGGAGAGTGTACTACGTCTTGCTTATAATGATCGTGGCTTGGCCCATCTTAAAGCCCTGGGGACTTCCCATCAGGACCGGGCGAGAATCACAGTCGTTCTACGACACTATCGAAGGACTGCCCCAAGGGGCTACTATCGCTTTGGCTATCGACTATAGAAGCGACTGCATTGTTGAACTGAACCCTCAGGTGGCCACCCTGTACAAGCACGCTTGGAGTAGTAAGAACGCCAAGATAATCATGTGGTCTATGGTAGATGAGGGTGCAAACGTAACTCAGGCTCTGGTAGAACCACTCTCTGACGAATTGGGAAAGACGTACGGAGTAGACTGGATAAACTTGGGTTACAAGCCGGGAGGCGACGTCACCCGAAAGAAGATGATCGACGACTTCTGGGAGGGGGCAGGCTACGCCGATATCGAGGGCCGTGGCTTGGAAAACTTCCCGATAATGGAGAACTTTGACTCCGTTACTGACGCGGATCTTCTGGTTCACATCTCGGGTGTCGTTCCAGGCTCGTCTGAAACGTTCTTGAAGATCGTTTCTATTCCAACAGGTCTGCCCATGGCGGTAGGCACCACGGCCATTCAGGGAACTTCAGAGACTCCATACTTCGCTTCAGGTCAGTACAAGGGGTTTCTGGTAGGCCTTAGGGGTGCCGCCGAGTATGAGTTTTTGACCCAGCAGCCGGGTCCGGCCATTGTGGGAATGGACGCTCAGTCTGCTGCCCACTTCCTGGTCATCGGCCTGATCCTCCTCGGGAATGTCGGTTACTTTGCTACTAAGAAGATGTCAAAAACGGAAGGCGGGAGGTGACGAGATGAACGCTCAAACCTGGCTTGCTGCTTTCTTTACTATCTGCATCTACAGTATGGTTCTTTACAAAGAGAACAAGCTTTTCCGAATCGCCGAGACGGTTCTGGTTTCGGTCACAGCGGCTAACGGAATTGTGATGAGTTTTCACAACTATATCAAGCCTGCCATCGCTACGGACATCGTCAGGGACCACAAGTACTTTCAGTTGATTCCGATCTTCATAGGACTCTTGATGTATACTAGGTTCGTGAGGCCGATCTCGTGGCTGGCTCGCATTCCAATGTCTTTCTGGATTGGCACAGGCGCCGGATACATCTTCACCAAGACTCCGGCTCTGTTCTTCAGCCAGATTGAGGCAACTTTCCTGTCGTTCGACAGCGTCAACAACATCGTTTTCATAGTTGGCGTCGTGACGGTTTTGTCGTACTTCTACTTTACCTTGAACTTGGAGAAGAACGCAGTTCTCAAAGGGTCGAGCAGAGTGGGGCGCATGTTCATCTTAGTGGGTTTTGGCGCAGCCTTTGCCAATACGGTCATGTCGAGAATTTCCGTGCTATTGGGTAGGCTTCAGTTCCTTCTGCAAGACTGGCTGAAGCTAGCCTAGGATTCTTGGTGGCGGGCTCACAAACCAGTAGGTAATTGGCGTCCGAGGCGGTTTCGGGGTGGACAAGTATCCATCCGGTGGTATAATCATGTAAGATTTCAGCCGTCATCGGAACGTTCTCGGAATGTCAAGCCCGCGTGGCGAGTTCCCTGTTCCGTTAGGGGTGGGGACCCCCGCGCGGGCTTCGTTTTACCGAGACCTCGCGAGTAGGCAGCCTACGGCGCAAAAGGAGGAAGGTCCTATGGTTCGTGATTCGTTTACGACTCGACTTGGAGTAATAGCAGCAACTCTCGGCTCGGCCGTTGGGCTGGGCAATATATGGAAATTCCCGTTCCTCACGGGAATGAACGGCGGGGCTGCTTTTATCTTGGTATACCTCCTGTCTACGTTGGTTGTGGGATTGCCGGTCATGATTACGGAGCTTGTGATGGGGCGTACTGCCAAGGCCGATGCTATAGGGACTCTTAGGAAGCTGGCGCCTAACAAGCCTTGGTGGCTCGTGGGCGCTTCGGGGGTTCTAGCAGCGTTCTTGATTATGGCCTTTTATACAGAAGTGGTCGGCTGGATCCTTGCGTACATTTTCAAGGCAGCGTCCGGAGCGATCTTGTCTACCGAACCTGCCGTTACCACGGCGGCTTTCGAGGCCCTGATTACCGACCCCTTCAAGTCCTTGTACCTGCAGTGGATCGTCTTGGCAGTTGTGGGTGTCATTATCGCGGCGGGCGTCTCAAGGGGCATAGAGAGAACGACCAAGCGTCTAATGCCTTTGCTGTTCGCCATACTGGTTGTGGTGTGCATTCGGAGCCTGACTCTTCCCGGCGCCGGAGAAGGGCTACGGTTTCTTACGCGCCCTGACTTCTCTAAGCTGACGTGGCCGGCTGTACTGATCGCCATGGGTCTGTCATTCTTCAAACTGTCCGTGGGCATGGGTACCATGACAACGTATGGGAGCTATTTCGGGCCCGATCAAGACATACCAGGGACGGCCGTAAAAGTAATGCTGTCTGACGTTCTTATCTCCTTACTATGCGGGATTGCCATTTTCCCTGCGGTGTTTGCTTTCGGATTCCAACCCGATTCGGGTCCCGGCCTTCTATTTATCACCATCCCGACTGTGTTTAGTTCCATGCCGTTGGGGCAAGTCCTAATGCCGCTTTTCTTCATTCTGGCGGCCATCGCGGCCACAGGTGCCATGCTCTCGTTATACGAGGTTCCCGTCGCCTACCTCGAGGGCACCCGTGGATGGTCACGAAGAAGCGCATCGTTAGTCACCTTTGTCCTCTTAGCGCTGGTTGGGTCTACTGCAGCCTTGTCTAGCAGCGTGATGGCGGATGTCAAACTGTTTGGGATGACCCCTTTTGACCTATTCGATTTCCTTACGTCCAATATCTTGCTGCCCGTGGGCGGGTTTTTCCTGACCGTGTTCTTGGGATGGGTTTGGGGATGGCCTCAGGTTGAGAACGGACTTTCCAACAACGGTTCGCTCAACAATGAAGGTTTGATCAAGGCGTTCGGCATAGTCGTTCGATTTGTTACCCCGGTGCTTGTCCTCCTAGTTCTCTTGAACGGCCTGGGCGTTGTGTAAGATTGCCAGTGTGGGGTCCGGCTCGACGGCTCGTGAGGGTCAGAAAGCCGGATCCGTCTTTTCTGGGGATCACGATGTCCATGCGAAGTATGGTTCACGGCCCACGTATGGAGGACATTGTCAGGTCTTCAACGAATAGAATGTCACTGAGCGCAAGACATGTGCTATAATTTATTGGGTCCTGAGGTTTTATGGAAGGTGATGGTGAGTGGACGACCCTGGCGGTAGTACCTACTTCTTGGGTATCATCTGTCTAACTCTATCGGCCATATTCTCATGTTCAGAGAGCGTCCTGCTGTCCTCTGACTATATCAGGCTGAAAAGCGCATATGCCGGTCATAAGAGCTTGCAGCGTGTCTTGGGGCTTAAGGATAGCCCACAGACCGTTGTGTCCGGCCTCCTCTTGGGAAACACCCTGGTGAACATCGTATTTGCCTCCACGGTATCGAGCATCATTGTGGCTTCTCTGCACGTCTCCAGGGATCTCGTGGACCTGGTAGCCACCCTTGTCGGTACTGTTCTCCTTATCCTGTTTGGGGAGATCACGCCCAAACTCATTGGCACCGCCAACCCCGAATCCATCCTCATGCGGGTTTCGGCATGGCTTCGGGGACTAGACATTGTTATGAAGCCCGTATCTGGTCCGCTGGGTAAACTGAGTTCATTTTTTTCATCTCTTCTTCCCAAAGTTGAGCCCATGACAGAAGAACTCAATGAGGCCAGGCTGTTGGCGGCAGTGGATTTCGGGGAGACTTCCGGGGCTATACGAAATGACGAGAAAGAGATGATACACGGCGTCATTGACAGCCATGAACTTGACGTTACCGACGTTATGGTACCGCGACCCGATATGGTGGCTATGCAAGAGGACAGAAGTGTGGCAGAAGGTTTGAACCTCATGCTCAGATACGGTTTCTCTCGTATCCCGGTATTTCAGGATACCCGAGACAACATAACCGGCATTGTCAACATCAAAGATCTGATGGGATTGGTGGGCACTCCCGACTTTTCAGAGAAACCGTTGAAGGCGTTCGCTATGCCTCCTTACTTCGTGCCTGAGACCAAAAACGTGCGAAAACTGCTTCACGAGATGCAGTCGGAAGGCATTCACATGAGCATTGTCGTTGACGAGTACAATGGGGTCTCTGGGCTAGTTACACTAGAGGACTTGGTAGAGGAGATAGTGGGCGAAATCCGCGACGAGTATGATTCTCGTGAGACAGGGCCTGTTAGGGTTGATGGTGGGTGGGAGGTGCCTGGCCAAATGAGCCTGGCAGACTTGGAGAGCAGCACAGGGATTGCCATAGACATGGAGGACTGCGGATCTGTTGCAGGTGTGGTCATGTGGAGCCTGGATAGGGTACCTGTTCCAGGCGACGTGGTGTACCTTGATGATCCCGGCATTCGTTTGGAGGTCAAAGACGCCAAGGGCCCTCGGGTCCGGAAGGTCTTAATTCTCGTAGAAAAGGGAGAGAATCAGCAGTAGATGGATACGGACATACCGTTATTAGCGGTTGGAGTTCGAGCTGTCATCTTCATCTTTTCGTTTCTTGCAATAGGTTTCTTTGCAGGTTCTGAGACCGCGTTCTTGGGGATGGATCTTTGGGCGATTGACGGCCTTGCATCCCTGGATAACCGACGGGCGAAGACTCTGAAGTCTCTGTTAGAGTCCAGAGAGACGACCATTTCGGCCGTTCTGGTCGGAACTAACATTTTCACAGTGTTGGCTTCGGTCATGGGAGTGTCCATGGCCCGTCTCTTGGGGCTTGGAGGCTCAGCGGTCATGGTGTTGATTCCATTGTCTATCACGGTTTTGGTGTTCTTGTTCTCCGAACTGGTGCCAAAAAGCTACGCTTCCCAAATGCCAACTGAGAAGGCTCTGGCCGTGTCTTACATCCTGGCCTTTGCTGTCCGCTTGCTGAAGCCTTTGGCTCAGGTATTCGCAGGTTTGCCCACTCTGTTCACAAAGTCGATTGCTCCCAAAGTCGACGTAATTCCTTCGGTTGCTGACGGCGCAGTGAGGGCGGCTGTGGACTTGGCGGGTGGTAGCAGCGATTCATCCGAAGATGACAGTCACGTCATATATGGCGTTTTGGATTCGTCGGATACTCGCTTGGGCGAGATCATGGTGCCTTTGTCTAAGGCGATAACGTTCGTCCCTAGCACCACTCTGGAAGAAGCGCTTGATGGATTCCGGAGACACCGTTTTAGCAGGGTTCCGGTCTTGGATGAAAAAACCGGTCAAGTGCCCGGAGTAGTCTACATGAAAGATGTAGTGAGGGAGATCATCCAAGCCGAAAACTTGGGGGATTCGGGGGTAGCTGCAACGAGCACGGTGCCCGGCGCACATATGGACATTGCCGGCGGTTCGGCCTTGGACCCGGTTGCTGCCGTCGCTGTGACCACGCTTGAAAAGCAGATGGGCGTGGTTGATGGCTCGCCTGAGGTAATAGCCGCGAGAAGCACCAAGACAGGCTCAGGTGCCGACTCTCGGGCTTCGGTAATGAAGGTGGCTCGCAAGCCTTTCTTTGCCGACATAGGCCAGAATGTCCTGGATCTACTGGCTAAGATGCGCAAGAATCGGGTTCACTTCGCAGTGGTGGTTCAACGTGGTAAGCCTGTGGGCATTGTGACCATTGAGGATCTCATCGAAGAGATTTTGGGGGACATTCCAGAGGATTCTGTGGCCAGTGTAAGACAGTATGCGGGCTTTGGGCCCGAGGACGATCTTTCGACTGACATGGCTCTCGGCTGTGGAGACGTGGGTGATTGATACGATGAAGAAGTACGACACTGGCGAAATGACGAAGGTTTTTGAGGATGATCTCCTGTGTCTCCATAGAATAACGTTGCCTCCCCCCATGCGGGGATACAGAGACTTCCTGACTCCATGGTTACTACAGGCCGAAGGAAGGACTTTCGTGGTGGACGTCGGTCCAAGGAGTACTTTGCCGTTTCTGGTATCGTGCCTCAAAGGCCTTGGAGTTGACAGTGTGGACTACGTTCTCTTGACGCACGTGCACTTAGATCACGCAGGCGGGATTGCCGACTTTCTTTCAGAGTATCCTGAGACCAGGATTGTGGCTCACCCCAAGGGGCAGCCCCACTTGGTGGACCCTTCCAGGCTTCTTGAGGGCAGCCTAGAGACCCTTGGAGAAAATGTGGTCCGAGCCTATGGCGGAATCTCGTCCATCCCTGACACCAGCGTTTTGAAGGCGCCTTGGGATATTGACAGTCTCTGCGCTATTGGCTCCCCCGGCCACGCATCTCATCACCAGTCCTATCTGTGCTTCTCCGGCGGGAAGAGGATCCTGTTTGTGGGGGAAGCTGCAGGAGTGTATTATCCTCCGGAGTATTTTCTGGAGATGTCCACCGATAGCCACAAGGTCGCAGGAAACCATGGGGATTTCTACCTACGACCTGCGACACCTCCCAGGTTCTTCTGGGAGGCAACCATGGGGTCAATTCAGAAGGCGCGAGAAGCTGCGCCAGAACTTGTGTGCTACGGTCACTACGGATATTCGTGGGAGCCTATGGCGCTCATGGAGCTTGCCCAAGAACAGATGGTTACTTGGCGTGCGGTCTTGTCTGAAGTGGTGAAGGAAGGGTTGGGGCCGGAAGTTGGGGTCCACCGCCTCCTGAAGGAGGATCCGCTCTTAGCTTTGTTCGGCCGATTTCCTGACGATATCCGGGAGAGAGAATCGTACTTTCTTAGGAACAGTGTCCTTGGTTTTATGGGATACCTTGCTTCCGGCCAGACTCGCAAAGAGGAACCGGTCTAGAATCACAAGGTATTCGCCTTTTCCGGGCAATTCTGTCTGAACGTCAGGCTTCTTTAGTGACACATCGACGATATGCCGTAGGCTTCACTACATGACCACTTGTCCCGGAGTTTTTGGAAACGCCCTCACGAGCCCGATATCGTTGACTCCCGCCAGGTAGCGCACCAGTCGCTCTATTCCGATACCAAATCCACTGGTGGGTCGAAGGTCAGGTCCCGCCATGCTCAGAAACTCCTCAAAACCTTCCGGCTCGAGACCTCTCTCCAGCACCTTTCGCCTTATGGTCTCGGCTTCATACTCGCGTTCGCCGCCAGATATGGCTTCTCCAAAACCTTCCGGGTACACCAAGTCCATGCTATAAACCTCTTGGGAGTTGGGACTCTCGCGGTAGTAGAATCCTCTGCATGTCTTGGGGTAGTCGGTTATCCAGAAGAACCCGCCGACCTCTTGGGAAACCTTAGATTCGACAGCTTGGGGTAGTTCCTCGCCGTAGCGGACAGAAAGGCCCATTTCCTTAGCTTTGGCAAGCAGACTGCCATAGTCGTATCGCTTGAACGGAGCCTTTGGAACCTTCAAAGTTCGCCCGAGGGCAGACAGCAATGACCCGCATCTGGCTATCACTTCCTCGTGTAGGTGTATAAGCATGTTTTCGGCTAGGTTCATGCTGTGTTCGTACGTGCAGTCTGCCTCTTCTAGGTCCAACTGGCAGAATTCAACCAGGTGTCTTCCGCTGCGTGCGTTGTCTTTAGGTTCCAATCGAACGTTAGGGGAAAACGAGTATATTTTGTCGAATGCGCTGGCCAGAATCTGTTTATGGAATACCATGGAGCTGGTGAGGTAAGCCTTTTGGCTGTAAAGCGAGACAGTGACTCGTTCGGCTCCCCGCAGGCCCGGATCTGTGACTGTAGAGATGATTGGAGGAAGGAATTCAACAAATCCTCGCTTGTTCAAGTACTCTCGAAGGATAGTCATAACCTCTTGGCTGAGGCGGAAAGCCGATTGTGCTCTTTTTGACCGAAGGTAGGATAGGTAATGTTGTGCCATTCAAAAGACCCCCTAAAAACAAGATACCCTCGCCCGTAAGGGGCGAGGGTTGATTCGCGGTGCCACCCTATTCGGCTACACTCTTACTCATGTCCATAGTAGCCATCTTTGCTAAGCACGGGGATACAAAATCCCGATGCCTACCTGCCTATAACGGTGCAGTTCCGGCCACGTCTACTTGCCAAACCTGACAGCCACTTTGTGCCGCCAAGGAGGTTTCGGGTGGAACTCAGGGGTGTTATTGGCCTTGGGGCATCAGATCGGGATCGCACCGTCCCCGACTCTCTTTGCTGTGTTTCCCAGGTTACTGGTCCCCATCCTCGATTTCCTCTATTGTTTTCATAAGTCTATATAAGCAAATCGACGCAGTCAAGGCTTCTCGAAAGCGCAGGAGAGAGGGTTCTCCTAGACGAATTGTCCTCTGAGAGGAGGCGACGTCATGGCGCTTTGCGACACAGTAAAAGACCTGAAGGAGCTTTGGCAGCTGGACCCTGCCATTGCCTTCCTCAATCACGGTTCGTTCGGAGCGACACCCAAGAGTATTCTGGCAGATCAGTGCAGACTGCACCGCTACATCGAAAGCCAGCCCGTACGCTTCTACCAAAGAGACATTGAGTCGATGTTGGATCTATCCAGGGAAAAACTGGCCGCGTTCTTAGGCGCAGACGCAGAAGGCGTGGTGTTTGTGCCCAACGCCACCACAGGTGTCAATGCCGTTCTGAGATCGCTCCAGTTTGGGCGCGGGGACGAGATTCTCATCACGAACCACGAGTATAATGCCTGCAAGAACGTAGCTGAGTTTGTCGCCGCAAGACACGGAGCCACGGTCAGAGTTGTGGACGTACCCTTGATGGGAGTCACTCCAAAGGCCGTGCGGGATATTGTGTTAGGAGCGGTTACCAAGAAGACGCGCCTTCTAATGATCGATCATGTCACTAGTCCCACTGCTCTTGTGTTCCCCGTGAAGGATATCATCGACGGGCTGAAGGGAACTGGAGTTGAGGTGCTGGTTGACGGGGCACACGCTCCTGGGATGGTTCCGCTTAATCTGACTACATTGGGCGCCCATTACTACACGGGCAATTGTCATAAGTGGCTATGCAGTCCCAAAGGCGCGGGCTTTCTATATGTGAGAGAGGACAGGCGTCGCCAGGTTCGCCCGGTCACCATAAGTCACGGGGCCAACTCTGAAAGAACAGACAGGACCATCTTTCGTCAGGAGTTCGACTGGACCGGGACGGGTGACTACACGCCATACGTCTTGGTAGGCAAATCCATTGAGTTCTTAGAGTCTCTGTACCGGGGCGGTATCAAAGAACTCATGAGCCAAAACCACAATAAGGTCCTGAAAGCAGGGAAGATGCTATGTGAGAGGTTGGGTGCGCCCTGGCCGGTTCCGTCCGAGATGATAGGTTCAATGGCATCGCTGCCAATTCTACCTTTGGAGGATGGGCCCGCGCCCCCTAACAGGCGGTTTGATCCTATCCAAGATATGCTGTATCACCGGTACGGAGTAGAAGTGCCCATTGTCTCGTGGCCTTCTTCCGGACACAGGTTGGTAAGGATATCATGCCAGGCTTACAACACGGATGCAGACTATGAGCGTCTTGGTAATGCCCTGGAGGAGATCCTCTCTGATTTGGGACGCTCTCTATGATCTGGGAACGGGAGGTTAGAACATGAGCGAGATGAAAGGCAAGGTCGCCATAGTGACGGGCGCCACCAGCGGGATAGGCAGAGCCACTGCCCTGAGATTCGCGTCCATGGGTATGAGAGTGGTAGTAACAGGAAGGGATGCCGCTCGGCTCTCGGAGGTAGCTCAAAGGATGATTGAAGCAGGTGGAGAAGCTAAGGCGGTGGTTGCCGACATGGTCGTGGAAGCCGACATCGAACGGCTTGTAGACGAAGCGGTGGCTGCTTTTGGCCGCATAGACGTGTTGGTGAATGCAGCCGGCATCATCGCCAACGGGACCATTGAGAACACGTCGCTAAGCGATTGGGACTACATGATGAATCTCAATGTAAGAGGACCGTTTTGCCTCATTCAGCGCTGCATGCCGTACCTCATTGCCAGTAAAGGCAACGTGGTGAATGTCTCAAGCGTTACCGGGATCAGGGCATTTCCAGGGATCTTGGCATACTGCGCCAGCAAAGCCGCTTTGGAGCAGTTGACGCGGTGCGCTGCTTTGGAGATGGCCGCGAAAGGAGTGAGAATCAACAGCGTTAACCCCGGTGTCATAGTCACCGAACTCCACACGCGCAGTGGAATGGATTCCGACGCTTACAACGCGTTCTTGGAGCACAGCAAGACTACTCACCCAATTGGGCGGGTCGGTACGCCCGACGAAGTGGCTGAACTCATCGCGTTCCTGGCGTCTCCTAAGGCGGGGTTCATTACAGGAGCTTCCCACTCTATCGACGGTGGGCGTGCTCAGACCTGCGCCCGGTAACACTGCGGCAAGTTTTTGGCCGCACTTTACAGATCAGGATTACACTCGTATACTGTTGTTGAGTTTGTGAAATAGCGCACAATTAAGGAGCGTCTGTAGGTGGAAGTGGCGGTATCGCAACTGAAGAAACACAAACAGACGGTTTGCGGTGATTCAGTTGAGTGGAGCCCGGGTCCTCCCACAATCGTAGTCATGGCTGACGGGTTGGGCAATGGAACCAGGGCGCATCATTTTTCCTCTGTTACTGCAAGAACGGCGTCGACTCTGTTGGCGAGCGACATGCCGATAGAGATGGTAATCGACCGAACTATGGCCGCCTTGACTGAGCACCAAGACCGGCAACTTGCGTACAGCACGTTCACCATGCTGAAGATCACCGCAGACAACAATGTTCACCTCATCGAGTTCGATAACCCTTTGGCCTTTCATGTGAGAGGCACCGAGCTTCTGTCCGTTAGCCGCCATAAGCGAACCTTCAGCGGATGCTCTGTGTTTGAAAGCAGGTTTTGTGTCCAGGACGAAGACTGGATAGTAATGCTCAGTGATGGGGTTCTGGATGCCGGTATTGGGAGCATTTTGAACTTCGGATGGAGTTGGGAGAGGGTAGGTGACTACCTCAAACAGGTGGCGCATCACGAGAACAATGCGGAGGCCCTTGCCGCTAAGATTTGCCAGGCAACGCTGGATGCGTATTGTGGCAAGCCGGGCGATGACGCTACCGTAGTCGCGGTCCGAGTGTAGTCAGGAGCAGATCAGGAGATGGTTTACGTCTGCGGCCCAGGGATGTACGGGCCGCCTATGGCCGACCGTACCCGAAAGGGCGTACCCCGCGCGCCCAGAGGGTACGGTTTTGCATCTGGGCATAGCTTCGACTCTTGCGTTTCTTTGGCAGCAGGGATGACGAGACCTTCTGCGGAAGTGAGACATGAAGCAAGTCTAGTGACGTTGGGAGGGGTAAGCAATGAAGTACGACTTCGATCCGGTCATAGAACGCAAAGGGACCGGCTCATCCAAGTGGGACAGCGTCAAGACCCTGTTTGGCTCAGAAGATGTGTTGCCTATGTGGGTCGCGGATATGGATTTCGCGGCTCCGCCATCCGTAGTGGAGGCGATCAGGAAGCGGGCTCTTCACCCGGTGTTTGGCTATACACGGGTTCCAGAAAGCCTGTTTGACGCAGTTGTGGATAGGATGCAAAGAAGATTCGGGTGGCGCATCGATCCATCTTGGATTCTGCTTAATCCTGGAGTTGTCCCCGCAGTGAATGCAGGCGTCAAGGCCTTTGCGGGACCTTCGGGCAAGGTCGTTTTCCAGAGCCCGGCTTATCCGCCTTTTTACGCTTCTGTCTCCAATAACAACTGCGAAGCCCTGGTAAGCGAACTAGAGTGGAATGGTTCTCAATACGAGGTAGACTTCTCGGATTTGGCTCAGAAGTTCGAGGAGCCGGGAGATAAGGTTTTCATTCTGTGTAACCCGCACAACCCGGTAGGCAGAGTCTGGACCCGGGAAGAGCTCTGCAAGATGGGCGAATTGGCACTTTCTGCAGGAGCCGTGGTAATCTCCGACGAAATCCACTGCGACATCGTTTTCCGTGGCGCCAAGCATATACCTTTCGCATCTATCTCGCCTGATTTTGCCAACCGCTCTATTACCTGTATGGCGCCGAGCAAGACCTTCAACCTGGCAGGGCTTCACACCTCTATCACGATAATCCCCAATGAAGAGCTGCGAAACCAGTGGAATCAGGCGCGTGCCGGCATCATGGGCAGCCCCGGGCTGTTCGGTATAGCCGCTATGGAGGCCGCGTTCAGAGACGGCGATGAATGGCTGGACGAACTCCTGGTGTATCTGGAAGCAAACAGAGACTATGTTATGAAAACGTTCAGCCAGAGAATTCCCGCAATTAAGCCCGTACGATCTCAGGGCACTTACCTTGTTTGGCTCGATTGCCGGGGGTTAGGGCTACCACATGAAGACCTCGTGAAGTTTTTCAAAGAAGAGGCCAAGGTAGGCCTCAACGATGGAAGAGCTTTCGGCGTGTCGGGAGAGGGTTTCATGCGATTGAACATCGGTTGTCCAAGGAGTCTCTTAGAGGAAGGACTGAGCAGGATAGAGAGGGCTGTGTCAAGACTAACCCCTACCACATAATATGTTGACGTCCCGACACCTAGAGGGGGAGGTGTGTGAGGTGGGTTCTTCCACATTCTGCGTCAACGAGTGGCTTTGGTTCTTGATCCTTATCCTCATAGTCATCCTTGTGTGCTGCTGCTTTTTCGCGTAGCGCAGCACTCCAATGATGCTCTAGGAGGTGTTGCCAGTTGGCCGGCCTGCTCGGCGGATGCGGCAACTGTGACTGGACCTGGATCCTGATTTTCTTTCTCATCATCCTGCTCATCTGTTTCTGCAGCGGCATCGTTTAGGATAGTCTCTGGTGGAAGGGCGGTGTGGCCGCCCTTCTTTTTTGAGGGGTTCCTAACCGGCAAGAATGATCTATCTCTACCCCGTCTCCTCGTTGAAGCTGCAGAGTACCGGGGGTAGAATAGGGTGGTCTCTTGTAGAAACACACTGCTTCGGAGGTTCTTGCCCATGAAGATCGGATTAGTAGGAAAACCACAGACCGGTAAGACAACCCTGTTTAGGCTGCTGACCCAAACTCGCGGCGACGCGCCAATGAAATCTCCCGCAACCGCTCTGGGCGTGATGGAGATCCCTGATGATAGGGTGGACTGGCTGTCACGGTTGTTCCAGCCCAAGAAGACCATCTATGCTCGGGCAGATCTCCTCGATCTCCAACCTTACAGAGGCCAAGAATTCCTCAACAACACCAGGAATCTTGACACCCTTGTGCTGGTCATCGGTGCCTTTGCAGCAACCGATGATGGCCTAGGCCAAGCAGCGGCGGTGGACGATCTCGAGACTGAGTTTTTCGTCGCCGATCTGGCTTCAGTTGAAGGTCGCTTGGAACGCCTCGCAACCAATAAAGCCAAGTCTTTGGGGGCGGCCGAGATTCCCTTTTTGGAAAAGTGCAGGGACGCTTTGGACTCAGGCGTTCCTTTGCGGAAGATTGAATTTGCTTCTTACGAGCGCCAGTTCTTGTCAAACTATGCCTTTTTCACGACAAAACCGGTGATCTTGGCAGTAAACGTGCTGGAGGACTCGCTGTCAAGTCGAGACTATCCGGGTCGGGATTACATAGAGGCCAAAGCCCGAGAAGGCGGTTACCCGGTAGTGATTTTCTCAGGCGAGGTGGAGGCGGAGATAGCCTCCCTTCCGCCGGATGAGCGGTTGAGTTTCCTGAAAGCGTACGGTCTCCAAGAAACCGGTGTGTCTAGGATTGCCCGGGCTTCATATCAAGCGCTTGGCCTCATCTCCTTCTTTACGGTTGGAGAAGATGAAGTTCGGGCCTGGACTATCGCTGATGGAACCACGGCGAGAGAAGCTGCAGGAAAAATCCATACGGACCTTGAGAGAGGCTTCATAAGGGCAGAAGTAGTGTCCTTCGACCACCTCAAGGCGTCGGGCTCCCTCAAGGCCTGCAGGGATAAAGGGCAGTTGCGTCTTGAGGGCAAAGACTACTTGGTGAGAGACGGCGACATATTGAACATACGCTTCAACGTATGACGTAACACTATGTCAAATAACCTGGCGACTATAGAGCCGTCCAATCCAGTTACCTGAACGTTGTCATCGATAACCCTCTCGGATCAGATGGATACCAAAGACTTGCCTTTTAGAAGGACTTTGGGGATCTCCATGCGTACCGTCTTCAATGGGTCCACGACCTGCGAGATCTGCAGATTTCCCCTTGCGCTCAAGAGAAGTACGCACTCGTCGAAATCTAACCCAAGATGTTGACTGAGCAAGTCTGCGCTCCGCCACACTACCTGGTAGACTGCTTCATCCAGAGTCTTTTCGGACCAGATGGCGTAAAAAGCGTCTTTGGTTTCCACAAGCGGGCAAGGCAGAGTCCTCTTTTTGATGAGGTTGACTTTCACGGTCACTTTGCCCGCCACCTCCACGCCAGATACCAGGACCTCACCATCTCCCATCAGTGCGTGAAGGTCGCCCATCGCCAGCAAGCCACCTTGCACAAAAACTGGAAGGTAAACTGTGGCTCCCTCTGCAATGATCTTCGTATCCATGTTGCCACCGTGAGGGCCTGGAGTACCGCAAGGGATCGAACCTTTCTGAGGCGCAGTGCCGATTACCCCTATCATAGGTCTTGTCTCTAGAAGTATGTCTCCGGGGAGATGAGCCAACCCGTTTCTTATGGGTATCACAAAGGTTCGAGATTTGCTCATCTTGTCGGGTACTGCACCGAGACCCGGTACCGCAACCATTACTCCCTTAAAACTTGTGCGGATGGAGTGTATTTCCACACATAACGTGTCACCCGACTGCGCGCCTTCAACGACAACGGGCCCTGTAGCAGGGTTGACTCTATGCCACCCCACTTTCTCAAACAAGTCCTGTTCGCTCAGAATCTGACCGCCAAACGCATCCATAGTCTCGAAAACCACCGTATCGCCTGGGTTAACGCGGCAACAGGGAGGGTTATCGGGAGAGAATTCGTAGATCACTGTCCGTGATGAGACTACCACTGGATTCATACCCAGGTGAGGCAAGACACATCCTCCTCTCAAGTCCCTCTTGTTATTCGGGGCACAAGAGCGTTACCCTTCAAAGACAGGAGAGACCCGGATAAGTCCCTAGATCCGCACCGGTAGAATCCGGAGGAACTCAGGTCCCGGCTGAAGAATACTGTACAAACACCAATAGGACTGATGGACTCGTGCATATCGCCACTCTTTCTAGTTCGAGTACTCGGGGCAACGCTTATCTGGCGTGGGACGATAATTCGCGCCCCATTTTGATTGATTGCGGCATTTCCATAAGGCGACTGGTGCGAGGGCTTGACCATCTGGGTATGAAGCCTCAGGACATAGGGGCTCTATTTGTAACCCACGAACACTCGGACCACATTAGTGCCATGTGTTTGGTGACGCCGGTGGCCGAGCGATTCAGAATACCGGTGTACTCGTCGCCTGGCTTTTGGTCGTGGTATCACCATAGAGTAGAAAGACACATAGACTCGGCCCTTATCAGGGTCATAAGGCCGGGCGATACCGTCTCAGTTGGTAGAATGTCAGTGCGTGCCTTTGCTAAACCCCACGATGCCGTTGAGCCGTTGGCGTTCACAGTGGAATCGGGAGGCCAACGCGCTGCCTTTGTGACAGATCTAGGCTATGTTCCAGAGGAGATTTGCCGGGCAATGGCTGGGTCTGATTATGTTGTGTTCGAGTCCAACCACGATGTGGAGATGGAGAAACGCTCGGGGCGCCCGATCTACCTCATACGCAGAGTCCTGGGCAACCTGGGCCACTTGTCTAACGAGCAGGCCGGCGAGTCCCTGGCGCGCCTGGTCACCAAGAACACCCGCCAAGTGGTGCTCGCACACCTGAGCATCGACTGCAATACCCCGGAGCTCGCTCGCCGGGCGGTTGTTGACAGACTCCTTCAGGAAGGCAAACGTTGCTCTGTTGCTGTAGCGCCTCCGGGAGATGTGGCGGTTTTTCACTAGCGTCATAAATTATTGACACCGGGATTTGGGTCTCCTAGAATCATTCTAGTGTGTTTTGGGTGTCTGCGGGTTCTTTGACAACTGAGAGGGGGCTGGGAGCAAGATGCAGGGGCTGGGCCGTCATATTCTGGCCGAGGTCTACGGGTGCAAGTTTTCAATGCTCAATGACCTAGAAAGGATCCGGGAGATCTTTGTCAGTGCGGCTCTCTCCGCCGGGGCGGAAGTGAGAGAAACTGCGTTTCACAGGTTCTCGCCGCAGGGTGTCAGCGGTGTAGTAGTGATATCCGAATCCCACCTGGCTATCCATACTTGGCCAGAACTGGGGTACGCCGCGGTCGATGTTTTCACCTGTGGCAACCGAGTAGACCCATGGGTTGCCGCGAACGCCATCATCGAGGCTTTCGACGCTCAGGATGTAAAGGCAACCGAGATTTCGAGAGGTGTCTTTCCCGCAAAGTCCAGGGAATGCGCCAGCTAGACAATAATCCGCTTACAAAGGAAGTGATGAGTCATTTTAGGTAGTACCGACGATGACGGAGTACCCAACTGATAGACCCTGAGGAGGCAAGAACTCAGGGTCTGTTCTTTTTCCGGGGCATTGGAGGTTTTTGCAGGGGATGGGAGAGAAGTATTCATGAGGACAGTGTCCATTTCCGTGCGGGTATCATAGACAGGGACAAATGTGACGCCTCGCGCGTTCTGTTGCCGCGACGGAGATGGCGAAGTCTTTCTGCAAAAGCAAAAGGAGAGGTGTTTCTGTGATGGAAAGGACACTAGTACTGGTTAAGCCCGATGGCCTGGCTAGAGGGCTGGTAGGTGAGATCGTGGGCAGACTAGAAGGCAAAGGACTCAGGCTTGCGGGCATGAAAATGCTTTGGATGGACGAGACTTTAGCCAACAAGCACTATTCTGCTCACGTTGGAAAGCCGTTCTTTCCGGATCTAGTAGAGTACATAACCGCGTTGCCCATAGTGGCCATGGTGTGGGAGGGGCCCAATGCTATAACCAGCGTCAGACAGACTATGGGCGCCACCGATCCCTCTAAAGCAGCGCCCGGCACTATACGAGGCGACCTAGCTTTGGATATCTCCAACAACCTTGTGCACGGGTCAGACGGTCCGGAATCAGCAGCCAAAGAGATCGCGCTGTTTTTTGAGGACCATGAGGTGTTTGACTGGCGGCGTCCTCAGGAAAAGTACGTGACGGGACAATAGGTTGCGAGTATGAGGTGACGTATAGAGGAACCGGGGGGATCTTGTTGCTGTACGTGGGCACGGCGGGATTCAGCTATCCAGATTGGAGAGGGGTGTTCTACCCCAATGGAGTCAAGCGCGAAGGGTACCTGGAGTATTACTCCCAGAGGTTTCCCTGCGTTGAGATTGACTACACGTATTACCGTCAGCCAGTGCCCAGGACCATGGCAGCGATGGCCAAGAAGGTTCCCGGTTCGTTTCGGTTCACTGTCAAAGCCCATAGAACCCTGACCCATGAGATCCCGCCTGGCCAAGCTCTGGATAACGAGGTGGAAACGTTTATAGCAGGGGTAATGCCTGTGGCCGAAGCGGGCAAACTGGGATGCGTGCTGTTCCAGTTTCCTTGGTCTTTTCGCTTCACGAAAGCGAATTTAGACTATTCGCTGTCCCTCAAAGAAAGGGTGCCGGTGGCACCTCCCGTTATCGAGTTCAGAAATAGAGAATGGGCCCGGGATGATGTTTACCGGGCCCTGAGAGAGTCTGGTGTGGCTTTCTGCTCTGTAGACGAACCGGATCTAAAGACTCTCTTTCCTCGTATCCTGATGGTCACTGCAAACCCCGGCTATCTGCGGTTTCACGGCAGGAACGCCAAGAAGTGGTTCAACCATAGAGAAGCTTGGGAACGATACGACTACCTTTACACAGAACAAGACCTGCAAGGATTCGTCTCCGAAATTCGCCGGATGTCCTCCCAGGCCGAGGATACCTATGTGCTGTTTAACAATTGCCACAGAGGTCAGGCAGCCGTGAACGCTTTGCGCATGCAAGAAATCCTCTTAGATGAGATTTGCTAGAGACCGGTAGTAGATCATGACGACTCCCATAAGTCCTGCGAATATGGGCCAATTGCGCTTGTAGACTCTCGTTATTTCCACGTTAAAATACTGGCACGTTAGCACCTGACAGAGGTGGAGAGGCGATGCAAAGTACGCTACGAAACTCACCGAGTAGACGAGGGCTATCATCGTGAGCTGAGCTTCGCCGGAAAGGGCGTGAGGAAGCAGGATCGGCAACAGGACGCCCACTGTGGATAGCTGTGACGCGCTTCCGTACCCGAAGAGGAATGGCATGACGAGAGCCATCAAGGAAGGCGAGACGCCCTTAGCCATGCCTTTGGACACCAATTCCGGGAAGACCGGTGAGATGGTCACAAATCCCTTAAAAGCCATAATCCAGAACATGGCAACAACCTGCTCCAAGTTTGCCCCCTTATACAGTACCTTCAGGCTTGGCCGCCTCTTGCCTTCCAGGGTGCCCAAGGCAAGACAAAGGACTGAACCGGCCGACAGAGCTAGCCACAAGGGCTGTTTCAGTAGAAGGCCCAGGAGAAGTGCAAGCAATAGCGGACTACCGTACCTGAGAAAAGTTGCTAGGCCTGTGAAGCGAAGTTGAGATCTGGCAGTGTCTGTTGACCCTGCGGCAACCTCTCTCTGTTCTTGGGAGGTCCGGAGGAACGTGAAGTATCCGATGACCCACATAGCCAAGGACATTGGCCAGAGTCTGCCTATCAATTGGGGTATAGTAAACCCTGTTATTTGGGAGGTGAGAATGAGGCCCGACGAAAACGGAAAGCAAAAGAACATCCCGTGACGAAACACCAAGTTAGCGGCCGCTTTTGTGTCGGGCGCAAGGCCCAAAGGATCGCCCAAGCGATCAACGAGGGGCGCCGACAATGCCGCTCCGCCTAGGACGGGCAAGGTGCCCATCAGGGCAGGGACGGCCATGATAGCCGCTTTCACATTGCCCAAGAGGTTTTGGAGCCCATCCACGGTGCGTTCCAGGTATCCAAGTTCTTTCATTACAGTGGAGAAAATGCCGATAGACAGTACCGCGGCCGCCAGTTCCAAAGTGCCCTTGTCTACCCACGAGTCCCACAGCACAGTCCAAGCAGCTTTGGCGTTTAGTCCTGAGGTAAACCCCATGATGACAGAGGCTACAAACATGACTCTGGATAGCCGAACCTTTTTTATGGACAGCAACATGATTGTGGCGAAAGCAAGAGCGATCCCGATGGGCTGGATTGCTGACTGCATCCCTGTCACCTCGTGTATGTAATCATCGTATCAGGCCTTCTTGTGTCAGAGAGGGCACGTTCGTTACGGCGTTCATTCTGGCGCAGAAAGCCAGATCGCCTTCGAAGCCGATACTGGCCAAATACTGTCCGTGGGGCGAATCTTGCAGCGCCCTCAGGATATCATCTTGATACATCTCGAAACGCTCCATGGCTTCTTTGGCCGCAGGGTGCAGTTCGAATCCCAAGGTTTCCAGTTCATGTGCCAATGCTCCGGCGCAGATAAAATCCTCAAGAGAAAACGCGCCGTGTGACCCTGAGCACACGATGAACGTGTTACCGCTTCTGGTCGAAAGCTCTTGACTGCATCTTCTCACCACAGCCCCAAGATTGAGGAATGAGCATATCAGGACGGGACCGGCGCCTTGAGAATGCGCTCCAAGAATCGCCTTTGTGCCGTTGGATGTAGTCATAATGATTTCCTTGTCACGGACCATGGCAGGCGTGTATTCTTGCGGGGAATTGCCCAGGTCGAAACCAGGGATCTTCACACCGTTTTCTTCCCCGCAGAGAAGAGCATTGGGATGTTGCTTCTTAGCCAGAAGCGCACATTGGCGGTTCATGGCAGGGATAGCCAGTCTGCAACCAGAAGAGAAAGCATGTACTAATGAGGAGGTTGCCCTAAGGACGTCGATGATGACGGCAACGCTACCTGACATATCGCAGGAAGCCATCAGGTCGGGAGTCTTGAATACCTTGACTGTGGGCACGAGACAACACCTCCACAATAGACTCATTATAGCACTTGTACTGTTTGGCCGAACATTGCCGCGGTCCAATATGTGAAGCGAAGGCTGGCGTTTTGCGAGGAGATGGAGACTTGGAGATCCCTACCAAGAAGAGAGAGCTGCTCGTTCCAGATTATGTGGCGTTTGACCTGGAGACTACCGGTTTGTCTCTTGACCAAGACGAGATAATTGAGATCGCTCTGGTGCGATTCGAGAACGGTGAACCGTCTGAACGTTGGTCCACTTTGTTGAAACCAAAACAGCGAGTCCCTCTTAAGACCCTACGTCTAACTGGGATTTCTACCGAAGAATTGGATGGAAGCCCCGTCTTTGGAGAAGAGATAGCAGCGCGAATCCAAGAATTCCGGGACGGTCTACCTTTGGTTGGACACAACTCCGAGTTCGATATCGCGTTTCTACAGAAGATGATCCCCGGTTTTCCTGGAGTGGAGGTTTACGACACTCTGGAATTGTCTAGGATAGTGTTCCCGGGACTGAACTCCTACAAGCTTACCGATCTTGCCCGAAACCTCGGCGTTACGGTGAGCGAAGCCCATAGGGCCTACGATGACGCTTTAGTGTCAGGTGGCATCTTTAGGGTTGTTCAGGATCATGTGCACGAGATTCCTCATGCCACCAAAGCCCGGATCCGCTCCATCATGGGGAGCGAGTGGGTAGCGGACCGCTTGTTCGCTGCCTCTGCGGCAGAACCCCCGGTGCAGCCGGGACTGTTTCACTGGGTGCCATTTCAGGGAGAGAGAGCTCGGCCCTCGCCTCGATCCTATGACGCAGAACTTGCGGGGCGTATCATGGCTCTTCTGGAGCGTTCTGAGGAGGATCTGGTGTTGGCGGATGTGGCCGGGACGCCCGACGCGATGGAGACCGTTGTCTCTTGCTGCCTGAAGCACTCCCAGAGTCACGACTCTCGCATCTTGCTCATTGGGTTTCCCGAGGATTATCTTAGTCACGGCATTGGCGCGGCCCGTGAGCCCGGCGACTATCTCTGCCTTGCCAAACTCCACAGGAGTCTAGACCCGGCCCAAGACGGAGGATACGATGCCCGAGGCCTTTGCGACCGGCGCTTTCTTGCATCGCTGGCCCGCTGGATCGATATTACAGATACGGGGTCCCTTCGTCACATCCAGACCCTAGGTTCAGCGAGACTCGCCAGAGACCTGTCATGCCAAGACGATTTGTCCTGCAGGGATTCTTGCGTTTTGGCAGAGACTTGTTACGCTACGTTGGCTGAGAAGTCCCTGAAACTAGTGTCTTTGGCAAGGCACGACAGGTTCAAGGGTATTCGCGGAAGATGGGATCGTGTAGTTGTTTGGAACTCTCATGAGTTGGCGCGGGCTTGGCAATGGAGAGAGGCCAAGGTGGACCCCACTGAAATGCGGGATGTACTAGAACAGGCTGGGATCCTGAAGTCGGTTTCGTCTTTGGCCCTTGTTACTGAACGTGCCCGCGAAATCATGGAAAGATGTGGCGCGGTTGCAGATTCTAGATTGCAGTCTCTTATGAACGAACTGCTGTTGGAGTTGAAGGGCGCACTTAAGACCCTCGAAAACGAGGCTTTGCTGAGAGTTGTGGCATCTTTGGAGCAGGTCTTGGACCCGGCCGAAGGTACGACAATGGTAGTGGAAGAGGGATATGGAGAGAAGGGCAGATGTCCCGTGCTGGCCAGGAGAGCTCTATGGCCCGGAGCCAGCGCCCTCGGTCATATCAGGCGAAACCTAGGCCCCGCCATTGTGATGTCGCCACTCTCCAAGACTCTTTGGCGCTCTGCAGGGTTGAAGCGGTATTTCGGCCTAGAAGGCTCAACCTTGGAAGACGATCTCAGACCCAAGACTCGGGCCGGGAACGTTCTGCTGGCGATAATCGACGAATACCCAGCGCCCAGCTACTCACAATACCCTTCCTATGTATCGAAAATCCTTCGCGACTTGATTCTCGCCAATAGGACGGGCGTTCAAGTGATGTTTTCATCAAAGGCTCTGCTGAAAGATGTGTACGAATTGTGCGTTCGTGAGATAGAGGCAGGCGGAGTTGCCGTTTACGGAGTGGGGATCGATGGAGGGCGCAGACTCGTCGAGCATCTTGCGGATAAGGATTCGGCGGTGTTTTCCACCGGCGGTTTCCCGGCCTATGGAGATCCAACTCCGTCGTGCCTCGTGATCCCAAAGGTTCCGTTCTTGCCCCCAAATCCTTTGGATGACCTTAGAAAACGCGAGATCCAAGGACCAGGCGTCGATCCATTTGTGGAGGTCAGTGTTGCCCAAGCCGTCTTGGCCATACGGTCCCATGTGGAACGCCAGATCGACAGCGGTAAGAGGTGCGCTGTTGTGCTGTGCGATCCAAAAGTATTGCCCGGCAGGTCACGGTGGGCGGCTCCTTTCCTTGAGCACTTTGCCGACCTGCCCAGAGTCACGTGTTCAGCGCTTGAGGTTATAAAACGAATCACCCAGTGGACTTTAGGGGAGAACACAGATTATTGACGGGAAAGGGTGTGCGTGTCACTTTGCGTCTCTTATTTACTAACGATGACGGTGTCCACGCCGACGGGCTGTGGGCTCTCTTGGAGAGAGCAATGTTGGTGGAGGACATTGAGGTGTTTGTGGTGGCTCCCGACAGAGAAAGGAGCGCCTCCGGACACGCCATCAGCATCCATAGTCCGATCGAAGTTAAGAGAGTGCCGTTCAAGGACCCCAGGTTCACGATCTATGGGGCCGGAGGAACACCGGCGGATTGCGTCAGGCTAGCCATAGAAGGCATACTTGACAGACCACCGGATCTGGTGATTTCTGGCATCAACCGGGGACCCAATTTGGGGACAGACGTGTTCTATTCGGGCACTGTATCTGCGGCCATGGAGGGGGCTCTACTGGGGGTCAAATCTGTGGCTGTCTCGGTTGCTGCCTTCGAGAATGTACAATACGAAGCCGCTGCCGACATCACTCTATCTTTGGCAGAGATGGCTGTTCGTGATGATCAGTGGCCGAGACTTGTGAACGTTAATGTCCCGTCATTGACTAAGGAAAGAATAGCGGGAGTCTCGGTTACATTTCTTGGGATCCAGACCTACAAGGATGCGTTCAAAAAGAGAGTGGATCCGAAGGGACGTTGTTGGTACTGGCTGGGCGGCTTGGCAAAGGAGAGCAATGATCCTGAAGGCTCGGACACTCATGCCATAAAGCATAACGTGATCTCAGTGACCCCGCTCCTCACTGACCTTACTGACCGTTCCTCCTTGGATATCCTCAAGTCTAAGTCTTGGCTTCGATCGCTCTGAATACCTCATCCCTGTCTCTAATATAGAGAATTAGGGGTGACATAGCGATGTCTTACAGGAGCCCGAACCGCCCAGATTACAGGGGATGGGCTACCCGGAACCGGGCTGATGAAGGCTTTTCGGCCAAGGCTGCTGGAGGAGGTCTTCTTTGGGCCATATCTTTGGCGCTCCTGCTTGTAGTGGTAGCCGCCGCTGTAGTCTACTTCAGCAATCTGGACGAAAGAGTGCTTTCGTGGGTGGTCAACCTTGGCAGTTTCGTGGCACTGGGCTGTGCCGCTTTTCTGACTGCCAGAAGGCAAGCGTCCCATGGCCTTCTATATGGAGTAGCAATAGGTGCCGGGTATGCATTGGTGACTCTTGTGTTTGGCAGTCTCTTGTTTCCGCCTTTCATAGGTGTCCTCCCATTCCTGAAAAGGCTGGGCTTCTCGGTTGTAGCCGGGGCCTGTGGAGGAATCTTGGGCGTCAACTATTGATGGGCATGTTTCTCCGGTAAGGTATAACCTCCCTGTGCGAGAGTCATGATACTTCAAAAAGCGCCGGGGGGTTAATACATTGAGTGAGACGTGGATTTGTCGGACGAGCCGTACGCTCGTGTTTTCCTTGCTTGCGGGATTGGCGTTGGTGGTGATGCTGGGAGCGACTTCCGGCGGGAGCGCCAGTGCTCAGTACTCCCAAGGGGTTAGGGATTTTCTCGCCGCCGACCAACTCCTCAAGTCCGGAGATAGGGGTTCACCCGTATCCGGGCTACAAGATATCCTTGCAGCGCTCGGCCATTACGAAGGGTATGTCGACGGCGTCTTCGGTCCCTTAACAGAGTCTGCTGTGCTCGAATTCCAAGAGGATTGCGGATTACACGTGGACGGGTTGGTGGGGCCCAAGACCAAGAGCGCCCTGGTGGCTTTGTACCAGCGAAGGAACCCGCCTGAGAGTCACACTGTGAAGCCCGGGGAGACGCTGTCATCCATAGCCGGGCGGTACGGAGTGTCTGTGTCGTCGCTTCAAAACGCCAATGGCATAAAAAATCAAGATCTCATCTATGCAGGGCAGGTATTGGCCATCCGAGTAGCAGAATCCACCGCCCCGGTTGGTCCCGGGAGTCAGGTACCCGACACGGGTCACGAGCCATCGGACCCAGAGCCTGATGTTGTAGAGCCGGTCTTTCCCGCGCCCACGAAGACGATCTGCCTCACTTTCGACGACGGCCCAGATCCGACCGGAACGCGACCCATACTGGCTATACTGGACGACTACGGTATTAAGGCAACATTCTTCGTCATAGGCGAAAAGGTCGAGAGGTATCCTGAACTGGTTCAGGAGATGCTGGATAGAGGTCATACCGTGGGTATCCACGGTCATGAGCACAAGCCTTTGGCGGGACTTCCGGCGTCTCAAGTGGCCGGGGACCTCAAGCGGGCTTGTGATGCAGTCGTGGCCATCACGGGCACTAAGCCTCGTCTCTTCAGACCTCCCGGGGGATACCTGGACCGAACCCAAGTTGTTCAGGCTGCACGGCTGGGCCTTAGCGTGGTGATGTGGACCAACATAGGCGGCGCCGATTTGGGGTGCTCTGATCCTCAAGACGTGGTGGATAGGGTTGTGACGTCGGCCACAGACGGAGGAATCGTATTGCTTCACGAAGGACTCCCCAATACCTTAGAGGCGCTGCCGTCTCTCATCGAGAGTCTGGCGCGCCTTGGGTTCGGGTTCCGCAATCCGTCGGATGTACCTTAAGTGTACCTTACTGGGCGATGCTACTGGATCTGTCCGGGGGCAATCACGTCTTTGACTATCTGCTGAGCGCCTTTCACCAATTGGCTCATTTCCGCCACGGCCATGGACTGGAACATGGCGTTCTGGGCATCGGACATGGCTGACACGGCTTGCTGCAAAGACATGGCGATCTGCCGGTCCGCCCTGGCCTGCTGCATTGCCAATTGGGCGCCCAATTGCGTTACGAGATCGCTCACAGCCTGGGAGTTGGTTTGGAGTTCCTCGTTGCCTTGAGATACGATGGAGGCAATCTGTTGAGTTATGGCAAAAAGGGTATCGATGGCTTGAGAGTCAGCCACATGGGTGGATGCTTTGGAGAGACAGTTTTGTAGATTCTGTTCCGTGCACATCTGCTCTCCCCGTATTTGGTTCTGCACTTGGGCCAGAGCCTCTTCTATCTTTTCGGCGGGCGTGGTTGGAGCCCCTGCGCCCGGAGGCTTGAAAGACCTCCTGAGTTCCTCAACTACGTTGGACGCAGAGTCCTGGACAGAACCGGCGCCGCCAATAGCATAGTCTTCGTTCTTGGGCATGGCTTTGGCTAAGTCTCCTTTCAACTCTGGTTTGGCTATAGTCTCTTCTCTTTGGTGTCTTATTATCGAAACCTGGGAAACTTATGGTCGTATTACTGTCGGATACATAGACTGAGACTAAGGGAGGTGGCCAGATGTCCACTCAGGGACCAGAGCCCAAAGGAAAAGACCTACTGGCAATGGTGGGCAAGACCATCAAGGCAGGCGCCGCCACCATATACCAGGAGACCAAAGATCTGACCAGAATAGGCAAACTCAAGCTGGAACTCATGTCTTTGGAGAATGAGCGAGGGCGAAAACTCGAAGAACTTGGTAGGGTGGTTCACGGGCTCCACAAGGACGGTGTTGCGATGCCTGAGGAACTGAACCAACTTATCGCGGCGGTTGACGGGATCTTGGCACGTATAGAGGCCAAGAACGCCGAGATCGACAACGTGAGGGCGGAAGCAGGACCTAGGGAGGCGCCTCGAGATCAGGTTGATGCCTCGACTTCCGAGCTTGTGGTACCAGAAGCGTCGCTTCCTCCTAGGGATGAGGTGCCTTCAGGTTCCAGGGCTTTCTGTCAGGAATGCGGAGCGCGCCTCAACCAGGGCGATGTGTTTTGCTCCAGGTGTGGGATTAGGTTATAGAAACGTCAGCAGCGAAAAGCGGGTCCCTTGCTTTTGTGGGGCCCGCTTGTCTTTGTTTCGTTTGTCCTTCTTCATATGATGGGAGTCTGATAGAAAGGTATCGACAATCGGCTTGTGGAAGGTAACTCCACGGAATGGGATCACCAAGAAGAGGGGAGTCGGTTCTATGCCAGCGCATTTGCTCAACGGAAAGAAAGTCGCGTCATCAATTCGAGAAGAAGTCAAGGCCGAAGTGACCGCATTGAAGCAAAAGGGGATCCACCCCAAGATGGATGTCTTGCTTGTAGGCGACGACCCGGCTTCCGTGCTTTACGCCAGGGCCAAAGAACGCGCCTGCAAGAACTCGGGAATAGGCTTCGAACTCCACAAGTTTCCTGAGAATGTCCAAGAAGACGAGGTGCTTCGAGTCCTCGTGGACCTTTCCAAGGATCCATTGTGTCACGGCATCATGGTGGAACTGCCGCTCCCAAGCCATTTGAATAAAGAGAGGATTATGATGGCCATTGATCCGGACAAAGACATCGATGGCATAAACCCCGTCAATCGAGGGCGAATGTTCACTGTTAAGGATGGATTATTTCCGGTTACTCCACAAAGCTGTATAGAGATACTGAAGCGACAGGGGATTTCCTTAGAGAAGAGGGACGTCTGCCTGATAGGTAGGGGAGACACCGTAGGAAAACCTCTGATCTTCCTCTTGCTCAACGAGAACGCTACGGTTACCGTATGTCACACTAGAACCAGGGATCTGGCATTTCACACTCGGAAAGCCGATATCGTGGTGGCCGCCGCAGGAAGGGCGGGGCTTGTCACCAAGGACATGGTGAAGCCCGGCGCCGTTGTGGTGGATGCCGGGATAACCGACCTTGACGGGAAGACCGTAGGGGACGTTGACTTTGAAGGCGTCTCGGAGGTTGCATCCGCCATAACGCCCGTGCCAGGTGGCGTTGGGAGCTTAACAACAGCACTAATACAGAAGAACCTGCTTCGGGCAATGAGATTGGCCCAGGAGCGAAAGTGACCTGAGAAAGTGAAAACGAAAGAAGGCGAAACACCATGAGCGATCTATTTGGAAAGAGTCTAAAAGACGTGCTGAAAGCATCGGCATCCAGCGAACCTGTGCCTGGTGGTGGAAGCGTGTCGGCCATAGTCGGTGCTTTTGCAGCGTCTATGGCGGCCATGGTAGCGAACCTGACGATCGGCAAGAAGAAATACCGCAAAGTCGAATCACAGATGGTTTCCCTAAGGGACAAGGCTTTGAGCCTCATGTCGAGGTCTGAGGAACTAGTCGACGCAGACATGGGGCACTTCAAGAAGTTCATCGAGTACTACAAGATGCCTGCCTCTACCCCAGAAGAAGAGGAACGTAAAGACCATCTAATACAGGAAGCCCTTAAGGACGCCACAGAGACTCCGTTGGAGATAGCGCAGGCCTGTCTTCAGGTGCTAGAGACAGTTGTTGAAATGGCCCCCATTGGAAGCAAGATGGCTATAAGCGATGCAGGAGTAGCGGCCTATCTGGCGGATGCCGCGCTCAAGGCCGCGCTCCTTAACGTCGACATCAATCTGCCGCAAATCAAGGATCACGAATTCGCCGAGAAAGCCAGGGGCCGCAAGGACGCTCTCATAGAGAAGTCCAACTCCTTGCTGGCCGAGTCCGTGTCTATTGTTGCTTCTCGGTTGGGTTCCTGAAAGGAGATCTTGGCCTCAAACGTCTCCTTCCACGAAACGGCTGTTTTTCGTCGCTGATACCGGTTATCCGGGGCCTTCTTAGGTTTCTGGGCGGCCTCTGGTAACCGGTATACATGTCGAAAGAGTGACTGTGACCATCATTGACTGTTGTGGTTCCCGCCATCTGATGTACATGTCCCATTAAGACAGCCACGTTCTGACCCGTGGTACCGTTCATGACATGAGTGTGCCCTCTGGCTTCCCTAGTCTCGTTGGCGAAACTGTGAACGTGCCCACCGACCACCTGGGTCTCGACAGAGGTGGTCCCCACGAACGTATGGAAATGATCCTGGTCAACGGATGTGCGGCCGAAGTAATCGTGGACGTGCCCCATCTGTTTGGCGGTGGTGTCTTTCCCAGTGTCCAAGCTATCCGCCTCCTCACAAGACTGACTTACCAATCATATGAGCCTTATGCCTTGAGTGTGAGGGAGAGAAAGTCCCCCCAGTCGATCTTGCAGTCAACGTCGGCCACCTGAATGTGAAACCCTGTTTTGTTGACGGTGAGTTTCTCTATGGTAAGAGAGGTCAGTGAGCCTTTTGAAAACGACACCAGGTCCAATTCGATTATGCTATGGCCTACGTAGGCAAGGCCTGGCATACTCACAACAAGCGGACGGAACACACTGAACCAGCTGGATTTCACTGGGGGCGACACTTTCAGGTTGATTTTCGAGCCGGCAAATGACCAGACTTCAATCTTGAACTTGATGGGTATGTTGAAAGCCACTGAGGCTTTGACTACAGCATCGAGCCCTTTGTCGGTGAAGTAAAGGTCCAGGATCTCCACCCCCTGGGGAAGAGGCAAGCTGTAGACGAAAGATGCTGCTTCTTTAGGATCCAGGGTCAAGGACAATTGCCGAATTTGCACGTCGGTCACTCCCGTCAAAAGACCGCTACATAACGCTATGCGCTAGACCCTCCCGGTGTCACTTCAGACGAGAACCCAATGGAAAGTTTTCAACCCACCAGAAAAAAAGGGTTTGGAAGGGTGGTGCAGAAGCCTCACAATGTAACCGGTTTCAAGAGGGAAGCACGTGAGTGAAAACGGTTACAAGACGAGAGGAGGCGAGTCAAGTGAGTCAGGGGTAACCATAAGGGATGTCGCTCGAAAAGCCGGCGTGTCGGTGGCCACAGTGTCCAGAGTCGTTAATGGATTAGGGAGCGTGAGACCCGAGACGAGGAGAAGGGTAGTCGAGGCCATTGAGGCTCTAGGTTTCGCACCTAATCCCGCGGCGCGCCTGCTTTCCGGCAGGAGTCATAAGACGATTGGCGCTCTCGTGCCCAGCTTCAGCGATTCATTCTTCGCCCAGGCTGTTAGAGGTCTGGACGATGCCCTCTCGTCAGCGGGTTACGGTCTCATTTTGGCCTGTTCAGACGGAAGCGACGAGCTCGAGGAGACTCAGTGTGAAAACTTGCTTAGCAAGGGGGTGGACGCCTTGGTTTTCTTGAGAGGTGGGCGCGGCACTGACTATTTGGCGGAGAAGACTTCTGCAAGAATTCCGGTTATTTCCGTTGATCGAGAAGCCTCGCAAGGCGGTTGGGGGTCTGTGACCAGTAACGACCACCGGGGAGCCTCTCAAATGACTGCGCGGTTGCTTTCCATGGGTCATCGCCGTATTGCCTACCTTCGAGGGCCCGATCATGTCAGCACATACCGTGACAGGTTTCAGGGTTTTCTTGAGGAGATGGAAAGCCTGAAGGGCGAGGCTGAGCCCTTGATGTTCCAGGGGGATCTTAGCTATGAAGGGGGCTATGCTCTGACGTCTGCCCTTCTGGCACAGAGGGTTACTGCGGTATTCTGTGCCAATGACTATATGGCCATTGGGGTCATCAGAGGGCTTCAAGACGGGGGGGTCCTGGTGCCGGCCCAAGTGGCGGTGGCCGGATACGGTGACCAAGAGATCGGCGTCATGATTAGACCTACTCTATCTACGGTGTCTCGGCCTGCCTATCGTATGGGGGTCGCGGCTTCAGAACTGCTGCTAGATAGCCTTTTGAAAGGCAGCGATTTGGCGGGCAGGAACGTTGTCTTCAGCCCCTCGGTGGTGGAGAGAGACTCAACGGGCTGGAGGAGGTCTTTCCCTTGAGAGACGGCATCGTGGTCTTGGGAGGGCTCAGGGCAGAATTGGTCATTCGTACCGGCGCAACGCTGTGCCCAGGCGAAACGGTTGAGGGTATCGGTTTCCAGATCCGTCCCGGGGGTGGCGGTGCAAATCAGGCGGTGGCCGCGGCCCGAGCCGGAGGAAAGCCCATTATGGTCGGGCGCATAGGCCAAGACGGTTTTTCCCAGGTTATTGCGAAGGGTCTCTTTGAATCAGGGGTCAGAGGCGACCTGGTAGCGGTTGCCCAAGACATTCCAACTGGCTCTACTTTCATCATCGAGGATCAAAAGGGTCAGCGTTCAACTGTCATCTTCCCGGGCGCTAACGAAACGTGCTCCAAGCAGGACGTCCTGGGAATGCTTTGGGCTTTGGAGGATGCCAAAGTGCTTCTGCTTCAAATGGAATTACCCCGAGAGGTTAGCTTCTATGCGGCTAGGCAGGCTAAGGAGAGGGGTGTGATTGTGATTATGGATCCAACTCCTCTTGAACCCATCTCGCCCATGGATATGAAGAGCCTGGACATAGTGGTGCCCAACAGGCGCGAAGCAAGTCTTCTCGTTGGGCGCCCGGTTGTGGACCTGCGCACCGCAAGGTTGGCTGCGGCTGAATTGGTCGACCGGGGTGCCAATGCAGCAGTGGTTACCATGGGTGCTGAAGGAGTAGTATACGCCGACGCGAGTTCGACCGGGTACATAGCGGGACATCGGGTGGATGCGGTTGATCCCTCCGGAGCGGGAGACACATTTGCGGGCGCTTTAGCCGTGGCCATCTGTCAAGGCAAGGATCTGCGTGAAGCGTGCCGTTTTGCCAATGCCGCGGCAGCTCTCTGTGTTACGCGTCGCGGGGTTCAAGAATCTATGCCCTGGAGAAAGGAGATCGAACGTTTCTTGTCGGACGAAGGCTTCTAGCGATCTGCGCCCTCACCCCAGAACACCGGTCTACATAAGATCGAATCGGGAGGGGATCTAGCCGGTTTGGGGTTTTGGACAAGGGTGAAACAAGCACTGGGCATCGTTGGTCCTGGGAAATGTGAGGTAGTGAAGAGGTACCCATTCCCTGAGAACATGAAGCCTTCAGGGGCCCGCGATGATGTTAAGGTAGCGCTGGATGGTTTGGCCATATCCTTAACGCGGGAGACATCAAGCACGCTGGCCCACGAGGTCACCATCGTGATCCCCAGGGCGGAGGTGCAAAAGAAGTACCGAGATGGCAGACTGATCGAGACCAATCTGGTGTATTCCAGCATTACAGTATCTCACGCGCCGAGGTTCCCGCCCACAGGTGCAAGCGCTCCCAACAACGACCGGTAGCCCCACCGTCGTGACAATACGCTAGAAGGGACGAGGTCTCTTGGTTGGACGCCGGGGGTGGCGCCGATCCCTGCGGCTGTCCTCCAGTCTGCCGAGCTCCTCTGACGTTTCGAAAGCCGCAGTCCCTACTATTTCCGGGACATAATGATGAGTTTCCAGCTCCAGTTCTGTGATGGCCTGGCGGATCACCCTACCTGAAGTCTGAAGCCTAGCCAGTTCTTGCTCAGAGAGGGGTATTTCTATGGTCCTTAGAATTCCTTCTTTCCCGACCACAGCCGGTGCTCCCAGGTAGACGCCGTATATCCCGTATTGACCCTCAAGATACACGGAGACCGAAAACACAGTGCGTAGGTCCTTCACGATCGCTTCCGTTACTCTGGATAAGGTCACTGCCGGGGCGTAGTAGGTTGCACCTTTCCGGGAAATAACTTCATATGCCGCTTCACGCACTTCTGATTCAATCCTGTCCTGAGCGTCGGGACGAAGATCGGGCCAGTCCTGGATGCCGGTGCCTGCTATAGTTGCCCGGCTCCAGGCTACGAACTCTGAGTCGCCGTGCTCGCCCATGACGAAGGCGTGCACGCTCCTGGGGTCAATGCTCAGTTCTCTGCCCGTCAGGTATCGCAGTCTCGCTGTGTCCAGAGCAGTCCCCAGACCCATCACTCTGCTTGGGGGTAGGTTGGATCTAACCATGGCCACATATGCCATAACGTCAACCGGATTGGTGGCTATGAGGACGATGGTTTTTCTTGCGATCTCTCCGATTTCTTGGGCGATGTCTCCCACGACCCTAGCATTGCGTTTTAGGAGGTCCATCCTAGTTTCACCCGGTTTCTGTGACACCCCTGCCGCGATGAGCACAACGTCAGCGTCTCTCACATCGTCCATGTCTCCCGCCCAGATCTCTGTGCGGTTCACCATAGGCATTGCGTGGTTGAGGTCCATAGCCTGGCCTATGGCTTTGTCACTGTTCTCGTCAATGAGACAGATTTCGTCGGCTATGTCCTGGAGGAGCAGGGCATAGGCGTAGGTAGATCCCACGAGACCAGAACCTATGACCACCACGCGTACGGGTTTGGTCATGGGGATAAAACCACGTCTAGATTTCATAGGATGAGAGCCTCCTCGGGAGACGATTCATAACGATCATGTCCCGAAGAGGTCTCGGTCATGAGAGAATCCACTGACAAGCCTTGATACGTTACTTGGCTAGACGAATGCCCCAAAGGGTTCCCCTGGAGTCGCATTGAACCAGTATGCCCTCGGCTATCAGAGGTTGGTGCATCAGGAACGAGTCTCTCACCTTGTAATGGTCAGTGCCATTGGGGCGAACTAGGGTGAGTTGACCTCTGTATCCACCGGTTACCCACACACCGCTTCCCGAGGCGAACGTCGCAAACAGGGAGGATGTTCCCTGGATTGCGGGAAGGGCCGTCCCGTCTCGCCTGGATAGGAGACGTATGTTGCCGCTTCCGTCCAGGACACCGAGATGGGTCCTGGGATTGCCGTTTGGCCACGGACCGTCGGGGATTGAGGCGCCTGCAAGACTGGAGTTGGAACGATACTCCCAGATCTTTTCGCCGGTAGACGCTGAGATGGCGTACAGGTAGCTGCCACTCCTGGCAGAGTCGTACGGAATAGTCACATACACCGTGCCTCCAGATACCGCCGGAGAGAGGCTAGGAGAGTAGTATATCTGACGTCCAAGGGTCTTCTGCCACGCCAAAGAGCCGTCACTTAGGTTGAGTGCGTAGAGGGAACCGTCCCAGGCTCCAAACAACACTTTGCCTGCCGCGGAGGCTGGTGTGGCTGTCACAGCGCCGCCGGCCTGGTATTTCCATTGGATGGCCGCGGTGATGGCGTTAACCGCGTACACCGTGCCCGACGATGAACCTATTATGATGGATCTACCCAAGGGGCCGCTGACCGCAAGGGGAGCGGCCGAAAAGCCACTCTCATCTAGAGTAGCGCTCCAGACGAATGTGCCATCGGAAGCATTGAAGCAGGAAAGGCGCCCACTGCTGTCGCCGAAGTACAGCTTGTTGTCCAATAGGACTCCGCCTCCCCATGCCGCTCCTAACCTGTGTTCCCACAGGGAAAGACCGTCAGAAAGACGGATTTTCCTAATCATGCCATCCCTTGTCCCTACTATGGCGGCGCCTTGCCCGTCATGGACCATGTCGCCAACAGCGGCGCTTCCAAGTTCGGTTCTCCAAGCCACTAGATCGGGGTCTTTGGAGAACTCCCTGGAGGCGAAATAGGGGCCCGAGTTAGTTGTTGCTCTGATCCGTAAGGTGTGAGTTCCTTTGGGGTGGGCTGCCACAGAGCAAGACAGTTGGTTTGGGCCTTCCTGAAGGAGCCCGAGGTCTTGATATCCTTCCCCGTCTATCTGGTACGACACCGAAGCAGGTTCAGCGAGCTGAAAATCACCTCTCAGAAGGCCTCGTTCTGCGTGAACCGTGAACTCGGAGATGGGTGACGAGTTGACAGTCTCCGATAGCTGCCACCGGAGTCTTTCCTCACGCTGTGAAGTCCCCGCTCCGGTCACCGAGCGGACGGACATGCTGGTCCCGTTCACATCCACTACCGCATATGCCGAGTCCATCAGAGCACCCACCATCTCAAAGGTTCTGCCTTGGGCCTTCCAGGTGATGAACGAATGACCGTGGCCTGAAAACACAACCCTGATGGGGTAACGGTCCAATAGCTCAACAAAGGCGTCGTCGGAGTCCTGAAAAGCCCTGGGTTCATAGCAAAACGGGTGATGGCTGAACACCGCCACCGGCCTATCGGGAGGTATAGAGGATAGGTCCTGTTCAATCCACGCTATGGTGGCAGGGTCAAGAGTCCCTAGAGTCTGGCCGGGATATGTCGTATCCAGCACTAGGAAATGCCAAGAACCGTAATCAAAGGAGTAGTTCTTGTTGCCGAAATGCTTGGCAAACAGCGAACCTTGCCGGTCTTGCCATCTGGACTCGTGGTTTCCCATGGCTGCATACACCTTAAAAGGCAGTGTGGTCGCGTACTCTCGAAATAGATCATACTCTGTGGAAGACCCGGTCTCGGTCACGTCGCCCATGTTGATCATGAAAGACGCGTCCGGGTAACGTTCTGTCATGTCTTGAAACGCCTGTTTAGTGCCCTTATTTCCAACAGGGGCTCCAATGTGGCTGTCGGAACTCACAATGAACGTGAACTTAGTAGTGTGTGCGTTTGCGATGGGTGTGAAAAGGCCTATGGACACGGCTAATGCCAGGAGCAGGCATACCGCGGCCTTTGGCAGAATCTTAAGTGGCTTGCGGATCATCTTGTAGACCTCCGGTATGGTGAAATCTGGACTCGTCCCTAGATAGGACGCTTGGGATTCTGCCAGGTTCCACGTTTTGGTCAAAGCCGTCTGCGGCCAGTGCAGCCGGCCTGCCAGTTTTCGGAACCCCTATGTGAGGATTCTCGTCAGAGTACAGGAGGAGGGATGGACATGACACGTAAGCGCCGGTCATCTGTACTCTTGGTGCTCGTTTTGGTTGCCTTTCTGGTATCGGCTTGCGGGCCAAAGGACCTTGTATCCCTGGCCCGGGTTGACGGGTCCGAACTGTACCTCGCGGACAAATATGGGAATAAGGTCAGAATTGCCGACGGGACAGGTTTCTTGCAGGCCCTAAAGAAAGCCAAGGCCGTGAGCAATCCAGAAGATGCCCCCAGTGAGACAATGGCCGACTATATCCTCATTTCCAACGACCAGAAGATCTACTATGACGCTTTGGGCAAGTACCTAATTTATGTAGATAAGAACCAGAAGAAGAACGTCTACACGGGCGATCTAACGGATCTCATCTCCAGTGTTCCTGGGCTCCCACCTCTGGTGAAGGAAAAGAGCATAGAAGACCCGGAGGTATCCTCGTGGCTTGCGGACTTCTCCAAGACTGAAGAAGCCTCTGCAATACTCTTTGAGGACGAAGGCGATTCGTCGCTCTTGGTGACGGCGGGGGAGAAGCCCACTGCAGGCTACGCTCTAGCTTTGGAGAAGGTTTCGCTTGATCCCAGCGGTGTTGTGGTCCTGAAGATCCGCGTGACGGCGCCCCAGGGACCGGCGACCGGTACTTTGAGCTATCCCATCCTGGAGCTCACCGTAGCCGGAAACCCAGAAATTGAAGTGCAGCTGGTCAGCGCAACCAAGAGCGGAGAAAGCATCGAGCATGTGAGACTTGCCCGTGCAAGAAAAGACCAGAAGATCATCGCTCTGAGGCCCGAACGGGGATCGCTTGTAACAGAGGTAGTCCAAATGGCCGGTTTTGCCAAACTGCCCATGGATTCGTTTTCTGTGAGTGTTGAGGATGGGCACAATGTCCTGGGAACGAAGACAATAGTCCTTTCGGGGAATGATTCCCAGTGGCGACATTTCGAATTCTCAATGGGACTCCAGCCGGCTTCCAGCCCTAACGGCACTGTGGTTTTCAGCTGGAAGAATGACGATGGAACCACAGAGGAGCTGTTTGTCCCCATATCTTTTGGCGGGAAGTAATAAGTAGACTCACGGTTGTGGCACAGAGAGTCCTGGACTCTCAATGAGTCTAGGGCTCTTACCATTGTGTCATAGTCTACGCGCCACATACCACATCAATGTGACTAGAAACAGCGAACCTGTCCAACCTACTAGAGGGTAGATAGTCTTTACGAGATTGGAAAAGCCCGCCGAAGACGCCCATGCGCTCACTAGGACGGTTGCCACAGCCAGCCCGGCGAATCCGGGTGTACCTGGAGAGGAAAGCCTCGCAACGAATCCGTAAAGGTTAGCCACTGCTGTTGTGTAGACTTCGGCCAGGAATACCAGGGCATAGAGTCGCCCGCCCAGATGGTGTATCTCTGAAGCCAGTCTCGCCAAGGGCACTTCGTGCACCAAGACTTCGGGGAAAGACGATACTATGGCCAGATAGACGAGGAGAAGCGCTAGCCCCAAACCGAAGGAACCCATAAGGGCACTTGCAAAGACCTCTCGGCGATCGTTGAGCGTTGTTCCGAGCGCGGCCAGGATGGGCGAAGCCATAATCAGATTGTAGGACACATACGTAATGCCCGACAGCGGCCAGCTCCCCACAAGCGGTGCCCAACCGGTAGGAGGCGTAGCCAGAGTCAAACCTTTTAGGCGGAGCACCCCGATGCTTACTGCCATGACGCCAACTATGAGGAGCGGGACTATTGCCGACACAGCGGTCACTATTCCCCGCAAGCCAAGGAGAACGGTGACCAGGCTCAAAAGTGCCATAAGACCGGTTCCCACTAGCCACGACACCTGAAACTCTTGGGCTAAGGCCGAACCGGCTCCGGCTAACATAGCGGAGAAAGCGCCAAATAGGAAGAAGGTTGTGACGAAGTCCAGAATCGGAGAGATGTACCTTCCGGACGCCTCACGCATAACAGGGAGGTGCGAGTCGGCTTTCAGTCTTCTGCCGATTTCCATGACGGCGAAGCCGAATACCAAGAATCCTGCCACCGCCAGCAGGATCGCCAGCGGCCCTGAAGGACCCAGAAGTCCAAAGAACTGAAGCACTTCTTGTCCTGAGGCGAAACCCGCGCCCACGACGGTACCAACATACGTAGCTGCGGCTGCAAACACCCCTAGGCGGAAGCCTCTTGGTCTCATGTCACCCGTCCCCTCCCGAAATAAGATCCCCAAATAGAGGATATTTGTCTCGCGAGGCGTGCAGTATTGAACCGGGACGGTCGGGGAACTAGACGGTTTCTGGGTGAAATTGGCCAGACAGGATTGCTGAAGTGAGACTCTTGAGGGAGTAGATGGGAGTCCGGAACACCGTAAACGCGCATCCGACATCTTCTGGTGTGTGAGCATCGCTGCCGCCAGTTCCGGGAAGTCCCAATCTCTTAGCGGCAGCTCCTACTGCTTTGCACGCCGAGGGGTATTTCAAGTACTTACCGTTGCATACCTCAATGGCCGCGATTCCCTCAAGACCCAAAGTTTCCTCGTGTATGAGAATCTCTGGTTCGGAATCATAGACACATTTGGTGACGATCGTAAATGGGTGAGCAGGGACAACAATGCCGCCTAGCCTCTGGGCTCTGGAAATGAGTTCTTTGGCGTTGCTCATACGGTTCTTGCCCCAGTCGCGCCAGTCTTCATCGCTAACACCGTAGACCAGCATGTGACCCATGTCTGTGGACAGCTCAACGCCTCGGAGGATCACTAAGCCGTGGTTGGGAATGGTATCGAAAGGCGCGCTCGCTCGAAGGCTTTCATGTTCGGTAATACAAATGGCGTCCAGACCTTTTTCCAGGGCAGATTCGACTATGTCCTTGGGCCCGGCCATGGATTCTCCGGAGAACATGGAATGGATGTGAAGATCCACGCGAAACTCTCTTTTCCTGGCCATGTACACACCTCCGGTGCCGTCCGTACTACTCTGAAGGGAGTGATTCCTTGGGGCGGCCAACTGACAGTCCCATAAAGTGCTGACGGGTCAGAACGTTTTCTCGAAGAAAAGCTCCTCTTATTATATCAATGTCTTCTGTCACCTGGCTAATATTATTGGATAGGTATTCTCCGAAGAACGCAGGTATTTTGACTTGCGAGACGCTGACAATGGTCCGGACCTCCAGGTTTGACACAGATGAAAACGTGTTGATTGCACGCTTCAGGATTTGGCTTTTTCTCCTGCTGTAGTCCATGAAGTAGGTGACTATAGTTGAGACTCTACCCAGATTTCGCGCCTCTTCAAGTTTCATAACGAACCTGTACACGCTTTGGTGGCGAGGATCGAGACTGGCACCGAAGTCGAACCATACGGGAATGCCATTGACTATTCTCATGTTTCTTTCTCCGTCATCCCAATTACGGACTATAGTGTCCAATACCACCTGATAGCCGGCGGCCATTTCTGGGTCTTGAAGGGGAAGGTCTTCGGGACGATAGTCTTCGGTGGCTCTTGAGAAATAGAAATCCGGGCCCACAGCCTCCGTGAGTTGGATCTTTTCATCTTCGCAAAGACCCATGTCTGCGGCCAGTTTTACGCTAACTACATTGCAGCGCCCCGCCCCCAAAAGGCTCACGATTCTCTCTACCGGCCCGTTGCTAAAGAAAGTTTCGGGGATCCCCTTTCGTTTGCTGGCCGGCACTTCCTCCCGGAAAACTTGTATCGAAGGAGCGAAGTTCTCTTTCACATAGTAGGTAGCGTTTTCGGTGATGTATTTGACGAGACCGCCGTCTATATGGATTGTTCCCATGTCGTTTGTGGATTTCAACGACAGAGGCCCTTCTTCCTCCCGGGCGTTAGTCACAGTATGATAGAAGAAACAGTTTTCGGGAGGAGAGTTGTTGCCGAAACGCTGCGATTTGTGTCCGCGTTACTGCAAGGTTGATCGCCCGGCAGGAGAGACGGGGTTTTGCGGGGCAGGGGCTATGCCGGAAGTGAGCCTTGTTGGCCTCCATCACTGGGAAGAACCTTCGATTTCGGGGAGTAGAGGGTCGGGTACCGTATTCTTTCCCCGATGCAACCTGCGATGCGTGTTCTGCCAGAACCACGAGATAAGCCAGGGCGGAAGAGGGCAGGCCATGACGCCCGAGAGACTTGCCAGAGCGTTTATCTCCCTTCAGGAGCGCGGTGCACACAATGTGAATCTGGTCTCACCAACTCATTACTCAAGGCAAGTGGCGTCCGCCATCCGAATTTCTCGAGAATTGGGGCTGGTTATCCCGATTGTCTACAACTCCAACGGTTATGAGTCTCCAGAAGCTCTCAGCTGTCTTGACGGGTTGGTTGATGTCTACCTTCCGGATCTCAAATACTGCTCAGATGCTTTGGCTCTGAGATACTCCTCTGCTCCCGATTACTTCGCTCATGCTACTCGGGCGATCCTGGAGATGTCCCGTCAGGTGGGAGTGCCCAGGTTTGATGATGAAGGCGTTATTGTCTCCGGCCTCATAGTCAGGCACCTTGTGCTTCCTGGGTGTTCTCACGACTCCTCAGAGGTTCTGAAGTGGTTTGCGACTAATCTCCCTAGGGGTACCTATCTCAGCCTTATGTCCCAATACTACCCGACTCACAAGGCAGGGATGTATCCGGAATTGAACCGGCGCCTACGGAAGACGGAATATGACGGGGTTCTGGAGGCTATGTCTCGTTTGGGGATCTCGGACGGGTACGTTCAGGGACTGTCTTCGGCATCGAGCGCATACAAGCCGGATTTTTCCCGATCCAACGAGTCTGTTGTTTGATGTCAAACGCCCCAGAAGCGCGGGATTTATGCTATTATTCTAAGTGTGTCTGTTCGGGAATCCGGGTTTCGTACCAGTTTGCGGGAGGGGATCTTCCATGAAGGATCTGGCTAGGCTGGGTCTAACACTGATGGTTATATGCGCGGTAGCCGGTCTGGGCCTGGCTGTTGTTTACGATAAGACGAAGCCGGTTATTGAGGCCCAAGCCCAACAGGCTCTCCTCAAGGCAGTTCAGGAGGTTATTCCAGGGGCTGCTACCGTCGAGGAGAAAGTCGAAGATGGTAAGACTTACTTCTTGGGGTATGCGGGCGGTCAGCTCGTGGGTGCCGCCATGAAAGTTGAATCTCGGGGCTACGGGCAGACTCCTATGGAGTTGATTGTGGGCTTTGACAAAGAGGGCGTTGTCGCCAAAGTGATCATCTTGTCTATGTCAGAGACTCCGGGTATCGGAACCAGAGTAAAGGATGCGGCCTACCTGGAGAAATATGAAGGAGTCGAGGATCCGTCAAGCGTTGAAGGGGTTTCAGGAGCCACGTATTCGTCCAGGGCTGTACAGAGCGGCGTAGCCAGCGCCATGGAGTTTGTTCAAAGAGCCCTGGGCGTTGGAAGCGGAGCGGTTGAAATCGTTTTGGCCGATATTCCTGATGGCACCTACGAGGGTTCCGGCGAAGGACTCTTCGGTCCCATCAACGTATCTGTCAAGATCGAGGGCGGAAAGCTCATTTCTATTGAAATTACACAGCAAAGCGAAACCCCGGGCTTATCGGACCCCGCTATCCAGAATGTACCGAAATCCATGGTTGAAAAGCAGTCTGTTGACGTTGATACTGTGGCAGGGGCTACCTTCACAAGCAAAGGCATTATCGAGGCGGTGAGAAATGCCCTCGCCGGAGCGCAGTAGCAGAATAACAGTCCTCCTCTGTGACGACCACGCTATGGTCCGAGAGGGAACACGGCGGCTTCTTGAAGCCGAGCCAGACATCGAAGTGGTGGGGGAAGCTTCAGACGGTCTCGAAGCCATCGAGATGGTCAAGGAGCTTTCCCCTCAAGTGGTGGCTATGGATGTGTCTATGCCCAGGATGAATGGGGTTGACGCCACCAAACGTATAAAGCAGATCTGTCCGTCTGCGCACATTTTGGCGCTCACCGCATATGACGATTCTCAGTACGTGACCCGCCTCTTGGAGAACGGTGCCTCGGGATACATTTTGAAAAGTGCCCGTTCCGGCGAACTGATAGCCGCCATTCGTGCCACTGCCCTCGGCGAATCGGTTCTTGACGCGAGAGTTGCCCAGGATGTATTCTCCAGGATCGGCAGGCGCGCTTCTCACGATGCTGTGCCCAAGGCCCCGGTTTCCCGATCCCCCAAAGTCCCCAATCCCTTGACTGCCCGAGAGACGGTGGTTTTGGGACTCGTTGCCAAAGGCCTCTCCAACAAGGAGATCGCCCAGAAGCTGCGAGTGAGCCCTCGGACTGTGCAGTCACATCTGGCTTCTGTGTTTTCCAAACTGGGCGCGGTCTCGAGGACTGAGGCTGTCATGACCGGCCTCAGGCTTGGCCTAATAACTCAAGACGACACTGAGGTGACCCGAGGTGGGTGATGCCCTAGGTTGGGCTGGAACCAGGCTTGTTCTCGAGATGGGCAGGATAACCAGGGATAACTTATCCCGCGACGAGGCTATGGAGAAGATCGCTTCACTCCTTCTCGACAGTTTCCCTGTAGAGGCAGCGGCGATCCTGATTTACGATCCTTCCTTCAAGTCCGTCTATGTTTCATCTTCGGTGGCCAAATCTGACGATGTGACAATGATCTCCGAGGACATCACTTTGCGTCTGCAAGAGGGCTCATGCCTCACTGAGGCTTTGAAGAATCCACACGAGCCCACCTATGTTCCCGGCGGCACTGTAGATCCGGTTCTAGGGAAGCTGACAGGCGACTCTGTAGCCATAGTTCCCATGACGACTGGAGAGGAAGTCAGCGGTTTCATGGTGCTTGCGGGTAAGGATCCATCGGGTGCAAGCGGTCTCATACCGGAACTCCTCATGGCTGTGGGCAGCCAGACTGCCATTGTAGCCGCTAAAGCCAACCTCATTGAAAGCCTACGACAGTCTGAAGAGCGCTATCAGAGCCTTATGGAAAACGCCAACGACTTTGTGTTTGTGTTGGACAGAGGCGGACGCTTTCTGTACGCGAATTCTCGTTGGGCCGACATCGTTGAACTCCCCCCTGAAGAAATCGTTGGTCGTTATTTCGGAGAATTCGTTACTGCCGAAAGCTGGGCTAATACCGTAGCGGAAGTCAAGAAAGCGGCCCTTTCACACAAGAAGCACATCGAGTATTCGTGGGTCATAGAGGAAAGGCAAGGCAGCAAGGTGACACTAGACGTTCGCGCTTCTCTCATTTATCAGGGTCCCGACATTGTATTGCACCAGGGGATCGCCCGAGACGAGTCAGCGGAGAAGAAACTCCAGGCAGAACTAGTCAAGCGCGATCGGGAACTCGGTCAGTCCAAGTCACGGGAAGTGCGCATGAGGGAGTACCTCTCTGTGGCCAACGCAGCTCAGGAAGAGGAACGGGCCAGGATCGCAAGAGAACTCCACGATGGTGCGCTTCAGTATTTGGTGGCTCTTGGGCGCCGCTTGGATCTCTTGCGGAAGACTGTCTCTGACGATGGTCCGCTGTCGGTCGGTGATGTGTCCGAATTCAGACGCAGGACCGTTCGAGAACTGAACGACATGGATGTTCTAGTGGATACGGCTATAGATGACTTGCGCAAGTTCGCCCGGAACCTCCGGCCACCTGTTCTAGATGACTTTGGGCTTGTGTCGGCGTGCGAGTGGTTAGGTCAGCAGGCCGAGAAAGAAGGCTTAGATGTGACTTTTGTGTCCTCGGGTGAGGCGAGGAGACTCCCGCAAGACGTGGAAATCTCGGTTTTCCGCATCGCTCAGGAAGCCCTATCGAATTCCATCAAACATTCGGGGGCAAGTTGGATCGATTTCTCTCTAGAATTTCTTGAAGACAGTCTCACGCTGACCCTAAAGGACAACGGGCAGGGGTTTGATCCTCCGTCTTCTCCGGGATCTCTGGTTCGAGCAGGCCAGATGGGGCTCGTGGGTATGTTTGAAAGAGCCGAGATTCTGGGAGCCTCAATTGACCTCAAATCCAATAAGGGGCAAGGTACTGTGCTTACAGTGACCATCCCGCTAGATGTCAAACCTGCCTAAGCAAGAATGCCTACTCTTCGCTAAGCACTACGGCTGAAGGTTCGAGCCACCAAAACGTCTATCCTGTTAATGAACGGATCAGTTAACAGGGGGTGACTTGCATGGTAGCCCAAGACCTGGCTCTAGCGGAAAGAGTCTCACGTGGGGATCAAGAGGCCTTTGACACGATTTACGAAACATACCAGAAGCAGATCTACTATCACATAGTCAGAATGGTGAGAGACCGGTTCGAAGCCGAAGACCTTACCCAAGAGGTGTTCTTGAGGGCGTACCAGTTCATGGGCAGCTATTCCGGGACCGCCTCTCTTGGGAGATGGCTGAGACGTATTGCAACCAACTTGTGCATCGACAGGATGCGCAAGAGAACCTTACAGACCACTCAATGGCCCACTGTGACATCTAAGGAGGGGCAGGAACAGCCAGTTGAATTCCCGTGTGAAAGCCCTTCGCCTTTGGAGGTGGCTCTGGACAAGGAAGCCGAGAGGGCGATCCTTCAGGTTGTGGAGCATCTTCCAGAGTATTACCGCACGGTGGTCATCTTCAAGGATTTTATGGACTGCAGCGGGGAGGAGATAGCCAGGGAAATCCAGTGCCCCGTCGGTACAGTCAAGTCCAGGCTTTCCAGGGCGCACAGCCTCCTCAGAGACAAGTTTGTCTCCCACGATGGAATGGCTGTGGCGGGTGCCTGAATATGTTTGGACTGGCAGACGCGCAACCTGACCTGGTTGGGAGCTGGTGCGACATGGGGTTATCGACTCTCGACCGACACGAAGGAACCTCCGGCACAGGGTTTGGCCGGTTTTACTGGGCATTATCCTAGGCCTATGGCTTCTCGCCTTGGGTCTAGGCTACGTCATCATCTGGCCCGGCACGACGGTTGCGGGGATATCGGTAGGCGGCAGCACTCCTGCTGCGGCAGAACAAGAACTTCGCAAGGTTCTGAACTGGGAGAGCCGCAGAATCACACTAGTGTGCCCTGGGTTTTCGGAAGATGCCCTCCTTTCATGGGACTTGGGGGTGACCCCCGATGTCCGAAGGACTATCGCGACATGCAGACGCACTCTTTGGTCACACCTTAAGGGAAAGGAATTGCCCCTCTTGTGTGAGGTTTCCTCAGAAAAGACCCTTGCCCTATCCTCCCACGTATGTTCGATACTGAACCGACCCGCGTGTGATGCCAGTTTTCGGATACGCGAAGATGAACAAGTAGAAGTGATTCCTCACCAGGTTGGGCAGTCAGTGGATATCCGCCTCTTTTGCGACTACGTCAATTCTATGGAAAGACTGTTCTCCGTGCCTGATACCCTTGAGATTCCTCTGGTAGAGGAAAACCCCAGAGTGTTTTCAGAAGACCTTGAGGCGTTCCTTCCTCTTGTGCCGGTGGCGCAGTATTCCACCGAGTACCTAGACGGCAACGACCGGGCCCACAACATTGGCTTGGCGTCCAGGGCAGTTTCCAACATAGTCCTATATCCCGGAGACGTGTTCTCCTTTAACCTGGCTACGGGCCCCAGGAGTAAGGAAAACGGTTACCGGAAAGCCCCCGTCATAGTGGGTAGTGGTTTCGTAGACGACTATGGCGGAGGGGTGTGCCAAGTTTCTACCACAGTGTATGTTGCTATGCTCAAGGCAAATCTTTCGGTGGAAGAGCGTCACTGCCACGGAATACCTGTCTCCTATGTTCCTATGGGCATGGATGCCACAGTGGATTACGACACGCTAGACCTCAAGATGAAAAACACCACTTCCGGTCCTTGCATTACTTCGGTTAAGGCTGATGGGGGCACCCTTACGGCGAAGATTTTCGGGCGCGATACCGGGACGAGGATCGAGATCGAAACCTTTGTCCTTAAAGAGTATCTCCCGCAAGTGACCGATGACACCAATCAGGAACAGGATGATGCGCCACGAAAACTTCGGAGCGGGTACCTGGTTGAGACTTGGCGCAAACACTATGCCGGAGACCAGTTGATAAGATCAGAGCGCCTTGGAACCAGTATGTACCCGCCTGAGAAACCGCTTTGAGTCAAGAAGGCATCCCTCGGAATTCGCCTTAAGTCCTAGATCTCTCCCGGCAACCTCCACTGTATGGATTCGGGCATTCGTCTTGCAAGCGATTCTAGAAGTTTTAGGGCCGCTACCGCATCGTTGAGATCTAGCAGTTCCACAGGAGAATGGGAGTACCTTCGGGGGATGGTCACAGCCCCTGAGGGTATGCCGGCTCTTACCTGATGTATGGCAGTGGAGTCAGTGTTACCTCCAGTAAACGTCACCAACTGGTAAGGGACTCCTGCGGCTTCCGCGGCGTCCTTAAGTAGCGACAGAACGGTGGTATCGGCAAACATTCCCCCGGAGGTGACTTGCAGTACCGGCCCTTTGCCTATGGCAACCGGATGCTCTTTGTTGAAGTTTGTATCTGGAGTATCGCCTGATGGGATGGTGTCTAGCGCCACCGCCAGATCGGGGTTTACTCTGAAACCTGCTACCCTTGCGCCTCGAAGGCCAACTTCCTCTTGAACTGTAACGACTGCGTGGAACTGGCCTGGAAAATCACCGTCTCTTAAGGCCTCCATAAGCGCTATTAGTACTGCGCAACCCACGCGGTCATCTAGGGCTCTAGAGACTATGAGGTTGCCTTTTATGAATCTGGGTTCTGAGACGAAAGTAATAGGAGATCCGATCCCTATACCCATAGATTCGGCTTCTTCTTTTGACGTGGCGCCTACGTCTATGTAAAGATCCGCGGGCTTCTTGACTTCATTTCTTTCCTTTTCGGAAGCCAGGTGACCTGCTTTAACTCCGATTACGCCTATATTGCCGGCTACATTCACGACTCTAGCAGGTAGAAGGCTGTCCTGGGTGCCTCCCACCTTGATGAAGCGGATGAATCCGTTTGGCTCTATGGACCTAACCAAGAGACCGATTTCGTCTGAATGGGCGGTGACTAGGAGTTTGGGTCCAGTCTTGTTTCCTCGCTTAACTGCGAACACGTTTCCCATGGGATCGGTAGTGAGTTCGTCGCACAGCGGACTTAGTGCATCTTGCATGTAGCGGATGACGGGTGCTTCTCGTCCCGAGACTCCGGTTAGTTCTAGAAGCGGTAGTAGGTGTTGTTTTATTGCGTTTATGGGGTTCATCATTGTCCCTCCTCATTGGGGCGCGTGAGAATCCTAACGCCTTTTGGTAGTCATATTCGCTGATATTACGGTAATTCCTGTAATTGATATGTGTAAGCCTTTCGCATAACAGGGTTTCAAAACGGAGTATTGACAGCCTTTGGTTACCCGGATAAAATACAAACAAATGTTCATGACGAACAGGTGATCGCATGGGAAACTTGATCGCTTATATCTTTCTGCAAGGAGTAATGGCTATCAATGAGAGAGTTCAAAGAAGGCTAAAAGATTCCCCTTTGGTAGTTGTCAGCCACGGGATAGTGGTAGATTACGATGAAAAAGCGTGGAAGCATGGGGTCCGTTTGGGAAACACGTTAAGACAGGCTAAGATCGCTTCTCCCGCTTGCCAAGTAGTTAATATTTCACGAAATAAACCTACAAATTTAACCGGCGTTCTCGATGTGTTAACCCAATTCACTCCTTGCATAGAACCTGCAGAAGATTGCAGTGGCATTTTCATCGACATTCCCGATATCGCTTGCGTAGAGAATATTTTTTCCGCTCTGCAAGGGGCCTTTTTTCGAGGTTTCATTGGAGTAAGCAAGTCCAAGATCTGCGCTAGGGCGTTGGCCGAGTGGATGTCTCGTCAGATCGAAAGCCGTGGGAGGTTAAATTCAGGAAAATTTCAATGGGGCACTATCAAAAGCCATAAAGATTACTTCTTAGCCACAGTCCATGAGGGTAGCGAGAAGTTGTTTTTGGCTTCTTTGCCATTGAAAAGCCTATGGATTGCTCCTCCTGAAGTACTCACTACGCTTTCGTCTTTGGGCCTTAAAAACATAGGAGATCTTAAGAAGGTAACTATGTACGAGCTTTCGCGGCAAGTCGGCGATTGGGCACCGCTACTCAAGAGATGGAGCAGCGGCGAAGATAGAACTGGCATAAAACCCATGTATCCGCCTCCTGCAATCGTTAAAAATGTCAATTTCCTAGAACCGGTTTTCGCCGACATTTCTATTTTCGATTCCGCTCTTTGGGAAGCTTCCGAAGCTCTTAGTGCCAAAGGGCTCGGTTTTAGGTCTGTTTCCCTCTCGCTTGCGGGATATTTCCCGGAATTACAGGTTCACAAAACTCTGGGGCGTCTCGCATGTTCGCTAAACTCCATGCGCTTATCAGTTATATCCATGCTCCAAGAGGTTATTGGGAGAATACCCCAGACCGTGCCGTCGATAACCGGTTTTACTTTGACTTTTGGTGGGTTAGGTGCGGCATTTTCTAAGCCCGTGGCTCTTTTTTCCACGGAGGGACCCGGGGGAGGGACTCCAAAACCTATCCCCGTATCTCTTGGGTTGGCTTTAGGCGGACTCGAGAACAAATTCGGAGAAAAGGCGGTGACTCTGGGCAAAAAGATTCTTGAAGAGAGACATTTTGACCCGGAGGTCGTGCGACGCGAAAAGATGCTTTCTCTTTGGGATCCCATGCGAGCGGCGGCAACGTCTGAAGCTTCTTCTGAAGCAGCGGGGAGCTGATGCAGTTGTCTAAGATCGTCGATCAACCGGTGCTTGTTGTTGTCGAGAAGGGAACCCCCAAGCGTTTCTTCTGGTTCAAAAGGTGGGTAAACGTAGAGAAGGTCATGGATATATGGAAAGAAATCGGTCGATGGTGGGAAGGGGATTGCGAGAGGATTTATTTTAGAGTTCTGTCTTCTGAAGGCGGAATGTACGAGATTTATGCTCGGCAAAAGGAATGGAGTCTTTATAAGGTTTATGATTGAAATCTAAAAGGCCAGGTGGCCATCATGTTTACACACTTGCATGTCCATAGTCCGTACTCATTTCTAGACGGAGCATCGAAGATAGAAAACATTGTGTCTAGCGCTTCATCCCTTGGCATGAAAGCAATAGCCATCACTGATCATAACAACCTTTCGGCTACGGTGCGTTTCATAAAGGCGGCCCAAAACATAGGGATTAAACCCATTATCGGAAACGAATTAACTTTAGAGGGCGGCTACCATCTCACGGTTTTATGCCGGAACAACCAGGGTTACCGAAATCTATGCGCCATTTTGAGCGAGTCCCACCTTAATAACCTCAGGAAAGAACCCAAAGTATCACTATCAACTTTGCGGGAACATGCTGAAGGCCTAATAGCCTTAACAGGGTGTAGGCGTGGTCTTATTCCCCAGCTCATACTCAGAAAACGGTATCAGAAAGCACGGCAAGCCCTACAGACTTACGAAAGCGTGTTCGGGAAGAATTCGCTTTACATAGAGATGTCAGAAACGCTTCTACCTGGCTCTTGGGGACTCAATGCGGCTCTTTCAGAACTTGCGGCAGTGAGCGGATTAAGGGCTGTTGCCACAAACAATGTTCACTATTTATCCAAAGACGATTTTTTATTGCACGATGTGCTTACTTGCGTTAGGACTCTAACCAAACTCGAGGAGGTTCACCCCGAAAGACGCCTAAACGCCGAGAACTACCTAAAAAGCCCGGAAGAAATGGAGAGGGAGTTCAAATCGTACCCGGATGCTATACGGGCAACGATGGATATTTCCGGGCAATGCGAGTGCCCTCTGCAACTAGGCAAGTCAACGTTTCCGTCTTACGAACTTCCCAAGGAGTTTTCTTCTTCCAAGGAGTTTCTCCGGCACCTTGTTTTTGAGGGAGCTGCCAGTAGGTATGGCGAGGTAACGAACGAGATCCGCTCGAGGCTCGACTATGAACTTTACGTCATTGAGCATTTAGGTTACGAAGACTACTTCCTGGTGGTGTGGGACCTTGTGCGGTTTGCTCATACTGCGGGCATACGTCACGCAGGGAGAGGTTCGGCAGCAGATTCCGCCGTAGCTTTCTGTTTGGGGGTTACCGATGTCGATCCAATAGCCCAGAATCTCTTGTTCGAACGGTTTATGAGTCTTGAAAGGGGTGAAAAGCCCGACATAGATGTGGATTTTGACGCCAGAAGAAGAGATGAAGTCACATCTTACGTCTACCGAAAATACGGCTCAGACCACGTTGCATCGGTGGCCACCTATAATACGTTTCAGGCTCGCTCTGTTATCCGTGACGTTGGCAAAGTCATGGGATATTCTCCTGAAGAAATCGACATTTTGGCCAAAAGGTTGCCGTATTGGCCGGCCTCCAGAGTCGCCGATGCTTTCTCATCTGTGCCCGAGCTCAAAGATCTCAAGATACCCGAGAACAAGCTCAAGACGCTTCTGTCAGTGGCTCAAAGACTCGCGGATTTGCCTCGTTTCCTTAGTACCCACCTGGGTGGCTTGGTGATCTCCAGAAACCCTGTAAATTGGTTAAGCCCAGTGGAGCGTTCGGCCAAGGGCGTGACCATTCTCCAGTTCGATAAAGACGATGTAGAAGATTTGGGTCTTATAAAAATCGACTTGCTCTCTCTTCGGACTCTAGGGGCAGTAGATGACACTATCAACTACTTGAGCAAGACATCGCCTGTGGACTATGACAGGATACCTCTTAACGACGAGGCCACTTTCGAAAGACTTAGAAAGGCGGATACGGTTGGGGTCTTCCAGCTGGAGAGCCCTGCTCAGAGATCGCTTCAGGCTAGGCTCGGTGCGGACAACATCGAGGACGTTGTCGCAAGTGTCGCCTTGATCCGTCCTGGGCCTATTAAGGGCGATATGGTTGAACCTTTCATTCGCAGGCGCCAAGGCATTGAGAATGTTTCATATTTGGAACCAAGATTGGAGCCGATCCTCAAGAAGACCTACGGGGTTATCCTTTTTCAAGAGCAAGTCATCGAAATCGCTTCCACTATTGCCGGGTTTTCTCCTGGAGAGGCAGACGCTCTCAGAAGGGTCATGACCCACATGAGATCGGGTGAAGAGATGGAGCGCATAGGCGAGGTGTTTATCAGAAAGTCGGTGGAAAAGGGCGTTCCCGAAAAAGTAGCCAAAGATATATTTCAGTGCATGAAAGGTTACGCCAGTTACGGGTTTTGCGAGGCTCATGCAAGGGCTTTTGCCACCACAGCTTACAAGACAGCGTATCTTTTGGAGCATTATCCCGCGGAGTTTTTTGCTTCGATCCTGAACAACGAACCCATGGGGTTTTACCCGGTTTCCACAGTGTGCGTTGAGGCCAAACGACACGGAGTAGGGATACGAGGGGTTTCAGTCAATCATTCTTTCAAAGACGTTACTATCGAAGATGGAGATATACGCTTGCCGCTGAAAATGGTTAAGGGAATGTCTCAGAAAGATATCGAGTCTCTGGTGTCGGAGCGAGACACGGGTGGGCCCTTTAGATCCTACAGCGATTTTCACAGGAGGGTATGGCTGGATTCGTCTACCGTAAAATCCCTCATACTGTGCGGGGCCTTCGACGAGTTTGGCTTGCCGAGAAAAGGACTTCTTTGGGCCCTTCCTGATATAGTGCGGGATGCGTTTTGGGAGTCACAGGCAGAAAGGCTCTTGGATGCTCCTGAGTCTCACGGAGTATCCGAGTTTCTTAGGAGCGAAAAGATAGCTTACGAGTGCCAGATATTAGGGTTTGGGGTATCAGGTCACCCAATGGAGATCTGGCGAGGAGTCCTGAGTGGCAGAGGGTTTGTAAGGAGTGACCATCTCGGAAAGGTGCGTCCAGGCGAGTTCATAAAAGTCGGGGGGATACCCGTGCGTCCTCATAGACCTCCAACAAAAAGCGGCAGGACGGTTGTCTTCATGTCATTGGAGGATGAATGCGGCTTAATAGATGTCACTTGTTTCGAAAGCGTGTACAAGCGTTACGGTAAGTTCCTATTCCCCGGGGAAATTCTACCGTTGGGGATCTGGGGACAGCTGCAGAAAAGGGGCAACGCACTTTCGATCAACGCCCGCACCGTGTTTCCTCTGTCTTATGTCTTGAACTCAAGGGCTTAGGTATGTGGTGATCTTGGTCTCTCCGTATGAGTAGGTTCGATTCATGCGAAGGTTTCCGTAGGCTTCAAGGGTCTCTTCTCTCTTGTGCTGCTGCAACACCACAATTCCACCAGGCTCAAGTAAAGACGATGAGCCCAAAATATCCATGGCACTCTTGTCGAGCCCTTCGAAATAGGGAGGAGCATTTATGATTATGCGAAACTTCTCTCTTGACAACTCAAGGGTTCTAGCCAATCTCAGGGCGTCGCCGAGCATAATCCGCACGCGGCTCCCTATCTTCAAAGAGCTGACGTTTTTCTTGATGACCTCTATTGCACGGGGGTTCTTGTCTATGCACACCGCAGACAGCGCGCCTCTAGACAGAAGCTCTATGGAGTAACTGCCGGTGCCCGCAAAAAGGTCCAGTATCTTGGCTCCCTCTGTGTACTCTGCAAGGATGCTTGCCACTGCGGCTCTAACCCTAGCCAAGGGGGGGCGTGTGCTCTCGCCCGGCACCGACACAAGGTTTCTGCCTCGAAACTCGCCTCCGACGACCTTAATCAGTTTCCTCACCCCGTCCCAGACTTCCATACAATATTACCAGATAGTCCCCAATGCTATAATCAACTTGAACTGGAAAACCCTTTGACCGGAGGAAGACCGCCTTGACGAGAGTCTTTGATGCTGGGAAACTCCCTCTTGATACGTTAAAACAAGTGGTGTTTAGGAGAGGCGGATCCAAAAGGCCCGAGGTGCTCGTCTACCCATCTATAGGTGAAGACACCTCGGTAGTTGATGTTGGCTCGGAACTCTTAGTCATAAGCACCGACCCCATTACCGGAGCACAAGAAAACGCAGGTTGGCTGGGGGTGAAAGTGGCCCTGAACGATATTGGCGCTTCAGGTGCAGAGCCAATCTGCATTATGGTGACACTTCTGCTTCCGGAGGGAACGATCCATGACGATTTCTCGGCCATTATCGACGATATCCACCGCGCATGTGTGGAAGAAAACGTGGCTATCGCAGGCGGACACAGCGAGGTCACTCCGGGTTTGTCAAAACCCATCATCAGCGTAACCGCTGTAGGGAAGACTGTAGGAAGAAAGGTGTTGCGGGCCAGCGGTGCTAGACCCGGCGACGACATAGTGATGACCAAGTGGGCGGGCATGGAAGGCACAGCCATCCTGGCCAAGGACTTTCGAGGCGTCCTTCAAGAGAGAATTGACCTGGAACTGTTGGACCAGGCGGAGAAGCTTATGGCCTGGGTGAGCGTGACCAAAGATGGACGCATTGCTCTTCTGAATGGGGCTACAGGCTCGCACGATGCCACCGAAGGAGGCGTTCTGGGAGCCATTTACGAAGTGTGCGAAGCTTCGGGAACAGGTGCGCGGGTTGACGTCCAAGCCATCCCGGTACTCCGATGTACCCAGGAGATCTCTAGAATTGCGGGAATAGACCCGTTGAGGTTGGTTGCGTCGGGTTGTCTTGTGATAACAGCGCCAGACGGACCGAGTCTTTGCGAAGCGTATAGACAAAACGGTATCAACGCACAGGTGGTGGGCAAGATTACGTCAGGGGACAGATGCCTCGTGGTATCTGGAGAATTGTTTCCCCTGGAGTCTCCCAAGTCCGATGAGCTGTGGCGAGCAAGGCAGTTTTTCGAGGGAATGCGATAATGACGAGCAGCAAGAGGTGAACCGGCCATGTGGGTTACTTGGACACTGGTAGTCTTGGCGGTTCTCCTGTGGTTTGGAGTCTCCTGGCTGTCGGCGCTTGTTGAAAAATACTCCCACAGTCTCGAATCGATCTCGGTATTGGCTATCCTAGGCGTGGCTTCCCTATGGTTCGGGAGGCAAGCTGTTGGGAAACTCGCCCCTGAGTGGACGATGGGCCCTACCCTTGGAGCGTCTTTAGTGATAGGACTTGTGGTGTTTTCCCTTCTTTCGTATGTGGTGGTCAACCTATGGCTGGCTCTTCTGACTAAGGAATACGACCAGCGTATTGCCTCTTTGGAGGAAGAAGAGGACTCTATACTGCGGACTCTTGAGTCCATGCGATGGCAGTCGCTGAGGGCAGGTGCGTCAGAAGGTCCGATGATAAAGGAGACCCCGAAGGTTTCTCCCAAACAGAACGAAGCCGACGTCCTCGCCGACTTTGTGGCCCGATGGGAGCAAGAAGGAGGGGCCGCTCGTATTCGGTCTTTGAAAGTATTGGAGTGGAAGGATGAGGTTTCTGCCAAGTCAGAAGATGATCTGCGGCAGTTCATCAGCCAATTGCGCCAGGTAACCGAGACGGAGACTGACGACATTAGGAAAGAGCAAGCGAGAGTAAGGCTGGCTCTTGCAGAACTTGAGGCGTTATCCAGGACTCCCGCCAGGCGGGATTCCGAGGAATCGTGGGTGTCAAAGGACGTCAGGGACCAGAGCCCCGCACCTATAGACCTAGATCAGTCAGCCTTGAGACAGCGCCTCCAAGAGATTAATCGGTGCATCAATGTCGCCAGATCCGAAAAAGCTCTCTTTCTTAGACACAAGGTCTCCTTAAGATGGGGGAGAAGGCAATGAGCCACATGAGTTCATACAAGGCGGACATAAGACTTCAAAGTGCTCTCGAAGAGGGAAGGCCCGTGGAAGAAGACCCGGGGTGGGAGATTCTTGAAGAGGCGGTGATGACAGCCGCCCAGGAGATGAATCTCGACGTCAGCCACACCATACACGACTACTATGGCCGGGGAATCTTCTGTGATTGGGCTATGACCGGACCGGAAATCCCAAGAGGGCTGGGAGTCAGTGTGGACCGGAAGACCGGAGAAGTCACTTTCGTGTGCGACACATATGGAGGGTACGAGAGGATTGCGGGTGAGATCAAGGACAGGGTCATCCAAAACTACTCGGCCCTGTGTGTGACCAAGGCTCTGTCGGCACTGAACTACACAGTCGACGTGGATGAAGTACAGCATCCTGTTCACGGCAAGAAGGTTATGGTTAGAGGAGTGCTGTGATGACCAGAAGAATTGACGTGGAGGTATCCCGGGGTGGCAGAGTGAAAATGGAGTTCTCAGGCTTTCCCGGGGAAGAGTGCTTTGCCGAAGCGGAGGTCCTGCAAAATGCCCTTAGGGAACTGGGTCTTTGGGCTTTGCCCGTGACGATCACTCCCAAGACAACAAGGGAGATCGAGTCCGAATTGCCCAGAAAGACTGCGGAAAAGCAGAAGGTGCCCGTATCATGACGGCCAATGGAAACGAAGCGAATTCCCAAGTTGCCAAGTCCTATTTCGAACTGGAGATCAGAGGGGATATCATAAACGTCTACGAAAGAATGGGAGACGGCGCTACATGCCTGCTGGCTAAAGCCCTAGAAAGGCTGGGGCTCAGACTGAGAGTCCGCGTGAGTTCTCCCTGCGGTTAGGAACTGGGAGAGGGAGGCCCGGGTGTTTGATGAGGTTTCTTGACGAATCCTGGATACAGTCTGGTATTCTCAAGCGAAGGGCGAACTACTCGCCTATTCTGTGTTTCGAGACCGTGGATCCCAAGAGGATATATCAACTGAAGTCGTTCTTGCTGTCTTCGCCTGAATTTTCCCAGACGGAGCACTTCTTCCTGTACGACCCTTGGGAAGGTCTCGGCACGCTTCGAAAAGGTGTGGACGGTCCCCTCTTTGAGCCATACCGAAAAAGGTCTTTAAGGGATACTCCCCTGACTTCTAGAATACGCCCGGAGGGCGGCATAGAGTTTGGTGCCTTGAAGAGTGTCTTGAAAGAGGTTGACCCGTTCCTTAAGACTTCTCAGACTGTGTTCCTCCTCCAGAACGTTTCTGACGTGAGAGAAGCCGACACGGGGTTTCAGGCCGCTATGAGGGCGTGGGCTATCGATCCCAACATCTTGTCCAGAGGTTCCACCGTGATAATCTTGACCTCAGATGCCTCTCGCATCATGGACGATTTTACAAAGGAGTATGTTGTTGTCATTGCCATTGACCCATCCACCAGCCAGGAGCGCGAGAGCCTTATCATGTCTGTCGGGAGAGAGTTGGGGGTAAGTCTTGACGAGTCCCGCTTGGAAAGCGCCGCGGTGGCTCTGTCGGGGCTCAACCTCCATCAAGTAGAGAGCATCCTACTCGAATCGTACCAGCGCGTCAAAGATTTCGAACCTGACATTATGAAAGAGCTCAAGTCAGAATTGGTGAAGCGGTCCGGAGTGCTGGAGGTTAGGGATCCGCAGTTCAGCTTCAAGGATATTGGCGGTTATCACGCCATCAAGGATTTCGTCTCGAAGTACATCATAAACGTCCTCAAAAGACCTGAAAAGGCCAGGCGTTTTGGCCTTGGCTTGCCCAAGGGCCTCTTGTTCTTCGGTCCCCCCGGGACAGGGAAGAGCTTGTTTTCCAACGCTTTGGCAAGCGAAGTCCAGCTCCCGTTCATAAACCTGGTCACAGAAAACATCTATTCCAAGTGGTTGGGGGAGTCGGGCCAGAACATGAAAAACGCCATAATCATGGCGGAAAAGATGTCCCCGGCTATCGTTTTTGTTGACGAAATTGACAGATTCGGCAAAAGGACCGGCAGTTCTGCCGGTTCAGCTGAAGAAGAAACCCAGCGCGTGTTCTCGCAGTTCCTGGAGTGGTTGGGGCGACCAGACAGGGAAGCCATCATTGTTGGAACGACTAATGTGCCAGAGCACCTCGATGAAGCTTTTCTCAGAGCGGGAAGATTCGACTACAAGATCCCCTTTCTATACCCGGGGCCTGAAGCGCGTCTGGAGATACTTCTTGTGCACCTTGGACTGTCGCCCGGTGGCAGGAGACCTCCGGTGCCTCTGGACATGAAGCCCGAAGATGTGCGCGGGTTCCTGATGGAGGCAGTTGTGCCCCTCACCAAGAATTTCTCTTGCGCGGAACTGGAAGAGCTGGTGACTAGGGCCAAGAGGATAAGTTTCGACAAAGACAGAGAGCATGTATCTGGTGATGATCTAGTAACGGCCGCGACAACTTTTCGGATTGACTATTCGGCCCGCAGGCGAACGGTTGAGACTTGCATGATCCAGGCAAGACACTTTACCGATGATCAAACGTTCCTTGATGCTATTGAAGAAGAGAACAAAGTGTATGAGAATGGTGCTACATCTTCTAGAAATGAGGGATGAGGCGTGAAGGCTAAGATAGAAGCTGCGCTCAACCAGATTCGCCCGTCATTACAGGCGGACGGCGGAGACGTCGAACTCGTTGATGTTTCCCAAGATGGCGTAGTCAAGGTCAAGCTTACCGGGGCTTGTGGAACCTGTCCCTTTGCTACAATGACTCTGAAAGCCGGGATCGAGAGAATCTTGAAAAAGGAGATCCCGGAAGTCAAAGAAGTCGTGGCGGTAGATCCTACATAAGAAAACCGTCAATCGTAGCGTAGGTTCAGGCACCGGGGTGTCCTGAACAGGGAATTCAATAGGGCCTTCGAGGAGGCTCGTCTTCGGTGGATGAGCCTTCTACATTGATCCCTCGCTTTGATCCTTCGCATACAATTTGCTTGCGTCTAGTGTTCCGATGGCTGCCCGATTGCGGAAATGCATGTCCTGATCCGGTTAGCTACAAAGCCGCCCTTCACACCCGAGTAGAGCCTGGCATATAGATGTTCTAGCCAAACGGCATTCTTTGTCTTCAACGAAAGGAGGGTAATTGCTCTGGATACCCTCGAAGTCAAACGCGAAGAACTGCGGCTAGAAGAAGTAGTGGGGGAAGGGACTTCACAAGTAATCGTCAGTGAAGCCGTAACGGTGCCTGAGGAAAAACCCCCGGTTAGGGCGGTCATTGACTTTGTGGCGAGGACTAGGATAGACAAAGTCACGGTGTTGCCCGGCAAGGTGATTGTGGACGGTACGGTGGACTTCGCCATCATCTACGAAGCTACTGTGGAGACTCAGACGGTTCACGTGTTTCATGCGGAGGTCAAGTTCAGTACGTTTGTGGAGATCCCAGGTGTCGAGCCTGGTATGACTGCGACCCCCACGCTTGCCATTGAGCACGCGGTCTTCCAGGTTAGCCCGGATGGAAGAACAATCACCATCCGAGCGGTCGCGGCCCTCTCGGTAAGAGTGACTCAGTCGGTGGTTATCGACGTCATAACGGACGTTTCGGGCCTGCCCGGACTCCAGGTCACCAAAGAGGTTGTGAAGGCTGAAACAGTGCTGGGTGAGGGAGAAGCCCAATACGTGGTACGGGAGAACTTGCAGATTCCCGACGCTAAGCCTGACGCGGCGCGAGTGATAGACTTCGTGTCGACCATACAGGTGAACTCCACCACAGTTCTGCCCAACAAGATAATAATCAACGGCACCATCAGCCTAAGGGTCATCTACGAAGCGGCCGTGCCCAGCCAGTCGGTTCACGTGGCTCACTTCACCATCCCCTTCGAAGCGTTTGTGGAAGTCCCGGGAGCGCAGCCGGGGATGGCGGTAATCGCGGCGGCTCAGGTTGAGTTCATCTCTATCGATGTGAATGCTACTGGTCGAGTGCTTCAGGTGAGGATCATTCTTAAGGTTACGGCAAAGGTCATCCGAGTCCAGAAGGTCCAGGTTGTGACCAACGTAGCCGGTATAGCAGATTTGGTGCTCTGGAAGGAGCTAATCAGGGTCCAAGAGGTCTTGGGTGAAAACAAATCTCAGGGGATCGTTCGAGAGATTGTGGACGTTCCTGACGAGAAGCCATCTGTGGCTATGGTGATTGATTCCAGTTCTTCTCCGGAGGTCAAGAGAGTTATCGTGGCCCCAGGGAAAGTCATCGTTGATGGCGCCATAGCTCAGAGGATCATCTATGAACCGCTGGATTGCCCGATGCAACAAGTGCATACGCTGCACTTTACGGTTCCTTTCTCCGAGTTTGTGGTGTTGCCAGAGGCTAAACCCGGCATGGTTGCCAGAGTGGATGTTCAGGTGGAACACGCCAATTTTGAGGTACCGCCTTCGGGAGATCCCGTTATGGCCACCAAAATCATCCAGCTCGTAGCAAGAGTGTTTAAGACCAGGGTCATCAATGTAGTGGTCAAGATTCAATTAGGCAAACCGAAACCCACCTGTACCGGTACAGTCACCGGGAACCTGGTTAACGTCAGGCAAGGTCCCGGAACCACCTATGCAGTTGTTGCCCAAGTCAATGCTGGTACGGTGGTCGCGGTACTGGAGTTCTCGCCCGATTGGGTTAAGGTAAGACTACCCAACGGAGTGGTGGGATGGATTTCCTCCGCATACTTGCGGCATGACTGCAAGCCGTTGGGGTAGTAGAGGCGCCGGGGTAGCAATAGCAAAACTGAGGAAGCGATAGGCAGACTGACTGGAAGCCGACCAACGTGGTCGGCTTGGGGCCGGGCGATGCCAACAAGGTGTCCCCGGCCTCTGGTGTCTTGCCAGATGACACCAGTGACCAGATATTCCGCGCATATGTGACAATATTAGAGAGATCATCCTGCGTCAATATCTCAGACTACTCATCCAGACCTATTTGTCCTGCTAGACAGGTTTTTGAAAGGGCTTACGATCATATATTATGTTTATGCACTCTGGTAGTTCGACCCAGGAAAGGAGAAGCAAGACATGGGAACCAAAAGAAAGGTAGCACTTACAGCGGTCCTGGTCCTGTCTTTGGTGCTTCTATCAGGAAGTGCCCTGGCCGGCGGCTATGCGCGGTACATGACGCCGGCTCCCGATGGAGGCACACTCTTCATCTTCACTCGAGGGTCTCGTGGCCTTGACCTCATTATGAGGCTTTTCTATGGGTTTGGTGCCTACCCGTGGGACTTCCTCAAGCCTGTCAGGCCAGACACGCCGCCTCTGCCTGCGGATCCAATCGAGGCTCCGGACCCCACTCCGGAGCCGGAGCCCGCTCCCGAGCCTGATCCGGTCCCAGACCCGGTGCCGGAACCAGAACCTGAACCTGAGCCGGAGCCTGTTCCAGAGCCTGATCCGGAGCCCGACACTGAACCCGAGAAACCGGCTTCCGAAGAAGAGCCCTCAACTCCCGGCCTTACTGATATGGAGCAAGGTATGGTGGATCTGGTGAACGAGGAGAGGGCGAAGGCAGGTCTTAAGCCTTTGGCAGTAGACATGAGATTGGTGGAACTAGCTCGAAAGAAGAGTCAGGATATGATCGACAAAGGATACTTCTCTCACAACTCGCCTACCTACGGTTCGCCCTTTGACATGATGAAGGCAGCCGGCATTTCGTACCGGATGGCAGGAGAGAACCTGGCAGGGGCGCCCAGTCTCCAATCTGCTCACAAGGGGCTGATGGAGAGCGAAGGCCACAGACGGAACATACTCAACCCGGCTTTCGACCACATAGGAATAGGCATCATTCAGGGCGGCCCTTATGGCTACATGTTCACGCAGATGTTTACAGGGCAGTAGCCTTGGTACCCTGGAATGCAGGAAAAGTTCAGAAGAGGTGGGCTTTGGGTCCACCTCTTCCTGCCCGCTTAGTCTGTGCCCCGGACATAGTCTCGAAACACCCAGCCGAGTCTGCCGTCGTACAACTGCACTGCTGTCCAGTTGCCCCTCTTCTCTGTGAGGATGACAGGGGTACCCTTCTGCAGGACACTGAGCACGTAGGCCTGTGGGCTAGGAGACTCGCGGAAGTTTACATCGTCGTCGGTTATGGTGCCAAATCCTATGAACGTGTCTGGCACTTTTCCGCTCTTCAGGAGCTTAAGCGTTTCGATCTCGAATCTTTTCTGCGTTAGAATCCGCTCCAAAAGCTGGCGACCGGTGCCTCCTGGCAGACGGCCTATCAAGGCGTGGTACTGTTGCCTGGCATCCTCTTCTCTTTCCAGAAGTTCGGCTACAGTCTCATCCATTGTCTTCGCCTCCTTACAGTCATCACACTATGCGCCCGATTTAGTAAACATGCCCAAGCTTCCGATTTGGCTTTATGACGCTGGTGGGCTGCTGATACAATCAATGTGACTGGTCACGAGTCAAAGGTTGAGGCCGGTTGACCGGGGGTGGATGCGTTTGAAGATCTTAGTAGTAGACGATGATCAGGTACTGGTTAAAGGGCTCACTAGGAGCCTGTTGGCTGTTGGGCACGAGGTTTGGGCATGCTTCGACGGGCAAGAGGCTATGACCAACATTGATTCTCTCAGCCCAGAAATGGTCATCCTGGACGTTATGCTTCCAGGCAAGGACGGGTTCGCTATATTGCAGGACATTCGCCGGCGCTATCCGGATCTTCCGGTGATCATGCTTACTGCAAGAGCCGAAGACATCGACAAAGTCCTCGGGTTGGAGATGGGGGCAGACGATTACATCTCTAAGCCATTCAGTGTCAGGGAGCTAGAGGCAAGGCTCAAGGCCTTGGCCAGGCGGCTAGGGCCAACAGGGGGTAAAGCGCAGGTTCGTAAGGGTGACCTTCTTCTGGATCTGGATGGACGGCGCGTGTGGAAAAGAGAGCGCGAGGTATACTTGACGCCTAAGGAGTTTGACGTTCTGGCTTTCTTGGTGAGGAACTCGGGTACTGTCATGACCCGGGAAAAACTGCTTGAACACTGCTGGGGTTATGATTTTTTTGGAGACACCAGGGCGGTGGACATTCAGGTGTCGAGGCTGAGGGAGAAGATTGAGGACGATCCTCAGAAGCCGACGATTATTCTTACAAGGCGAGGAACGGGCTACTACTGTGAATAGGTTTGTCAGGCGCCTGAGTGTAAGATGGCATCTTGCCCTGACGTATCTTCTGATTATCTGGGTTACCCTTGCTGTCCTAATGTGGGTGTTTGCCAGAAGCCTGGAAAAATCGGGGTTGGACGGGCGTAAAGCATATCTGTACGCTCAAGCTCATTTCCTGGCTTCAGCCATTGAATCCAGGGGCGGTCCCGACAGAGCATCCATAGCCTCGGTCGGGGGAATCCCCGCGAGAGGTCGGGTCTTGGTAATAGATGATAGAGGAGTGGTGTTGCAGGATTCGGCAGCTGACCCGGATATTCTGGGAAAGGATCTATCGGGACTGTCGGAAGTTAGAGGCGCCCTGAGTGGTGAACAGATGGCCAACACCTATTACTTGGAAGACGGCACCTATGTTATGTATCTGGCTGTTCCAGGCGTTTGGGGTTCTGGCACGGGCGCCATATTCATATCCCAGGATCTGAACGACATCTTGAGCCAACATAGGAGCCTTATGAGGGCTGTGATCTTGGGAGGGATTGCGGCTTCGCTTGCTGCACTGCTGGTGGCCTGGGTCCTGGCGGGAGTGGTAACGGGTCCTATCACCGAGATGGAGACCACTGCAAGGAGGATGTCCGCCGGTAGGCTTGACCTTAGAGTGAAGCCGGGCGGCCCCAGAGAAACCAGGATGCTGGCTGAGTCTTTCAACTCCATGGCACGAGGGATTGGGGAGTCTCTCAAGAGGCAACAGGAGTTCCTGTTGGCTGCTGCCCATGATCTCAGGTCCCCTCTGGCGGCTGTGAGGGTGCTGGTTGAGTCGATGCAGATGAAAGCGCCTAACCAAGACGAATTGCCTGAGCTTCTATTGGATATCCGAGGCGAAGTTGACCGGACAATTAGGACCACCGAAGGCATCTTGAACTTACTCAGGACGGAAGGGCAGTTTCCGGAGGACACTGTCGACCCGCGGGAGATACTGCACGAACTGGTGGAGACGAGGTCGAAGACAGCGGTTGGGGTGACTGTCACTCTGAAATCCGATTCGGGTAAGTGTCGCATGAGTGCTTTGGCTCTACGCCTAGTGGCCGCCAATCTACTGGAGAACGCCATAAGGTATTCGCTTCCAGGCGGACAAGTGGACGTGGAGTGCAGTATACAGGGGAGTGACCTTGTGTTGGTGGTGAAAGACTGCGGTATAGGAATAGACCCCAAGTACATACCCAGGATATTCGACCGTTTCTATAGGGTGGACGAGGCCCGGCAAAAGTCTACGGGCGGTGCGGGGCTGGGCTTGGCGATTGTCAAGGAGGTTTGCGACAGGACCAATGCCACCATAAGCGTGGAGAGTGCTCCCGGCCAAGGCTCGACCTTCACTGTGAAGTGGGCCGCGTGCGGGACTGAGGAAACCCCGGAAAACCCTGACAGTCGTCTGGAACCCTGAAAGTCCCACATGTCCCTTGAGATGATACACAACTGTTACGAAACGATAACGCGGCGATACGTTCAGGCGGCACAATAAGGCTAACGTCGAGGGTTTGGCATAGGTGTTGGGTCGAAACCGACCGAGGGGGTTATGTCGTGAAAAGCGTTAGAAGCGTGAAGAGCATCATCCCTCTATTCTTTGCTGGGCCAGTCATCTTGGCCCTGCTGATGTCCGGGTGCCTGCCCAGAGCGTCGGGAGATCCCAGTGACTCAATACCGCCTGTACCATCAAAAAGTTATGCGGACCTGGTGCTCTTTTTTGGCGATGACCAGGCCATGGAAGTGTTGCCTGAGTACAGGCGCGTGGAGATTCCCAGTGACCCTTCACAGCGCGAGTCCGAGGCTGTCTTGGCAGTGAAGGAACTCTTATCGGGTCCCAAGGACGCCTTGTTGAGGAAGACTCTTCCGCCCGAAGCCAGACTACTCTCTCTAGAAGTGACCGACGGCGTTGCCCTGGTCAGCTTCAGTAAGGAGATTCAGACGAAGCATTGGGGTGGGTCCGCAGGGGAAACCATGACAGTGGATTCTCTGGTGCTCACTCTAACGGGCATCGAAGGTATAGAGAAAGTTCAGATATTGGTGGAAGGCAAGACCATAGACACGATCGCAGGGCATCTGGATGTTTCAAGGCCATTCTCCCGACAGATACGTTTGGGCCCCTTCTTTACCAGTGATTATCGGGCTGAGGAACTGCAGAAGCGGGTGGGTGGGGGTCAAGATGCTTGGCGCAAGGATTTTCTCGAAGTGGCCAACCGCGAATCCCAATCTCGAGGGCTAAGCCCGGACCTAACGTACAATCCTGTGTCCAGTGGGCAAGGAAAAGCCACCGTGGAAGCCGTGGGCGAAGATGGGGGCAAGGACTACCAGATCAACCTCGTTCAGCCCCAAAAGCAGGGCGAAGACGGAGTCTGGGTTATTTCGGAGATTAGGGAGAAGTAGAAGACTGGCCTTCCGTTACCACAGAAGACGGCAATACCTCCAGAGCATCTCACACACTTCCGCTCGGGTGATGGTGCCCTCAAGGCGAAGGGTATTGTCTGGGTAACCTTTCAGGAGTCCTGAAGAAGTTGCCCATGAGGCTACAGCGAGCAACTGGGGGTCCAGCTCCGCCAGATCCGAGAACCTTTCTGTTGCGTTTGGGCTGCCGTCCGGAGTCGCAGGGCATCCTTTCGCCATCCACATGATTCGAGCCACATCTCCCCGACTACATGGTAGATCTGGTACCCAGGATTGGTCGGATGGTGAGATCCATCCTTGTGACGCCAGATAGCGCAGGTAGGGGTATGCCCAGTGGCCAGCCGGGCATAGGTCAAAACTTTCGGGATCTGTAGCGGATTCCAATTCTTGAGGCTCAGCCATGGCTCGAGAGAAAAGCGCCGCAAACTCGCCTTTGGTTACCTGGCGCTCCGGTCGGAACTTGCCGTCATCGTATCCCTCAACTATTCCTATCCGGGACATTCTTGCCACCGTAAACCTGGCCCAGTGTCCCCACATGTCCGCGAAAGAGATGGGGAGGACGAACCCTTCCGGATCCAGATCGGCGCCGAAAGGTCTGGATAGGACGGCAAGGGATGCTATGGCAGATGACTTCTCTTGACCGCTCACCATGTGAGTCTTGCCCCAGACGATCTTGGTGGGCAGGAACTGTACCTCCCGGATCCCCTTACTGGACACACTGATCCTAAGAATACCTCCTGCTTGGCAAGCCGGGAAATCGTCTCGAGTAGTGAACACGAAATTGCCCAGACTATGGGCGGTTACGGTCTCGCCATCGTATCGAATGCCTTGGAGAACGTGGGGATGAGTGCCGATGATGATGTCTGCGCCTGCCTGTCTCAGAGTCTCCTCCATTCTGACCACCCAGTCTTCGAGCTGGGTCTTTCGCTCCTCTCCCCAGTGTATGAGGACAACGACTATGTCCGCTTCGTTGGACAAGTCTCTGATCCGGCTCACAATGTTGTCATTCCACTCGCTGTAATCCACAGCCATGCCCGGAGTCTGACCTTTGGCTGCCCAGGCTATCGTGGGCACCACCATGTTCGTTGCGAGGAACCCGATCTTGATTCCGTTCTTTTCCAGAATGTGCGGTGCTCTTGCTGAGGCTTCATTTTTGCCCGCGCCAATAGGCACTATTCCTGCCGCCGAGACGTGCCCGATGGTTTCTAGCATGCATTCGGTTCCAAAATCTAAAGTGTGGTTGTTAGCCAAGGACACCAAGTCGAAACCGGCTTCTACTAGACCCTGGACCGATACTGGGTCGGCTCTGAAAGTATAGGATTTGTCAGGCGTAGGTGCGCCTGTAGTCCCCACAGCGCATTCCAAGTTGCCTACGGTGAAGTCGGCTTCGGCTAGGGTGGCCTTGACGCCTTCCCAGGGGGCCACAGGGCCTTCTCTGGCTATGAGGGTTCCAACTGAACTGGCAAGGAGGATATCGCCCACGAAGTTCAGAGTCACAGAGGGCTCTTGAGTGCAAATCTCTGCTCTTGGAGCCAGGACCATGCCCGTGAGAAGTGTGACTGACGATACGCTCGCCAAAACGAGCCAAGCCGCGCCAGTCAATCGACGACTCTTCGCCCTGGTTCCTTCAGTCATGGACAGTCACTCCTTTACACCTAAGCGAACGAGAGCCTCTCAATAGTGACCTAGATGATCGGGCGTGGAGTCTGTTGCCGGCTGATTCTACGCATCACTTGTCATCTCCTCTGTCTCGACTGTCCACCACTGTATTGTGACGTCTCTCTAGACAAGATGGTTGCCATGCGCTGCCGGAAGCACTGCAGGCACTCAATTGCCAAAGATTCATTTGACGAGGTGATTGACGTTCGCTATACTAGGAATCGACGTCGGTCCGCAACCGGGCTGGATTCAGGGCGAATAGCTCAGCGGGAGAGCACCTGCCTTACACGCAGGGGGTCACAGGTTCAAACCCTGTTTCGCCCACCATAGAGAACGCGGAGGCGTGGTGTAGCTGGCCTAACATACGTGCCTGTCACGCACGAGACCGTGGGTTCGAATCCCATCGCCTCCGCCACCTTAAGTTAGACAGTCTCGGTTCAGACGAGGTCTTGCCGCGGTAGCTCAGTTGGTAGAGCAGCGGACTGAAAATCCGCGTGTCGCCAGTTCGATTCTGGCCTGCGGCACCATGGCTAGCGGAAGTGGCTCAGTGGTAGAGCATCGCCTTGCCAAGGCGAGGGCCGCGGGTTCGAATCCCGTCTTCCGCTCCATTTGTCATCATGGCGAGATAGCCAAGCGGTAAGGCAGGGGTCTGCAAAACCCTCATCCCCGGTTCGAGTCCGGGTCTCGCCTCCAAGGGCGTGGGGGAGTAGCTCAGTTGGTTAGAGCGCTTGCTTGACATGCAAGAGGTCCCGGGTTCAAGTCCCGTCTCCCCCACCAGAGAAAACAGCCGCTCGAAGAGCGGTTTTTTGTTTGTCAACTCAATGCGCCAGTACCACGAAACCACACTTCAATGCAGTCTCGCTGCAATTGGGAGTCCGTTGCTCCACGTCATGGAGAGGAAGAGGCATATTGATTAGTACGGGACGAGAAGAACCAATGGAAAGTCCTGGTCAACGCCATGGAGCGCATACTGGGGAGGGAACTAAGTGAGCAATCCTAAATGGATGGAGGATTACGTCAACGACATCCTTGTGGATGTAGACGACGCCTCCTATCATCGGAGAGCAAAAGCTCAGTTGACGGACCATCTGTCCGAAGAGTACCAGGTCTTGGTTGATCGGGGATATAAACCGGAAGAAGCCAGAGCCAAGGCAATTGAGCAGATGGGTGGCGTAGAGAGTCTACGGAAGGACTACAAAGTGGCCTGCTTACATGTAGTATCTTCTCGCAGAGGGTATTACTTCTGGCATGTCTTGATCGGGTGTTTGTTAATGGCTATCACCTACGTAGCGTCCCTTTGCTGTCTTGCTGCAGCAGGTTACACTTATGATGCACGCCCAGGAACTCCTATCATCGGTAATCCCAAGGCTCTTCTGCTGTTCAGATGCATACTGTTCATAGTTCCGTTCGGCGTAGGAGCTCTGTACTTTCGAAAGGCGTTCAGGTATCGGCCAGATCGTTCGGTAGCCATCACATCCGCGCTCTTGTTTGCTTGGGCCGGCGAGAAAGCTGCCATACTGGGGCTCAGTTCTCTTATATACGATGTAAGCATATGGAGACTGCCCGAACTGATAGACAGGATCAGCGGAGGGGGCGATCAAACAGCGCCTTGGTTCACTGTGAAGTACATACTGGCCACAATGATTGGCTGTATTGTTCTCGGCTTGGTCTCAGACTTTGAGAAACGGAGGAGTGAGTGTCGCAGATAGAAGTCTTTTGCCACTTTGACTATGGCTTCCAAGGAGCGTCAGAAGCATGTGGCAACTTGTGACCTCAAATATCTCCTGATCACGGCAACGACCCAGTACCTGCAGGCTTCGTACGGTAGTATCGATGTGTATGGACAGGCATGTGATTGCTTCAGAGCACAAGACAGACCGGAGGAGGAGCAATGTGGTTTTCATCTCATGGAATATCGATTCGCTAAATGCGGCACTAACGGGAAATTCACCACGTGCTTTGTTGTCTCGAACTGTACTGAATACTGTCAAGGAGCAAAAACCAGAGGCTATTGCCCTACAGGAGACGAAGTTGGCTAGTGATGGTCCCACCAAGAAGCACCTAGAGGTGCTTAAGGATATGTTTCCGGACTATGAGATAATCTGGAACTGCTCAGTGAAACCGGCGCGCGAGGGATATGCGGGTACTATGTTCTTGTATAGGGACTACCTGACGCCATCTGTCACTTTTCCCGTAATCGGAGCTCCAGGCACCATGGATGCCGAAGGTCGAATCATCACGCTGGAGTTTCAGGATTTTTACTTGACGCAAGTATACACGCCCAACGCAGGGGACGACTTGAGCCGCCTCGAAGAGCGCCAGATCTGGGACATCAAGTATGCCGATTATTTGGAAGCCCTGGACAAAAACAAGCCGGTTATTGCGTCGGGTGATTTCAACGTAGCACACCGAGAGATAGACCTGGCGCATCCCAACAATAACCGTCGTTCAGCAGGCTTTACTGATGAGGAACGTGAGGGTTTTACCAACCTTCTTGCAAGGGGGTTCACAGATACTTTTCGTCACCTACACGGGGAGGTAACCGGGGTTTATTCTTGGTGGGCTCAACGTGCTAAGACAAGCAAGATCAACAACTCCGGCTGGAGAATCGACTACTGGATAGTGAGCAACCGCATCGTCGGTAGGGTGATCAGATCTGAAATGCTTGATTCAGGTCCAAGACAAGACCACACTCCGGTGTTACTTGAGATCGACCTATAGAACGAGTTGGACGTTGACAGTGATGGTAGGCTGGCACTCCAGAAAGGCCGTCTCTAACTTGACAGACAGGTTCGTTTTTCATAGCTGTTAGCGTCTCGGAGGGCGTTCAGCGAAAGTCTCGTGGTGCCATGGACCGCAATTGTTCCAGATCTTCTAAGGTCGTTGGCCAGTCGTCCTTCAGGAGCCGCGACAGTGATCGGTCGGCGAGTGCCCTCCCTCTCGTTTGGCACTCGGGGCAGTAGTTTGCCTCGTTTTCGGCGTAAACGATCCGTTGGACCGGTGAACCGCAGATAGGGCAGGGTTGCCCGTATTTGCCGTGGACAGCCATCTCGAGATGAAAAGCGGTGACCTTTTCGGGGATGGTCGCACCTGCTTGCTCCCGCAGCCTGCCTATCCACTCAGACAGCACTTCCTTGCATGCCCCATGGAGCCCCACGATTTCGTGCGCTTCGAGGCTACGTGTAAGCGCAAACGGAGAGAGCCTCGCCCTGTGCAGGATTTCATCAGAGTAGGCGTTTCCGATTCCGTCTACGACCGTAGAGTCGGTCAGAGCCCGCTTCAAAGTACGATTCTGACGCGTCATGGCTTTGCGGAAGCCATCGGAGCTGCAACTGAAGATGTCAATCCCTCCCCGATCGAACACCTTAAGTCCGTTTCTGCCCTTCACGAGGTGAAGCGAGGCACGGCGTCTCGGCTAGCTCGGCCCTTCCCTTCTTGGTTGCACATGCCTCTAGCAGCGCTTCGACCGACTTCACCCCTGCGGTGTTACGGCCGGTTGTAAAATCCGCCATTAGGGCCGGATGAAAAATCCCCCACCCCCTCGAAGAAGCACTCCGTAACGAGCCAAGTTTCGGAGGTGCGATTCTTGCTAGGAGGCGGGGAAACTTTGGATATCAAACTCATGCGCAGCCAAGGACTCAGCATCAGGGAGATCTCTAGGCGGACCGGCAGAGACCGGAAGACCATCGCCAAGTATCTCCAGTGCCAAGAACTGCCCAAGTACAAACCCAGGCCACCGCGGCCGTCCAAACTGGATCCCTACAAAGACTACCTTAGAGCCAGGATGGCCGAGGGCGTGTTCAACGCCAACCGCCTGTTTAACGAGATCAAGTCTCTCGGGTACTCCGGCGGTAAGACAATTCTCAAAGACTTCCTAAAACCCTTCCGTCCTTTGCAAAAAGCCCAGGCTGTCTCACGGTTTGAGACCAAGCCCGGGGAGCAAGCCCAAGTAGACTTCGGTGTGTTCAAGTACGAAGAACAGGGCCGTGAGCGGAAGATCTACGCCTTTATCATGGTGATGAGTTACTCGAGGGCGATGTATGTGGAGTTTGTGGACAGGCAGGACACAGCTACACTGATACGGTGCCACATCCATGCCTTCGAGTACTTCGGAGGGGTGCCTGAACACATCCTGTACGACAACCTCAAGCCGGTAGTGCTTGGACGGGATGAAGGTGGTCAACCGGTGTGGAACCAGAGGTTTCTAGACTTTGCCCTGGTAGCCGGCTTCTACCCTAAAGCCTGCCGGCCTTACAGGGCCCAGACCAAAGGCCGGGTCGAAAGAGCGATCCGTTACCTCAGGCAGAGTTTCTGGCCGGGGCTTAGGTTTTTCGGCCTGGAAGACTTGAACGCTCAAGTTAGGGCATGGTGTGATGCCGTTGCAAACAAGAGAGTCCACGGTACTACTCAGAAGAGACCTTGCGACCTCTTGGCTGAGGAAAACCTTCATGCCTTGCCAGATAGGGCAGCGTTGGTGGTTTTTCTCGCTGAGGAGCGCAAGGTCAGTCGGGACGGGTTCGTGAGTTTCGGCGGAAGCAGGTACGGAGTGCCTTGGGCTTTCGCTGGGAAGACGGTGGAAGTCAGGGAGAACGGCTACCACGTTGAGGTGTACTCGGGAGGGGCAAGAGTGGCTGTCCACCCCAAGGCGCTGGTACCGGGGACCGTTGTGCCCCTAGCAGGCCAGTGGGACGGCGTACCTCTCGGTACCGACCGAAAGCCAAGACAAGTGTTGGCCACACGAGTAGAGAGCCCCGAGGTTGAAGTGAGGCCTCTCAGAACCTACGAAGTCTTGGCGGAGGTGAGCAGCACGTGATAGCCGTCGAAAAAGCCCGCCAGCAACTACTTGATTTAGGTCTAAGCCAGGCCGCGAGCATCTTGGACAGCAGGTTGGAAGCTGCCTCTCAGAAAGACCTCACATACGCGGACTTCCTGACTGACCTTCTTGACACCGAACTGGCTGCTCGAAGAGAGAGGTACATAACAGCGAGAACCAGGCTAGCCCACCTGCCCTTTCACAAAACGCTGGACCAATTCGATTTCTCCTTCCAGCCCTCCATCGACGAGAGGCAGGTGAGGGAACTCGCGACACTCACCTTTGTGCAGGAAGCGTCCAACATCATTCTGCTGGGACCTCCCGGGGTTGGGAAAACCCATTTGGCAGTCGCTCTAGGCATCGAGGCCATCCGACAAGGAGTCGGTGTGTACTTCGTCACTGCTCACACTTTAGTGGAAGACCTGAAGAGAGCTTACGCCGACAACAGGCTCGACAGGAGGATGAGAGTCTACATCGCGCCCAAAGTGCTGATCATTGACGAGGTAGGTTACCGGCCCTTCGATTCTGTGGGCGCAGCCATGCTCTTTCAGCTGGTGTCTGCCAGGTACGAACGCGGGGCGATTATCTTGACCTCAAACAAAGGGTTTGGAGAGTGGGGTGAGATATTCGGAGACACAGTAGTGGCCACAGCGATCCTGGACCGCCTGCTTCATCACTCCCACATCATCAACATCCGAGGCGAGAGTTGGCGGCTCAGGGAGAAGAAGCGAGCCGGTCTGTTCGGAACCACCTATTCACGACCGGCCGTGAAGTCTGGGGTGGGGGAAAATTCAACCGGCCAAAGTGGAGGAATTTTCGACCGGCCTTGACAGCGGCAACGAGCTTCGATTCATATGCCTCTCCAATTCCTTCAATGGTGCTAAGCTTTGACACGTTTTTCACTCCTTTCCGGTTTGGAACGCCCCTACTTATACACATCAGTGCGTCTGTGTGTTTCATAGTATAGCATCAGCGCCCGTTGGGAAATCGGGACGGTTGTGGAGATAGGTTGGAGGTTCTCAGAGAGATGCTCGGCCCGTCTAACACACTATCGATGCTTCCTTAGACGTGGGAATCGAGTCCTAGAGTCCTGGAAGTTCCTCGAACAAACTCATTTGCTCCGCTCGCTCATGCGACTCGTACGTTCGCAGGTACTTGAAAACCTCATCGCTATTGTGCAGAATGCCATGTTTCTCGCACTCCGTGTGGAAAATGTCCATGAGCCGGTCGTTGTCGTCGCTCACGACCTCATAGCGGTACCCGTACTTCATCTGGTATCTTTCCCTAAGGCCGGGGAAATGCTCATCCAGTCTCTCGTAGAAATATTCTCGGTTCCCCTCGCGCAAAGTGAGACCCATGCAGAAACAAATGATGCCGTACACGCGTGCTTCAAAGCAATACCCCAGTACACCCCTGAGGTTTTCCTCCGTGTCATTAATGAAAGGGAGGATCGGGTCGAGCCAAACTACAGTCGGGATGCCGTTGTCCAGGAGGGTTTTCAGGACCTCGAAACGCGCCCTGGTCGTGGATACATTGGGCTCTATGAGTCTGCACAGATCTTCGTCATAGGTGGTGAGCGTCATCTGAACCACGCACTTCGATTTCGCGTTTATTCTCTTGAGAAGATCTAGGTCCCTCAGGATTCGTGCCGACTTGGTCTGTATGGCGAGTCCAAACCCGTGCTTCTCTATGATTTCGAGACACCTTCTTGTATGATTTAGCTGGAGTTCAGCGTGGATATACGGGTCGCACATCGCTCCCGTACCGATCATGCACTTCTTACGCTTCTTTGAGAGAGCGAGTTCAAGTAGCTCCGGGGCATTGCTCTTGACCTCAACGTCTTCGAAGTCGTGGTCCATGCCGTAACACTTGCTGCGGCTGTCGCAGTAGATACATCCGTGAGTGCAGCCACGATAGATGTTCATCCCGTTTTTCGGCGACAGTATTGACTTCGCTTGTCTGAAATGCATGATGTCACCTCTGAATCACTACAGCCTCGCGAAGGTTCAAGCGACTCAGTTTGTGGTGCAGGCCCTTATAATGTACGAGGTGTTTGTATCGGTTTTTCGTACAGAAGGCTTTTTCCTGCAGCCATGACGGCGCCACTTTGACTCACAACTTACAAAAGGCGTGAAGCCTTTCCGCCGATTTCAGCCAAGCGCTAAGTATTGTAGAACGGTACGTTTGCACCTATGATTGTTCTCAAGAGGGATGACATCTTTGGGAGGGGAACACCGCGATAACGAACATATTAGTTGCTCTAGACAATTCCGCTTACGCGGACAAGGTGATGGAAGAGGCGGTAGGACTTGCCAAGGTATTTGGGGCAAAGCTGACTGCCTTGTCTGTGGTCGATTATTCCGCTGTAGCCTGGATCCACGACTCCGGGGTCATGGTAGTTCCCGAAATCCTCGACGGAATGAGGGATTCCTTCAAGGCGTGCCTCGAGAGGTGCAGCGTACTGGCAAAAGAAGCCGGTGTGGCTTTTGAGCAGGTGCTCTTGACAGGTAGTCCGGCACACTCAATCGTTGAGTACGCGGATAAGAATGATATCGACCTCATCGTTCTGGGCCACATCGGTAGAACCGCGGCAGCGACTCTCCTTCTCGGAAGTGTCGCGTACAAAGTCACGAATCAAGCCAAATGCAGCGTGTTCGTGGTGAAATGATGCTTTGTTAATGCGAGACGAAAAACACCGGGAGTTGCGCGACGGCTGAAACCCCTCTGGCCAACGTGGCTTTGAACGCTGGGTTGAATAACGGAAGAGTGATTCTTTGACAGTGTTCTTCCCGGCCTGGGGTTTCGGCGTTCCTTGGGTAGTGGCCATATTGTCCCTCGTAGGTACGGAGGAACCCGCCATGTTGCTGTGGGTGGATAGGGAGTACCTACGCTCCAGAGCTCACTTCCAGAGTCAGCAATCATAGATAAGTGATGGGGATTGAGTCCCAACTCATGAAGCTTCCAGTGTGGGGAGTATTCTATCGATTAGTGACAGAAGATGCCTATTGAGGCCAACACCACCGGGTGGCCGCATATCATACAGCCGAACGCGGAGGGAGTGATTGGTATGGCAGCTCAGTTTAGAGTGAGAATTGGTGCCGGAGCTCAGGCGGTTCATCACACGCTGAGGGAATGCATGGCTCACGTGGAGCTCGTTAGCGAGGATGTCTATCGGAGCGCCGGCGGAAAGGACTACATCGCCGTTCTCCTTTACCAGCAGTACTTCATCCGAGTCGGGAACCAGGTGGCCCTCATGCTGCTAATCTCAGGAGACTCTCAGACGACCACAGTGAAGTCTGTGGCTTGCGCGTCAAGCAGGGATATCTTGCTAAGCTTCGATCTGGGTGCCGCAGGCGACTTTGCCGCGGAGCCCATCAACCTACTGCGAGACCTCTATCCGGGGAGAGTCTACGAAGTCCCTTCTCAAGGGTAAGGCAAGGCTCTATGAGAGCACTTGGCGACCTCATAGGTTGAACGTCACCTTCAGCGCCAACAGCGTCAATGCAGAGACAGACCTATAGATACCACCACGACAAGATTTCAATAAGGCGGCGTAGTGGGACTTGTGGTGTTCAGAGAACCAACCTTGTCTCGACTCCGGTGTTCCAACAATCGGGGTTTATCTGTACATTAGGTCTGAGGCAGGATACGAACAGGAACGGAGAGGTAGACATGAATCTACTCAAGAGACGTTGTGTTGGTTTCGGCAGGCAGGTTCTGCTCAATGGAGCATTTGTTGGAATGGCAGCGTTATTCGTCGTCGGGAAGACGGCATTGAATGTGCTGGTTGGAGCCAGGCCGGCGACTGCTGCGCGTAGCGGACTCATGGGTCTAGCCATGTACGTGCTTGGTGCGTTTGTCATTCACCTGCTATCAGAGGAACGTGCAATTCATAATAACGACGGTGGTGTCGCAAGCAGAGGCTCGACTAATGTCTATTTAGCTCTAGCCCTATTTAGCTTGATCGGAGTCGTCCTAACATGGACTGTCCTTCACAGCATTGGCTCAATTGGATCCGGGGTTCCATTATGGAGCGGAATCCGAGCCGCTTGGGAAGAGTGGGTAAGGGGTTTGACGGCCAGCAGTCCGCATTTCGAGGGAACCGGCCTTATCGGGTTCCCCAATTTGCTGCTCTATGTGGCCCTGCCGGCTTTGGTATACGTCGCATCGCGGCGTTCGCTTCCTAACGTCGGAGGACTAAAACCAGCCATTCCGTCCATGCCATTTGTCATACTGTATATAGTGGCGTTTTGCGTTGTCCGAGGCATCTCGACGACAAGCCTCCTTACTTTGTTCTTTGTAATGTTGTGGCCCGCTCTGGGGGAGGAATTCCTGTACAGAGGGATCCTTCAGAACACTCTGACTGACTTCTTTGGCAACGCCGTTACTGGGATCGTGACCACCTCGTTTCTCTTTGCTGCCAGCCACATTCCCGCATACGTCATAGCAGGGAGCGGCCCGGTTGTACTCAGGTGGTCAGCGCTTCTGCCGGTCCTACTGACGTCTTTTTTCTGGGGTTACGGTTACCACCGCACAGGCGTGCTGTGGCCGTGGGTCTTCATCCACGCCGCCAGCAATCTTGTGGGGTTCTAGCCGCGCCCGAAGCATCGCAATTGGTATGGTGTTCTGGCGTGTCGCGCCTTGGCCCTACTTGGGTGCGAAAGACTCGTTGTTGACAGTACGACCCTTGTCTCCCCGATAGGGGGTAGGGACGTACTGAACAGATGGTCTTGTCTGGGCAGGCTGCGGGTACAGGTCCATCAGTTCGAACACTTCCCTAGGCATTTCCTTACAAATGGGCGGGAACCCCAGTTTGCTCAGCTCCTCGCAAGTGAGGGGGTAATCGTGGGTCCAAACGCCCGAAGTGAGTTTTGTTGCCAGTCTCCTTGCGTCCTCAGCGTCCATTCTCTGGCTAAGCATGTCGGTTACTGTCTGGGCTACCTGTCTCACAGCCTTTTCAGCCATATCTGCCAGGATAATTGTCTCGTCATCAATGTCTTTCGGGTCTTTCTGTCTCAGAACCCTCAAGATAGACGATGCGGCATACTTACCTACCTGCGGGTCTACCGGTCCAAGGACTGCATTGGGATCCATGACTATCTCGTCTGCTGACAAGGCTATAAGCGACCCGCCTGACATCGCATAGTGGGGGACGAACACGGTTACCTTGGCCTTATGGCGGAGGAGAGCCCGTGCGATCTGCTCCGATGCAAGTACCAGTCCGCCGGGTGTATGCAAGATGATGTCGATGGGCATGTCATCGGGCGTGAGCCTGATGGCGCGGAGCACTTGTTCAGAGTCTTCGATGCTAATGTAGCGAGTAAGCTGCACTCCAAGAAAGTTGACGGATTCCTGGCGGTGTATAAGAGTGATCAGACGAGATTTACGCTTCCTTTCGAAGGCCCTGATCAGGTTAACCCTGGAAGAATCCAGAAACCTTTTCTGGAGTGCCGGAACGAACATAGAAATCAGGAATAGGCTCCAGATGATGGTGGATAGGTCCAGTTTGATTCCCTCCTCTGGAAGAAGTCTGTCTGGTATTGGCCAATAACATGTCCCGGTCGGCACATCTATTGTATATTGATTCATCGCGCCACAAAGAGAAACCCTAATACCACAAACATGATCCGTAAGATGTTGCCGGTTAGTCTCCCAAGTTTCATCCTCTTGGCCTTGACAAATAGATCAAACGCAAAAAGGCCACAGGACAGCACGTAGAATACCAGAACAAAAAGCCATTTGCTGGCCATTAACCATCCGGTCAAAACGGTTGCAGCGGCGTAAAGGAGGCACCCCCAAAAGACGTAGCTCATAGCGATATGGTGGTCTCCGACAGGCAGAAACAGACCCTTTCGGCGCTTTTCCAGCAAAGTGCCAAGCTGTCGTTTCAGCATTTCGCCAATGTTTGCATACGCGGTCATGATGAGAATGACGCTGATAGGGGCCGCTGTCGCTGGATCTCCAATGAAAGGTATTTCAGCGAACACAGGTGTTCGGAAGACCAGTACGCCCAAAAGCTGCAACCCAAAAAGGACAATCCAAATCTGTCCGCCCGCCCTAATGGTTTCTATGGCCCCTTTAAGAAAGATGGCGTTTTCTCTCTTGAGGGGGAGATTATGTAGGAGAAGACTGCGCTTCCGATTGGCGTTATGTTCGGCGGTTATTCGGATCATCTGCGCTATGTCAAAACGGCTTGCCGCCGCTGTGGTTTCGTCTATCAGAGCCATGTCTCGGCTGTACCTCAAGAGATTGAGATCGTGTATCCCTACAAAGATTGAATGTGTCGCCCACAATAAAGCGCTCCAGACGAGAACGTGGCGTACGGCCTGGGTTTTTGCCAATATGCCCATTGAAGACAGGATGTAGCCTGCACCTGTTACAAAACTCGCGTTTCCAATGCGATGATAGTTTATCCACGACAACGTGCTGCCTGAGAACATGTATCCTCCAAGTAGCAACGCGTTCAGCAAAGTCAAACCGGAGTATCGAAACCCATCCATCAATCCCGATAGAAGCAAGGCCGTTAGAAGGCTTTTCACCAAAACCCATGCATACTCAGCTATTAGGATTTTGTTGAAGTGAGATGTGCCGCGCAGATAATGAACAGTCGCGGCGTTTACCGCTATTGCGGGCGTCCTTGTGATGAACACACGATAGCCGTTGAGGATGACGCAAGCCAAGAGCACGTAGCAGACGGATTTGGGCCCTAGAGTGATGCCGATCCCGCCGCCCAGGACCGCGACTAGGAACCGATAGCCGAGGTAGGCAAAGCCCAATGACATCCCAAGAAACGAAGGCCAGTAATGCTTAAGCATGTTCTTTGTCGTTCGGAGTCTATGCCTGATAATTGCGCCATACACTGCGGTATTCACGACGGGCCTCCCACGAGCCACAGATAGACTTTCTCCAACGTGCTGTCGAGGCTCAATGAGTGGCTTTGGATGATTTCCTGTTTTGTGCCGTTGGCCATGACTCTGCCCTGATGCAGCACTACATAGCGGTCACACAATCCGTCCACCACATCTAAGAGGTGTGTGGACAGCAAGACGGCCATTTGGCTCTTTCTGCATTCCCTCAGAATTTGTTTGAAGACGCTGATTTGCTTTGGGTCAAGTCCTGTGAAAGGTTCATCGGCAATCAGTAGTTCGAACTCTCTAAGAAGAGACAATGCGATCATGAGTTTCTGTTTGGTGCCTCTGGAGAGCGCTGCCGGCACTTTATGCAGATGACCGTGGAGCTCAAGCACATCAATTATCTTTTCAATAGACACCTTGTTATTGGGGTATAGCGCCTTCAGGAAGTGCAGATGCTCTAGCAGGGTAAGCTCCTCATAGAAGATGGGCTCGTCTGGTATATACGAAACCGGGAAGTCCTCGCCCTTGAATCTGGAGATATCCTGTCCATTTACTCGTATAGAGCCTTCCTGAGGTCGCACATAACCGATGGCGTTGAGGATGGCTGTACTCTTACCGGCACCGTTTGCCCCTATCAGGCCGACGATTTCGCCTCGCTGCAGGCGAAACGAGACATTGTCCAGCGCCAGTACGTGTGGATCAGAATATGAGAAGGAGACCCGCTGAAACTCAAGCAGCATTCTGTCACCTCGAAGCCGTACATTTCAGCATGCTTGTTTTCCGTGTTTATTCTTTTGTAGATGTGCGGACCAATTGGCCAAGTATAAGTATACTTGATCGTGAGCGGCTTTCCAAAACTATCCTTCATGAAGGTGACACCATACAATGTGGCCGGGGTCGTGTCTTACGCGTGATGGTCCCGGTGTCTCGCTCTCACACATACTTATCTTCCTATGACATCGCGACTGGTATTTGCACCCGGGTGGAGGACTTACAGCTGTTGGCACCTGCTCCAGCGTTGTTCCGGAAAACGACCTTTTCTCGCCTAGCCTTGGAATAGATGACAGAAGAGCCTGAGTATAAGGGTGTCGCGGATCTCGGAAAATCGATTCTGTAGGCCCCATCTCCATAATTCTTCCAAGGTACATGATCGCGATCCGATCGCTTAGGTGATGCACCACGGCTAGGTCGTGGGAGATCAAGAGGTACGATAGACCTAGTTCTGCCTTGAGCTCCTCAAGCAGATTTAGTATTTGAGCCTGCACTGACACATCCAAAGCCGAGACAGGTTCATCGGCCACAATGAAAGACGGCCTGGTGGCCAACGCTCTGGCGATTCCGATTCTTTGCCGCTGTCCGCCGCTGAATTGCCTCGGATATTGATCAATGTGTCCGGGGCGCAGTCCTACTCGATTCAGGAGATGCAGAGTCTCCTCACGGACTCTTTTCCCCGTCACGCCACGTTTTCTGAGGGCCGTCCCGATGATCTGCCCTACGGTGTGCTGGGGATTCAGAGAGCTGTAAGGGTTTTGGAAAATCATTTGCATATTGTCCCCGTAGAAATCCACCCTTCCTTCTGTTGGAGGGTACAGCCCCGTTATCACTCGCCCCAGAGTGCTCTTGCCGCAGCCTGATTCACCTACCAGTCCCAGGGTCTCACCCTTGTGGATGAGCAGGTTCACGCCGTCAACGGCTTTGGTTACCTTCGTAGCCGCGCCTGCCAAGTATCGCTCCAGAAATGTGGGTTGGACCCAGAAATACTTCTTTAGGTCCTTGACTGACACAATAACAGTTGACTCCATAGATTTAGCCTCTGCCGTAATCATAGTCCACCGCCACTTCTTCGCCAGATTCAACCATCTCTTGAGGAGGGCTGGTTATTGCCCAGCGCCAGCACCTTACCGAGCGCCCGTCAAACGTCTCGACCACGCTATCCTTTCCGGCCCGTTTGCACTGGGGGGTTCCCTTGAAACACCTTGGGTAGAACCAGCACCCTTCATGCTCCGACATGAGATCAGGCACATCCCCGGGTATGGGGGTTAGGATGCCGCCTCTCTCCATCCGGGGAACGCAGTTCAGGAGGCCCCGAGTGTAAGGATGCAGCGGGTCCCGAAGCACAAGGTCAACGGGCCCTTCTTCAACTATATGCCCTGCATACATCACTGCAATCCTGTGGCAGAACTGAGAAGCCACCGCGAGGTTGTGGGTCACAAACAGTATTGCGGTCCCGTTTCGCCTGTTGATCCGGCGGAAAAGGTTCAGTATTTGGGCCTCAATAGTCACATCTAGGGCCGTTGTGGGCTCGTCCGCTAAGAGTAGATTTGGCCTGCACGCCAGAGCGATTGCAATGAGCACTCGCTGCTGCATGCCTCCGCTCAGTTGATGAGGGTAGTAGTCCAGGATGTCTTTGGGAGACGGTATACCCACTTCCCGGAGCAACTTGATGAGAGTCTCTTCTCGGCCTTCTGTAGGGATTTGCTGCCAAAGCCCGTGCACCTGTAGCGCTTCGCGAATCTGTGCGCCAATCTTATGAGCAGGGTTAAGCGTTGACATGGGGTCCTGAAATACCATAGATACAACACGTCCGCGAAGGCGTTCCATGCAAGCGCGGTTGAGATTGGTCGTTTCTTGGCCCAGTATCTCAATTCTGCCTGATGTGATTATGCCAGGGTGGGGGAGAAGGTTCATTGTTGCCAAGAGCAGGGCGCTCTTGCCGCAGCCGGATTCGCCTACCAGCCCAACTATCTCTCCTTGTCTGACCGAGAGATTGACGCCGCGCAAGGCGCGCACCGTCCCGCGTTTGGTCGGATAGTGCACCTCAAGATCCTCTATGGTCAACACATCGTGAGCGAGTGGATTGTTCATAAGAGCCACCTCCTCATTTTGAGCCGTCTTCCTTCCAAAAGGCCTTGAGCTCGGGGTTCACCGCCTCTCTGAGGGTCTCCCCGAACACGTTGAGCGAGAGGACTAGAATTACCAGGAAAAGCCCAGGAAGAGCAGAGAGCCACCAAGCATTCAGTAGAAAGCGGTAACCATCCTGTATCATCGACCCCCATGCGGGTATCCGAGGAGGGATGCCGATCCCCAAGAAACTCAGGGAGGCTTCCATAACCATCATCGAGCCAACCCTAAGGGTTCCCACCACAAGCAAAGGGTTGATGATGTTAGGGAGGATCTCGATGAGAAGAATCTCAGGGCCTGTTCTATTGAGGATCTTTGCGGCTTCAACGTACTCTTTGGTTTTCTCCTGCAGCACTCCCGCTCTTGCCAACCTGTAAAACTCCACCCAGCCTTTGAACGAGAGAGCCCAGACTAGGTTCCAGAATCCTGGTCCCAGCATGGCCATGGCGCCAATAGCGAATATGAGGTAAGGAAAAGCCAGAAGAATCTCGGTAAGACGGCCCAAGACGGCGTCCAGTAGTCCTCCGTAATACCCTGCAGTCATGCCCAAAATGCAGCCAATCACCATTGAGATAGCCACGGTAGTGACACCGATCAGAATCGAAACTCTGGCTCCGTGCACGATTCGGGTCAAGATGTCCCGTCCCAAGTGGTCAGTTCCCAAGGGGTGACTTCCTACCCAGGAAGGGGGCAAGAGCCTTTCCGAAAGGCTTGTGCTATCGGGTTCCGATGGTGTGATAAAGGGTGCGAACACCGCGCCCAGGATGTATACGAGTACTACTATCCCTGCAACCACGGCGGGCTTGTTGCCCTTGAGATCTTCCGCAAGCTCCTTCATGGCTGCACCTCTCTTCCCAGTGTGATCCTGGGGTTCAGCCACGTGTACAAGACGTCGGCAGAGAGGTTGGCTATGACGAAGGTGAGGGCATACACCATAACTGCCCCTTGCACTAGAGGGTAGTCTCTTCCGAAGATCCCGTCTACCACAAGTCGTCCCATGCCTGGCCAACCAAAGATAGTCTCAACGATCATATTGCCCCCCAACAACCCGCCGATCTCGAGACCCGCTATAGTAACGGCTGGTATAAGGGCGTTCCTCAGGGCATGCCGGACGATCACAGAGAACTCTCTGACCCCCTTTGCCCTGGCAAAGGTGACATAGTCTTTCTTCATGACTTCAACCATGCTTGACCGAACAACTCTCGTCATTACAGCCAAAGGCCCTGCTGACAACGTGATCGCCGGGAGGATCAGGTGTTTGAGACTTGCCTTGAGCGCTGGCAGATTTCCCGCAAGGATGGAGTCCAGAACGTACAACCCGGTAATGTGTTCAGGGATGAAGCCGTAAGGCGCCCTACCGGATGTCGGGAGCCACCCCAGGTAGACAGAGAAGACCATCATGAGCACGATCCCAAACCAGAAGGCGGGCATGGATATGCCCAAGAAGGCACCCGACAGACTGAGCCTATCCAGGATCGAGTTGTGTTTGACAGCCGACGCGACGCCCAAAGGTACGGCCACCACAATCGCCAACAGAGTCGCGGCCAAAGCCAATTCTACAGTGGCGGGGAATGCCTCACGGATCAGTCTTGAAACGCTTTGCGACCGGGTTATGGAATGTCCAAGGTCACCTCGGAACACCCGCGAAAGATAGCTGGTAAGCTGATGGAGAATCGGCTTATCCAAATCGAATTGCCTCTTCAGTGCATCGATCTCCGCCTGAGTCACACTTGAGGCTTCGCCAAGCATGATATCAACCGGGTCCCCCGGCAAGAGGCGCATGAATAGAAACACCACTATGGCTACGCCCAGCATTATGGGTAAAGCCGCCAATACTCTTTCTAAGATCCGTACAGATCGCAAATGACACCGGTCCCTTCCAGATACCATAGGCCGAAGCACTATGCATTTACTTCCGCGCTTTGCGCTGCTGTTTGGCAGGATATGGGGGCAGTCCGCAAGCAAGACCCATGCGGTCTGCCCCGGCTTCTAATGGGGATCACCGAGACCTCAAGAGGTTCCCCGAGACCTGCCCATACTACTTCGGAAGCGATGCTTGAATTCCGGCTTCTTGGAGCAATTCCACCGCTTTGGCCGGATCGTAGGGGTAAGGCTCCAGGTTTTCGCTATAGCCAAAACCGCTGGGTATCAAGGCTGTTGATACTCTCTCGCCATACCCTCCGTAGATCGATGAGAGGATAGAATCCCAGTCGATAGCGTAGTTCAGGGCTTTTCTCACTCGCACGTCGTCAAAAGGAGGTTTTGTATTGCAGATTTCTATAGCGTAGACTCTCGTGCCGGGTACTGAATCCACTGTTACATTCTGGTCGCTTTTCAGGACCTCGGCGATATCGGGAGGCAGTTTGTCTATTATGTGTACTTCGCCGGCCTTCAAGGCCGCTACCCTTGTGGCAGGGTCCGGCATCAGGCGGAAAATCGCGGTCTTGATGGCAGCGGGGCCCACAGGAGGAAGGTCGGGCGACCCACCGTAGTAGTCATCGAATCGCTCCAGGACTACTTGGTCATCCAGCCTACCTTCTTTGAACTTGAAAGGTCCTGTTCCAATGGGTTTCTCGGCGAATACCTCATCGCCTACTTCTTCCACATAGGCCTTTGGGACAATTTGAAAGTGACACAGTGCCTGTAAGAACACGGGGAATGGGTTTTCTAGGACAAATTCTACGGTGCTTTCATCCACTTTTCGAACTTCCTTTAGGGGTCCCAAAAGCCCTTGACGCGGCGAGGTATTGCCGCCTATACCGTTTTCCTTTAGGACGCGGTCAAAGGTGAAGACCACATCGTCTGCGGTTAGGACTTCTCCGTTATGGAACTTTACTCCGTCACGAATCTTAAAAACGTAGGTTGTCGGGTCAGGGATCTCCCACGACTCGGCGATTTCCGCCACCACTTCTCCCTCATGGGTGCGGGTTACCAAAGCGTCAAATATGTTCCGGATCAGTGTTTCGGTATCTCTGTCTCTGTAGTTACCAGGATCTAGAGTGATAAACTTGTCCGTGCCCATTCCCACGGTTATGGTGTCACCGTCATCGAGGGTTACGTCGTGCAGGTTGATCCGGGAGTCCATAGCGACCTTCCAGTTGCCCACGCTCTTGGATGCCGCTCCGGTTTCTTGGAGGCAGTAACCGAAAACCCAGGGCGCGTCCTCATACAGAATATCCTGGACCCGGCGGTACAGATTCCTGCGGGACTCCTCGTCGGTGGTGGTTGTCACCTGATCCAAAAGGCTGTCAAGCTCGCTGTTGGAGTAGTGGGAGTAGTTGCCCCTATCGCCCGTCTTAAGTTTGGGAATCACCAGGTCGAAGGGGTCGAAATATGAGCTTCCCCAATCGGTCATATACAGTTGGCGGTTTCCTTCCATGAACTCGGCCTTCAGTGCGCTCCATTCCCAAGTTCGGGCTTCCGCCTGTATGCCGATTTTGCGCAAATCAGCGGCAACTGCCTCAGCTTCGTCCTTTCGGTTGGCTTCGCAGTCGATGACCACTGACAAGGTCTGAAGCTCCGGAGCAGGTTCGTCTTTGCATCCTGCCAGAGACAAGACTAGAAGCGATACCAAAAACGCGGCCAAGACGGCAAACCCACGGCTCCTCCTAGACATAAACACGCCTCCTATTATTGTTGTGGTCGGTCGAAGAGTCGGTTTTCGAATGAAACGTGCCTATGACCCTGTACCGCAGGATCGCGGCAGGGTATAGAGAAAAAGCGATACAGGGTTCTTCGAGACAACCGGAATGACAGGGGTGAAACGCAGAGTCTACTCCGGAGCACTTGCTTACCGGGCATTTACCTCCGCTTCTTTATGCTCTTGCGCGCGCTTATCGGCAAGGGCCCCCATCAACGCTTGCGAGGTTAGCTGACGGGCTCGGGCCGATGAAGTAGCCCTACCCTGGGAAGGATTAGCCCCAAAGAATGGGTCCCCCGCTCCTCATTTGAGGATTCAGCGCAAAACGGAACTCCGGGTGCCGACGGCTTGTTGAAAACCGTGTAAACTCGACCAAATAAATCCTATCATTTGTGTCAAGCCGGAGTCAAGGAAATGTGCCGACCACAGAGGGAACGGAGGAGTGGATGCCGCTTAGGTGATAGGATATTAGTGTTCAGGAGGGGATCCGCATGTCAGCTAAGTACCTTCAGAATATGACCTGGGAAGAATTTGGCGAAGAGGTTTGGCGCGGGACTGTGTTGATTTTGCCGGTCGGAAGTACCGAGCAGCATGGGCCGCACTTGCCTGTAGGAACCGATACCATGGTGGCCGTTTCCCTCGCCGAAGCTGCGTCGGAGGAGACCGGCGCAGTAGTCGCCCCGCCCCTATGGTTCGGATGGAGCCCGCATCACATGGTCTTGCCCGGGACAATCACGGTCCGCCCAGAAATTCTCATAGAACTCCTCTACGACGTGATTGAGTCCCTAGCCAAACACGGATGCACCAAGATGGTGATAGTCAACGGCCACAGGCTGGTCAACATACCCTGGCTCCAGATCGCTTGCGAGAGAGCCAGGCGCGTGTTGGGAATCCATGTTGTCGTGTTCGACCCGGCATACATGTCGAAGGAGATAGTCGATAAGCTGGGCTTTGGTCCGATTGGGCATGCCGAGGAGATCGAATCTTCTCACATGTGGTATTGTCGTCCGGAGCTCTATCGCGAGGATCGCGCCAGGGACTACGTCCCGCCGGCGAGGGAATTGTACAGCGTGGATCCCAGGTATCCCGGAGACACTTTGTGCTATGTTCCAGCCACGGCGAAAGAGATGGCCAAGTCGGTGGAAGCCTCCGGCGGCACAACCGGCAGCCCCTCAAGAGCTTCTCGCGAGAGGGGCAGGGAGTACCACGACTACTTGGTTCGTCGGTTAGTGGAAGTGGTGGAGAAAGGGGTTCAGTAGGTCGTGGGGTTTTTCGGCTACTGGCCGTGACGCAGCATGTGTCTGAGACTACTCTCCATCGCAAGTCAACGTTCTTGACACCGGGGCTGCGTTGCACCGTCGTGTTTCACGATCTGGCATCGCGTGGCCCAGTGTATCATAAGCCTGGAGAGGCGAAACATGGATCCGACGCACTCTGCCGAGGGCCTCGCTGGGAGTGGATACCATGGATTCTGTGGTGAATCGGGCGCTCCGCAAAGTCCCGCCTTCCGTGGGTGTGGCGAGAATCCTAAGTGTTGTCGTTGGGGCACTCGTGCTATGGGCCGTGTATGCCGAACACTCCTACGTAGAAGAACGGCAGATCCTTGACGCTCTAAGAACCGTCGGAGTTCTAGCGTGGCCTGCGGTTCTTGCCCCATGGCTGGGAGAGAGGTTTACTCTGGGTGTCCGATTCGTTCTAGGGCTACTGGGGATCGTGGCGGGTTATTGGTTCACGGGCCAGCCGTTGCTTATCTTCACCTATTATACAACGCTTTCCAACGTAAAGTTGTTGCCCTATCTGGGAGGGGCAGCAATCGTTCTACTAGTCTTGTTGGCTATGGCGCCACAGCCCAAGGCCTTTTCGACAAGAACTCCTCGTGTCGCTTCTCGTATCGCAGTGTGGCTTCCCTGTGTTGTCCTGTCCGCCTCTCTTGGATGGACGCTGAGCATCCTGACGCCTGTCATGGGTTTTGCCAGAGTGAAGCCGGGCGAAGTGGCCCTTTCCACACTTATGGTGGTGGAGACTTACCTCATGGAAGCCCCGGATAACACGGATCTCGTAGGTTACGCTACGGACGAGGTAATCGTTGTTTGCAGCGCCAACGAAGCGCTCATTCGTTTGCCTGACGGGACTGCCAAGGTTGTTGACTTGAGCCTCAACCTTGAAGCGCTGGAGATCGTTGAAGTCGGTAGTCAAGTCTTCATCCTCGACAAAGAGGCCGGTGAGTTGCACTGCTTTGATTCGGGGACCGGTGATCGACTGTGGACTGCGGTCGACCTGGGAACGGTACATCAGGTCAGATGGTCTCTTGACGGCTGGTTCCTCAATTACCCTGAAGAAAGTGATTTCGACCCAGCGGTCGGTGAGGTATCCCTGACCAAGGTGGACCTATTGTCTGGAACCTCAATGACTTGGGCTCTGACGCCTCCAGACAACTGGTTTTGGCCGGAGGCGACGGAGTCCCACCTTGGCGATTGGTTTGGTGCGGAACTGGGGCTTTCTGGCGATCAGGCATTTGTGCGAATGGGACTTCGATCTGACGCTCATTCCGAAGTCTCCAAGTATAGCATGTTCCTGGCCCTGCCATCAGAAGACCTCGGCCGTTCGTGGTCTTTGGTGCAGCTACCCGGAAGTCGCTCGAGCACCGAACTCATGGGCGTAGCCAAGGCAATGGCAGTCTACTTGAGTTACCGCGATGATGGGTTGTGGCTTGTTGCTCGGGATATAGCCAGCGGAATAGAGGTGTGGAATATCCACATCGGGGCCGGTAGTCATAGGGCTAAGCCCCTGAAGGTGCTTCCAGACAGAATTCTGTTGGACTGGGACAGTCTCGACACTCCTATTGAAACCGGTTTGGCATGCCTAGATCCAGTTACCGGCCGCGAAATGTGGCGATACCGTGAATCAGAGCGCTGGATTCGCTCTATGGTGTCGGTGGGGGCAAACACGGTCATACTTGCCCAAGACTATGTTTTCTCTGAAGACCCACGAGATACTCTGATCTTTCTGGACGCGGATGGGAAGCCCGTGTGGTCTTATGAGTTCAAGAACTTGGCACATATAGTGGAGATTGACGCCGAGAAAGACCGCATCAGACTTCTAGAAGGGGTCGATTCCCAACTATCGACATGGTCCGGTATGTGGGGAACCGAGACCGTGCTTAGCCTCTCGAACGGGCAACCGATAACGCTGCCGGATGAGGGGCCACGTGGGAAATCGGGCGATGGATTCGGTCGAGAAGATCTAGGGAACTACCGGTATCTTGTCATCGACAATGCGCTTTATCGAACAAGGGAAAAGATTACCGGGGACTATGCCAGGTACCGACCGGTGATGAGGCTGGAAGGGAGAGGCGTAGGCATTCGTGATCTGGTGCGTGGCACCGACAGTGTTCTAGCCCGGCCTGACATGGTCGTTGTCGCGTGCAGGGTTGCCTCGGGTGTGAAGGTGTCTTTGCTGAAACCAGTGTCTCCCAAGTAATCTGTCAAGTAGTCTGTCCAATAGTCTGTGACCCCATCCAGGCATGGCGGGACTATTCATCAAACGTTTGAGCGCAGTCTTCACGGAGACTGCCCAGTGGAACTGGAGGTGGTCGGGGAATCGCGTCAATACCGATCATCAAAACAGACCATGTTGAGATCGCATCGTAATGATAGCATGGTGGTTGGCTGAGAATCGAGAATCTAGGATTGGTAGAGGGTAAAGCATGGCCAGACGAGGTGGTTCCGGGGGAAGGAGCAGTGGCGGCTCTTTTGGAGGGAGTCGCAGCAGCGGCGGGAGGAGCGGCGGTTCCTTCGGTGGAGGCAGGAGCGGTGGCTTTGGCGGAAAGCCGCCCGGTAGATCGGGCGGTTCAGGTGGTGGCATTTTCGGCGGCGGCGTTTTTGGCGGAGGCAGGAGCGGTGGTTCGGGCGGCGGCGTTTTCGGCGGAGGTGGAGCCACCAGGCCGGGTGGAGGTTGGTTCGTCCCCAGAAGGCCGCCGGTGGTTCTCGTACCTACTCCCATATCTGGGAGGCCTGAACAGCCTCAATCCCAGGGGATGGCGCAAGAACGAAATATGAATTCAGGCGGTCGCGGAGGCTCTGTGCATCGATCAACCCCAGGAAATACCGGGAAGGCAAGGTCAGGCGCAGGTTGCGGAACGGTCTTGCTCGTCCTTGCGATCCTCGTTATCTTGGGCGTAGTCGTGAGCGCCGTAATGGGGCAGGGGTTCTTTTTCAGAGGGTACAGGAGCGACAGGGGGATTACGTGGTCCACTATACAACGTAAGCCTCTCCCGGCGGGTTCGGTCAACGAAACCGAATACTACACCGACACTCTCGGTTGGATCGGCAACCGGACCCAGATGTTGTCAGGGCTCAAGCATTTTTACAAGAAGACCGGGGTGCAGCCGCATGTCTACATTACGGATAAGGTTAGCGGGCTCTACAGCCCCACGGCGGATGATCTGGATGAGTTCGCCAACGGTCTTTACGATGAGTTGTTTACCGATGAGGCGCATCTATTGTTGGTGTTTTTCGAGTACGGTGACGGACGATATCAGACTCGATATGTCTGCGGTACACAAGCCAAGACGGTGATCGATCAAGAGGCGGCAGACATTCTCCTTGATTATCTTGACAGATACTACTACGATAAGAGCCTCACCGACGAACAGTTTTTCAGCGTGTCTTTCGCCGATGCGGCGGATCGCATAATGACTGTTACTCGGTCGCCATGGATTCCGGTTCTTGTGTGGATTAGTATCGCCACGGTGGTAATAGTGGTGTTTGTCTGGTGGAGGCAGGCTAAAGACCGGAAGATGTTGGAGGCTCAGAAGACAGAGGAAATCCTAAAGACCCCGCTAGAGCGGTTCGGTACCACCGAAGCGGAGCAACTTGCCAAGAAATACGAGAGTCTCGATGCCAAGGGTGGTGCAAAACCCGATCCTAAATCAGAGATGGCAGAGATCGAAGAGCCCAAGATAGATTCTGATCCCGGTCAAGAGGAACTGGATCCGAGCAAGAGGGGTCCCAGTTTGTGAAATTGAATGCCACAAGAAGCGAAACATGTGAGGAGGAGAACGCATGGGAATCCTAGATAGATTCAGTGACATCATCAAGGCCAATATCAATGCTGTGCTCGACAAGCTTGAAGACCCATCGAAGATGATCGATCAGTATCTGGTCCAGATGTCCGAGGACCTGGCCGAGGTCAAGCGCAGTACCGCGGGGGTCATGGCCGAGGAAGCGCGCACCAAACGCTTGGTGGATGCCAACCAAGCAGAGGTAGCCAAGTATGAGGCTTTTGCTAAGAAGGCTCTCGCCGCAGGTAACGAAGGCGATGCTCGGGTTTTCATCGCAAAGAAACAGGAATTGGAGAACGTAGGAGCAGGTCTGATGACGGCCTATGCCGCAGCCCACGAGAACGCAGTGAAAATGCGGCAGATGCACGACAAGTTGGTTGCCGACATCGAGGCTCTTAAGGCCCGCCGAGAGATGATCAAGGCCAAAATAGCCGTGGCCAAGACTCAGCAGACCATTAGCGACATCGGTGCTGCCGCGGCTAAGGCTCAGGGTACCATGGGCGCCTTCACGCGAATGGAGGAGAAAGCCGCAAGGATGCTCGATCAGGCCAACGCCATGGCAGAACTCAACGCCGAACCCGTGGACGCCGCTAAGGCATTGGAGGAGAAGTACTCCGGGAGGGACTCGGCTTCTGTGGACGAAGAGATTGACAGGCTTAAGGCAGAAATGGGTCTTCTGGAGAAGAAACCCGAGTAGCATTGTAGGTAGCACGCGTAGAGTGAAGACCTCCCCGGGCCTTGCGACCATCCGGGGAGGTTTTTTGTCGAACTTCGCTTGCCTGGCCACATTTGCAGTATGATTAAGGATATAAAGATGCCGGAGGCCCTGACATGAGAGATCGAAAGCAGGTATTCATGTTTTTCGCCGTATCATTTCTGTTCTACATGGCTGCGAACTTCGCTCATCCGGTTACTCCAACGATTATCAAACACCGAGGCTTTGGCGACTATATCTTTGGAGTTGCCCTTGCTTCTATGATGACTGCGAACTTCCTTGTTTCTCCGTTCTGGGGGAAAGCCATCACCGTCTTCTCTAGCCGAAAGACTCTGCTGATCTGCAGCATAGGGTACGCGATAGGTCAACTAATGTTTGGACTTGCAAAGGCCGAGACGATGATATTGGCTGCTAGGGTTTTCGCGGGCGCTTTCACGGGCGGCCTTTTCACCGCATGCCTAACGTACGTGGTCAATACCTCCCCAGAGGATGTAAGAGGAAGCTATCTGACTGCGTCTGCGACGCTCCACTTGGTGGGCGGTAGTTTCGGTTACTTCATTGGGGGTATGCTGGGAGAGATTCATGAAAACGTGGCGGTAGGGGTCCAAGTGGTCACCTTGATGGTGGTTGGGGTTCTGTTCTACCTGGTCTGTGAAGATGACTCCATACAGGACATGCCAAATGTGGGTCGTGGATCGTTCTTCAGGGAAGCCAACCCGTTGGCTGCTTTTATCGCGGCCAGACACATAATGACGCCCCTGTTCATCGCCATATTCGCCGTCAGTGCTCTGTCGAACCTGGGCGGCATAGCCTTTGACCAAAGCCTAAACTACTACATGAAAGCGCAACTGGGCTTTTCGTCAGGCTATAACGGGGTAATCAAGGCTATCACTGGTTTTGTGGCGCTGCTCGTAAACAGCACCATCGGAATCAGACTCATCAACAACTCCGATGCTCGCAAGTCTTCCATCTGGGTGTATTCGCTTTGCTCGATCGCCATGGCTGCAATCGTTCTTCTCAATTCCATAGTGCCGCTTGGGATCGTTGTTGTAGTCTATTTTGGGCTGTATGCAGTGTCAGTTCCGCTTACTCAGAGCATCGTTGCGGATAAATCCAGTGGGTATGACAGTAATCTTGTTATGGGCTGCTACAATGGGCTTAGATCCCTCGGCGGCATTTTCGGGGCGCTGGCTTCCGGTCTTCTGTACACGGTGAACCCGAAAGGCCCGTTTGTCCTCGCGTTTGTGGCTTTTTCCCTAACCACAGCCGCTTCTGTTCACTACTATTCCGCAAGCGTAAGGGAAGATTTTGAGGTTCAGAACGGGGCAGATGATTGACTCCAGCAGATGATTGACTCCCAGCAGATGAACGACTCCCGACTAGGAGGGAGGTTGCAGCATGTCTACTGCTGCGGCAGACTCTTTTCTATTAGTCGCATGCTTGCCCGGTACTTGGCCGATTCCTGCTCAAGGCATTGGATGTATGGGTCTTTGGGGTTGATAGGGCGTCTAGGCAAGTCTTTGGGTATCTTGTTGGACATTCCTCTGAGAGACAGATCTCGCCATGTGATGGTCACGAGTTCGATGTCGTTCCAATGGCTCATCCCGAGTTTGGCCCAATCGCGTAGTCTCTGTTCTTTGGCTTGCTTCGGATCTGGGTATTTATAAGTGGGGCCGAAATGTTGCAGTCCCTGATTCTCAAAGGCTTTTCTGTATCGCGGGTAGAATCGATCATATTCCATGGGCTGGCCAGTGACTGGATTCGTGAGCAGACTCGGCCTTGCGTGGTCGACATAGTCCAGGCATGGTATCAGCTCATCCAGCCAACTAAATGAGAGGAATTCGCCAATGAACGGCTTCATGGGCAAGACTTGTTTGAACCAGCAAGCTTTGCGTTTTCGCACTTCAGGTGGCTCGGTGGGACAGAGTCGCCTTCCTTCTGTATAGACAACCCATCCTGCGTCTTTAAGGGCTCTGACGTGAATGGATACCGTCTCTCTATGCGCATGCAGTAGTTCACCTAGTTCAGAGATTGACAAGTTTGGCCTAACAAGAATCGCCATGTAGATTGCTTTGGCAGTCAATCTCAGTTTGGGTTCAAGGACGATGTCCGGATAAAGGATGGTAGATTGTGTCTGTACCCATTCGGACTCAGTTTTCATAGACATATTTTACCATACCCACCGAATTCCCGCCAGATGTCGGCTTTTTCGACATGTATCCATGTTGCTATCGCAAATCCCGACGCGGTCGGCGATCTTTCATCGTTTTTTCCGGCATGGGTTAGGTAAACCCGTCGGATAGTCCGACAGGCCGGGATTATGTCGCCCTTGGCCTACGCAGACTAGGCAGATCAGGCAGCCTAGACAGACCAGGCAGCTCATACAGAGGAGGATTTCTCGACACCCGAACAGAATCTGCTGGCAAAATCAAGGCGAGAATGGGAGTGGTGGAGTATGGAGTCCAGGATCCGGGAAGCTGAGAAAGACATCATCGTCGAACTGGCAACCTCGACCGAAGGCTACAAAAACCTCGCTGTGCTCTGCGAGGAGTATGGAAGCAGATTCGGAGGCACCGAGGAAGATAGGCGGGCTGTGGATTTTCTGGTATCCAAATTCCGAGAATACGGGTTGGAGAACGCCCACAAAGAAGAGTTCATGCACAGCGCATGGACCCGCGGTCCTGCAGTTCTCCGCACCATAGCACCGAGTTCTCAGGAGTTCAAATGCATCTCCTTACCCTACAACGTGGCGTCAACCGTCGAAGGCGAACTGATATACGTTGGTCACGGTACTCCCGATGAGTACGAAGCCCTGGGTGATGCGATCCGGGGGAAGATTGTAATGGCCAATGCCAAATCCCCGTCTTACTATCCGAGAGGTGTGCACAGGGCGGAGAAGATCGGGAGAGCCATAGCCGGAGGCGCTATAGGTTTCATCTGGATGCGGTGGGATCCAGGCTTGCTGGAGGAAACCGGGTCTGCGCGCTGGGGGATGCCGGTTGAGATACCTTGCATTGGGGTTTCCCGCGAGGTAGGTGAAAGTATGATCAGGATGCAGGCCAAAGGCCCCGTGCGAGTCCGTATAGAAACAAGCGATTCAGTGAGACCTGCCCCCGTGTGGAATGTTGTCTCGGAGATTAAAGGACGCACCAACCCTGACAAGGTTATTCTCATAGGAGCCCATTACGATGGCCACGATATTGCTCCAGGCGCCATGGATGATGGAGCAGGGGCCATGGTTGTCATGGAGACTGCCAGAGCCTTGGCTAGGCACAAAGATCTCCTCGGCAAGACTCTCAGGTTCGTGCTTTTCCCCATCGAAGAGATAGGTCTCGGCGGGTCCTACAACTACGTAGATATGCACCGGGACGAACTGGACAATATCGAGATGATGTTTAACTTGGACGGCGCGGGCAGGAGCTACTCTCAGCCCGGCATAGTTTTGTACGGCAAATGGACCCAACTGTTTCGGTATTTCTGGGATTTGGGAAAGGCCATGGGACAGCCAATTCAGGTTGCAAATGCAATTAGCATGTACAGCGACCATTTTCCTTTCCAGCTAATGGGCATACCCGCCGGCGGCGTCGCCGAGTTTAGCGACACCGCCAGAGGCACACGTGGATGGGGTCACTCCGCTGCCGACACCCTGGATAAGGTCTCAGCCAGGGCTTTAGAGGCGACAGCGACTTTCATGGCCAGGCTGCTTCTGCACATGTCCAACAGAGACTTGCCTGCAAAACGAATAAGCGAAGAAAAGGCACAGGAGATCTTGGGGCCGGTCTACTTGGAAGTCCTTAGACTGGAGAAGCGATGGCCTTTCGCTGACTGGATACCGAAGCTGGTCACTATGTAACTTGATAGATTGAGTCCCTCTAGTTAGCGCAAACCGGGGTTTTGACATCTGTGAAACAGAAACCAGAAGCGGCGGCGCATCGGGGCTGGCAATGACAGCCCTCGCGTTGCCGCTACGATTTTCTGGGAAGGTGCTAGTCCTGACCCCGGTGAGTAGATTCGGGGCGCAATTCCTCCACGAGCCTCAGTATTGCAGGCGCACTCTGTTCTGCCGCGATTTCGCCTAATTCGATCAGCCTTGCAGCCCAATAAAACTGATGGCCGTGAAATCTCTTGACCGCGGGACGCACTAGGACATCGGAGGATTCTTCGATCCGGTGCACAACCTCCTGAGACTCAATGGCGAGCCACGAATTCATGACGTCCATTGCCCGAAATAGCGACGTAAGGGTAGTCCACTTCTGCCGGGCGTCCGGTTGGCCCGATTCACGGTGCTGCTTTCTTCCATTCTGGACCACCTTGGAGAGGAACGAGCGGATGGGTCCCTGCCTGCCATCGACAACCAGTTCTCTCAGGCGGGTCCGCAGCTCCCTTGCCCCGGCTACTGAAAGCCGCAGCCCGTCTGCGGCCCGCATCCAAATGTCCTTTGGGTGGTAAACGTCCACCGCCACAACTCTTGATGCACCCATGGCCCTGGCGGCGTCGACCGGCACCAGGTCCACAAGTCCTCCGTCTACGAGCAGGCGATTATCCGTAGATACGGGTTTGAAAATGCCCGGAATAGACATGCTTGCTCTCACAGCTTCGGCCACCGAACCCTTATTGAGCCACACCGGTTCTCCTGTGTTGAGATCGCACGCCAAGACAGTCAATGAGATGCCGCGTTCCCGGAGTTCTTCGAAAGTCATATCCCCAGTTAACCTGCGTAGAATGGCCGCTATGGCATCACCTTTGAAAAGACCGCATTCAAAGTCAATGTCTGCCCATTCTGCCATACTCGCAGGCGTAACCGACCTCGCGATCTCCTCGGCTTTGCCAAGTTGCCCGCAAGCGTAGGCTGCCCCAATAATGGCTCCGATGCTGGTTCCTGATACTACGCGGAATCCTATGCCGTGAGACTCCATGCTCTTAAGAAAACCGATGTGGCTTAGTCCTCTGGCTCCTCCCGCTCCCAGTGCAATTCCCAACTGGTTCACAGGTAATGACGAGTTCTTCGTACTGCATGCACCTCAGGCCCATGTTATGGGAGTTTCCTTTGGAGATCAACCAAGGGGAGATCACCCTAGAGCCTGCCACTAGATCCCATATGAGATTCTTGTTGCACAGGCCGTTTGTTTTTGTTACCATGCAATCTAATATCCTTAGTAGGTAAGGTAGGGCAAGAGGTTTCAGGGAAGAGTACCTTAGGGTTCCGTTCCAGAAGAAGTCGCGTGCCCGATGGCTTGGCCTTCTACACTGGGAGTCTGGACCGAGCGGTACTAGCTTTGCCAGACAGAGGCAGAGCACACCGTGGGTGTAAGAGACCCGAGCGGCAAGTTCCTTGTACCAAACTGGTGCTGGGTTGTCGCGCGGGTTTTTGTTTAATTCCAGCCTCCTACCGGGGGAAGGTGGTAGAAGTGGGGATTACCGAGATGTCGGCATACCTCGTGGGTCTTGCGGGAGTCATCTTGCGGGCGGAAAGTGGGGGAGAAAGGAAAGCCTGCATCAAGTAGTGAACTTGTTTGTGCCTTCCATAGACGCGCTTTTCCTCGTCCCAGGCCTTCCAACTGACACAATGCTTGTGTCTGGGTTACCCTCTTCCATTTACGCCACATCCTGCTTTTAGGCTCCCAATCGCGATAATCTGAACGTCAAAATGCCGTGCTGCAATGGCAAACGATAGCTTTGCTATATCCCTCGTGGCGCGTAGGGCATTTAGCAATGTGGATCTACAATTAGGGAGGGTTAACAGTATGTCTGGAAAACGGGCTTGGATGGCTGTGGTAGTCGCAGCGTTCCTAATCGCGCTTCTATCAGGGTGTGGAACTCAGGCCGGTAGCGATAATCAGGGCAACGGTGAGAAAACCATAAAGATCGGTATGGTTGGACCCTTAACGGGCGACTATGCCACATACGGAAACAGCGTGAAGAACGGCATCCAGGTTGCCATTGATGAAGTCAACGCCCAAGGCGGCGTGCAGGGATACAAACTGCAACTTATAGCCGAAGACAGCAAAGGTGATTCCACTGAGGCGGCCAACGCAGTTCAAAAGCTCATCGACCAAGACAGGGTGACAGCCATCGTTGGCGCAGTCTTGAGCGGGGAGACTGCTACCGCTGCACCCATCGCTCAGGATTCGGGAGTACTCATGATAACCCCTTCTGCCACTGCTCCCGGGATTGCGGATATCGGCGACTTCATATTCCGCAACGTGATTACTGACGATATCCAGTCGGCTCAGATGGCAGAGTATGCAGTTACCACCCTCGGTATAAAGAAATTCGGGATTCTGTATGCCAACAACGATTACGGGGTAGCTCTCAAAGACAACTTCGTCCAAAGAGCCGAATCCATGGATGCCCAAGTCATCGGCATAGAATCGTACCTGGATGGCGACGAGGACTTCCGGGCTCAACTCACCAAGTTGGGCAACGACATTGAGGGACTCTACATCGCCGGTTATTACACTGAGGCCTCCAAGATCGCCCAGCAGGCAAGGCGGCAGGGCATGAACGCTCAGATCCTTGGGGCTGACGGGTTCTTTTCCGAGAAACTTGTTGAGCTAGGCGGAGACTCAGTTGAAGGCGCTTACTTCACGGCCGGGTTCTACTCGGGAGACGAGTCGGAAGCGGTCAGATCTTTCGTTGAGACATACAAAAACGCATACAAGTCAGAGCCCGACATGTTTGCAGCCAATGCCTACGACTCAATGAAGATAGTAGCACAGGCTTTGGAGCAGTCGGGTGACGACAGAGCCAAGCTCAAAGACGTCATGGCCACAATCCTAGATTACCCTGGAATCACCGGGGTTACGTCGTTCACAGAAAGCGGCGAAGCTCTGAAAGAAGTCATCATCCTCAGAGTCGAGGGAGGCAAGTTCAACCGGGCTCGCTAGAATGCTCGGGACAAGGGCCTCCAAAGGCGAAGGCCGAGCGCAGAAACGGCAGGAGTGGGGACGAATTGCCCTCTCTCCTGCCCAGAACCGAAACCAGTTGATTTTTGGGGGTGACGGCTTGTGTTGCAGCAAGTTCTAAACGGCCTTACTCTGGGAAGCACCTATGCGTTGATAGCCTTGGGATACACCATGGTTTATGGCGTGCTTCAGTTGATCAATTTCGCTCATGGCGAGGTCTATATGGCAGGGGCGTTCATGGGGCTCCTTCTCATACAGTCTGGGGGTGTTCCGTTTCCTTTGGCGCTTGTCCTCGCTATGGGCGGCGCTGCTCTTCTTGGAATGGTTATCGAGAGGGTAGCCTACAGACCTCTTAGGAAGTCGTCGCGACTGGCCTGCCTAATCAGCGCCATAGGAATGTCAATCTTGTTGCAGAATCTCTTCCTAGTTATCATGGGACCCGAGACAAGAAGATTTCCGGTCCCTTTCAAGGTTGTGCAATACTCTCTGGGTGGCTTGCGGATTGGTTCCCTGGACATTCTCATCCTATTGGTTTCTTTAGGTCTCATGATCGGACTTCATCTATTGGTCCACAGAACCATGATTGGAAAAGCCATGAGGGCCACCGCCCAGGACAGTAATACCGCAGGGCTGATGGGGATAAGCGTCAATGGTGTGATTTCTGTCACCTTTGCAGTTGGTTCGGCTCTTGCTGCAGCAGGCGGAGTGTTCGTGGGTATGAACTTCAACGCAGTTGAACCGGGCATGGGTACGATGCCGGGGTTGAAAGGGTTCGTTGCTGCGGTCCTGGGAGGGATAGGCAGCATCCCCGGGGCCATGGCGGGAGGCGTTCTTCTCGGTATGGCTGAGGTGATGGGGGTAGCCCTGCTTCGTTCCGAGTGGAGAGATGCCATTGCCTTCGGAATCTTGACGGCAGTCTTGCTGCTGAAACCATCCGGCATCTTCGGAAGAACAACCCAGGAGAAGGTATAGACCATGTTAAGCCCTTACTATTACCAGATAATGGTCATCATCTGCATCAATGTTATCTTGGCTCTCAGTCTGAATCTGATTACGGGCTTCGCAGGCCAACTGTCGCTGGGACATGCCGCATTCATGGGAATTGGGGCATATACTTCGGGAATCCTCACGTCGATCTTGGGAGCGCCATTCCCATTGGCTCTCTTGGCAGGCGGCGTGGCCTCGGCTGCATGCGGATTGGGGATCGGCCTACCGACACTGCGATTGAAGGGAGATTACCTGGCCATCGCGACCCTGGGATTTGGGGAGATAATCAGAGTGGCCATTCTAAACATGAAGATAACCGGCGGACCATTCGGTCTGCGTAGCATACCCAAATCTACCAACTTGCCAATATCGCTGGTGCTCGCGGTCTTGGCGTGTATTGTGCTTCGGAGGATCGCCGCATCTCGCTTCGGGCGTGCGCTTGTAGCCATAAGAGAAGATGAGGTTGCCGCTCAGGCTATGGGTATCGACACCACCAGACACAAAGTCATCGCGTTCATGATAGGGGCGTTTTGGGCGGGGATAGCAGGTGTTCTCTTTGCCCATTGGTTCCGATACCTAAACCCGTCATCTTTCACGTTTGTGAAGTCAGTGGAGATTCTCAGTATGGTCGTGTTGGGCGGGATGGGGAACCTCGCCGGTTCCGTGCTGGGGGCGCTTGTCCTCACGTATGCGCCCGAGTTCTTACGAAACATCTCACCCTTTGTGTCTCAGTACAGGATGCTTTTCTACGGTGCCCTCTTGGTGATCATGATGCTAGTCCGTCCCCAGGGGTTACTGGGAAGAAGCAAAAAGAAAGGCGCTCGTCACGATGATGACAGAAAAGTAGGTGGTTGCAGTGTCGTTTCTTGAGATCACCCAGGTCACAAAGTCTTTCGGTGGGATCGTCGCCGTACGCGATGTCGACTTGTCCATAGGCAAGGGGGAGATACTTGGGCTGATCGGTCCCAACGGCGCGGGCAAGACCACCTTGTTCAACCTTGTCACAGGAATCTACCGCCCCACAGTGGGGGAGATCTCATACCGCGGAAGAAGCCTATCCCGACTCAAGCCCCATGAGATAACCAGACTTGGAATGGCTCGAACCTTTCAGAACATCCGGCTGTTCGGCGAAATGTCCGCGTTGGAGAATGTCATGATCGGCAGACACTGTCGCACTACGGCTGGGGCGTGGGGCTCGGTCTTCCGCTTCCCTTGGGTTTTTCGGGAGGAGAAAGCGTCGCTTGAGCTATCCTTGGAGCTTCTGGACTTTGTGGGGCTTCACGTCGACCCGGACGAGAGAGCAGCGAACCTTTCCTATGGTCAACAGCGCCAGCTGGAGATCGCAAGGGCATTGGCCACAGAGCCCGATCTGTTGCTCTTGGATGAACCGGCTGCCGGTATGAACCCCCAAGAGACCAAGGAACTGATCAGTCTCATCGGTAGGGTACGAGACACGGGCAGAACCATACTTCTCATCGAGCACGACATGAAGGTGGTCATGGGGACTGCAGACAGGGTTGCTGTCTTGGAGTACGGAATCAAAATAGCGGATGGTACTCCCTCTGAGATTCGCCGGAACGAGAAGGTCATCAAGGCCTACCTGGGAGATGATTCGGATTTTAGTGCTTAAGGGATTAGTGACCCACTATGGTGCAATCAAGGCTCTTAAGGGCATTTCCCTTGAAGTAAGGCAAGGGGAAATCGTGGCTCTTATCGGCGCAAACGGCGCCGGAAAGACAACGACCCTGAACGCCATCTCGGGGCTCATTCCCCCGTCTGAGGGTGACATTGTGTTTCAAGGACGGAGTATCGGCGGCGTCTCTCCAGAAAACATCGTGAAGATGGGGATCTCTCATGTGCCAGAAGGACGAAGGGTGTTTTCGCAGATGACCGTCATGGAGAACCTGGAGCTGGGAGCGTATTCACGGTCCGACACTAGGGAAGTGAAACATGATCTGGACCAGGTTTTCCAAAGGTTTCCCCAGCTGGCCGACCGCAGGAGACAAGCCGCGGGCACCTTGAGCGGGGGAGAACAGCAGATGCTGGCTATCGGACGGGCGCTCATGGCGCGTCCCAGACTTCTTTTGATGGATGAGCCTTCTATGGGTTTGGCGCCCAAGATCGTTCAGACCATATTCGAGATTATCAGAGACATCAACCGTGCGGGTACAACAATCCTTCTGGTTGAGCAAAACGCACATCTTGCTCTGGCTACCGCCGGGCGCGCCTACGTGTTGGAGACTGGAGCCATAGCGCTTCACGGCGATACCAGAGAATTGGCCAAGAACGAGCGAGTCCGTGAGGCGTACCTGGGTGAGTGAACTCAGGTTTACTGAGCAGGTTCACTGAGTTTTCAAAAGGGAAGGCAGACTGTGGTAAGAGATGCGGACAAACTGGTAAGATGGGCGCACAAGGCAGGTGGTACCGGGTGATTCTCTCAAGCCAAGAGCGGGACATGTTGGAAGGCAAGTTCGGTGAAGGCGCGAGACTTGCTATGCAGGTCGTCACCGAAGTCGGTCAGCTGTATGGGGCGGAAAGACTAGTCGCAGTCAGTCAGGTGCACATTGATGGGTGTCTCTACGGGGCGGTGGGAGACGCGGGGTTGGAATTTGCAGAAAAACTGGCTGCCGTGGGAGCCAAAGTTAGAGTGCCCACCACTTTGAACGTTACGTCACGAGATATTGAACGGTGGCGAGAATTTCGGATACCAGAGGATTTCTCCGAAAAGTCCCGGCGAATGGAAAAGGCGTACTTGGCGATGGGCTGCATTCCCACATGGACTTGTGCACCTTATCAGGTGGGTATCGTCCCCAGATTCGGAGAGCAGATCGCCTGGGCCGAGTCTAACGCCATATGCTTCGCAAACTCAGTGTTGGGGGCCCGCACCAATCGCTACGCGGACCTTGTGGATATTTGCTGTGCAGTGGTTGGGAAGGCACCCTACTTTGGGCTTCATATTGCGGCCAACAGAAGGAGTCAGGTTCTCATAGAGTTTGACTTGTCTTGTCGAGAGATCTTGACAAACGATAGAGCGTACTCAGCAGCCGGTTACCTGGTGGGTGAGATAGCTGGGAGCCGGATACCCGCCATACTTGGTATACCCCACGACGTCTCAACTGACCATCTCAAGGTTTTTAGCGCTGCCGCGGCTTCATCCGGCGCTGTAGGTCTGGTTCACATCGTCGGCGTAACTCCTGAGGCCAGAACCTTGGATGAGGCGTTTCATGGGGGTGTGCCGGAGGAGACAGTAAAGGTTGACCGAGCGGCTTTGGAAGATGCCTGTCGAAGACTGGATCGGCCCAGTCTTGCTCCCGGGGCGAGGATAAGCGTGGACGTGATCATGATGGGCTGTCCTCACGCTTCTTACAGTGAGATCTGCAGCGTGGTTTCTGCCATGGGTGATAGGAAAGTCAAGCCCGGGGTTGAGTTTTGGATTCAGACCAGCAAAGCATGCTACGACCTTCTCGAGAGATCAGGAGTCTTGGAAAAGGCGGAAAGGGCCGGTATCAAGCTACTTCGGGACTCTTGCATGCTGGAGTTTCCACTTGAGGAGTGGGGCTTTTCCACCCTAGTCACTAACTCGGGAAAGGCCGCTCATTACGCACCGGGGCATGTCGGTCTCGACACCTACTTACGAGACACTCTGGGTTGTGTGGAAGCGGCGGTTACTGGGGAGGTGGCTTCATGGATCCCATGAGAGAGTGTTTCAATGCCAGAGCGACAGTAGCAGGTGAAGCCTGTGGCGAAGCTTTGGTATCTCGTATGCCCCTCAGTCTGTGGGGAGGGTTAGATCCCAAATCCGGAAAGGTCACAGACGTGAGGCATGATCTTTTCGGTCAATGTGTATCGGGCAAGGTCTTGTTTGTACCCGAGGGTAAGGGGTCCAGCAGCAGTTCAAGCGTGTTGTTGGAGACCATACGCGCGGGAACCGCGCCTGCCGCCATAGTGAACGTGGTCACTGAGCCCATATTGGCCACCGGTTCCATCATTGGCCGTGTTCTATATGGAAGGACTGTGCCGATCTTTACGTTAGATCGGGAGGATTACGCCCGCGTCAATACGGGAGACCGGGTTACCGTTACGATGCTCCGTTCCCATCTCGCCGCGCTCATTGTAGATCGCCTGGCACAGTGAGACCGAGACCCCATCTAAAGAACTAGGAAGTTTAAGGAGACCATGAGTGTGGGACATCGCATTCTGTGACGATGATTCCCCTTTGTAAAGATAACCCACATGTTTGCCTGGAATTTCCCTCAAAACGGCCAACACATACTACTTTCGGAGGTGCGACCCGACTGCAAACCTTTTCCGTAGCATCCGGCAAAGCCCTGGACTCAATAAGGCACCTCGTGAATCAAGAGATACAGTTGTGGGAGACCCGCGGGGTAAAGATAGGTGTTACCGAGAATCGAGCAGGCGATTTGCTGGTCTTGCGCTGTGAAGTGCCCAAGGTCAGAGAGTGGGAAGCCCACGAAATTCTCAAAACCATCAAGGCGTCTATCGCAAATGGCTTGTCCCACGTCATCATAGACGAGTACGAGAAACTCCTGGTTGGGCGAATCATCGACGACAACTATGCATATTTGTCTGACCTCGATCGAGCGATCCTTAAGCGTAAAGTGTCTTCAAAGCTCTCGGGTCAAGACAGCCCTTCGCCATCCCAAAGGCACGATGGGGAAAGCCAGAGAAAGAGCAGAGTCTGGGCCAAACTAGCCGAATACTTGGAAAGGGAAGACGAGATAGTTGTTGAGGGATTCATCACTTTTCGCTTGAAAGAGTACCTGGAGAGTCTTTTCGATACTGTGGAGGATGTAGTCGAAGACTATCTCACAGAGCGTGAATACCGGGAATTCCTGAGGCTTCTACGGCATTTTATGTCAAGGCAGAAGAACCCCATCCGGTCAGTCAACGTGGTGCGCATAGAAGACCAGTATCGGTTGCTTGATGACAGGCAAGAATCTGTGAAAGGTGATGTGGCTAGATTCTTGCAGAAGCCTCCAAGGGGCATGGACTTGAGCCTAGATGATCTGATAGTAAGCGCAGTGGTGACTTTGGCGCCTGAGACCGTCATCTGGCACGGGGATATCGGCGGTTCGCCGTGCCATGATCTGCTTCGCGATCTATTTCTTGATCACTTTTTGATTTGTCAAGGATGCCATCTGGAGGCCAAAGACCCGGTTCAAGAAGAGTAGACAACGGCTCGCTCTCTATTGATCTACATTTCTCCTCACGATATAATCCGTGAAAGTCTAATCGTAGTGGCATTGAAGAGGACAGTACCGAAAGGTTCAGTCTCAGAGAGGGAAGGTCACAGGTGAGAGCCTCCTACGAGCCCTAAGGGAACACCACCTCGGAGCCTCCGGCGGAGACAGTAACGCCGGCGCAAGGAGCCCGATAGAGCTTCGCTTGAGGATGAGCATGAGAATTGAACGTGCCCTACAGGCATAAGGGCATCCTTGCCTAACATGAGGCAGAGGCTCACTCATCGATAAGGGTGGAATCGCGGTACCCCGCCCCTTAAGGGCGGGGTTTTTGTTTGTGTGTACTTGGCTTTCTACTTCGGAGGGAGGAGTCGCGAGATGGACAAGAATCCGGAATACAAAGTGTCATGGCTAGAATCGATATGTTCAGTGCCTGCCGACAGCACCTATCTGGACGTCAAGGAGTCCTTTGGATGGAAGAACGATGTCCTGATGGTCGATTTGGGCAGTGAAGTGAAGGAACTCAGGTCTAAAGTATGCGGAGACTGCGATGTAGTTCCTCTCACATTTGATGACACCAGGGCCCGATGGGCTTTGAGGCATACAGCCGCCCACATACTAGCTCAGGCCGTTCTGCGTTTGTACCCTGAGGTGCGCCTGGGTATCGGCCCGGCTATTGAGGATGGTTTCTATTACGATTTCGACTCGCCTGTGCCCTTTGGACCTGACGCACTGGTCAAGATCGAAGAAGAGATGAAGAAAATAGTCTCGGAGAACCTTCCGGTCAATAGAGAAGAAGTCGACAGGGAGACGGCTCGGGCCATATTCGCCCAAAGCAATCAAACCTACAAACTTGAGCTTCTGGAGGATTTGCCTCAAGGAGAGACCATTTCTTTATACAGGCAAGGGGAGTTTGTCGACTTGTGTGCCGGGCCTCACGTGCCCTCAACGGGCTATGTGAAAGCTTTCAAACTTCTGAGCGTGGCGGGTGCCTACTGGCGTGGAGACGAGAAACAGGCCATGTTGCAGCGCATTTACGGAACCGCCTTTGTTAAACAACATGACCTCAAGGAGTATCTGGAACGCCTCGAGGAGATCAAGAAGCGCGATCACAGACGACTGGCCAAAGAACTTGACTTGTTCAGTCTGCAGGAAGAAGGCGGGCCCGGTCTCGTGTACTGGCATCCTAAGGGCAGTATTATCAGAGAAGAAGTCGAGAACTTCTGGCGGCAGGAGCACCGCAAAAGAGGCTACGACATCGTGTATTCACCTCACATAGCCAAGATTGACCTGTGGAAAACCTCTGGCCACTGGGATTGGTACCGGGAAAGCATGTACTCGCCAATGGCAGTTGAGGAGGTGGAGTACCTTCTCAAACCTATGAATTGCCCGTTTCATATTTTGATGTTCAAGAACGACACCCGGAGCTACCGCGACCTGCCAATCAGGACAGCCGAACTGGGCACGGTCTACCGCTACGAGAGATCCGGCGTGCTCCATGGAGCGCTCCGCGTGCGAGGATTCACTCAGGACGATGCTCACCTCTTTGTGAGGCCGGACCAGCTTGTGGATGAACTTGTGGGGGTCTTGGATCTCACTCAGTTCATGATGGAGGCTTTCGGGTACAAAGAGTATGAATATATGTTGTCGCTTAGAGATCCCCACGATAAGTCCAAGTATGTGGGCGACGACGATGTATGGGAGTCTGCCCAAGAAGCATGCGAGACTGCCCTCAGACATAAGGGGATTTCCTACAAGGTGGACTTGGGCGAGGCCAAGTTCTATGGGCCCGCCATCGATGTGAAAATCAAAGACGCGTTGGGAAGGATGTGGCAAGGGCCCACAATTCAGGTGGATTTCAACCTACCTGAACGATTTGACATAGCCTATATCGGTGAGGATGGGGCGCGTCATCGTCCTGTCATGATTCACCGGACGGTCCTTGGGAGTATGGAAAGGTTTATTGCCGGATTGGTTGAACACTATGGCGGCGCTTTCCCGCTGTGGCTTGCACCTGTGCAAGTTCAGGTGATTCCCATATCCGAGAAACAAGCGTCCTATGCCGAAGAAGTTGCCGCTGCGCTGAAGGATGCCGGTCTCCGGGCGATCGCGGATTTGGGATCGGCCAAGATGGGATACAAGATTAGGCAGGCTCAGCTGCAGAAAGTTCCGTATATGCTTGTTGTTGGCGCAAGAGAGGCCGAAACAGGCACTGTATCGGTAAGGCATAGGGCCAGAGGTGACATAGGTGCCGTAGCCCTGGAATCTTTCATCAGGCAGGCGACGGAGGAAGCTCGAACAAAGGCTCTTGACCCTATGGTGACTCAGGCGTAGAACTGGTGGAAAGTGACAGGCTAATGACATCTGTGCTATACTAGGCGCGCGAAGTAGAAGCCATCCGCTTCTCACCTTACGGTCAAATAGGGCTGGTAAGGTTACATGACTAAGCGTTCATGCGAAGAACATGCGTATTGTCGTGGGCGGGTGGATTACCTGCCCACGATTCTTATGTTTGAAAGGAAGGTGGCACGCAATCAGCCAGGACCAAAGAATTAACGAGTACATTCGTGTCCGAGAAGTGAGGCTGGTTTCCCAAGACGGGGAACAGCTTGGGATAAAACCTACTCATGAAGCGCTGCGGATTGCCAGAGAATTGGGCTTAGACCTAGTGGAAGTGGCGGCTCAAGCCAAGCCTCCAGTATGCAGGCTTATGGATTATTCCAGATGGAAGTACGAGCAGTCAAAGCGGATGAAAGAGGCCCGAAAGAAGCAGAAGATGCAAGATGTGAAAGAAGTCAAGATGAGGCCCACCATCGATGATCACGATTTCGAAGTCAAAGTCAGAGCCGCAGAGAGGTTTCTTCGAAGCGGCGACAAAGTCAAGGCTACTATTATGTTCCGTGGTAGGGAAATGTCTCATCTGGACATCGGCCAGAGAGTTCTAGAGAGACTGCTTGAGCGGGTCAAGAGTATTTCCGTCGTTGAGAGGGCCCCCCGGATCGAGGGCCGGAACATGATCATGGTTCTCTCTCCTAAGCCCCAGCCTCAAGCTCAATCCGGAGCACAGAAGTCTCTAGACGTAGGACCAGCACAAGATATCGGGGTTTAAGGAGATGTTTTGACGTGGCCAAGAACAAGATGAAAACTCACAGCGGGGCCAAAAAGCGCTTCTTTGTGACCGGTACCGGGAAGATCCGACATTTCCACTCGGGACACAGCCACAGGCTGGCGGGCAAGGATGCCGCCCGCCGACGCAGACTGAGGAAAGACTCCGGGATCAACGAAGTCTCGACGAGGAGAATCCGGACTCTCATCCCTTACAAGTAGGTACATTAAAGAAGCTGAAAGAGGGTAACGCAAATGCCTCGCGTAAAAACCGGTATGACCAACAGACACCGGCATAAGAAGATACTGAAGCTCGCCAAAGGCTATTGGGGCAAGAGATCGAAGTCGTTCCGCATGGCCAACGAGACCGTGATGAAAGCTCTTCATTACGCCAGACGTCACAGGCGTGAGAAGAAAAGGGAGTTTCGCAGCTTGTGGATTGCACGCATTAACGCGGCCGCAAGGGTCAACGGCATGAACTACAACACCTTCATAAGCGGTCTGAAGAAGGCCGGAATCGATATCAACAGACAGATGCTTGCAGATTTGGCTGTCGCCGACGCCAAGTCTTTTGCGGATTTGGTGTCGGTAGCCAAGAGCCAATCTTCGCTCTAGTCAGTTGACGATGGACGTACCGTGGCGGCTCATAAGCAGTCTGCAGGCCAAGAAGGAACGGACTAAGTCGCGCCTTACAGTGGCTGAGGGGCCGCCTTCGGTGCTCTTGGGCTTACTCTCTCAGGCGGTATTTGAGTTTTTGATCCTAGATACCGAGATGGAAGCCACGGCTAGGGGGCGTGAGATAAGAGAAGCTTTAGCCCAGCACCCTAAGCCGGGCAAGGTATTGACGGTTAAGCCGTCTTTGTATCGCAAGATGTCTGGGACGAAGACTCCTCAGGGCGCCCTTCTGGTGCTGCCTTTCCCTTTTGAGTTTGTGTCCCCGCTTCCCAAAAGTCCCTGGCTCGAACCGCTGTCAGTAGTTGGGGTTGACCTGCAAGACCCTGGCAACGCCGGTACTCTCATCAGGAACGCCGCAAGCGTGGGAGCATGGGAAGTCTCGTTTACCGGCGATGCGGTGGATCCGTATTCCCCCAAATGCATTCGGGCATCTGCGGGGGCAGTTTTCCAAGTGCCCGTCACTTACCACAAAGACCCAGTACTCTACATTCGCGATCTCCTGGACACGGGGTCAACTGTCTACAAGACGCTTCCTGAAGGCGGAATTGTGCCGTGGGAAGCTCGTCTGGATAAAGGCTGTGCCTTGGTGCTGGGAAACGAAGGACAAGGCTTACCCTGGAAAGTCGATTCACTCATAACTCAGGCCATATCTATCCCCATGCCCGGAGGCACTCAATCCCTCAATGTTGCCGCGGCTTCAGCCGTGGTATTGTACGAGGCCGCCAGACAAAGGATGACCTGCCCCTCTCAGTGAACGTTTTTGTGACCAGTGTTTGACGTGCTATAATACGAAAAAGGGAACTGAGAAAGCGGGGGCTAGTCTTGAAGCTGGCAAAGGCGTTCTGGTCTGTCTTTGAGAAGACCGGTTCAGTGATGGCTTACTTGCTCTACCGCCACTACCTCGAGCTCTCCACACGCTTTGAGAAGAGCGAGGTTCAGTAATACCCTAACCGCATAAGGGGTCATGAAAGAGAACGTGGGTCGGAGGAAGCGGACAGAGAGGGGAAGGTGCGGTGGAACTTCCCTACGATAGACCGGCCGGAATTCGCTCCGGAACCCCCGGGCTGATACTGTAGGTCCGGCGTGATCTTCGCGATAAGAAGACCTTGAGAGGGTCAAGACTTGACCAAAATGTGGTGGTAACGCGGAAGCGAGAGCTTTCGTCCCGTTGTTTGGGGCGAAAGCTCATTTTGTTTACGACTATGGAGGAGGACTGAGCGCCATGGACAAGAGTCGCATGGATGCCCTTTTAGAAGAAGCACGAGAAGAAATGGCCAGTGCTTCTACTTTGGCCGAACTCGACCAGGTGAGACTTCGTTTCTTGGGAAAGAAGGGCCAAGTTACGGCACTTCTTAAGACCATTGGCTCGTTACCCGCCCATGTCCGGCCGGCTTTCGGCTCCGAAGTGAACTCTTTGCGGGCCACTATGGAAAAAGAACTGGAGGATAGGCGAAAATGCATAGAGACCGAAGCGCTCTTGGACAAAGTCAAGAGTGAGTCTTTGGACGTCACCTTGCCCGGCACAAAAGTCGAAGTAGGAGGGCTTCATCCCATCACCAAAGCTCTCCGGGAAGTCCAGGCGATATTCTACGGCATGGGTTTCACCGTCTACGAGAGCCGGGAGACGGAGACCGACGAGATGAACTTCGTCCTGCTCAATCTTGCACCTGGTCACCCTGCTAGAGATATGCAGGATACCATGTATCTTACAGAATCCACGCTGTTGAGAACTCATACGTCTCCTGGACAGATTCGGGCCATGCGAGATAAGAAGGGTGCGCTCCCGGTCAGGATCATCGTTCCCGGTAGAGTGTACAGGCGAGACCCTGCGGACGCATCCCATTCGCCCGTTTTCCATCAGGTAGAAGGGCTAGCCGTTGACAGGGGAGTCACGTTTCGCCACTTAAGAGGGGTGTTTGGGGCATTTGCCCGCAAGTTTTTCGGCGAGGATACAGAAATCCGAATGCGCCCAAGCTACTTTCCGTTTACCGAACCTTCCGTGGAGATCGATGTTTCCTGCGTTCTTTGTCGCGGAAAAGGCTGTTCGGTATGCGGTCAATCGGGATGGTTGGAGCTGTCCGGCGCAGGCATGGTTCACCCCAGAGTCATTCGAAACGGCGGATACGATCCTAAGGAGGTAACGGGGTTCGCGTTTGGTTTCGGCCTGGACAGGGCGGCTATGTTGAAATACGGTATCGACGACATGAGAGTGTTCTTAGGTAACGACAAGCGTTTTCTTTCGGAATGGCGCGGCCTCTAGGCATGGCCCCAATCCGTTCTAATCCTGGCGAGGAGGGAAGGGTCTCGTCTCACATCCAGTGGGGCGCAGGCGTGCTTACATGAACGTAGTATGGAAATGGCTAAACGATTACGTAGATATCCCCTGGGACCCCCAAGAGGCAGCAAAGAGGTTTACGATGGCGGGGCTCAAAGTTGAGTCCCTGACTCACCAGCGTCTGGAGATATCGGGGGTTGTATCCGCAAGAGTGCTGGAAGTGGAGCGACACCCCCACAGGCCAGATCTTAAGGTGGGCATTCTCCACGACGGGAGCCAACGTCTTTCTGTGGTCAGCGGGGCGCCCGGGTTCGCCCAGGGCAACGTAGTATTCCTGGCCAGGCCGGGTTCGAGGCTTCCTGGAGGGCTCGCCATTTCGGCCATGGAAATCGACGGAGTTCCATCTCAAGGGATGGTCGTGTGTTCCAACGAGATACTGGCAGGGGAGCCTCACAGACCTGGCGAAGACATAATCGTCCTGTCGGGAGAAACGCGCCTTGGCAAGAGCATTCAGGAGCTTCTGGATCTAGACGATTACGTGATCGAACTCGAACTGACTGTCAATTATTCCCACTGCCTCTCCATGCTAGGGGTGGCAATAGAGGCTGCGGCTCTCACAGGAAGACCCCTCAAGCTGCCTAGAGTCCTGGAATCATGGGATTTCGCAGGGCCTTTGGGAAGTCGTCCGCCTGCCGAACACTCCGATTACACCGGGAGACTCAGAATCGAGTTGCCCGACCCCGACCTTTGTCCTAGGTACATTGGCAAAGAGGTTAGGGATGTCGCTTTCGGGTATTCCCCTATATGGATGGAAAGGCGCCTAATGCTTGCCGGGATGAGACCGATTAACGCTGTGGTGGATATAACCAACTACGTAATGCTAGAAACCGGGCAACCTCTTCACGCTTTTGACCTCGACAAGATTCAAGGTGAGACCATAAGCGCCCGCCGGTCACGGCCCAAAGAGACCATACTCACGCTTGATGGAGAGACAAGAGATCTTGTTCCCGGCACTCTCGTCGTAGCCGATGAAAGCGGTCCGGTGGCTGTAGCTGGGGTTATGGGGAACCTGACTACAGAAGTCACTGCTTCAACAAGGAACATTCTATTGGAATCGGCATATTTCGATCCGCTCTCGGTGAGACGAACCTACCGCCAGATGAAACTCCGCACTGAAGCGGCCATTAGGTTCGAAAAGGGTATTGACCCGTCGGCTCAACCTGCAGTTGCCGAGAGAGCCGCATGTCTCATGGCTGAAATCGCCAACGGAAGACTAGGTCAGGGTTACGCGGAAGCGGATCACATGGATCACGCCGCAAAGTGCCTCAGGTTCCACGTAGGCGAGTTGCGGAGGACCCTTGGTATGGACATAGGTCAAGAAGCCTGCAGGCACATTTTGGAGTCCCTCAGATTCGGTGTGACTCCCATCAAAGAACGAGGAGGTCTTGTACTGGATGTGCGTGTTCCCCCCAGAAGGGTTGACATCGAGGAGGAGATCGATCTTACCGAAGAGATAGCCCGGTACTATGGAGTCAACTATTTTGAGCCCCTTGATCTGGACAGAGCTGTACCCGGCGGACCGCCTGACAGGAGCTTTGTGAGAAAAGAGCGCATAAAAGACGTTCTGGTCTCTTTGGGCGGACTGGAGTGCGTCACCAATTCGCTCCTGGCGCCATCTGATGTTCAGGGGATGGGGTGGGACGAGGATGACCCAAGACGGAAACCTGTCCAGTTAATGAACCCATTGTCCTCCAACGAGTCTCTGTTGAGACCCAGTCTTCTGCCGGGGCTTCTCAAGGTAGCAGTCTCAAACCAACGTTCTAAGGTAGAAGGAGGACTGTTCTGGGAAATCGGGCGTGTGTTCTTCGACTCTTTGGGAGAGGAGTTACCCAGAGAAACCACTCAGCTTGCCATAATGGCCTACGGTGTCACTAGGCGCAAGACGTGGATACAAGACCAAGATGAAGCGTCCTTTTTTGGCATGAAGGGCATACTGGAGTCGTTTCTGTCTCTGATGGGAATGAGTGACGTCGTCTACATGCCCCGGGCAGGAATGCCGTTCCATCCCGGAAAATCTGCTAAGATCGCCGTAGGAGGGTCCACTCTAGGCGAGATGGGCGAGATTCACCCTTTGTGCTTGAAGAATTTCGATGCACAGGGGCCCTTGGTAATGGCATGGTTCTCGGTGGATGCTCTGTTGGCTCTCGCGACCGAGCCTTCCTATGTAGAGATCTCACGATTTATGCCGGTGGAAAGAGACTTGGCTGTGGTAGTGAGCGATGATACCCCGGTTGGAGACATCCTTCAGTGCATCCGGGCAACGAGCGAGAACCTGGTGTTGTTGGAGGTCTTCGATATTTGGAGAAAGCCTCCGGTGCCGGCAGGTAAGAAGAGCGTGGCCATGCGCCTTGTGTATCAGTCAAAGGAGAAAACTCTGACCGAAGAAGAGCTTGCAGGGGATAGAAAGAGGGTGCTGCAGGCCTTGTCCGCGGAGTTCGGCGCGGAGCAAAGGCTGTGACATATGCACAAACGGGAAGTCGCTCAGTTGCTTCGGGCTATGGGAGCCCTTCTTGAGATAAAGGGTGAAGCAGGTTTCAAGGTTAGGGCTTACGATAGGGCTGCCCGGACTATCGAGCGCGGCGACTTTCCGCTTCTGGAGATGGCCACATCAGGCAGGCTTTCGGACATCCCCAATGTAGGCAAGAACCTTGAGCCAAAGATACGAGAACTCATCTTAACGGGGAGTTCTTCGTATCTGGAGAACCTCACAAGAGAGGTACCTTTGAGTTTGCTGGACCTTCTCAAGGTTCCGGGCATTGGGCCAAAGACTGCAAGGATTCTGTACGAACGCTTGGGTGTGGCCGGCTTGGACGATCTTCAGGAGGCTCTAGAGACCCAAAAAGTGCAGTTCTTGCCTGGAATGGGTAAGAAGCGGCAAGATGAGATAGCCGCCGGTTTGCGGGAGATCCGCGAAAATGCGGGCAGCCTTAGTCTAGGGATAGCGCTGCCCGTGGCCGAAGACATCTTGGCTTCGTTGGCATCCAAAGACGTATCGGGAATCCTCGTGGGTGAACTGGGGCGCGGCCTGGAGACCGTTTCAGCCTTGGAGATCCTACTGGAACTCCGACCTGAGGATACCCCTGTGTCACTAGTGAGACGCTCTGGTATCATCCCTGTCCGAGATGGAGACATGCTGGAACGATCTTGGGATGCTGCGGGGGAGAAGCTTGTGTTCAGCACCGGACTTGGCATACCCCTGGTATTCCACTTCGCCCAGAAGGAAGATTTTTGGCCCAGGGCCATTTGGCTTACGGGGCCAAAGGAATACATCGAGCGTCTTGTACATAGGGGGTCACTGCGAGGACTGTGTTTTGATTCAAGGGGACTATTTCGTGACTCATGTCGAGTTTTCGTTGAAGACGAAGAATCTTTCTTCGAGTTGATGGATTCTTCTCGGGTCCCGCCAGAAGTCAGGCATAGGGAGGAATTCCTGGCTTTGGCAGAAGCCGGAGAGAGTATCCACCTTGTTGGCCCACAAGACTTAAAGGGAGATCTGCACACTCACACGGTATGGTCCGATGGGATGGACTCCGTTGAGGCAATGGTCATCAAGGGCATCACAATGGGATACTCGTATATGGCCATCACTGATCACGCCACTTTCATGAAGATGATAGGTGGGGTTACTCCCGAAAACATTGACGCTTACCTCGAGGACATCACCGAAGTTCAAGAGAGGCACCCGGATTTTCGGGTTCTGGCAGGGGTGGAGGTCGACGTGGCCAAGGATGGATCGCTTTATCTCGGTTCAGACGACTTGGCCCGTTTTGACCTGGTTGTTGCTTCAGTCCATCAAGATATCTCGAACGCAGGAGATCTCGTGGGGCGGTTAACAAAAGCTTGCGAGAACCCTCACGTTGACATCATTGGGCACCCTACCGGACGGCTCCTGGGAAGCCGTCCCGGAGTCACTTCGGGCCTTGAGCCCGTTTTTGAGGCGGCCGCAAGATGTGGCACCATGTTGGAGATCAACGCATCTCCTGATAGAATTGATCTTCCCGAAACCCTTGTGCGCCGCGCCTACGATCTAGGTGCGGGACTTGTAGTCTCATCAGACGCACACGGACCGGGCACCTTGGAGAATGTACGGTACGGTGTGGTTGCGTCACCAAGACGGGCAGGCCTGCCTCCAAAAGGAATAAAGAACACCCTTAAGCGGTTACCCCGGCTTCTGTGCAAGTTTTCATAAACCTCTTAAGCCCGACATAGTCTACCTACGTGACTTCAGCGCACAAGAGGTGTGAGAGAGTTGCCTGCAAGACGGTTGGCGCTCACGATACTTGCCGTATTTGTGGCGTTTACTGCCTTTTTTTCCTTGGCGGTCTCTGATAGAGTGCCCGACTACCTTAGAGCACACGAGTCAGACGACCCTCTGCTTCCCGAAGATCCCCCTATGAGGCGCAGAGATGTGTACGAGTTAAAGTTGCGCTTGAGAGACCTCGGTTTCTTCGATGGGGATATGGACGAGGAGTACGATGCAGAAGCCGTTCTGGCTGTGAAGGAATTCCAGAGTTCCTTCTGGCTTGCCCCTACGGGAATCGTAGACCAGGCCACTTGGAGGGCTTTGGGATACGGGGTTACGAGGGATGTAAGCGTTGCTACGGGCCCGCTTCCCGAAGGCGTAGTCCATCTTGAGGTGGATACCGACAGGCTTGAACTGACCGTGTATGTGGATTCGAAACCTTGGAAGACATATCCCGTGGCAGGAGGCAAATGGAGTGCTCTCACTCCCGTAGGAGAGTGGAAAATAGTCGATAAAGGTTACGAACAAGGTGGAGCTTTCGGAAGTCGTTGGATGGGTCTGGATGTACCGTGGGGCGGGTATGGGATACACGGTACAAATCGCCCTTGGTCCATAGGGACTTATGCCAGCGTAGGTTGCATTCGGATGTTCAACGAGGATGTGGAAGAACTCTACGAAATAGTTGAGATCGGCACAAGAGTGGTAATCCGGGGACCTAGACCTTACCTCACTCTTGAGGCTCCTTTGGGAAAGGGAGCGATAGGACCTGAAGTGGTCATGCTGCAGGAGTGTCTAAAAGCTGCCGGCTTCGACCCAGGGGCCTGCGACGGCAGACTGGGAACCTTGACCGAATCGCAAATAGAAGAGGCAAGTTGGCTGTTCGGGTTGGGAGACTCCCGTGTAGCCACAGCGGACCTCTACACGCTTTTGGGGATGAAAGGGAGGTAGCTATGGCGAAGAATCTAGCCCTCCGTAGAAGGTGCCTGATGACACTTGTCGGTGCCGTGTTTTTCGCGCTCCCATTTGCGCTCTCAAGTTGCACATTGCGGCGCCAGGTCTTGCCTCAAGAACTTTCTTTTCAAGGACTCGTCCTTACGGTTTGGGACTGTATGGAACCATCGTTTCAGGGAACCGATGCATACCAGACCCGGGTCAAATCGGTGGTGGACAGGTTTTCCGAAGAGTACCAGGTCAAGGTCGAAGTCGAGTTCAAGGAAAGACGAGAAATACTCAGTCTCCTTATGGGCGAAAGCCAAGAACTGGATCCTCCGTGTCTGTCATATTCCACGGAATGGCCTGTCATCTCCGACGACGCTCAAGGTCTTACAGAGCTTTTGAGCGCCGATGACTATTTGGATGGAGCGGCGACGTATTGGATGCTTGACGGCAAGCTCATGGGTGTCCCGTCTTACGTTCATTGGGTGGGCATGGCCGCTAGGTCGTCTATCTTGCCTCTCACGGGCATTCCGTCTGACTCGGGCTACTGGTACGATTCCCAATGGTTTCTCCCCTCGGCCATAGAAGGCCCCGGAACTGATTACAGTGCTGCGTCGGCCATCTCGTATCTTGAATACCTGAAGTCGTCGTGCAAAGAAGCGCTGAGCGATCCTCTGGATGCGTGGGATCGTGGTGTTGTTTCAACCTTGTTTCCGGTGACGCCGCACCTATACAGATGGCTTCGGACATCCTATGAGGATGAAGTTGGCCTCAGTCCAATTCCCGGCGCCTCGGGCGAGATGCGTTTTCACTGTACCGTACCGGGGTACATGGTCTTTTCAGAGGAGGAGCCCCATCGTTCTTGTGCTTTATTATTGGCCAAAGAGCTAGCCGCCAACCGAGGGGTCTGGGTAGCAAGAAGCATAGGGGGAGTGCCTGCGGCCGTCCAGGATATGCCCGTCTACGATCTGGAAGCAGGTATCCCAGAGGACTACAGACAGATCATTCGCGGCCTCGATAGCCAGATCGCACAAGCGGCTTTGACTTCGGGAGAGGGGCTCAGGAGATACAAGATAGGGCAAGGCTTCGGTGAGATCGTGCCACAATTCGTGAGAGGCGTCCTAACCCTCCAAGATATGGAGAGAAGCATCCAGGACCTTTGGGAGAGCCATACTACGCCTTAGGGCGTCGTTCTCTTGCAGGAGGAGATGGCTTGCAGCACTGGGTCCGGGACATGGTTGAGATTTCTTTTCGCACACTGGTCATGTTCCTGGTTTCGCTTGTGGCCGTAAGGGTGACCGGCAAGCGATCCATTGGGCAACTGGCACCGTTTGATCTGGTTGTCATCATCATTATGGGTTCTGTGGCTGCCCTTCCTCTGGAAGATGAGAGCATTCATATGGGCCATGGGATCATCCCCATAGTGGTCTTGTCTGCCTTGCAGTATCTTCTAAGCGTCATCAATATGCACTGGCGAGGTGCAGAAAAGATCACTCAAGGTATGTCGACTCCCATCGTTGTGGACGGGAAAATCATGCATGAGAACCTCAAGCGAGAACGAGTCTCCGAAGCGGACATGCATATCGTTCTTCGTCAGGCCGGCGCCGAGAGAGTGGAAGACATTGCTCTGGCGGTCCTAGAACCCACCGGGCAGGTATCTATCGTCAAGAAGCCTGAGGCGCAGCCCGTTACCCCAAGAGACATGAACCTCATGACCCTCTCCAGAATCGACACCATACGAGGGCAACTAAGCGAGAGGAGACGGCGGAACTATCGCCAGGTGATGAACTCCAAGCCCCAGAGGATTTCTCCCGACCGATAAAGAACCCTAATCTGAGATCGCCTCTAGCAAGAACACTGAGGGGGAATCTTGGTTGAACCCAGCGTGGGCCCACCGAGCCTTAGATTTCGAGCAGTACTTGCAAGAAGCAGACATGAATGTCCCCACCATGAGGGAGAACTTTGCCAATACACAAGTGAAGCCGGAGCATGATGCTTACTTCAGGTCTCTTGCCAAGCGTCTCCCAGAGAGAAGCATCAGAGTCTTAGTCCTTTCCGAGCCTTGGTGTGGGGACTGCGTGGAGAACCTTCCAGTTCTCGCCAAGCTTGAATCCTTGTACCCGTTTCTCAAGCTTCACATCTTCCCAAGAGATCAGAACCTAGATATTATGGACGAGTATCTGACGGAAGGTATGGCGATTATCCCGGTCTTTGTGTTCTTTGACGAAAAAGGTACGGAGATAGGCCGTTTCGTTGAGCGTCCATCCGGCGCCCACGCTTTCATGGAAGAAGCCAGGCAGTCTCTTCGTTCCTCATCAGAAGCGACTCAGAAACGCGGAATGTACCGGGCCAGAGCCGAACTTAGAAGAAAATACAGAGAAGGCCTTCGGGACGAAACTATAGGCGAAATCAAGGAGATTCTTCTGAGAAAATATGCACCCTAAAGCCCTAGAGGTTCTGGAATTCGAGAAGATTAAGGAGACTCTGGCCAAAGAAGCCAGCACTTCTTTAGGGCGCGGAATGTCTATGGCCCTTATGCCAGTCGATGCAGACAGCGCCAAGGAGGCGCAGAAGTTGGGCAGGGAGATTCTGGATTTGTTGTCCCGAACTACCGCGCCTAGTCTCTATGCTGCCAAGGATGTTCGGTCCAGGGTCTACCGGGCCGGCCAAGGCGAAGTGCTGACAGGCGAGGACCTGCGCGAAATCCTGAACATCCTCTTGGCGATGGATTCGCTTTCTCGCTGGTTGGACAATGTCGCGGGAGAGTACCCAGGGCTTTCCGCCATGAGAGAGACGCTCCCGAGGCTGCCTTCGCTTTGCGCCAAGTTGGACGCCACCATAGACGAAGACGGACTCGTGAGGGACTCGGCAAGCTCAAGATTGTCATCCATCCGGAGGTCGCTGAAGGAACACCAGGATAGGCTAAGAAGACGAGCCGAAGAGATTGCCCGCCACAGGAACATTTCCCAGTACCTTCAAGAAGAGATAGTTGCCGTTCGTCAGGGGCGCCTCGTGCTTCCGGTCAAGGTGGAGTATGCGTCCCGAATACCGGGACTTGTACACGACCAGTCGTCTTCCGGTCAGACCGTATTCATTGAGCCCGTAGAGATCTTTGAGATGGGGAACCAGTTAAGGCGTTTAGAACTACAGGAACGAGATGAGGTTCTTCGCATACTGGAAGAAGTCTCGAGACTAGTGGGGGAATCTTCTCGCGTCTTGGCCAAAGGAGTTGCCGGTCTAGCAGAATTCGATCTGGCCCTGGCCAAAGCCAGGCTGGCGATGAAGTGGAAGGGTTCTTTTCCAAAGATTGTCCATGAACCGAGACTTCACCTCAGGGAAGCGTGGCATCCTCTCTTGAAAGGAACGCCGGTACCCATGAACATCGACCTTTCCCTGGATGCAGTCCGCACTGTGGTTATCACTGGACCCAACATGGGAGGGAAGACCGTAGCCCTCAAGACTTGCGGTCTTTTGTCGGCAATGGCACTTGCGGGTATGCCTTGCCCATGCAGGGGCGATACCGTCATAGGAGCAATATCCGACATTCTATTGGACATTGGGGACCAACAGTCCATTGAAGAGAGTCTAAGCACATTCTCGGCTCACATCGCCAACGTCAAGATGATTCTGGATAATGCCCGCCCCGGCACGCTGGTACTGATCGATGAGCTTGGCGCCGGGACTGACCCTCTTGAAGGGGCAGCTCTAGGCTTGGCTATCCTGAGGCGTCTCAATGACTCTGGGGCGCTATCGGTCGTGACCAGCCATTTTACTGAGTTTAAGTTGGCTGCAGAGAGCAACCCGGGCATGCAAAACGCGTCGGTTGAATGGGATTCCGTGAACCTCAAGCCAACTTACAGGCTCATTACCGGAAGGCCGGGGCGGTCCAACGCGTTCCTCGTGGCCGAGAGACTGGGGCTTGATTCTGAGATCCTGGAAGAGGCCAAGGGAAATCTGGGCCAGGATATCCTCCAACTAGAGGATATCATTGCCGATTTGGAGGAGTCTTCACAAAAAGCCAGGGAAGAGGCACTTTTGGCCGCGCGGGAGAGGCAGTTGGCCGAATCTCTCAGAAAGCAGTACGAGAGCAAACTCGAGACTCAGGAGAAACAGCGGAGAGACCTTCTCAACGAGGCAAAACAGGAAGCACGGTCGATTGTGTCCAGGGCCCGACTGGAGTTTGAAAAGGCTGTCAAAGAGTTCCGCGAAAAACAACGGTTGACTGGCAAGGAACTGACTTCTCAGATTGGGGAAATTAGGGAGAGATTCCGGTCAGCCAGCCACGACCTGGGTCCCGAAACCGTCGCTCCCCTTGAGGGGGAGCCTCTCAGACCGGAGGATGCTGTGCCGGGCACCACCGTATACGTGACGGGATTCCGAGACGCGGCAACCGTTGTGGAGGCTCCCGGCCCTGGAGAACCGTCAGTGCTGGTGCGGATCGGGTCACTTAGCCTCAGGGCGCCTATGGAGGACTTGAGGATTCCCACCAAGACTCTTCCCAACAAAACGGAGCCGAGGCCCGAGTCTTCCCGTATAGCGATGGAGAAGGCTCAAAGCGTGTCAGGAGAACTTGACCTTAGAGGCATGACCTCTGACGAGGCTCTGCTGGTCTTGGACAAGTACCTCGACGACGCCATACTGGCGGGACTCTCCCAGGTGCGGGTCATCCACGGAAAAGGAACCGGAGCTTTGCGGAGAGCGGTCAGTCTATACCTCAAAGACCATCGTTATGTTGCCGAGAGCCGTTTGGGGGAAGCCTCTCAAGGCGGCTCGGGAGTAACGATAGCACGGTTGCGATCCCATTAAGAAGGACCTTCACGGCCACTTCTACGCTTTTTCGTGAGCCCTCATCTAATGCGTGACCTCCTGTGTTGTCGTGGACATAGCGTCGCGATCGGCGTCATGGTCATAGTCATAGTCCCAATCATGTTCATAATCATAGCCATTGTCGTGATCGCCGTGCTCCGTTATGTGATAGGTGCACGGTGAGTTTGGCACCCTCTCTTTCTTGAACAACTCCAGGACGATGTTCTCCTCAGGGCATCCTGGCCCTGGGGAAAGCCCAGACATATTGCATATTGATGCAGTCACTATGGTATCGGGTCTTTTGAAAGGCTCCGGGGCCTGTTTTTCCGTTATTACCGTCATCATCTCTCGCCAGATCCGAGCAGGATAGCTTCCTCCCGTGATCTTCCATTGTTCCATTGTCTTCTCCTGGTCAAAACCTATCCACACCACGCCCACGCAACTGGGCGTGTAGCCGCAGAACCAGGCGTCCTTCCAGTTGCTTGTTGTACCTGTTTTTCCTGCACAGGGGCGTCCGATGTATGCCGCTCCGCCCGTACCCCCCGATTCGGTTAGAGCCCCTTCCAACATGCTGGTCATGAGGTAAGCCGTTTCTTCCGACATTACCAGGGTCCGTTTGCTTTGATGCTCCTCTAGGATGCTTCCGTTCTTGTCTTCAACCCGCAGGATGCATATGGGGTCCACCCTTATGCCCCTGTTTGACAAACAGCCGTAGGCAACTGCCATATCCAAAGGAGACACTCCGTAGGTCAGCCCTCCTAGTGCGAGAGATCTTGTGTGGTCGGAACGGCCATCGGAGGTCGGTTGGGTTACGAGACTGGTGATGCCCATGCGCATAGCCATAGCCAAGCTTTGGTCTGTACCGACCATATCCTGGACCTTGGCTGCCACCACGTTGACAGACTCTCGAACTGCTTTTCGTAAGGTCATCGGACCTTGGAAGGTACCGGAGTAGTTCCTTGGGGAGAACCGTTCTCCAGTGACGGGGTCCACCCAGGTAACAGGGGAGTCGTCTACCACAGTGCCGGGACCCATCCCGGCTTCTATTGCGGGCACGTATGCCGCTATAGGTTTGAAAGAGGAGCCTGGCTGCCGCTTTGCGTCGATGGCGCGATTCCATCCGAGCATGCCTTCGTGTTTGCGCCCACCAACGATAGCCAAAATGTGTCCTGTCTTCGAGTCAAGTACCACGCAAGCGGCCTGAAGGCTGTCTTTTCCTTCATAGGGGAAGTCTTTGTCCAGTACCTTGGCTACGGCGTTTTCTGCGGCCTCCTGAGCCTGAGGGCTGTAGGTCGTATAAACGCGCAGCCCACCGCTATATACCAGATCGGCCGGGTAGCGCGACAGAAGCTGTTTCAAAACGTAGTCGAGAAAATACCCGCCTCTGGTGGTCGTTTCTGGTCGAACGGATACTGCGTTGATGGGTTTCGACTTGGCCTCTTCGCATTCGTCTCGCGTGATATATCCGTAAGCCGTCATCTGCTCCAAGACAGTGTTTCTCCTCGCGAGGGCGTCGTTGGGGTTGTCTATGGGATCGAAGATGGCAGGTCCCTTGAGCAATCCCGCCAACATAGCGGATTCCTCAAGCGTCACGTCTTTAATGGATTTGCCGAAAAATATCCTGGCAGCCGCTTCCGGCCCGTAAGCACCCCTTCCGAAAGGTACTTGGTTCAAGTACATCTCCAAGATTTCGGTCTTGGTGTACTGGCGCTCCAGAAGTATGGCGAGCACCGCATCTTGCACTTTTCTTGTCCAGGTTCGAGAGTCGGTCAGGAACGCTTTCTTGGCTAGCTGCTGGGTAATTGTGCTACCACCTTGCATCGAGCCGCCGCCTGTCAGGTTTGAGAAGAAGGCTCTCACAATGGCCCTGAGGTCGACGCCATAGTGGCTGTAGAAACGATGGTCTTCGGCTGCCAGTACCGCGTCTATAAAGTGCTTGGGTAGTTCCTCAAGTTCTACGGGCACGCGGTATTCTGATGCGTGCAACTCGGTCCACACCTTGCCGTCTCGGTCATAGACGTAGGAGACCTCTTCAGGTTTTGGCTCAAGTGTGCCCATAGTGGGCAGATCCCTTACGGCGGACACAACGAAAGCAGCCACCAAACCTGCTGCAACTAGCCCGGCTCCCAACATCGTGTAAAGGATGATATGAAGAACCCGTCTTTTTCTGGGCGAGATTCTCTTCGCTGACATTGGCGCATACCCCCAGATAACTCTAGAGAGGCACAAGGCACCTCCCGGTCGGACTGCTAACCTCACTATACACAGACGTAGTAGTCCACTTGTCCGGTCCCACTATTATAGCATCCTCCCGGGTTACCTACTTGCCTACCCCGCGACGATGGTATAATTGTCCCTAAGAAATGGGGGAGATTAGGGTGGGTACAGACTGGCGAAAGGATCCCGGACTTGCGAGAGAGGTCGAATCTCAAGTATCTTTGATAGCCGACCGTTCTATTGATGTAGTTACTATGGATGAACTTCGAGATAAGGTCGCGCGCTCTCTGCCGTCCGGTAAACCTCTAAAGGTTAAACTGGGGGTAGACCCTACAGCCCCGGATCTCCACCTCGGTCACGTGGTGGTAATGAAGAAACTTAGGGATTTTCAGCGGCTGGGCCACGAAATCTACTTCGTGATCGGAGACTTTACGGCCATGATAGGAGACCCAAGCGGAAAGTCTCAGACTAGGCCCCAGCTTTCCAAGGAGGAAGTTTTAGCCAACGCAGAAACATATCGCCAACAGGCGACAACCATTCTGGATCCGGCTCGGACGCATCTGGTTTTCAACTCTCAATGGCTGTCACCGATGTCTTTCAAAGACGTCATCCATCTGGCCTCCCGTTTCACAGTGGCCAGAATGTTGGAGCGGGACGACTTTCAGGGCCGCTATCAAAAGGGTTCGCCCATCGGTGTTCACGAATTCATGTACCCCTTGGCCCAGGCTTACGATTCTGTGGCAATAGGTTCCGATGTGGAGCTTGGCGGTACCGACCAGACGTTCAACCTCCTCGTTGGCCGAAGTATTCAGAAAGAATACGGGCAGGAGTCTCAGGTAGCTCTGACCATGCCCATCCTCGTGGGGTTGGACGGTACTAACAAGATGTCCAAGAGCCTTGGCAACTATATCGGCGTGAAAGACGAACCTAGAGACATGTATGGAAAAGTGATGTCGATTCCTGACTCGCTCATGGCCAGTTACCAAAGGCTTGTGGTTTGTGATAGCGAGGCATCGGTGAACGCATTGGTCCTCGGAATCAAGTCCGGCGAAATTCACCCTATGGACGCCAAGATGAACTTGGCGTTTCGGATCGTTTCGGAGTTTCACGGGGACCTCGCGGCAAAGGAAGCCCAAGACGAGTTCATCCGAGTGTTTAGGGAAAGGGAGTTGCCGACAGACCTCGATGAAGTAGAACTGCCCGAGGTATCCGCAGGCGATACTATGGGGATTGCTCTGCTCTTGGCGAGAACGGGACTTGTATCGTCATCGTCCGAAGCCAGGCGTTTGATAAAGGCCGGCGCAATAAGGATCGATGGAGTCAAGATAGGCCCCGATTCTGCGACGTGCATTGTACGAGACGGGATGTTGCTTCAGGTGGGGAAGCGTCGGATCTGCAGGGTCACGATAGGCCGGTAACCAAGTCTTCTCTGGCGGCATACAATTAGAAGCTATCCTTTTTGGGAGGGCTTCCTATTTTCCAGAGAAGGAGAACCATAGGCGCTTCGGTCAGGGGGAAAAGGCTGCTCCTGGTTCTGTGCGTTCTGGCCGTAATCGTTGGCCTGACGTCGTTATTTCTTGCACTGGAAAGAGCCATAGTCCCAACTCTGGTGGCCATATCAGAGACTGAAGTCGCTCGGGTAACCAACAAAGCCATGATCGATGCGGTGAAACGGCACATTACCGCCTTTCTCGAGGGTAAGACTTTCTTGTACTTTGAGACCGGTAAGGATGGGCAACTCCTCTACATCAAGACTAACACTGCCGATCTAAACCGCATTCAGGCCGATGCCCTTGATGTGCTCCAAGACGCAATGAAAAACCTAGATGGTTTTTCGGTGTATATCCCCTTGGGCCAGGCTTTTGGCTCGACAACGCTTGCTCACGTCGGTCCCAAGATAAAGGTGACTCTATATCCTTACGGGACTGTACGAACTCAGGTGAGGGATTCCTTCGATGTGACAGGGATCAACCAGGCCCGCTACAACATCTTTCTCAACGTGAAGTGCACCGTTAGAGTGGTGGTGCCTTTCATATCATCCATGGCAGAAGTCTCCACAGATATTCCCCTAACCACCGTAATAATCCCCGGTAAAGTCCCCGACACTTACCTGAACCTTACCGGCAATTTGTCCCGGTGAGAAGACACGGGATTCCCATGTGGAACCATCCCAAGGCTGGTATAATGGTCCATTGAATAGGAGGTGTACCGATGCCCAGTCATAGCATGCAAGACAAGGTTGCAAACCTGGTCAGGTGGATGCGAACTCGAACTCAGGAAGCTCGCGCCAAAGGGGGCGTTTTCGGCGTGTCCGGGGGAGTGGATTCGGCGTTGGTGTTGGCGCTCTCCAAGAAAGCGTGGGGCGATGACTGCCTGGGGCTCATTATGCCGTGCCACTCACTGCCAGAGGACGCAGAAGACGCTATGATGCTCTTGGAGCATTTCTCCGTTGACTATAGGGTTGTGGATCTGACGCCATCTTACGATGCCCTCTTGGCGAGCCTTTCTGATATGGAGGAGCCCTCGGTTCTGGCCATGGCAAACCTTAAGCCCAGGCTCCGGTCCATGACTCTTTACTACGTGGCGACCCTTTACAACTACTTGGTGGTAGGGTCAAGCAACCGGGCAGAAATTCACGTCGGTTACTTCACGAAACACGGGGATAGCGCGGTTGACATGCTGCCTTTGGCCAACCTAACCAAAGCTCAAGTGTGGGAAATGTCGCGTTACTTAGGAGTTCCAGATAAGATAGTCGAGAAAACCCCTTCGGCAGGGCTGTGGCGAGGCCAGACTGACGAAGAAGAGATGGGCCTTCTCTACAAGGATCTAGATGCCTATCTCTCGGGGAATCCTGTGTCGCCGGGCGTTCGGAATAAGATAGAGGAAATGCATAGGCGGACCGAACACAAGAGGAGGATGCCGTATATTCCAGACCTAGACTAGGAGGATATTCTATGTCGGGACATTCAAAGTGGTCAACGATCAAGAGACACAAGGCAAAGATGGACGCTGCTCGTTCGAACGTGATATCTAAAGCTTTGCGCGAGGTAATGCTCGCGGCTCGTGAGGGGGGGCCGAACCCTGACGGCAACGTTAGGCTGAAGATAGCCATCGAACGGGCCAAGAACGCCAACGTTTCTACCGATAGTGTAACAAGGGCGATAAAACGGGGGGCGGGCCAAGGAGATTCGGGGCCTCTAGAAGAGCTTGTATATGAGTGCTATGGCCCTGGAGGTACCGCCGTGCTGGTAGAGGCGGCAACCGACAATCGCAACCGGACAGCGTCGGAAGTGCGTTACATCCTGTCCAAGAATGGCGGCAAACTTGCCGATCTAGGGGCGGTTGCCTGGATGTTTGACGTAAAAGGCTGCATTCAGATAGAAAAGGGCGACCTCTCAGAAGACGATGCCTTGGAAATGGCGATCGACGCCGGTGCCGAAGATATCAAGACTGAGGAAGAAGCATACGAGATTTACACTGGAGCAGAGGATCTCCAAACCGTACAGGAGAACCTGGAAAAGGCCGGTGCTACGATCCTTTCGGCCGATACCGTAAGAATCCCCAAGACCACCGTAACTCTGGAGGGCGAAGAAACTGCCAGGATGCTTCGCCTTATAGATGCTCTGGAAGAACACGATGACGTTTCCAGAGTGTACGCCAATTTCGATATCTCTGACGAGATAATGGAGGCCATGTCCGAATAAGCTTGTCACTTTGGGGGAATATATGTCTCCTGGAGTGAGGCTTTTGCGAAAGACGGGATTGAGTGGTTTCAACGGCCTCTTGGTGGCTCTTTTGGTCTTGTGTGCTTTTGCCGCTGGTGTGGTCTTGGACAAGGTCGTCTTGAAAGACAGGTCCCTATGGCCGCCCATGACGACGCCTTCGGTTGGTGATGAAGTCCAAGTTCACTACCATACCCTGTACACCAAGTGCAAAGATGTGGTTACGGAGACAGATGTCGTCTCAAGGGGCAGTATTGGCGACTATCTGGCTCAGGTGGCCCGCGAGTGGCAGGTCTCACTTTCATCGGGAAGTGATTCAGTACACCAGTTCAGCCGCTCTATAGATGACTTCTGTCCCGAACACAGTCGATTTCGGTTTGTGACTCTCGCCGAAGGGGCCGTGGCGGTGTATCGCGGGAAGGAATTGAGTCAGGCAGGGCTTCTGGTTCGGATGTACACTGATATTCCCGAGTCCCGTCTCAGAAAAACCGAGAAAGATCTTCTTAGGGCAGGCATCGTTCTGGAGGATGAGCCCGGCCTCGTAGACGCGAAGGTGGCGAAGTATCTGGAGGGCATAATAGACTAGACACACAAAGGAGCCAAGGTTGAGTGTGGCGAACCCTCAGTTATGGGGGTTTTTCTATTGCGGATACTGGGGATCGATCCGGGTATTGAGCGAACAGGGTGGGGGGTTGTGGAGACTACGGGGAGAGACTTCGTTCCGGTGGACTACGGCTGCATCGTGACGTCCAAGTCTCAGGACCTTCCAATGCGGATTTTGGCCGTTTACCGGGGAGTAACCGGACTCATTGACCGCGTTAAGCCAGATGTGTTGGCGATAGAGAGCATCTTCTTCGCCAAGAATGCCAAATCCGCCATTGACGTTGGTCATTCTCGCGGGGTTTGCCTTCTGGCTGCCGCCGCCCACAACCTGCCCGTAGAGGAAGTCACTCCTCTTCAGGTAAAATCGACTATAGTGGGCTACGGCAACGCGACAAAAGAACAGGTGAGCGCCATGGTATCGAGCCTTCTGCACCTCTCTCGGCCACCTAGGCCGGACGATACGGCCGATGCCCTCGGGATCGCTGTTACTGCCGGCATCAAGAGATCGTTTGGGGCCAGGCTGGTCAGAGACGGAGCACCGGAGAGGACTTCCAGATGATATCTGAACTGAGCGGCATTGCGCGTAGGAAGAGTCAAGACTCAGTGACGGTGGATGTTAACGGGGTGGGGTTTGACATCATGGTAACCCCGAACCTTATAGAGAGAATTGATCTCGGATCCCAGGTACACTTGTTCACAAGGCTCATAGTGAAAGACGATGGTTGGAGCTTGTACGGGTTCGGAAGTCTAGAGGAAAGGACCTGTTTTGACCTGCTTCAGAACGTCAAAGGCATTGGTCCCAAGCTTGCCTTAGGGATACTGTCTGCACTTCCTCCCGATGAGTTTTATAGGGCAGTGCTTCAAAACGATGAGAGAGTCCTTACGAGATTGCCCGGAGTGGGCAAAAAGACAGCGGCTAGAATAGTGGTTGAACTGCGGGACCGCATCGGCTTGAGAACGCCTTCTCTAGATGAGGAACAAGGTCCACCTTCCGGGGATCTTCTTCTTGAAGCAGTGGAGGCTTTGACCGCACTGGGCTATTCATGGCAGGAGGCCCGAAACGCTGTCGAGAAGGCCATGTTAGACAGTCAACATGATAACCTTGAAAAACTATTGCGGGAGGCCTTGAGACGACTTGCGAGAGTCTAGAGATCTTATTTCCAGACAGATGCAGCCCGAGGACGAGGTCGTCGAAGAGTCTCTTCGGCCGCGTTTCCTTCCCGATTACATAGGGCAGGAACGGATCAAGGAAAACCTGCATGTATCCATCGAGGCTGCCAGGCAGAGGGGCGAAGTGGTGGACCACATTCTCTTGTCGGGCCCGCCGGGTTTGGGCAAGACTACTCTTGCCCACGTCATAGCCAATGAGTTGGGCGTGGGCATAAGGGTCACCTCAGGACCCGCTATCGAGCGTGCCGGTGATCTCGTGGCCATTCTCACTAGCCTTCAAGACGGAGACGTTCTCTTCATCGACGAGATTCACCGATTGAATCACGCGGCTGAAGAGGCCATGTACCCGGCCATGGAGGACTTCAGTTTTGACTGGATCGCGGGGAAAGGCCCTCACGCCAGAACCTATAGGATCAAACTGCCCCGGTTCACTCTCATTGCGGCCACCACCAGGAGCGGCCTTCTCACGTCACCTTTGCGGGATAGGTTCGGTATTTCCTTCAGGTTGGAATACTACAGCGAAGACGAGTTGTATGAAGTTATAAAGCGATCGGCCCGTATCCTTGACATAGGCGTTCAGGAGGAAGGCGGCAGAGAGATAGCCAGAAGATCTAGAGGTACGCCGAGGATAGCCAACAGGCTCTTGCGGAGGGTGAGAGATTATGCTCAAGTAAGAAAGGATGGAGAGATTACCCGACAAGTGGCAATGGAGGCTTTATCTCTCTTGGACATCGATCCCATGGGACTTGATGGTCTGGACAGAAAGATTCTTTTGGCCGTTGTGCAAAAGTACGGCGGAGGCCCCGTGGGGCTGTCAACTTTGGCGGCATGTCTTAGCGAAGATCCCGGCACCATAGAGGACGTCTACGAGCCGTATCTCTTGCAGATTGGGTTTATCGAGAGGACCCCCAGGGGGAGGAGTGCTACCCCCAGGGCAGTGGAATACGTTACGGGGAAGTCTCCCGATATCTCCCAGGAAGGACTTTTTGGGAAGCCTTGAGGCTCCTACTGCATTCGTGTTGCGGCCCGTGCACGACGTTCCCTTTGGCTTTTCTTGAGAGCCAAGGGCACCGGGTTGAGGGCGTTTTCTGTAACCCCAATATCTATCCCCAGAAAGAGCATGATAAGCGTTGGCAGGTTTTCCGTGATTGGGCTAAGATCGCGGGACTGTCGGCGAAGAGGTTGGATATGTCCTACGAACAGTGGAAGGGATCGCTTGGGGAAAACCTTCTGAAGCCACAAAGGTGTCTTGAATGCTACAGAGTTAGGCTAGGCGCCGTTGCCGAGATGGCTAGACGTGAGGGGTTCGATTGTTTCAGCACAACCCTCTTAGTAAGCCCATATCAGGACCACGAAGGGATACGGGCGGTAATGGAGGAGATGTCCAGGAAATATGGGATCCCTCACCTTTACAGGGATTTCAGGCCGGGGTACCGTAGGAGTAGAGATATGGCCAGGGGGCGTCACCTTTATATGCAGAAATACTGCGGATGCCAATACAGTCTCGGAGGTGAGGTGGTAAATGGGCACTGATCTGGGGCGCTTTCTCATTGTGGTGGGCCTTTTTATCTTGGCCATGGGCTTGTTTGTCTATGGGGTCGGAAGGTTCTTACCCTTAGGGCGTTTGCCGGGCGATATAGTGGTTAGGCGGGGGAACTTCACTTTCTATTTCCCCCTCGTTACTTGCATCATAATCAGTCTCGTTGTGACTTTGATAATGTGGGTGTATAGAAGACCATGATTAAGACGTTCTTAAAGAGATTCTCGGTCCTTCTGGTTCCGGTATTGTGGTCTCTCTTTCTTTCTACGGCTTTTGCCCAAAATGCAGTAGATATCCCTGGCACCCCTTCACCTCTTTTGGTTGTGGGTCTTGCCAGAGTCAAGTCCATCGCTCTCTCTTGCAAGTGGTCCCTTCGAGTTGTTGGTGCGGCAGAAAGCAGTGTCCTGCCACCCAATACCACAGTCGTATTGCGGGGATCTGGCGGACAGCTGTCGTGGGAGGTTTCGGGCGCTGGAGGTATCGTACCTGTAACCGAGTCCGGACCGGTACAGATCACTGTGGCCGATCCCCAAAGCGATGCCTTCATCCTCGTAGCAAGAGAAGAGAACGCAAGCCCGTCTTTGGCCGGTACGGGCTACACGGGGCGCTTGGTGGTAATGCCTGACAAGCACGACCTGGTAGTTGCCAATGTTGTGGACATAGAGGACTATGTCAAGTCTGTAGTGTCTTGGGAGATGTCCGATAGCTGGCCTCTCGAAAGCCTCAAGGCCCAGGCGGTGGCGGCCAGATCCTATGCGGCAAACAAGTGTTGCTTCCAGAAGACTCCTGGCTTTGGGCTAAGGGATTACGGAGAACCGGGTTCTCTGACTCCCGATTCCATACAGCTCTGGGCTAATGACCAGATCTACAAAGGGGTCTTGGTCCAGAATCCCAACGCAGTTAGGGCCACGGAGGCTACCAGAGGTGAGATCCTAACCTATGGGGGGACTCCAATTGCGGCTTACTTCCATGCTTCAGCCGAGGGAATGACCGAGGATGCTTGCCACGTGTGGGGAGGCAGCATTCCTTATCTGAGAGCAGTGGAGGAAGTAGCCTATAAGTCTCCGTACTCACAGTGGGGCGCAGAGTTCGATATGGAAACGCTTTCGGCCAGGCTGGGCGACTTGGGAGTCACGGGCCCAATAGACTCCATATGCGGGACCGAACCCGGCCCGTCCGGTAGGTGGTACGGTGTATCCGTTAGGACCCCTAGCGGTACTAGTTGGCTCAAGGGCACGTTGACACGGGGCGCTTTGGGCACTCAAGTTAGAAGCCTGCTTTTCTCTTCATTCATAGTGGGTAAAGGACAGATGACTACGGGTTGCCTCAATCCAAGTTTGGAGGTAACCTGTCTCGCCGGCCGTGGTAGCGTGGTTCTAACTCCGAGAGAAACGGTGATCCTTGGCGGTGGGAACGCAACTTGTGTAACCGGCAACCGTGGGCTTCACGTCGTTTCTGGTCTGGCTGATTCGGGACCGTCTCGCACGGTCCTCACAGGCAAAGGGTGGGGTCACGGAGTAGGGCTTTCTCAATGGGGGGCTCGAGCAATGGCCCTGGGGGGCTCACCTTTTTCCGAAATACTCGCCGTGTACTATCCCGATACCGTACTGGATGTCTGGTGGTAGATGGGAAGGTGGCTCTTTCTTGAAGGTTTCCCAGTTTGATTACCATCTGCCTCCCGAGTTGATCGCTCAGAAGTTCTTGACCAACCGTGACCAGTCTCGGCTCTTGGTGGTGGACAGGCGGGACGGAAGCATAAGTCACAGGATGTTTCGAGATCTTTGGGAGTATATACCAAGAGATGATCTCCTGGTGGTAAACGACACCAAAGTCATTCGTGCCAGGCTTTTGGGGCGACGAGCCACGGGCGGAAAAGTTGAGGTTCTCCTCCTCAAGCCCCTAGGCGATGATCGTTGGGAGTGCCTAGTTAGGCCCGGGCACAAGGTGCGAACGGGGGACATGCTCTATATTGGCACCAGGGAAGAAGCCGAGCTACAAGGTCAGGTCATGTCTTCCACCGATTTCGGGGGAAGAGTCATCCGATGGCAATACCAAGGGTCTTGGGATGAACTGCTTGAAAGGGTTGGCGAGGTTCCGCTTCCTCCATACATAAAGGCTCCTCTTGACGAAGTCTCACGATATCAGACTGTGTACGCTCGAGTTCCTGGATCGGCGGCAGCCCCCACAGCGGGACTTCACTTCACGACCGAGTTGATGTCGGCTCTTAAAGATAAGGGCGTTCGCATAGAGTCCTTGACGCTTAACGTTGGATTGGGCACTTTTCGCCCTGTCAAGGAAGAGGTCATAGAAGACCACAAGATGCACCAAGAGAGATTTGTGGTTCCTCCGAGGCTCGTTGATGCCATCTCGTCTCTCAGAGAGAGGCAAGGGCATCTTTGGGCAGTGGGGACCACTGTGGTAAGGGCCTTAGAGAGCGCGAGCGCAGGTTCAGGATTGGTGCGGCCCATGGACGGCGAGACCGACCTCTTCATATATCCCGGATACCGTTTCGAGGTTGTGGACCATCTTGTAACCAATTTCCATCTGCCCAAGTCCACTCTCCTCATGATGGTTAGCGCTTTTGCAGGTACAGAACTAATCATGGAGGCGTATCGGGAGGCCGTACGCCTGCGCTACCGGTTTTTCTCTCTAGGTGACGCCATGCTCATTCTGTAATGCATGTCCGCCACTAGAAAAGGAGGCGTGTGTTTGACTGTTCTAGACCACCACGTAGAGTTCACTAGAGGTCAAGCGAGGCTTGGCAGTCTGCGTACTCCTCACGGGGCAGTAGAAACCCCCGTGTTCATGCCCGTGGGTACTCAAGCCACCGTCAAGTCTTGTCTCCCAGAGGACATCTGGGAGACCGGAACACGCATACTCCTGTCAAACGCATATCATCTATACCTTCGGCCTGGTCTCGATGTATTGCGAGCGGCCGGCGGACTTCACAAGTTCATGAACTGGGATGGAGCGATCCTGACAGACAGCGGCGGTTTTCAAGTCATGAGCCTAGGTCATATGGTATCCATCACCGACGAAGCCGCTACTTTCCGATCCCATATAGACGGACGTTTGGTGACGTTTTGCCCTGAGGACTCCATTGAGGCCCAGATAGTCATGGGCTCTGACATAGTAATGTGTTTGGACCAGTGTTCTCCCTATCCGGTGTCGCTGGATGAAGCATCTCAGGCCGTCCGACGTACGCTCCTCTGGGCTAAGAGGGCTCTGGCGGTCGAAATGCCCAAGACCCAGGCTCTGTTCGGAATAGTCCAGGGCTCAACATATAACTCGTTGCGCAGGTATTGTGCTATGGAATTAGCCGCCATGGATTTCTCGGGGTATGCTCTGGGAGGTCTGGCGGTGGGAGAGCCCAAGGATGAGTTTTACGACACTTTGGCCTACACAATGAGTTTTCTCCCCGAACACAAGCCGAGGTACCTTATGGGAGTGGGGCACCCCTTGGACCTGGTTGAAGGTGCCTTGGCAGGGGTCGACATGTTCGATTGCGTACTGCCCACGCGAAATGCCCGGCACGGCAGGGCTTTTACTATGCATGGCTCAGTGAATCTCAAGAATGCCCAATTCAGGGCAGAACAGGCGCCCATAGAAGAGGGCTGCGACTGCAGAGCCTGCCGGGGTTTTTCTCGGTCATATATAAGGCACCTTTTTGCGTCGGGCGAAAGCCTTGCCCAGACTCTGGTATCGATCCACAATATTCGGTTCTTCCAGCGCTTCATGGCCGCACTCAGAGAAGCCATACGCTTGGGCAGCCAGTGGAGTTTCCGGGAGGAGGTTAGGAGAGTATATCCCATAGAGGCCAAGGGTACACGTGGATGAAAGGTGATCTAGGGTCTGCGTCGAAAGAGTGTGATAGAGGCGGACAAACGCTAGCAAAGGAGGTCGGAAAGGATGCCGTCTGAAGGAGCAAATCCGTTTTACTCCACCATCATATGGATGGTCGTGTTGTTTGGCTTGATGTATTTCATGATGATCAGGCCACAGCAGAAGGAGCAGAGAGCCAGGGCCGAGATGATCAGGAATCTTAAGCCCGGCGATAAGATAGTAACGGTCGGTGGCCTCATCGGGGTAATAACCAAGGTGGAGGATTCTACGCTGAAGGTTAGAGTGGCTGAAAAGGTAGAGGTCGATCTCTACACCACCGGGGTCCAAAGGGTGCTGGCAGACTAAGGACTTTTGTGTTCCGGGTACATACCAAAGGCTCTATCAATATGGATCTTGACAGTAGTCCAATCCGGACGATCTTCGTCCGGATTTTTCGTGTATAATCCCAAGTGTGGAAGGACTTCTTCCGGCGTTCGTCGAATATCATTGGCTGGGAGAAGAAGGGCCATTAAGCATCCGAAACGATCCATTGCCAGGAATGGTCTTGCCAACGCAAGGAGTGTGTTGTTTGGAAGACGTAGACAGCTTCGAACTGCAACGAAAAGGCGGACTTCCCGTCTACCTTCAGGTGAAGCAACAGGTAGAAAAGCTCATCACATCCGGTCACTGGGACAAAGGACAGAGGCTTCCTACAGAGCGCGCTTTGGCAGCCGAGTTGGGTGTGAGCCGGAATACTGTGAGTCTCGCCTACAGGCAATTAGAAGCGGAAGGGCTCATAACGTCAAGGCAAGGCAGGGGTACGTTCGTGGCTGAGGCTGACGATCTTCTGAGGCTAGAGAACAAGCGCGAACGTCTTGCCCGAGTAATTGACAGCGCCTTGGAAGACAGTCTGTCTTTGGGAGTGAGTCCCGAGGAGTTCTTATCCTTTGCGAGCAAGAGGGTAGATGAGCGTCGAAGAATGCTTTCAGAAGTCAAAATGGCCTTCGTGGAATGCAACCGCGAGCAGCTTGACTACTTTAGCAAGGAACTGGAGATAGGCACCGGAGTTCGGGTCCTGCCGGTTCTAACCGACGATCTGATTGCTAAGGAGCCTTCGGCTATGGAAACGATCAATAGTGCCGACTTGGTAGTCACAACCTTTTTCCACTTGGACGAAGTGCGCTCCATCCTTCCGGAAATGTCCGATGACATCATCGGCATAGCCCTGGATCCGGGCATCGAGTCGATAGTCCGCATTGCTCGTCTTGCCCCGGGCAGCAAAGTGCTTCTGGTGTGCCTATCGGACCGGTTTGCCGAGAGGATTCAAAAGTCAATGGATATCGCAGGAATAACGGAGCTTTCCATGGAGGTCACAACCGAAAGAGATCTACAAGAAGTCCAAGAGAGGATATCGGGCAAGAAGGCGGTAATCGTGTCTCCGGGCAGGTATCGAGAAGTCGCCTCGATGGTCAAACGAGGCACTCAAGTGATAGAGTTCATCTACAAACCTGACGCGGGATCTGTCAATTTGCTCCGGTCCTCAGTATTGGAGCACAGGAAAAAGAAGAGGCAGGAGGGGGTCGAGCGTGATACAACAAGCACAGTGGGAAGTAGCGATCAACCCTAAGTGGTGTAAGAAGTGCGGGTTGTGCGCGGCTTTTTGCCCGAAGGCAGTAATCGTGCAAACGGCCGGAGAGCCCAAAGTCCAGGATGAGAGCGCTTGCATAGGCTGCTTGATGTGTGAGATGCACTGTCCTGACTTTGCGATCGCTGTCAGGAGGAGAGAGACAAAATGACCAAAAATGGACCGAAACTCCTGCAGGGCAACGAAGCATGTGTAGAGGGAGCTTTGGCAGCCGGACTAAGGTTCTTCGCTGGCTATCCAATTACTCCATCTACTGAAATTGCTGAGCTCTGCTCCTTAAGACTCCCCCAAGTCGGGGGCAAATTCATGCAGATGGAAGACGAGATAGCCAGCATGGCAGCGGTATGCGGCGCGTCCTTGGCCGGTCTGAAGGCTATGACCGCCACCAGTGGCCCCGGGTTTTCCCTAAAGCAGGAGAACCTCGGCTTTGCAGTACAGGCGGAGCTCCCGTGCGTAGTAGTCAACGTTCAGCGTGTAGGCCCGTCAACAGGAATGCCCACCTCAACCGCTCAGGGAGACGTCATGCAGGCAAGATGGGGCTCCCACGGTGATCACGAGATGGTGGCACTGGCTCCTTCGTCCGTACTGGAATGCTATACGCTAACGATAGAGGCATTTAACATTGCAGAGAAGCTTCGCACGCCTGTGATCATGCTGATGGACGAGATGATCGGTCACCTTCGGGAAAAAGTCGTGCTCCCCGAATCCTATACCGTTATCGACAGAGAGAAGCCGCCTGCCGATAAAGCTTCGTACAAGCCATACGGCCCAGGTCAGGGCTCGCTTCCTGATGTGGCGCCTCTTGCCGCTTTTGGAACGGGATATCGTTTCCACGTGACAGGTCTTACCCACGGAGAGGACGGTTTTCCAACCAATAGCCCGGCTATTGGAGAGAAGCAGATCAGCCGGATAGCGAACAAGATCAGCTCAAGAAGAGACGGACTATCCATGTTCGAAGAGCTCCTGGTGGACGATGCTGAGGTGTTTGTGGTTGCATGGGGCGGTACTGCCAGATCCGCAAGAATGGCTGTGCGCGAAGCGAGAGCTCAAGGGATCAAGGCGGGCCTCATCAAGATCATGAGCGTTTGGCCTTTCCCTGAAAAGGCCATGGCCAAGATCAGGCAGGGGTCACCCAAAGCAGTCATCGTTCCCGAGATGAACCTCGGCCAGTACGTATGGCCTGTAAGGAGAGCGGTGGGCGACGCTTGCCCGGTGTACCAAGTCAACAAGATCGCCGGCCAGCTTATTGAGCCCGAAGAGATTCTCAAATCCATAAAGGAGGCGATGTAGCGTGGCCCTTCCTGTGGAAAAGTACTTGCGGGTCAATAAACTGCCTCACATCTGGTGTCCCGGTTGCGGACACGGTATTGTCACCCAGGCTATCGTCAGAGCCATTGACGAACTGGGGCTAGACACCGAGAAGACAGTGGTGGTTTCGGGCATAGGGTGCTCATCCAGGGCCCCGGGGTATCTGCATTTTGACACGCTTCACACCACCCACGGGCGTGCGTTGCCTTTTGCTACGGGCATCAAGATGGCCAATCCTGAACTCAGGGTTATTGTAATCACAGGTGACGGCGATGCCTCGGCTATTGGCGGAAACCACTTGATTCACGCTGCTAGGCGCAATATCGATCTCACAGTAATATGCTTCAACAACACCATTTACGGGATGACTTCCGGTCAGTATTCGCCCTTGACCCCGGTGGGCTCGTTCGCCTCCACTGCACCTTACGGTATGTTGGAGCCCAATTTCGACCTGTGCGACTTGGTAGCGGGAGCAGGCGGGACCTTTGTGGCAAGAGGGACGACCTATCACATCCGACCTCTCACCAACCTCATCAAGCAAGCTCTTCAGCATGACGGTTTCGCCTTCGTTGAGGCGCTGTCTCAGTGTCCCACCTACTATGGACGACGTAACAGGCTCCGGAATCCTCTAGACATGATGAACTGGTACAGAGATCACGCAGTAAGTGTGGCGGCTTTCAACAAACTTGGCGATGAAGAGAAGGCAGGCAAGTTCCCCATTGGCTTAATCAAGAAGAGCGATGCTCCTGAGTTTAGTAAGGTTTACTCCCAGCTCATTGAAAGAATCAATGAAAGGAGCGAGGAGTAATGCGAAAAGAGTTCAGATTGGCTGGAGAAGGCGGACAGGGGCTTATCACCGCAGGCATCATTCTGGCATCTGCCGCTGCGGAACACACTCCTCTGAACGCAGTTCAGTCTCAGTCATATGGTCCGGAATCTAGGGGCGGGGCATCAAAGGCCGACGTTATCATCTCGGACCAAGAGATAGACTACCCCGAGGTCAAGTCTCCCCACTATATGGTGGTCATGGCCCAGGAAGCGTGCGACAAGTACGTTCCAGCGGTGGCCCCGGGAGGCACCGTAATAGTAGACACCACTTATGTTAAGTCTGTGCCCCAAGTTGATGCCAAGATCATCAGCTACCCGATTAGCGAGAAAGCGCGGGAATTGGGCAGGGAAATAGTCGCCAACATAGTTGCTCTTGGTCTTCTTGTAGGGACGACTGAGGTGGTACCTGCAGATGCTGTATTGTCGTCGGTTCTCGCCCGCATTCCCAAAGGGACCGAGGAGCTCAACAAGAAAGCGTTCCAGGTCGGTCTCGATGCTGCTAAAGAAGTTTTGGGCGGCGAGATACGGTAGGAGACTTGTCCCGGATTTCTAGGCGTTTGGAGAAGACTAGAGTAGACTAGACGTGAGGACGGAGGTCCGCCCCAACTACTGGCGGCCGGGCCTCCTTTGAAAGAGGGGGCAGAGAAAACCAAGTGGCTAACGACGAGATTAGGGCCGCCAAGGAAAAGTGGGAACAGGGCCCGGTTGCTAAAGTGATTGGAAGGTTTCCGGAACGCAAGAAGGAGTTCCAAACGGATTCGGGAATCGTAGTTGACCGTGCCTATACTCCTGCCGATTTGGGTGATTGGGAGTACTTGACCAAGTTGGGTTTCCCTGGGGAGTATCCTTTCACAAGAGGAGTCCAACCTACGATGTATCGAGGCCGTCTTTGGACGATGCGCCAGTACGCGGGGTTTGGCACGGCTGAGGAAACCAACGAGAGATTCCGCTTTCTGCTGGAGCAGGGCCAGACAGGGCTCTCCGTAGCTTTTGACCTTCCAACTCAGGTAGGTTACGACTCGGACCATGCTATGTCTGAAGGTGAAGTTGGCCGAGTAGGGGTAGCCATTGACTCTTTGGAAGATGCCGAGACAGTGTTCGAAGGCATTCCCTTGGACAAAGTCTCAACCTCAATGACGATCAACGCTCCCGCATCGGTACTCCTTGCCATGTATCAGGCAGTGGGCGAGAAGCAGGGAGTTGCGGCGGAAAAGCTACAAGGTACAGTCCAGAACGACATACTTAAAGAGTACGTGGCAAGGGGAACATACATCTTCCCTCCGGCTCCATCAATGAGGCTGGTTACGGATATTTTTGATTATTGCTCCAAGGTGATTCCAGGTTGGAACACCATTTCAATTAGCGGCTACCACATAAGAGAGGCGGGTGCCACGGCTGTCCAGGAGGTAGCGTTTACTCTGGCAGACGGTATCGCCTATGTGCAAGCGGCTGTGGATAAGGGTCTTGATGTAGACGCGTTCGCAGGTAGGCTATCGTTCTTCTTTAACGCTCAAATGAACTTCTTGGAAGAAGTCGCCAAGTTCAGGGCCGCCAGGAGACTTTGGGCCAGGATCATGAAGGAAAGATTCCAAGCCAAGAACCCGAAGTCATGGATGCTCCGGTTCCATACTCAGACCGCAGGTTCATCTCTCACCGCTCAGCAACCCGACAACAACATTATTCGCACAACTCTCGAGGCGCTCGCGGCGGTCTTGGGTGGAACGCAGTCGCTGCACACCAACTCCAGGGATGAGGCGCTTGCTCTACCGACCGAGGAGTCTGTGCGTATCGCTCTTCGAACGCAGCAGATCATCGCTCACGAATCGGGTGTTGCCGACAGTATCGATCCCTTGGCGGGAAGCTATTACATCGAGAGACTCACCGACGAGATCGAAGCCAAGGCCGAAGAGTACATTAAGAAGATTGACGACATGGGCGGAGCCGTAGCCGCAATCGAACAGGGCTATATGCAACGAGAGATTCAGGATAGCGCCTACCGCTACCAGAAATCGGTGGAGTCTCGTGAGCGTCTCGTTGTTGGTGTGAATTCCTTCGAGATCAAGGAAGGGAAGCCCACGGGGCTTCTCCGAGTTAACCCGGAAATAGCAGAGGCCCAGAAGAAGCGACTTCGGGAGCTTCGCAATCGCAGGGATGGGGCCGCTGTCAGGTCGGCTTTGAAGGCCGTAGAGACCGCCGCCAAGGGCACCGATAACCTGATGCCCTACGTGCTGGATGCAGTGAAGGCTTACGCCACTATCGGCGAGATCTGCGACGTGCTGCGGGAAGTGTTCGGCTCTTATAGGCCAGGGTCCTGGGTGTAGAGACCTAGTAAAGACCTATATCTAGCACCCATATCTAGAGGCGATATCTAGAGGGGAGGGTTTCAAGTGATCACCAAAATAAGCCATCTTGGCATAGCAGTAAAAGACCTGAATGCGGCCATAAAGACACTGGAAGAAGGTTTTGGCCTTAGTGCCGAAGGCAAAGACGTGGTAGAGTCCCAGAAGGTCACCGTGGCCTTCATCCCGGTGGGAGAGTCTAGGCTTGAGCTTTTGGAGCCAACTTCCGAGGACAGCCCAATAGCGAAATTCTTGGCCAGCAGAGGAGAGGGACTCCACCATGTGGCCCTCTGCACTGACGATGTGGCGGGAGCGCTCAAGGATGCCGAAGCGAACGGCCTTCGGCTAATTGACAAGGAGCCCAGGCCCGGAGCCCACGGTACCAAGGTAGGTTTTGTGCACCCCAAGAGCACTTGCGGGGTACTCTTCGAGCTGGTGCAGGAGTAGAAAAGTCCGCCAGTCATTGCGCGTAGTTTGATCTACAACATAAACGTGTCAGTCGGCTCCAGAACGATTACGTTCTCGAGCTGCAAAGGAAGAACCCTGGGAGGTTTCCTCTCTCGGGGTTCTTTCTCACAATGGTCTCCAAGGCTAAAGTAAGCCGAAAAGGCGAAGGATATTTGAATGAGCTGCTGGCTTCGGGGGCTTTCCAGCGAACGAATCCCACACGGAGAAACTCATACGATAGGTGCCGATAAATCCGGGGCTTTCCTGGGAGATTATTCTTAAAGGATAGGGCAGGAAACTCGTAGCGAGCTACGAATATCCTACAGTGACAGGACGGGTGGTTTCGTAAAATACGGTGTGAGGGGGCTTTGCATAGTGGAAGAGGCCGCCCAGAAACGTAGAGTACGTGTGTCTCTTGTGTGGGTCACAGGGTTTAGAGCGGGTAATGAACCAAGATGAGGACATGAGCGTGCGAGGCAATCTTTCTGTTGCGTGCCCCAGATGCGGGGGAGCAGCGTTGTGCGTAGAGAGAGGAATCGCCTCGCATGTTGTTATGCCTGCGGCCCTAGATAAGCGTTAGATATCCGTCAAACCTCAAGCGATTCGGTCGTCGCTGGGATTCGGCCTGGCGACGGCTTTTTCGTTGCCGCACATCCCTTAGCTTCCAATCGTCCCACGTGGTCAATCGCTCTAGCCACGGAGGACCTTTTCAGAAGATTAGGAGCAGTGACGGGAAAACCCCAGGAGACGAGCCATCACGAGGAAGAACTCCCCGTTGGATGAAACCTCGTTGCGACCAAGCCCCAGGGTTAACCCGAAGAAACGGGTCTGGATTGTGCGATTTTCACAGAAATCTCGATTGGGGTAGAAGGAATCGGGACAAGCGTGTAGAATAGAGGTCTCAAGTGGGGTCAAGTGGGGAAAGGTGGGTACAGAGTAGTGGTTAGCGTCGCCGCGTTTGTAGGCGAATACCTCCATACCATTGACAGTAAAGGGAGACTAGCTCTGCCTGCCAAGTTTAGGGATCTTTTGGGCCCGCGCTTTTTCATCGTTCGAGGTTTGGACACTTGCCTGTTTGTTTACCCTAGCGAAGAGTGGGCAAAGGTTGTCCAGAACATCAAGGAGATGCCTTTGAACCAGCGTGATTCACGGGCCTATGCCAGGTATTTTTTGTCGGGGGCAACAGAGGTTGAGCCTGACAAACAAGGGCGAATCGTTCTTCCCGGCCACTTGCGTGAATACGCAGGCCTCACTAAAGACGTGTACATCTTGGGCGTAGGTAGTAGGGCGGAAATCTGGAACAAGAGTGAGTGGGATGAACTGAAGGCTGAGATCGGCCAAAGCTTCTCGAAAATAGCGGAGAGCGTCGCAGGAGTATGACCCGGATACTTCACGAACCTGTCATGGTGAATCAAGTCGTGTCATACCTCTTGGCGCACAGAAGAGAAGTCATCGTCGATTGTACAGCCGGCGACGGTGGTCATTCTGAGGCAGTCCTCCAAGAGACAAACAGTACTTTCGTGATCGCCATAGATATCGATAGCGAAGCCGTGGCCGTTGCGAAAGAGCGTTTGCAGAGAAGATACCCTGGCAGAGTCCTTGTAATGAAAGGCGATTACAGGGAACTCCAGAAAACCCTGGCTGTCTTAGGGGTGCCTCGGGTTGACGGGATTCTATTAGATCTGGGCGTGTCGTCAAGACAGGTGGACGTACCACAGAGGGGCTTCACATATTGGGGTCGGGCCCCTTTGGACATGCGAATGGACCGTGACTCTCAAGTAACCGCCAGAGACATACTCATGACCTATAGCGAAGGCGAGTTGAGGCGCATCATTCGGGAGTACGGTGAGGAGAGATTCGCTGCCCGGATCGCGAGAGGGATAGTCCAACGCAGGGATGCAGATCAACTTGAGACGGCCGAAGATCTGGTGGAGGTCGTCAAGAAGGCCATTCCTGTCCAATACAGGCAGAATGACATTCATCCGGCAAGAAAGACCTTTCAGGCACTAAGGATAGCCACTAATGACGAGATCTCGCGCTTGCGGGCCTCGATTGAGAGGTTCTTCAGCCACCTGAGACCGGGCGGAGCCCTGGTGGTGTTGTCGTATCACTCGCTTGAGGACAGGATCGTCAAGACAGTATTCAAGCAATTAGAAGAAAGTGGCGATGGTCGTAGGCTTACTAGGAAACCAGAGGTTCCCAGTGAAGCGGAAGTTCGGGCCAATCCACGGGCCAGGAGCGCTAAGCTCCGGGCGCTGGAGAAGGTCCATCGGGTACGGAGGGGTCCAAAATGATAAGAAGCGCCGAATTGTCCGGCTTAGATCAAAGCGCCGCAAGGCGGTACAGACCGGCAAGAGCTATCAATGTGCCCATTGAGCTGCTGGGTATAGCGTATTTCGTGCTACTGGTGACTGTCGGAGTGATCCTTGTTTGGCAACCTGCCAGGATGACACAAGTGAATGCTATAGCCAGCCAATTGCAGAAGGACCTCCAGGACCTAAGACTGCGAAATGAGGACCTCAAGAAGACTGTTGCCAAATTGGAATCCCTATCTTTCGTGGAGAAGGAGGCAAAGGAACGCCTTGGAATGGTAGTTCCCACCGAAGTCAGGACTTGCCCTGTCTCTCAGAACGTATCTTTGGCTGCATTTGACGCTGAACAGAACACTTCGGCAGATAAACGAGAGTCTACAGGCATAAGATCGTTGATAGCCCGCATAACCGGGATCTTTGGCACCAAGGAAGTCACTGCCGGAACTGAGCGGTAGTCTTGGGCGTTCGGGGAGATTAGCATGGGTGGAGTTTTGGCTCGTAAGCGGGTCGCACGGGTGTTGTTCTGTACGGCCCTTTTGTGCGTTATTCTGTTAGGCAGGCTGTCTTATGTCCAATTTGTCCTAGCAGATGAACTGGGCAGACAGGCGTTGGATATGCGGATGCAAGACATCCCGATCCAGCCGAGACGCGGTGTGATCTATGACAGGAACGGACACGAATTGGCTTTCAGCATTGACGTGGAATCCGTCTACGCGATCCCTGCCCAAATCAGGAATCCGGAAGAGACGGCCCGAACCTTAGCGGAACTATTGGACATCAAGGCCGAGAAGGTTCTGAACATCATCACTCGCAATTCATCATTCGAATGGGTCAAACGGAAGATACCCGATGATGTGGCCATGCAATTGCGAGAGAAGAGGCTTGCTGGCATAGGGTTCACTCAGGAGACCATGCGTGTCTGGCCCAAAGGTAGCCTTTTGAGCCAGGTACTGGGCATTGTGGGCATCGATAACGACGGGCTTGAGGGCCTTGAACTCGAGTACGATCAGGTGCTCAAGGGCGTTCCTGGAAAATTCACAGTGGAGGTTGATGCGCTGCGGGAAGCGCTCCCTCAGTCACAGAGGGGGTACGTTCCTCCGATCCAGGGTAAGAACCTTGTCTTGACGATTGACGAGGTAATTCAGTTCATCGCCGAACGTGAACTTGACCGGGCGATTCAACAAAGCCAGGCCAAGGGAGGTTTGGTGATCGCCATGAACCCTCAAAACGGCGAGGTTCTGGCCATGGCGAGCAGGCCGACTTACGACCCCAATCAATACGATTTGTACCCGCAGGCCAACAGGCGCTGCATATGCATTACGGACTCCTTCCCGCCTGGTTCAACCTTTAAACCCATCACTGCGGCGGCGGGACTTGAGTCTGGCAAGATAACTGCAGAGAGTAGATTTTTCTGCGGCGGCACTAGAAAAGTAGGACCTGATACCTTGAGCTGCATAGTTGACCATGGCAGCCAGTCTTTTTCTGATGTGATTGTGAACTCGTGCAACGTCGGCTTCATTGAGATAGGCCTGGCGACCGGAGCAGAAGATTTCTACAAGTATCTAGATCTTTTCGGGGTTACCTCTACAACGGGCATAGACCTTCCGGGTGAGGCCAGTGGGATCATTGTGCCTAAAGACAGCGTTAAACCCATCGACCTTGCCTGTATGTCGTTTGGCCAGACTCTGCAGCTTACCCCCGTTCAGCTCATCTCGGCCATTTCGGCTATAGCCAATGGCGGTTTCACTGTATTGCCTCACGTGGTCAAAGAGGTGACTGATGTAGACGGGAACGTAACTGAAGTCAAACCGTCTTCTAAAGTGCAGCGAGTGATCTCGGAAAAGACGTCAAACGAGCTCAGAGAAGCCCTGGAGAAAGTCATCTCGGAGGGAACGGGAAAGCAAGCTTTTGTACCCGGCTACAGGTTAGCCGGCAAGACAGGTACTGCCAACAAGGTCATCGATGGGCGAATAGCCCAAGGAAAGTACCTGGCGTGGTTCATTGGTTTTGCGCCGGCAGACGATCCCAAACTGGCGCTTCTGGTCATGGTGGATGAGCCTACGGGCGCTTACTACGGTGGCGTTATCGCGGCGCCCGTGTTCTCGGGAGTCATGAGGGATGTGCTGCGATATCTGGAAGTGCCCCCTCAGAATGAGCCTGCGGATGATCCGGAAGACACACAGATAGTGCCCGACCTGAGTGGCAAGGACGTCGTGGCAGCCCAGACCGAGCTTCGAGACTTGGGGCTCTCTGGCACCAAAGAGGGCCTTGGGACCAGGGTAGTTCGACAGTTTCCTGTTCCGGGGGTTAAAGTTAGACTTGGGACGTGCGTTATCCTATACACCGAAGACGACAGCGTTGTGCCGGAAGGCCATGTAAAGGTGCCCAGCCTCTTGGGGTTAGGCTTGACTCAGGCCAGAGAGCTTCTGTCTCTCGAGGGATTGTCCCTTAGCGCTCAGGGCAGCGGATTCTGCGTCTCTCAGGATCCGCCTGCGGGTTCCGCTGTGCTTCCTGGAACCATGATTAAGGCCGTGTTCCGTATGAATGTCGGGCAGTGATGGGGCTGGAGGGCATGCTATGAAAATATCTGAAATCGTAAGGGATGTTGTTGGGGCAAGGGTCCTCCTGGACGCCGAGATAAGGGGCATATCCTACGATTCGCGGACCGTCGGCCCGGGAGATGTGTTCTTTGCCGTGGTTGGTACCGAGCTGGACGGTCATGCTTACATCGGGCAGGCCGTAGAGAAAGGCGCAGCGGGAATAGTAGTGCAGGATCTATCCAAGTTGCCTTGCGTGGTAAGGGACAATCTCCATAACAAATCCGATAGCAGAGCCTGTCCAGTAGGCGTCGCTTTGGTGCCTGATTCGCGGGTGGCCCTATCGCGGGCTGCCAGGACCTTTTACCATGACCCCAGTAAAGACCTCCTGGTGGTTGGCATAACCGGCACCAAAGGCAAGACAACCACTTGCCATCTGGTCAAATCTGTACTGGATGCGGCAGGGGAGAAGACCGGCCTCATTGGCACCGTCCACAACATAGTTGGCTCCCAGATTCGTCCCGTCACGAGGACTACTCCCGAATCAGTTGAACTCCATGCCTTACAGAGAGACATGGTGGACGTAGGGTGTACCGCTGTGGCCATGGAGGTCTCGTCTCACGCTCTTGCCTTGGGGCGAGTCGCAGATATCCGGTTCAATGTGGCCTTGATGACCAACATTGGCAGGGATCACCTGGATTTCCACGGTACGATGGACTCGTACGTTGACACAAAAGCTACTCTGTTTCGGATGTTGGAGGACGGAAAAGACCCAAAGGCTGCGGTTCTTAACGCTGATGAACCTTACCTAGGGCGATTCTTGCAAAAGATCCCCAAAGACAAAGTGGCGACAGTTCTCTATGGTTTCTCCGAGGGAGCGGACGTGAGAGCTCTTGATCCAGAGTATTCCGATAGAGGCACCGTATTCACACTGTGTGCAGGGACAAAGCGGCAAAGAATCAGAGTATCGCTTCCAGGCAGATTCAATGTCATGAACGCGCTTGCTGCAGCGGCAGTTGGGTACGGGCTAGGAACGGACTTTGAGGCTATCGTCGGTGGGCTTGAGGGAGCAAGAGGAGTGAAAGGCAGGCTTGAGGTTGTGCCCGGCATGCGGGGTTTTTCGGTTTGGGTAGACTATGCCCACACGCCAGAGAGCTTAAAGGACATTTTGGCGACAGCCAGGGACATGGCTAAAGGTCGAGTCATCGTCGTATTTGGATGCGGCGGCGACCGGGACCGGGGCAAAAGGCCCATAATGGGCAGAGTGGCCGGGGATATTTGCGACCTGGTCATAATAACTGACGACAACCCCAGAACAGAAAACGAAGACCAAATCCTAGATGACATAGAGGTCGGACTAAGAGAGACTCCCGCTCCGTACCTCAGAATCAAGGATAGACGCGAAGCCATCAAAGAAGCGGTAACAGCGGCAAGAGTTGGCGACATCGTAGTTATCGCGGGGAAAGGCCACGAGACTTACCAAATCTTCAAGGAAGAGACTGTCCACTTTGACGACGCGGAAGAAGCGTTGCGCGCTGCCACTTGTTTTTGTGCAGGGGAGGGTCCCTGTTGAGACCTTACTCGCTATCTGAGCTCGGGCATACGGTGGGTGGACGGGTTGCGCGAGATGCGCCCGGAGTGCGGTTCACTAGGGTTGAGATTGACTCCCGACAGGTACAACCAGGAGATCTGTTCGTTGCTATTGTGGGGGAGCGTGTGGACGGGCACGATTTCGTGGCCGCTGCCAAAGAAAAAGGGGCGAGGGGGGCTGTCATCCAACATCCGGTCGATCTTGTGGGAGCGGCGTCACATCAGGAAAGCCAAGAGGGTGAATTCGGTCTTGTGGTTGTGGATTCCACCATCAAGGCCTTGGATACGCTTGCCCGGTCATACTTGCGGGAATTGGACGTCAAGACAATCGGGATTACCGGAAGCGTGGGCAAGACCAGCACCAAGGATCTTGCGACGGCAGTGCTCCTCACTGGCTTTCAAACATACAGCAATCCGGGTAACCTCAATTCACACATCGGGTTACCTCTGGCGATTTTAGCTATGGATGGTAGCTACGAGTATGCTCTGTTTGAGATGGCGATGCGCAAAAGAGGCGAGATAGCCGATCTGTGCCGTACTGCCAATCCTGTGGCCGGGATACTTACAGATATATCGCTATCTCACATTGGCATCTTGGGAAACCTTGATGAAATAGCCGGGGCCAAAGCCGAACTCCTAGAAAGCCTCCCCTCCGATGGTCTGGCGCTTTGTGCCGGGGACAATCCGTGGGTGAGACGGGTCAGCACCAAAGCCGCCTGTAGAACACTGTTTTACGGGTTTGGAGAGAATTGCCACTGCAGGGGCACTAATGTGAAGTCTTTGGGGCAAGACGGGTCGTCCTTTGACGTACTGTATGGTGGGTCACGCTTTACATTTGAACTGAGAATTCCAGGGGTTCATCAGGTGCAGAACGCTTTGGCTGCCGTAGCGTTGGGTCTAGAACTCAACCTGAGCCCAGATGACGTGCAGCAGGGCTTGCTGACTGCCCGACTGAGTCCCATGAGACTGGATGTGCTTCACCTGGACGGTTTCACTGTCTTGAATGACGCTTACAACGCCAGTCCAAAGTCCATGAAGGCTGCGCTAGACCTTCTCTCGGACATGGGCAAAGGGCGAAAGGTGGCTGTCTTAGGGGAAATGTTGGAAATGGGCCGCTATGGACCCGAAGCTCATCGAGATGTTGGAAGATATGCCAGACACAAAGCGGACGTCTTGGTATCCGTAGGTGAACTGGGCAAAGAGATAGTAACAGGGTGGCAGGAGCAGTCCTCATCTGACGGAGTCTTGTGCAACCAGTGGGTCTGGTTTCCAGACAAGGAGGTAGCCAGAGACTTCATTGAGCGTGAAGTCAGAGAGGGAGACGTGTGGCTCGTGAAAGCATCTCGCAGCATAGGAATGGAAACTCTGGTGGACTTCATGAAGACCTTGACCGTGGCGAAGGAGGTTCTTCCTTAAGATGGACTGGTATGAGCCTCTCGTGCCTTTAGGTGCCGGTTTCGGGTTCGCCGTCTGCCTTGGATACCTGTTAATTCCATGGCTCGGACGGCTGGGCTGGGGGCAGCACATTAGGGCCGAGGGGCCTGCGTCTCACCAGAAGAAAAGGGGTACCCCCACCATGGGTGGGATTGTATTCATTTTGGGTACTTTGATGGCGTTGGGGGTCGCTCATGCAGTTTCCGATACTCGACTATCAATAGAGGAGAGCCTCGTGGTGGGCCTGATGCTAAGCTACGGTCTCATTGGATTTCTGGACGATTACCTTAAGGTGCGTCGTGCAAGGAATCTGGGCCTAAGAGCCAGGCAGAAGTTGGCCATGCAAATACTCATGGCTTCTGCATTCGTGTGGTTCTTTGTTGAGGAATCATGGGTAGTCATCCCGTTCAGCGGTTATCGCCTGGAGTTGGGGGTCTTGTATCCTGTCTTATCGGTGCTCCTTATCGTGGGGATGGGCAACGGGGTCAACTTGACCGATGGCCTTGACGGCTTGGCCTCTGGAGTCGTTGCCGTAGGACTCCTTGGATACTCTGTGGTGGCTCGCCAAAGCGCAGCAGTGTTCGGCGTCGATGTGACACTTGTTGCCTTGGGGGGAGCGGGATCCGTGTTGGGGTTTTTGGTGCATAACAGGCATCCCGCTCGGGTGTTCATGGGCGACGTTGGTTCTCTCGCCCTTGGAGGTCTCTTGTCCGGCCTGGCGATCGCAACAAAGGCCGAAACCCTCTTGATCTTCTTTGCAGCGATTCCCATCATAGAAGATCTGTCGGTTATGCTCCAAGTAGCGTCGTTTAAGATCACAGGCAAGCGTATACTCAAAATGAGCCCTCTGCACCATCACTTTGAGCTATCAGGTTGGAGAGAAACTGCCATTGTGCGGGTCTTTTGGTTGGCAGCGTTCTTGTTCGCCGTAATGGGATTAGTGGCTATGGCGTGGGTCTAGTCTGGGGGAGAGCTACTTGAGAAAGCGTGAGACAGAGGGGGTAACCAGGCGGAAAGAGCCCGATTACGTACTATTCTTCGTCATTCTCACGCTCTTAGCTATAGGGATCATGATGGTATTTTCCGCTAGCATGGTCAGGTCTGTCAAAGAGAACGGCCACCCGTACCACTTCCTCATCATGCAACTGATCTGGGCAGGCATAGGGCTCTCAGCCATGTTCTTCCTCATGAACTTCGACTGCTGGCGCTATCGCAGCTGGGCCCCGGCGATTTTCGCTCTGTCAGTTCTTGCATTGATACTCGTTCTCATACCCGGCATTGGGCAAGAACGGCAAGATGCCAGAAGATGGCTAGGCTATGGGATAGCCACTGTGCAGCCGGCTGAACTGGCCAAGTTCACAATCATCTTGTTTCTAGCCGACAGACTGTCCAGAAAGCGTGACGGACTGCCTAACCTCGTGAGAGATTTGGGACCCTACTTGGTTATGTTAGGGCTCGTTTGTCTCTTGGTGTTGGCTGAGCCTGACTTGGGCACCGCCGTGGGCATAGCGGGCGCGTCTGTGATTGTTTTCTATATCGCCGGGGCACGGGTGTCCCACTTGGTGCTTGTGGGGGTGTTGTCTGTTCCCGCGCTGTATTGGGCGATCTTTTCCGAGGAATACAGACGGAACCGTTTTTTGGCCTTCCTTAACCCGTGGGCAGACCCGGTAGGCGACGGATGGCAGATCATTCAGTCTCTCTACGCCCTGGGCACCGGAGGCCTGTTTGGTACGGGTATTGGTTTCTCGAGGCAGAAGTGGTCTTACCTTCCGGCTCCCCATACTGATTTCATATTCGCCGTCTTAGGGGAAGAGATGGGATTCTGCGGGTCTCTTCTGGTTCTTCTTCTGTTCTTTACCTTTGCGTGGCGGGGCCTCAGGACCGCCATGGCGGCCCCCGACAGGTATTCGTGCCTTTTGGCCGCAGGCCTCACAGCCCTCATCATGTTGCAGGCCCTGATCAACATTGGGGTGGTCTCCGGGTCCCTTCCCATTACTGGCATCCCACTTCCATTCATAAGCTACGGAGGCTCGAACCTCTTGACTACCCTCATGGCCTGCGGGGTCATTTTGAATATATCCAGGTATGCCAACCGCTAAGGGAGGTTTTAGTCATTGCGTCTTGTGGTGTCGGGAGGAGGGACAGGCGGTCATATATACCCTGCGGTAGCCGTGGCCAAAGAGATGCTGGCCATGATCCCAAGCGCAACCGTCTTGTACGTGGGGACGGAGCACGGTATGGAGAAAGCCCTGTCGCAACGAGAAGGGTTACGTTTTGCTCCGGTGAGATCTTCAGGAGTCATGGGTAAGAGCCTTAAGGTGGCCGCCAAAGGACTCTTTCAGGCATCAGTTGGCGTTAAGGATGCCGTGAGTATCTTGAGGGAGTTTCAGCCCGACGTGGTACTGGGCACTGGAGGCTATGCGTCCGGGCCAGTGGTGATGGCATCATGGCTGTTGCGCGTACCCCGGGCCATACAAGAGCAGAACGCCATACCCGGGAAGACCAATCTGGCTTTATCCAGGCTTGTGCACAAAGTGTTCTGCGCGTTTGAGTACTCCGGGCAGTTCTTCCCAAACCGGGCCAAGATCATGGTTACGGGCAACCCGGTCCGAGAATCCCTCCTGGTGCCCACAAGAGAGCAGGGTAAAAGTCACTTTGGGGTGCCCCTGGGAGATCGAGTCATCTTGGTGCTGGGCGGATCTCGAGGAGCACGAACTCTGGTCGAGACTGGGATGCGGGCCGCATCCATGGCCGGTCGCGGTGTGTCCATCATCCTGGCAACTGGCGCCGAGTACTACTCCAAGGTGGTTCAGGAGATAGGGGCGCCTTGCGACAGTGGCATAGAGGGCTCCCGACCTGGAAATATTATCATACGTCCGTACATACACGAAATGGCTTTGGCTTACGCGGCCGCTGATGTAGTAGTCGCCCGAGCAGGGGGTATGACGCTATCGGAGATAACTGCGTTAGGCAAACCTTCTGTCATCATTCCGTCTCCAAACGTCGCAAATAACCATCAGGAACACAACGCCCGAGCGCTGGAGGAAGTCGGGGCCGCAGTGGTAGTCAGAGAGAGCCCTAATACGCCCGAAGAAGCAACTCGAGCCGCGTTGCGTGTCATGTCTGACGAGTCCAAGAGGCGATCTATGAGTGAGGCCGCTCTAAGACTAGGTAAACCTACAGCCACCAGAGATATTTGCAGAGAGTTGGTGGCCCTTGCCCGGCAGGGCACCTCATTGGGAGGGAGGGTGCGTTAATGCAAACAGTGCACTTCATTGCCATTGGTGGGCAATCTATGTCTGGAATAGCTGCCATGCTTTTGAAACGCGGATACAAGGTCACTGGTTCGGATCTCAGGGAAAGCGATCTTACGCGACGACTAGAGTCGATGGGAGCAGAGATCCATATTGGGCACCGCCAAGAAAACCTGGGAACGCCAGATGTGGTGGTTGTATCTTCAGCTATAGGGCCTGACAATCCCGAACTCAGGCTCGCCCGGGAAAAGGGGATTCCCGTGGTGCACCGCATGGACATGCTGTTGAGCATACTGTCAGGGTTGAACCTACTGGCTGTGGCGGGGTCTCACGGCAAGACGACTACCACTTCTATGCTGGCCTGGATTCTTCAGCAAACCGGGCTTGACCCCACGTTCATGCTGGGAGGCGAGCTTATAGGCCAGGGTACGTCGCACACTGGCAGCGGGGATTACGCCGTGTTCGAGACTGACGAGAGCGACGGTTCTTTCCTGAAGGCAAAGCCCGACGTGGCAGTGGTGACTAATATTGACAACGACCATTTGGAAAACTGGGGATCCATGCAGGCTCTGGAAGACGCCTTTTTCAAATTTCTAGAGTCGGTCAAGCCCGGAGGATTGCGGGTTGTGTGTCAGGACGATCCGGTGTTGGGCAAGTGGGCCGTGGGTAGACCACGTGCAGAGACCTACGGGTTCTCCCCTGAAGCCCTATGGCGGATCTCAGAAGTGCGTTCAGAGGGCTGGGGACAGAGGGCTTCCGTTCAAAGGGGCGGCGAGTTTCTTTGTGTTCTCAGAATCCAGGTTCCCGGCAGACACAATCTCCAAAACGCTTTGGGTGCTCTGGTTGCAGCGGTTCATTGCGGCCTGTCTCCCGAAAGCGTTCTGAAGGCCCTCGAGACGTACCCCGGGGTCAAGAGACGTCTGGAAAGAGTGGGGGAGTATGCCGGGGTCTTGCTTTTGGACGATTTTGCCCACCATCCCAGTGAGATGTCTGCGTGTTTACGGACTGTTAGAGAAGTAATGCCCAAGAGCCGGATCATCGTGGTCTTCCAACCTCACCGGTACTCTCGAACCAGACTACTGGGGCGAGAGTTGGGGCAGGCCTTGTCCCGGGGGGATTTCGTGTTTGTGACGGGGATATATGCCGGCCCGGGTGAGAAAGTAGAAGACGGCACTAGTTCAATGTTTGTGGCACAAGCGGTGGAAGATGCCGGAGGCCGGGTTCGCTTGGCGGAAGATGGAGATGAAGCCATGAGGCAAGCAGTGGGAATGTCCAGAGCGGGAGACGTGATCATCACCATGGGAGCCGGTGATATCTGGAAAACCCACAAAGACGCTGTTCAGAGCATTTTGACCAGGGGCGAGTAACAGGTAATAGTGGGGTTTCGTAATATGGGGGGACCGTTCTAGCGAACGGGTGACTACAGACTGTGGCCAGAGGAGTGGTACGAGGATGTCCAAGTTCGTCATTCTGGGTGGCAAGTCTTTGTCGGGAACGCTTTCAGTGAGCGGGGCGAAGAACGCGGTGCTTCCCATCATGGCGGCAACCGTAATGTCTGATTCCCCCTGCATACTTCACAACGCGCCTGATCTGTCGGACGTAGCGATCATGGTTCGGATCCTGGAAGGCTTGGGGGCCAAGGTACAGAGGTCTGGGCCCGGAGGATCGGTGCTTCACATCGATCCCACCACCATGAATAGTCACATAGTGGACGAGATGCTGATGCGACAAGTTCGCTCGTCCATCATCCTTATGGGGCCGCTCCTTGGCAAAGTGGGGAAAGCGCAAGTGTCGTACCCAGGCGGATGCGATATCGGCTCGAGACCTATAGACCTTCACATCAAAGGCTTGAAGGCTTTGGGAGCATCATTTGAGGAGGAACACGGCCAAATAATGGGCGCCAGGGATCAATGGAACGCCGTTGATGTTCACCTGGATGTGCCTTCCGTGGGCGCCACAGAAAACATAATGATGGGTGCCTGCCTGGCAAGAGGTGTCACAGTCATCCGCAATGCGGCCAAAGAACCCGAGATCGTGGACTTACAGGGATTTCTAAATGCGATGGGGGCCCGCGTGCGCGGTGCGGGTACAGATGTAGTGAGGATTGAGGGAGTAGAGAGGCTACATGGCGCAGAGTACACCATCATGCCCGACAGGATAGAGGTCGGTACCTTCATGGTGGCCTCTGCCATCACCCGAGGCGACGTGGTCATCGAAAACGCTGTGGCTGAGCATGTTCAGGCTGTTATAGCGAAGCTTCGCGAAGTGGGGGCAAGCGTAGTTGTAAACTCAGGGATCAGAGTTGTATGCAAGGAAAGACCGAGACCCACGGATGTGAAGACGCTGCCATTCCCGGGGTTTCCCACAGATATGCAACCCCAGATGATGGCGCTCTTGTCCACAGCCGAAGGTACTTCGGTGATCACAGAGACCATCTTCGATTCTAGGTTTAGGCAAGCCGAAGAACTGGGAAGGATGGGCGCTCGCATCCGAACCGAAGGCAGGACTGCTATAATAAAGGGAGTACCGAGACTGTCCGGGGCTTTGGTAGAGGCTTGCGATCTTCGTTCGGGAGCTTCTTTGGTACTTGCCGGACTGTCGGCAGAAGGACGCGCCGTGGTCAATGGCGTTCACAATATCGACCGCGGCTATCAGGGTCTTGAGACAAAACTCAGCGCTCTGGGCGCATCTATCTCGCGGATAGACGGCTAGGAGGACCTGCGCTTTAGGTGGCTTCAAAGAAGGCAGCAAAAAGTGAGAGAAGAACAATCACGTGGGGGCTTGTTGTCGCCTTTGTTATGCTTGTTGCGGCGTTCCTGTTCCTGCGTTCTGAGTATTTCACTGTGTCCAATTATGTCATAACCGGCATCAACACTGTTACCCGAGACGATATCGTTGCGCGTTGCAGCCAGTTGGAACACAATCTGTTTGCCTTTGATGTGGACAAGGCCAAGATGCTCATTGAGGCTTCGCCTTGGGTTCAGAGCGCTTCGATATCTCGCAGACTTCCCGATACCATCGTAATATCTATCGTTGAACGTGTCCCTGTGGCATTCGTTCCCATGGAGAATGGAACCTATTTAGTTGATATGGAAGGCCGCATTCTCGCTGAGGATGATGGGAAGCGACATGGTCTTGTGGCTCTAACGGGCGTTGTGGGACAAGCTTCACCGGGCCAGTTCCTGGACGATACCACATACGGGTGGGCCTTTAGGGTTCTGGCAGCGTTAGGGCAGATTTCCCGCACAAAACTGGCTGAGATCCATATACAAGACGGCGAATGTACCCTTATACTTGATGATGAGTGTGCAGTCCTCTTGGGAAAAGAGGCTCCGGGGGTATCGCAGAAGACTCTTCTCCTTGAGTCGATTCTCCAAGACCTATCGCAAGATGGCTTTTATGCCGAGCATATCGACTTGAGGTTCGACAAGCCCGTGGTGAGATTTCCGCAGGAGGTAGGGGGGTGACCATATGAAAAGCCGGGGGTCGCAAGCTGCATTGACCGTCATTTTCGTCATATTTGGCTTTATGCTCGCTACGCAGTTCAGGGCGAGGCCTCCGCTTTCCAGCAACTATAGGTTACAGCGGGCAGAAGAGTTGGCTGTCCTATTACAGGTTACAGAGGAAGAGAGAGATCGTCTCAAGGATGAGGTTGCCAGCCTCAGAGACAAGGTTGCTGAGATGATGGCCGGCGAGGATCAAGTCGAGCTTCTTCGGGAGGAACTCCAGAAGGCCAGGATCCTCGCAGGCTTGACGGAAGTCAAAGGCCCTGGAGTGGTCCTGGAGATGACGGACTCTCAGAAGCCGCCCGCCCCTGGGCAAGATCCCAATCTCCTCATCATTCACGACGATGATGTTGCCGAAGTGGTTAACGAGTTGTTTGGGGCAGGTGCAGAAGCAGTCTCGGTAAATGGTCAAAGACTGATCTCCACTAGCGAGATCAGGTGCGCCGGCAATGTCATTATGATCAACGGTGCCAGGATTGCCCCGCCGATCATCGTGTTGGCCATCGGTGACCCAGAGACCCTCATGGGCGGGCTCAAGTTTCCCGGAGGCGTCGTAGACAGCCTTTCGCTATGGGGCATTGAAGTCAAAGTCAAAGCCGCCGATGAAGTGATCGTTCCTGCCTACAATGGTTCCCTAGTGTTTCGATATGCCCAACCTACCAGGAAAGGAGAGGCCGGCTAATGTGGTATCTCATTTCCGGGCTGCTCCTGGGGGTCCTCTTCGGCCTGAATGTGCCTTGGCAGGTACCGAGCATAGTCGCCCGCTATCTGGCGGTGAGTCTCTTGGCAGGCGTGGACACTTCCCTAGGAGGACTAAAGGCGTCGCTGGAAGGAGATTTCGATATCCTCATATTTGCCACAGGCTTCTTTGTCAACGCAGTATTGTCTGGAGTATTCGTCTATGTTGGCGACGTCCTTGGGATTGAGCTGTACCTGGCCGCCGTGGTTGCGTTGGGAGTTCGGATATTCAACAACTTGGGCGTCATCCGGAGGCATTATCTGAACAAGTGGACGACGGACCGCAGCCCTAAAAAAGAAGACTCCCGATAGGCAGTGCAGGTTTTGGAACCGCTTTCGTTGAAAGTAAGGTCGAACAGGGAAAGAGGTGGGTGGCGTGGTCGTAAACGCGGAAGATCTTAGATATGCCAATCTTAAAGTGATAGGGGTTGGAGGCGGCGGGTCAAATGCCGTCAATCGGATGGTAGAGGCCGGTATCAGAGGTGTGGATTTCATATCGGTCAATACCGATGCTCAGGCATTGAACCTTTCACTGGCTCCAACGAAGATTCAGGTAGGCGCTTCGCTGACTAGAGGACTGGGCGCAGGCGCTAACCCAGAGGTCGGTGAGAAGGCGGCCCAGGAATCTCGAGAGGAGATTCTGGAGCATCTAAAAGGAGCCGATATGGTCTTCATAACCGCCGGCATGGGCGGAGGAACAGGCACTGGCGGGGCACCTGTAGTGGCTCAATGCGCCAAGGAAGTTGGTGCGCTTACTGTAGGCGTTGTCACGAAGCCTTTTTCCTTTGAAGGAAAGCGCAGGATGAACACAGCCGTGCAGGGCATTCAAAACCTCCAAGCCCACGTCGATACCCTGATCGTCATCCCTAACGATCGTTTGCTTCAAGTTGTCCAGAGGGATACCTCCATAATAGAGGCCTTCAGAATAGCCGACGACGTGCTCAGGCACGGGGTGCAAGGCATATCGGATCTTGTATGCGTTCCGGGACTAATCAACCTCGACTTTGCCGATGTCCGGACCATAATGATGGATACGGGTTCGGCACTCATGGGGATAGGGATCGGTCACGGCGAAAACCGAGCGGTAGATGCCGCCAAGCAGGCCATATCTAGCCCGCTCTTGGAGACGGGGATCGATGGCGCCAGGGCTGTCCTCATGAACATAACCGGGGGAAGCGACTTGGGTCTCTTTGAAGTAGACGCCGCTACAGAGACAGTCATGCAGGCCGCTGACCCTGACGCTAACATAATATGGGGCGCCGTTATAGATGATGACCTTGAGGATACGGTACAGATCACTGTCATAGCTACTGGGTTCGACGGTTCGCCCAGGCGGACTCTTAGACGTGAGAAGGCCCCTCCCAAGTTGGAGGCCGAAGACATTCTGGAAGTGCCTTATTTCTTGAGAAGACCGAAAACCGTCGAAAAGCAACGATAGAACGATCGGCGTGAAGGCCAGATAGATACAAAGTTTGCTCGTACCATCCTGTTAGGATGTCTATGGTGATATTCCCGATTGCCGCGGAATAGACATGGCCATGCAGGGTGGTGCGTGTTCCGTGGTCAAGTATGTGTACGCCGATGTTCTGTTTGCGGTTAACTGGGTAGTCAATTATCTCCTGCTTCTGGCAACGGGTAAGCTGACCGGGCGAGACACCAAGGCATTGCGTCTCTTGGGGGCTTCGCTGGCCGGGTCCATCTATGCTGTAGCCGCCCTTTATGCTCCCTTGTCTGTCGCATTCTCGCTGCCCGCAAGGCTTCTCGTCGGGCTCTTGATGGTGGCTTTCTCTTATCCCAGTCAAAAGGGTTTGGCTTATGTTGCTGTGGCCGCGGGATTCTTCTTGTGTTCTGGGCTTACCGCAGGTACTGCTTACGGACTTCTTCACAGTAGGGCCGCAATGGCTCTCAGGAGTTCTCTTCTTGGTCAACGAGACCCGGTGGTCCACTGGTGGATAGTGGCGGCATCGCTTGCCCTCTTGTCTTGTTTTCCCCTTGTTGCCCGCATGGGCGGGTATCGCCCTGGCGGCGCGTTACCGCTTCTCACTATTGAACTCATGATTCAGGGTCGGAGCGTCGGACTCACCGCGTTAGTGGATACAGGCAATAACCTTAGGGACCCCGTATCCGGACTACCGGTTGTGGTCGTAGACTGGGACTCGCTTCGAAAAGTCATGCCTACGGAGACTGCACCGTTTTTCCAGTCTACTTGGGATTCGGTTCCCGCCGGACTTGCAGAAACAGCCGTGGGTCGCAGGCTTCGTTTGATTCCCTTTGAGAGTCTGTCGGGGAAAAGGGGCGTTCTGCCTGGGTTTCGTCCCGATCAGATAGTCCTTCTGCAGAAAAATGGCATTAGGGTCAGAAGGAATGCCATTGTGGGAGTCTCCGGTGATCGACTGAGCCCAAACGGGTTGTACCAGGCTCTCGTCCATCCCGACCTCGTATAACCTCATCCAATTCTTGGAGGTGGGATATTGAGTCTTCTGTCAAGTTTAGCATCAATGGCGCGTCGCAAGTGGATTTTCCTTCTGTGGCGCCTGGGTATAGGCGGGCGCATCGACTATGTTGGGGGAGCCGAGATCTTGCCTCCTCCTCTAAGTCAAGAAGAAGAGGGGCGTCTTCTGTTTAGGCTCCGCTCGGGCGATGTCGATGTTAAGTCGACTCTCATAGAGAGAAATCTGAGGCTGGTTGTATATATCGCAAAGAAGTTTGAGAATACTGGAATTCCTGTGGATGACTTGGTATCAATAGGTTCGATAGGACTGATCAAAGCCGTTTCCACTTTCGACATAGATAAGAACATCAAGCTCGCTACGTATGCGTCAAAATGCATCGAAAACGAGATACTCATGTATCTTCGACGTACCATGCGCACAAAGTCTGAGCTGTCTTTTGACGAACCACTGAATGTGGATGGGGAAGGCAACGAATTGTGCTTGTCCGACGTTAAGGGGACCCCGGAAGATACCATCTATTGCGACCTGGAAAAGCGGGACGACCGAGACCTCTTGCGCCTGGTCCTCGAAAGGCTGCCGTGGCGAGAGAGAACCATAGTAGACCTGCGTTTTGGTTTGAGAGACGGTGTGGAAAGGACTCAGAAGCAAGTCGCGGACATGCTTGGCATATCTCAATCATACATTTCCAGGCTGGAAAAGAGGATTATGCATAAGCTGCATAAAGACATCACTAGTTTCCAATGATAATACCAGGTATTACCCGATAACCAATTACCTTCCTTGTATAACTCCAGGCTGCAGTGGCAATACTTTTTATGATGAATAATCCATATAATGGAACCAGAGCCGGGGGTACAAGGGTTGAATAAGGTCGAGATTTGCGGAGTCAATACCAGTCGTCTTCCGGTACTGTCTTCTGCAAAGATGAAAGAGCTCTTCCTGGCTAAGCTGAACGGTGATACCACTGCCCGGGAGAAACTAGTTAACGGCAATCTTCGGTTGGTTTTGAGCGTCATACAGCGATTCGCCAACAGAGGCGAATTTGTTGACGATCTTTTTCAAGTCGGTTGCATCGGTCTCATGAAAGCCATAGACAATTTCGATCTCGGCCAGAACGTCAAATTCTCCACTTATGCGGTACCCATGATAATCGGAGAGATTCGCCGTTACCTGAGGGACAATAACCCCATCAGAGTGTCTAGATCCCTGCGAGATGTGGCTTACAGGGCGCTTCAGGTAAGAGATACCCTCGTTTCTCGCCTGGGAAGAGAGCCTACCGTTAAAGAGATCAGCCACGAACTCAAAACTCCCGAAGAAGAAGTGGCTTACGCTCTAGATGCCATACAAGAACCCATTAGTCTGTTCGAGCCCGTGTATCACGATGGCGGTGACCCAATCTATGTTATGGATCAGGTTAAAGACGAGTCGGGTGAAGACGCCGGATGGGAACAGGAAATCACGATCAATGAGGCGATGTCCAAATTGTCTGCACGAGAACAGGCAATAATTAAGATGAGGTTCTTTGAAGGCAAGACGCAAATGGAGGTCGCCAAAGAGATCGGGATTTCCCAGGCCCAAGTGTCAAGGCTGGAAAAGGCCGCGTTGCTTCACATGCGCAGGGATATGGCTCTCTAGGGCGCCTTAGAGGGGGTGGTTCGAGTGAGAAAAAAGCGAAAGAACGATGTGTTTTGGAGCGCAATACTCGTCTTGGTAGCGGGGATACTTCTCTTTTGCGGATGGGGATTGGCGGAGTCCCGAAGAGCCGTGAAAGCCTACACGCCCACGAATCTATCTCGAGTGCCGGGAGACCTGGCACCCGCTGACACAATAAGGCTTCATGTGATCGGGAACTCGGATTCTTCGGAAGACCAGGACATCAAACTGGCGGTGCGAGACGTCCTGATGATGTCTCTGGGTTCTCAACTATCCGAGGCCAAAGATGTCGCTTTGGCCGAAAGAACCATATCCTCCTGCCTTGCAGAAATCGAGAACGTGGCAAATTCGTGCCTGAAGGACAGCGGGGCGAAATACGGTGCAAAGGTCCTCCTAAAGGGCGTACACTTTCCCGACAAGACTTACGAGACTTCGGAGGGAAAGACCGTGTTCTTGCCTGAAGGCGAGTACAAAGCCCTTCAGGTGGTGCTGGGGAAGGGAGAGGGCAAGAACTGGTGGTGCGTCATGTACCCGCCCCTTTGCTACTTCGATTTGGTGCAGAGTGCCTTGATTATGGGCAAGACCCACTCTAGCGAGCAAGAAGGAGGGGTTCAGGCCTGGACACAAACTGACGGCCGGTTCGTTCTCGTAGATGAAGAATCCGCCCAAGAGGTGCCCATAGAGATCCGTTTCTTGATCGTAGATGCCCTGAAAGCGGGGTTCAGTCGTTTGGCCTCGTTCTTCAAGGTCGAGGACCAGCAAGCCGCCCTCTACGTCTATCCTCACAACTTGCGCTGAACGGGCTACCTGACCGCCCCACGCATATAATGAAATGCACTGGAGGTGGTCACGTGATTCGCGCTTCAGACCTCTCTACCCGCGATGTCATAAATACGGTTGATGGACGACGCTTAGGAAACATCGTGGATGTGGAAATCGACCTCACATCAGGCAAGATAGTCGCCGTGGTGGTTCCCGGGCAAGCCAAGGTTCTGGGTATTCTTGGCAGGGCGGACGATTATGTAGTCCCTTGGGAGAATGTCAAGAAAATCGGCGAAGACGTTATCCTGGTTGAGATCTCCGAGCACTATTTGAGGAGAACTCTTCGATGAGTGGGACTGTGAAACCAGGGCTCTTGACACTTACTGCGAATTCTGGGCAAGATCATGATTGATCGCGGAGTCTCCGCCATTGTGTCCTGTGCTTACGGCAAGTAGGGGATAATCGTCTATACCTAAAGGTAGGGCCGCGTCTGCTCAGGCATGATCAGCTAACCCCGTAAGACTCTTTCAGAAGATCTGAAGACGTCGCTATGGTCTCGCTATGGGCAACTCCGGGGAATATAGGCGACGCTCTTGCGTACATTGGTGCCGAATTTCGGTTCCGATGGTGAGAAGGAGGGAGGATTCCATGCGCATCGCAGTACTCACCAATCAGACTGGGGACACCGTCCTCAATAGACTCGATCCCCACGCCCGGGAGCAATCTCGGGTTACTTGCGAGGCAGTAGTAGAGGCTCTGACCTCCCTCGGACATGAAACGATTACCGTGGAGATGGGTCCATCGTTCCTACTGGATCTGCATAACGCTGCGCCTGATGCGATTTTCAACATTGCCACAGGTTATCGATCTAAGAGGGATCAACCCACTATTGTCGCTGCCATTGAGCTTACGGGCATTCCGTTTACAGGCTCATCTTTTCTCAGCCATGTCATGGGAATCCATAAGCATTTGGCCAAGTTCATCATGGAAATGTCAGGCGTTCCAACGCCCAAGTATTGTGTAGTTGACGCCAAGAGGAAAATCCCTTCCTTCGAGGAGCTTGGCAAACTAAGAACTCCTGTCATAGTTAAGCCCGGGGCGGAAGGCTCCAGCTTGGGCATATCAAGGGAAAGCGTAACCTCGGACCTGATGAAGGTGCCCAAGCTTGTGGCAATCCTCTTGGAGCGCTTCGGGCCTCCTGTTCTCATCGAGGAGTACATTGCGGGGCGTGAGTTCACAGTGGGCCTTCTGGGTTACCCAGACCCGCAAGTCATGCCCATCCAAGAGGTCATCTTCAAAGAAGAGTCCATGTACACCTACAGCGTTAAGTCCAAGGACAGTGCCACGTTTGTGTGTCCCGCCCACATATCGGACGACTTGGCCTCAAGGCTCCAGTCCATAGCGACGAGGGTTTTTGAGGCCCTTGACTGCCGTGACCTGGCTCGGGTGGATATAAGGCTGTCCGAAGAGGGACGGCCTTATGTGCTGGAGGTTAACACGCTTCCCGGTTTGATGCCAGGATTTAGCGATTTTCCCAGGATTGCCGAAATCGCGGGATTGGACTACAAGACCATGGTTGAACGGATTCTGGACGGAGCTATCCGGCGGAGAAGATCAGAGGGAATGGTGCTCTAAACAGGCTCGGGAGTGTCCGGGGATCCATGGCTGAGAGACGCGGTTGCTTGACTTGCCTGTTCGTGTTGGCATACGCTGTCTCTAACGACCACTGCTTATTGTCCTCGAGCATGGAGAGGAAGATCCGTTGAAAAGACGTCCGAGGAAGAAGACCAAGTTCAGACAATATGCCAGAAGCATAACTACTGCCGCAATCGTTCTGTCTGTGGCCATGCTGTTTGTCTGGCCCTACCTCAGAAGCGCCTTGTTGAAGATCCTGATACCCGTGGGTCGAGGCTACGCCGGCACTTTAGAAAACCATGTTAAGGGCACGGCTTTGTTCTCGGGAGGTAGCACATTGATAGTGGCGCCTGTCGATGGGACGTTGAACCTGCAAGTAAAGGATAACGAGTCGGTCAGGGTAGGACAAGTCTTGGCAACCATAGGCGATAGCGAAACGGGAGCGGAGTTTGCTGACAGCATCGCTAAGGCCCGGGGGAATCTTGCGTCCTATGAGGCGGAAACCGAGCAGGAGTTTGCCCTGTTGAAGGCGGAAGTCCAAGAGGCGTACCGGGGAGCTTTGGAATCGCTTCTCATGTCGCGCCAGGCTTTTGCCTCTGGGGATGCCCCGGAGGCATTGGCGGCAGAATCGTCTTTGACATCTCTGGAGGAGATTATCAGGGAAAAGAGAGAGCGCCTATCAAGCATCGAGGATCAGCGAGGGAACCTGGCCAGAACCGTCGCCTTGTTGGAGCAGGCCTTGACCACATCGAAGGTTAATGTATTGTCGCCATCGGCCGGCGTCTTCTCATCAGAGTTTACAGAAGCACATAAGAAGATCCCTGGTATGTCGCTTTCTGACAAAGATGCATCGGAAATCATGGCTCTGTGTAGAGAGATCAAAGATGCGATCGAGATTCGCGTAGAAGACGGCGGATCCGTCAAGATAGGGGATCCCGTTGGACGGGTGATCACCGGTGAAGATATAAGTTTTTATCTTCCGGTGAAAACAGAAGAGAGACCCGCTCTCCGGCAAGGTCAGAGCGTCGTATTGCGTTTACCCGATGGCACCGAAATGAGATCCACAGTGACTTCAGTCGTTGACGCAAGACCACCGGGGTATTCGATCATCTCCGGGACAATCGATGTCGTATCGAGCCGGATAGGCACTGGATCTGCCGAAGTGACGCTTGTGGCGAGCCGAAACTCGGGAACGGTTATTCCTACAGCGAGCATTCTGGAGATGAATGGCGAGACCGGAGTGCTCATAGTCCAGAAAACATACGCTCGTTTTGCGCCTGTGGAAATTCTCGCTGCGCACGGCGACCGAACGGTGGTCAGAGGTATCTCCGAAACACACGAGATAGTGCTCAGGCCAAAGGCATTTCTGGAGGGCAGGCGCGTGAGATGATAGAGGACAATCTAGAGATAGTCATGGGAGAGGTACTTGATGCTTGTGAAAGGGCGCATAGGGACCCGGATTCTGTCCGATTGATGGCTGTGACAAAGAATGTTAGTTCGGAGGAAATCTCCGAAGCGTATAGTCTTGGACTCAGGCTTTTCGGAGAGAATCGTGTTCAAGAGGCAAGAACGAAAACCGAGGCCGGGGTTTTTGGAGACTCTAAAATCTGCCTTATAGGTCACCTTCAAACAAACAAGGCCTCTCTTGCCGCAAGGTTATTTGACGCGGTGCACTCGGTCGACTCCACGAGGGTCGTGGACGCTCTATCACGATTTTCGGTCCTATACCGCCCAAAGGGCCGAGGGGTTGAGGTCATGATCGAAGTTAATGTGGGCAGAGACCCTCGAAAGCACGGAGTTATGCCCGAGGACGCCTACGATCTGGCTAAACATACTATCGGCCTACCGGGTGTGACGCTAACTGGACTTATGACGGTCCCTCCGGGCATGGGAGACTTGGCCATGGCCAGACAGGCCTTCAGGGAACTGCGAACTCTCAGAGATCGTCTCGTAGACTTGAGGATTGACGCCGAAAACCTCAACGAGTTGTCCATGGGCATGTCAGGAGACTATCAGGTGGCTATAGAGGAAGGCGCCACCATAATTCGACTGGGTACGGCGTTATTCGGCCCTCGCGCCGGGTCAAGAAGGTAACCGTGGGTACCCGGTAGAAATCCCCTAAGACCGTTAGGTTCCGATGAAGGAGGGAGTCCTAGTGACAGGCGAGGATAGCAGCGCTCCACTGAACATGCACAAGCTAACTCCCTTGGACATTCACAACAAGGAATTCAGGAAGTCCTTCCGGGGCTACTGCGAAGATGAAGTAGATGAGTTCTTAGACCTAGTGGTGGCCGAATTCGAGAGAATCCTCCGGCTCAATGAGGATCTTCAGGCGTCCATTGCGGGGTTGGAGTCTCGCCTTGAACATTACAAGGGACTCGAGGAGACCCTAAAGAACGCCATACTACTTGCCCAAAAGGCGGCTGACGAGATAAGGGAGTCTGCTGTCCGTGAAGCGGGGATCACAAGAAAAGAGGCCGTCATGGACGCCGAACGTATCAGGAACCAGGCCCAGGAGGCGCTCCGGGAGAGTTACGAAGAGATCGAAAGGAACAAGAATCGCCTAAGGCGCTTTCAGGCCGAGATGAGAACATTCTTGCAGTCAACATTGGACTTTGTGATCCAGGGGACAGAGAGCTTGGAGGATAGCATCAGCGAAGGCAGAAAGGCGAAGTAACCGAAACATATGCGATAGCAAGAGCGAAGCAGACGATAAACCTAAGGGGGAAACCGCGAGGGAAGGTAGGGTGACTCCATTGAAGCATGGTGCGACACTTTATCAAAACGGTGAGTTCCATGTGTTTTCGGACAAAATTCGAGTCAGAGAGGCCCTGGCGTCCTACCAAGGTCGAGTCATCTTCGTTGGAGACAAAGAGAGGGCTCGCCGGGCGTTTCCTGCGGGTGTGACCCCTACTGTGGTAGACCTGGGCGAGAAGCCGGTTCTGCCGGGCTTCATCGATAGCCATCTGCACCTCATGAACTTGGGGCTGTCTCTGCGTAACCTGGCCTTGGAGGACGTACGTTCTATTGAGGATCTCAAAGCGAAAGTCAGGGAGCACGCATCCAAGATTGGCGATGACGAGTGGATCTTGGGACGCGGATGGGACCAGGAGAGGTTTAGGGAAAGGCGCTATCCTACGAGAAAGGACCTAGATGAGGCTGCCCCCGGCAGGCCCGTGTGTCTCTCCCGAGTGTGCGGCCATCTATCCGTGTTGTCCAGCGCCGCCCTGGAGTTGGCCGGAATTACCAGGGACACTCCTGACCCTGAGGGTGGCGCCATCGACAGAGATGATTACGGCGATCCCACAGGGATTCTCAGGGAGAAAGCCAATGCCTTGACTCTTGGGGTTATTCCTGAGGTCACTGAAGAGACTCGCTTAGCGTGCACCATGGAAGCTATGCGATGTCTCCTATCAAAGGGCATAACTTCTGTACATACCAACGATCACGGAGACTATGTCACCGTGCAAGGCATTTATCAGGCGGCCCATTCCCAAGGAATTCCCCTAAGGATCTACTGGGATATGCCTCGGGAGGCACTAGACGGTATTCTGGAGACGCCTCTTCGAACGGGGGACGGAGACGACTATTTTCGCATTGGGGCCGTTAAGGTGTTCTCCGACGGTTCGCTAGGTGGGCGCACCGCCGCTTTGGAAGCACCTTACGCAGACGATCGCTCGACCTCGGGCATTCTGGTCAACGACGAAAGCGCACTTAAGGATGCCGTCTATCTTGCTCATGCTGCGGGCATGCAGGTGGCGATTCACGCCATAGGCGACAGGGCGACGAGAATCTCGTTGGCGGCCATAAATGAAGCTCAGAGCAGGATCCCCCGGACATCGCTTCGACACCGGATAGTACACGCCCAAATACTGGCGCCCCTTCTCATAAGTGAGATGAAGCGGACGGGCGTCGTGGTCGACGTGCAACCCAAGTTCATCACAACCGACATGAGATGGGCTCAAGAGAGGGTGGGCGCTCAGAGAATGCGATCGTCTTACGCGTGGAGGACCATGCTCAAAGCCGGCATTCCCATGGCCGGTGGATCTGATAGTCCTGTTGAACCTCCAGACACGCTTTTTGGAATCTACGCCGCAGTTACCAGAAGAGATATGGAAGGAAACCCCCCGGGTGGGTTCTATCCAAACGAGCGGATCTCTGTCTCAGAAGCTATTCGCATGTTTACCTTAGGAGGCGCTTACGGGGCTTTCGAGGAAGACTCCAAAGGCACATTGGAGCCTGGCAAACTGGCTGACTTCGTAGTTCTATCAGACGATCCGTTTACCGTTGTGCCCGAGGACATACGAAACATTGAGGTTCTAATGACCGTGGTTGGAGGCCAGGTGGCCTACGAGAAACCCTAGAAGTACGTAGGCAGCGCAGAAGCCCAGATACGTAATGCCAATCCTTTGAATAGCCGACACGAAAAAGCCTTCGGGAAACATTCTTATGAGCCAGTCTGTGCTGGGGTCAAGAAGCCAAAGGTCATTAGCAAAAGCTATGATGTGGAAACGTGTCCACCAGCGGCCGAAGTCGATCTTGGCGGGCAGCGCCAGTAGTAGCAGTAGTCCCACGCCTATGAAGCCCGCTGTCATTAGGGGTTTAGAAAGGCTCTTAAGTCGATACGACCACGCTAGGTACAGTCCTCCCAGCAAGAGCCCCACTAGGAGTATTTGCTGGAACCGAAACCCTTTGGCGAAGAGCTCCCGTACATCTTCTAGGTGTTGAAGCTCCAGCTCATTGTAGAGAAGCCTTGGAGAACCAAAGACTGTGGTTTCTATCTGAGGTGACGATATACTGCCCACCAAATAATCTATAAGGGATCTTCCACTTCGAGAGAGTTCCTGCAAATCCATCCCCGTATCGTGAGGAACCCCCAATTGAACCCACTGAGATGTGTAGAACTCCAGATCCAGAGCCATCAGTTGAACAGAGTGGAGGACCCCCACGACCACCAGGCAAATGACTACTGTAGCGGTCGCCAGATGCTTTGTCACGTCTATCACCGCCTCAAATACTCGGCCTTAATTCTTGCAGAAAGTCTTATCACTCTGCAAGTTCCAAGCTTTCGCCAAAGGTTTCATCGGTTCCGCCCTGAACACACAGAAACCTACCTATCTGCCGGACACCGTGTAGCAGTTTCACCCGCTCGTGTAGGCTTACATAGTATGCCTAGGCGAAGATCCGCCAGAATACGCTTACCGCGGTTTTTGAAACAGGGGAGGGCACGACTCTTGACCAAGAAAGGTTACGTGAAACGGGTGTTTCCCGGAAATAACACGCCTATGGGGTTCTTTTCTTACTATGACTACATTCTGCCAAAGGACGCTACAAGGCTGTTCGTGATCAAGGGGGGACCGGGTGTCGGCAAGTCGACCTTCATGACGAGCATCGCAAAGGATATGGTCGACTTGGGGTACGACGTGGAAATCCACCACTGTTCTTCTGATAGCAGTTCCATAGACGCGGTGGTTTTCCCGGAAATCGGCGTGGGCATTCTGGACGGAACTTGGCCGCACCAATTTGACCCCAAGATTCCCGGAGCCGTGGGGGAAATCATCTGGTTGGGCGAATTTTGGGACGAGGCGTCTGTGCGTGCAAAGAAGGCCGAAATACTGCAGTGTCAAAAGGGGTCAGAGTCGGTCTTCAGAAGGGCATATCGTTACTTGAGAGCGGCCCAGATTGTGTACGAAGACTGGGAGTCGGCCAACACCGAGGGGCTTGATTTTGGCATGTGCAACGCCAGAGCTCAGGAAATTATCGATGCCAACTTCGGAGAGATACCGATAGCCGGCACTCCGGGTGTGGAGAGACGTCTGTTCGCCAGCGCGATTACTCCCGATGGCATGGTCAATCACCTCAATACCATCGTGGCGCCTTGCGCCAAGAGGTACGTTATTCGAGGAGAGCCCGGCACGGGCAAGTCATATCTACTAGAAAAAGTGAAGCGCGTGGCCTTGGAAAAGGGGTTCTTCACGGAGGTATACTACTGCCCTCTTCATCCGGAGAAGGTTGAGCATGTCCTGATACCCGAACTCAGCTTGATATTGACCAAGTCTATCGAACCACACACTTACATTCCCGGCCCCAAGGACGTGATTGTAGATATGGATCAATGCTTGAGCCACGAGCAAGTGAGCAAGCATGCCTCATACATCGAAAGGGCCAAGAGTCAGTTTGAATCGCTTTTCGATTCGGCCATATATTTCATAGGCCAGGCCAAGCAATATCACGATGCTCTAGAAGGGTACTACGCCCCAAACATGGATTTCGCTGGCATAGACCGCCTCAGAAGGAGGACCCTGCAACGCATTTTGGGCTACGCCAGGGAAGCCATGGACGTGGCCGACACGGACCAGGGCCCATACAGCAGTCCTTTATCTTCCGGCCACAGGTAAATCTGCCTGTCATCCTGCTGAGAATCACGCGCCGGAGAACGCTCTGTTCTCCGGCCAACGCTTCATCCTCCAGTGCCCAGTGACCCCTATACTCCGGCCATGGCTAGTTTCATCTCATCTATGAGAACTCCATTTTCGTCTGGAGTCCCGATCGTTATGCGAAGACACGTGGGTAGCTCCCATGGAGTGGCGGGTCTCACGATAACACCTCTTTTGAGCATCTGCTCAAACAGAACTTGACAATCTATGCCTGTGTCCACCAACAGGAAATTTCCCCACGAAGGGTAGACTTTGCATCCAATGGCTGTCAATTCGGAAGTGAGGTAGCGTTTGCCGGCGTGGTTGTTCTTCAGGCTTTTGCGAACGTGATCATGGTCGTCAAGAGCGGCCACTGCGGCAACTTGAGCGAACACATTTTGGTTAAAGCAGGGTTTCACGCGTTCAATTAGGGCGCATATGTCCTGGGTCGCCAAACCGTACCCCACCCGGAGCCCCGCCAAGCCGTAGATTTTGGAGAACGTATGGAGGACGATCACATTTCGTCCTTCTTTTACGTAAGGCAAAAAGTCACCGTAGTCAGGATCGTCCACGTACTCGGCGTAAGCCTCGTCTGCCACCACCAAGACATCAGGGGAGATTCTATCCATGAACTCGCGGACTTCCTGCTTTGTCACCATGCCGCCTGTGGGGTTGTTTGGATTACATAAAAAAACCATCTTGGTTCCAGGGGTAATATTGTTCAACATGGCTTCTAGGTCGAGAGACCCCAGATTCGTGACAGGCACTTCTACCGGTACGCCCCCCATGAGAAGCGTAGAGATGCTGTAGATAGGGAAAGTTGGCCGGCCCATGACCACTTTGTCACCGGCGTTGATGAACACCTGCCCCAGAAGCATCAGGAGCTCTTCTGAGCCGTTTCCAAGGATCACTTCGTGGGGGCTCAAGCCGTATTTGGCAGCAAGTTTGTTCTTTAGATCGAAGCCTTTGGCATCAGGGTAGGTGTGAACGTCTGCAGACATCTCGAAGATGGCCGACATGGCCTTGGGGGAAGGCCCCAAAGGATTCTCGTTAGATGCAAGCTTTAGCACTCGATCGAGACCCAGTTCTCTCTTGACCTCATTTGCTGATTTGCCCGGACCATAGGGTGAAATCTTGCTAACGTCTGGTCTTACCAACCTATGGATGATGTTCACTATCGGCCCCTCCCGGTGAGTTCTGTGAAGCTAATTCGATGTTAACCGATGCATACCTTCTGTTTTGGGCTCGTACAGACGCCGGGGTCAGGATTAGCGCAGCCGGGAAGAGGAAACATAATCATGAAAGGGAGTGCTTGCGGGTGTCTGGCTCCAAAGGCTCAGCCGAAGATTGCCTCCTTGGGGAAGATAGTCTAGCCCAAAGCAGGTGCAATGAGGAAGGGGTTTGTGCTCAGACCAGCGAAGGCTCGGCCAACTTTCGGGATGCCGCGGTGGCTGTACGCAGTCTGCAGGACACGCTTCAGTCAGTATCGGATTCGCTGGAAAGAGCCAAGATAGCGGAGTATGTAGGACTTCTGAACCGACCGGGCCGCCTCATTTTCCTCAACACCATCTCTGGGCTGTTCCGAGGGCTTGGCATGGCCGCCGGTTTCACGATACTGGGTGCTCTACTGATATACGTGTTGACCAGGAGTTTCATTCAAAACCTGCCTATCGTAGGGAACTTTCTGGGCGAGATAGTGTGGATCATCCAGCAGTATCTGAAAGGTAAATAGCATCCCTGATACTGGATACTAAGGGAGAGAATTCAGCGATGGCAATTGGAAGACATCGTCGGCAAGACATAGATCTCCGGAAGTATCAATCGCTTCTGTGGGAGAAGAAAGGCTTTATTGAGCGTGGTCTGAATGCGATCATGGAGAAATCTTTCTCCGAAAGCCAAAAAGTCAACTCGGGGGAGTCCGGCTCATACGATCAACACTCTGCCGACCTAGCTTTGGACACCTTCGAACGGGAGAAAGATCTGGGATTAAAGGATGGTTTGGAAATAGACCAGAACAAGATAGATCTGGCTCTCGAAAGGATTCGGGAAGGGACTTACGGCTACTGTCTGCGTTGCCATGAGCCAATTCCTGAGGGACGTCTGGAATCTATGCCCGATGCAGAACTCTGCATTCACTGTCAAGAGGAAGAGGAAGTGACTCCGGTTACGAGACGCCCAGTGGAGGAGATGTCGACCACTTCTTATATGCGGGGGATAGAGACGCTTACCGATGACCCCTATGCGGAAGGCTCTCAGGAGAAAGACAGGGCACAGATGGTCAAGAACGTGCTCCGTTTGCCCAATGACATGGACATGACCACATGACAGTGTCAGGGCGTAGCGGCAGCCTGTCCTGCTGCACCGCGAGCCCCGCCTGGCTTAGCACAAATATCTAGCGGTACTATGGGGACTCAGGTGTTCGGCCGCCAGCCCAGTCTTGCCTCAGAGTGGGATGTTGGGTATTCTCTTCTGTAGGGTCTTGGCAATGCGGCCTTAGTCCGATTCCGAGATACGGCAAAGAAAGTGAGCGCTAAACTTGGCTTTCTGGGTGGCTTTCTTGGGTTCTGCGACGGCAGACTACCTAACCAAGTCCTGGGTTAGGAACAATATCCCTCTTGGAGAGACCCGCACAATCATAGATGGTTTGCTCACGTTTGTCCACTGGAGCAACTCTGGGGCGGCCTTTGGGTTTCTCAGGAACGCCAGTCTGTATTTGGCGATAGTGAGCGGGGCCTGCGTCGTCGCGGCCGTCGTCATGTATCCAAAGCTCAGGTCATTGGGTTTGGCATTCGCCATCTCTTTGGGCTTGGTGTCCGGAGGGGCCCTTGGAAACTTTCTGGATAGGATAAGGTTTGGCAGCGTAACAGATTTCGTTAGTCTGAGTTTTTTCGCTCCCATATTCAATGTAGCCGATTCTGCTATCGTTGTTGGCGCCTTCATGATGATCGGGCTGCTCATGTTCTCGATGAAAGAGAGCCTTTGACCGTTGAGCGAGATGGGTGATAGGCACCTAAGACTGGAAGTCGATGAAGAGGGCGTTGGAGATCGGCTTGATACCTACGCTTCTTCCAGATCTGCCGGGTTATTGTCTCGGTCGCGGTTTCAGTCCTTGGTTGAAGAAGGACATGTTCTCCTTAACGGTGCCAGGCCCAAAGCCTCGACCAGACTGAAGGTTGGGGACGTAATAGAGGTGACTGTGCCGGCCCCCGTTTCGTGGGATCTGGTTCCGGAAGAGATCCCCCTAAATGTCGTCTATGAGGACGAGAAGATCCTGGTGATAAACAAACCTCGCGGTATGGTAGTTCACCCGGCAGCGGGGCATCGGCGTGGCACTTTGGCCGGCGCCATTCTCAGTCATTGTCCGGATCTTCGGGGAATTGGCGGTGAGATGCGCCCAGGGATAGTCCACAGGTTGGATAAAGACACGACGGGGCTCCTTGTGGTTGCCAAAGATGAACAAAGCTTGAAGGCTCTGCAACGGCAGATAAAGGATAGGGAGGTTGTGAGGCATTACGTGGCGCTGTGTAAGGGCCGCTTCAAGACCCCCGCCGGTAGGGTGGACGCACCCATCGGAAGGAATCCGAGAGATCGCAAGAAGATGGCCGTTACTGAAAGAGGCAGACAAGCGGTTACCGATTACCGGGTGCTAACGACTTTCGGTAACGAGTATAGTATCGTCAGCTGCCACCTTCGTACCGGTCGCACGCATCAAATTCGCGTTCACCTGGCATATCTGAAGCACCCGGTGGTTGGGGACCCGGTCTACAGTAGCACCGAAGGTGAACTGGGTCTCCACGGACAGGCGCTCCATGCCGTGGAGTTGGGGTTCATCAATCCCGGGTCCGGTCGGTTCATGAAGTTCATGGCACCTTTGCCTGACGACTTCCTCGATGCTTTGCGGACGCTCGAACGGAAATACAAGGAGGAATTTCCCAGATGGCTATTGGAGATTCAAGGTACAGGGAAAACATGGCAGAGATCCTCATTAGAATAGGCGCCTTGGGTGCACGCCCCGAAGAACCCTTTACGTTGACTTCAGGCACCAAGAGCCCTGTATATATAGATGTCCGACGTCTCATCTCCTTCGTTCCTGAGCGCGAAGCGGCTGTGGACATGATGGAGCAGTTGATTAAGGACATGGTGGCCGAGCCCATAGATGCTGTAGCGGGAGGGGAGACGGCCGGCATTCCGTATGCGGCCTTTTTGGGGTGGAAGATGCGACTTCCCATGGTTTATGTGAGGAAGCAAGCCAAAGGTTTCGGACGAAATGCCCAGGTAGAGGGCTATATCGGAGAAGGCAAGCACGTGGTGTTGGTTGAAGATCTCATGTTCGACAGCGGCAGCAAAATCAACTTTGTCCAAGGTCTCCGGAAGGCCGGGCTTAAAGTGAACCATGTGTTTGTTTTCGCGTCCTATGGTTTTGCCCAGGAGTACAAGAAGACTCTTGGAGAGATAGGAGTAGAAGGTCACTGGATAACTGATTGGCCCACAATTGTTGACGTAGGAGAGAGGACCGGGTTTTTCGACCGGGGGACGGCTTCTATGATAAGGGATTTTCTCAGAGATCCTCATGCTTGGTCTAGGGCGCGAGGCGGCAAGTGACCCTGTGGGTAACCAGATTCGGGGCCAATAGTGGAAATAGTGGAGAGGAGCCCTGTTGTTGACTCCCGGGTTCGTGTTTCGTCTGGCTCTGGTATTGGTCTTGGCAGGTTTAGCCGCAGCATGTTGGGCCTGTTTTGTAGAACCGCACATGATAAGGGTTGAGAGAGTCAATGTTCCCATTGATTCATTGCCTGACGCTCTTGACGGCTTTACCATCGGGGTGATTTCCGACTTGCACCTGGATACAACCCCATTTTCCGTGGTCCGCCGAGCAGCAGACCTCCTGGCCAAGGCGAACCCTAACATTACGGTGGTTCTGGGCGATTTGGCTGGAGCACCCTCGTTGATTGACTCCATAAATCAGGCTATAGAACCTCTTGGTCAGCCTTACGGAGTGCGCGGGAATTGGGACCGTTGGTGGGAGGCTGAGTCTCTTCGAGACAGAGTGAACTTACATATGTTGGTCAACTCCGGGCAGCTGGTGGCTCCGGGCCTTTGGGTGGGTGGAGTCGACGATGCGCTAGTGGGTAGTCCTTCCATAGATGAGGCCATGGCGGAAGATACCGGCGACTCTATTCGAATCCTGCTGGCACACGAACCAGACATAGCTTTAGCGGTAAAGCCCGAACACAGGATTTCGCTTCAAATATCGGGTCACAGTCACGGCGGACAGGTGTGTCTACCGTTTGTAGGGGCTCTGCTTTTGCCGCCCCTCGGCAGCCAGTACCCGGTGGGGCTACAAGAGGCTCCAACACACTGGGTCTATACGACTCGTGGTGTCGGTATGAGCCACATACCCGTACGTTTTCTTTGCCTGCCTGAGATAAGCCTCATCACGCTTGTAAAGAGGCCGTCGTGAGGAGAAATGTTAGTTAACATAATAACTATTATGGGACGTTACGAATCAATAAGATGTTGCCCCGTCCTCTTGGCCTCTTACAGAAGCCTCTTACAGAGTTTCTTACAGCAACAGAGTCTCTTACAGCAGATGAGCGGCGTTTTTCGGTTAACTGATTCGAATTGCATTCTGGTTTCTGTTTTGAACCCATGCCAATCAGAGTTTCTATGGTCTAGCATGACGAACATCCTCTCGGACTCCGATTCTTGTCTCTATCTATTGGTGCAGGTGGTGCAGGAGAATTTTGTGAGTGCGTTGAAGGATGAGTTTGTTTGGAGTTGCCTCAAAGTTTCAGGGCCCTCTAGTTCGTATAGTGTGAAAGTGAAAGGTCTATTGGTAGTTAGGTCTACTCGTCAGTTCGTAGGTCTTCTTGCAGGTTTCCCAAGGTCATCTTTCTGGAGTTCAGTCTGGTGCTCGACCTGCTCATCGACGATGAGCAACGCAGCTCTAGAAAGAGCTGCCGAAAGGAATTCGAAACCTTTCCAAGGTGCGCCAATATGTCAAGTATGTAAGATATACCCAAGATTGGGTTAGATAAGGATAAAAGTGTGATTTCTGACAGGAATACGTCTGACGTGTGTGGAATAGCCGTTCTGCGACAGAAATGGCGGTAATGACAAGGGCGGCAGTGCGTTGTTCGGGGGTTTACCTGTCTCGCGGTCTTTCGGTTGTCGGCCTGCGCTAACGGCGAACGGGGGGTGATTTCCGAAGAGTAAGAATCGCGCATACGCGCATCGGGTCGGCCTCCCTATTCCCTATTCTTGGTTTCTCTTGGTTTCCCGTCCAGCGACAAAGCGCACAAGGAGGATAAGCATGAAGAGACTCACGGCAGTGCTGATGCTTGTGTTCATGATGGCTGGCCTTGCCGCAGCCTGTACTCCTTCGGAGCCTCCGCCTCCTGCCAGCGAAGTGAGGGAGTCGGGCGACTATTACGCTGTCTATTCGGGCGAAGTCAAGGGGCTCAACCCCCTTGTTACCAGCACTACGGCAGAATTCAGTATCTTGGCCAACTGTATTGACGGTTTGGTAGAGCACAATCACCTGGGTATTATCCAGCCTGCTTTAGCCGAATCCTGGAAAGTGAGTGACGACGGGCTTGTTTGGACTTTCAAGATAAGGCCGGGTGTCAAGTGGGTTACTTACGAAGGCGAAGAGTACGCAGAAGTTGTTGCTCAAGACTGGGTAGACGCCCACAAGTACGGATTCGACCCCAAGAACGCATCCGCCAATGCCAATATCGCCTACGAGGCTGTTGAGAACGGTCTAGCCTATTACAATGGTGAGATTACCGATTGGGAGCAGGTAGGCATCAAGGCGCTTGACAAGTACACCTTGCAGTATACTCTTGAACGCCCTATCCCCTATTTCCTTACCATGTTGTGCTACATGGCCTTTCTCCCGATGAACGGTCAGTTCTTGGCCGAAACCGGCGAGAATTTCGGAACGGATCATAAGAATCTTCTGTATTGCGGTGCCTACATTATCTCCGAGTGGGAACCCCAGAACTACCGGCTCATGGTCAATAATGAGACGTACTGGGATAAGGACAACGTTCACATCCAGAAACTGCACTATCGATACAACAAAGAGGCCGGAAAGCTTGCGCCTGACTTGTTCCTGCAAGGAGAGATCAGCTCCGCCGATATACCCAGCTCGATATTACAGGACTGGCTCGACGACCCGGCCCGCAAGGATCTGGTTAGGCCCAACCTCCCTAGCACATACAGCTACTTCTATGCTTTCAACTTCGATCCGCATTTTCCCGAGGAATATGAGCCCGAAAACTGGAAGATTGTAGTAAACAACAAGAACTTCCGGAAATCGTTGTTCCATGCCCTAGACCGCAAAGCGGCTATGCTTACGGCAGAGCCAAACGACCCGTTGTCCAGACTCAACAATACGGTGACTCCCAAGAACTTCTGCCAGTACAGCGGGAAAGATTATGTGCTCTATGAACCTCTGGCGAAATTCACTGACACGGACAGCTTCGATCCGGACGAGGCTCTAAGGTATCGCGACCTTGCCCTGGCTGAGCTTGAGGGTAAGGCCACGTTCCCTGTGAAAGTGTATATGCCCTACAACACCTCGAGTGCCGACTGGACTAAGAGGTGCGTCGTTGTAGAACAGCAATTGGAGAATCTCTTGGGGAGTGACTACATCGACGTGATCCCCGTAGGATTCCCACCAACGAACTTCTTGAAGGACACGAGAAGGGCCGGCAACTACGCGTTCCAGGAATGCAACTGGGGACCCGACTATGCTGATCCTGAGACATTCGCCGATCCCTTCTATCCCCCCGCCGGCATGGACTACAACTGGGTGGATAAGGCCGAAGGTTATACCGACGAGAACGGCCTAAGCCACTATCAGAACCTGGTTGACGAGGCCAAAGCCGAAGTTGTTGATCTGGAGCGGCGTTTCGAGCTCTTTGCCCGTGCGGAGGCGTGGCTTATTGAAGAAGCCATGATCATTCCTTACGGAGTTGGCGGCGGCGGATACTCCGCCTCCAAGGTTGAGCCTTTCACGGGCCCCTATGCGCCGTTCGGAAGCGACAGCTACAAGTGGAAGGGCCAAATAATCATGGATAAGGCAATGAGCATGGAGGAGTACAAACAGGCCCGCGAAAAGTGGGAAGCCGATCGTGCCGCGGCTCTGGCAGCCCAGGCCAAATAGATTCTCTTCGTGAATTAGAGAGGACCGTCCCTATCGGGGCGGTCTTCTCTAAAGCCATGGAACTGCTGTCAATCGGACGCGAGGGGCTGTGTGAATGATGGTAAGGTATTGCATAAGAAGGCTGTTGCAGTCGGCGGTGACGGTGTTCATTGTTCTAACGCTGGTTTTCTTGTTGATGCGATTACTCCCAGTTGAAGGGTATTTCGATGAAAACTATGATAAACTGCAGCCGACCCAGCGCGAAAACATACTCCGGAGCCTAGGTGTGTTGGACCCATGGTATGTTCAGCTCAAGAACTTCTACCAAAGCCTTCTCAGAGGAGATTTAGGGAAGTCCATTGTTTACCGCCCGAAGGTTCCGATTACGACCATTCTAAAAACCAAGATTCCGTATTCTCTTCGTTTCGGCCTAGCATCTATGTGTATCTCCTTAACCTGCGGTCTGTCGATGGGGGTTAGTCAAGCGCGGTATAAAGGCAGACTTTTGGACAAGGTTTTTACTGCGTATATTGTCTTCATAAACGCGGTTCCGGCCGCCGTGTATCTGATTCTCACGCAACTTCTTGCATCAAAGGCTTTTCGTCTTCCTATGTTGTTCGATCGCGACAAACCGCTTAGCTGGATCCTACCGGCCATATCTATGTCATTGGGCGGCATTGCGGGTTACGCCATGTGGATGCGGAGATATATGGTGGATGAACTCAACAAAGACTACATCAAGCTTGCCCGGGCCAAAGGCATGTCGGGAACCGCCATAATGGTAAAGCACGTCATGAGAAACGCTTTCGTACCCATGGCTCAATACTTGCCTGCGTCCATCCTATTTACAATCTCCGGTTCGATCTACATCGAGTCGTTGTACTCAATACCGGGTATGGGCGGGCTCTTGGTTGACGCCATCGGATTGCAGGATAACACGATGGTTCAGGCCCTGGTTCTCCTCTTCTCATCTCTGGGGATAATAGGTTTGTTTTTGGGTGATGTGGCTATGGCCATCTTTGACCCCCGGATCAAACTTGCCAGAGGAGGGGGGTCAAGGTAGTGACTAAGAAGGAACAGAATGTTGTTCAAGCTATTGAGGACCTGTCTCTGTTCGAGTTTGCTGAGTTTGATGAGCAGGCTGGCGAGCGAACCGGTTACTCCGACTACTCATACTGGGGTTCCACAATCCGGATGTTTCTGAAGAACAAGACCGCGGTTATCATGCTCTTGGCCATGGTCTTCCTTTTGGTTTTCACTTTCATACAACCTTACCTGCCATACCAGAAAGAAGCCAACAGGGTTTACCTAGATCCAGAAACGGGACGCCAGCTCGTGAATCAGAAACCCAACAGGGAGTACTGGTTTGGAACGAACTCCATCGGCCAGGACCTGTGGTCTATGATCTGGAGCGGCACCAGAACCTCCCTTCTGATCGCGCTGATAGTTGGCGTATGGGAAGTGGGTTTTGGGATCGCTTTTGGGGCTCTCTGGGGCTATGTAAGGCAATTGGATGCGCTGATCACAGAGGTCTACAACGTCCTCAATAACATACCTACCACTATCGTGCTGACTCTCTTGGCATATATCCTCCGTCCCGGTTTCAAGACCATGATTATCGCCATGTGCGCAACGGGATGGATGGGTATGGCGCGTTTTGTGCGAAACCAGATAGTCATAATCCGCGATCGGGAGTACAATCTTGCGTCGCGGTGTCTGGGTACGCCAACTTCGCGCATCATCATGAAGAACCTTCTCCCCTACCTTGTCTCGGTTATCGTGCTCCGCATAGCGCTGTCGATCCCTGGGACAATCGGGTGGGAAGTGTTCCTAACATACATCGGCCTGGGACTACCGCTTGACATTCCTTCCCTTGGGAATCTGTTGAACGAGGGCAGGAGATACATTATGTCGCCTAGTCTGCGGTACCAGCTGATATTCCCCGCCGCAGTACTATCTATTATCACTATTTCGTTCTACGTGATGGGCAACGCTTTTTCTGACGCTGCCGATCCTCGCAACCACTATTAGGAGGTGGAAGCGATGAGAGAGCCCATTCTAAGAGCCAAAGACGTGGTAGTTAAGTTCAGCCTTCGCGGTCAGATACTCACTGCCGTTCGCCACGCATCCTTAGACCTCTATGAAGGCGAGACACTGGCCATAGTGGGCGAATCCGGATCCGGAAAGAGCGTGTTCACAAAGACTTTTCTGGGAATGCTTGACGCCAACGGTTGGGTAGACTCCGGTTCCATATTGTTTGAAGGCCAAGACCTGGCGAAACTCAAGACTGAGGATGAATGGTTGAAGATACGCGGAAAGAAAATCGCCATGATTTTTCAAGATCCCATGACTGCCCTGAACCCCTTGAGAACTGTTGGAATGCAAATACGTGAAGTGCTTGAACTGCATCAGGCTTTGAGGGGAGACGCTGCGAAAGATCGGACAATCGAGATACTCGGCCAAGTCGGAATAGACAACCCGGCCATGAGGTATTCTCAGTATCCCCACGAATTTTCCGGAGGCATGCGGCAGAGGGTCGTTATCGCCATAGCGGTCGCGTGCAACCCAAGGATCCTGATCTGCGACGAACCCACCACTGCCCTGGATGTTACGATTCAGGCACAGATCCTAGAATTGATACGGCGCCTTCAGAGACAATTGAACTTGACCATAATCTACATCACTCATGACCTGGGAGTCGTGGCTAATGTGGCCGAACGGGTGGCTGTCATGTACGCCGGGGACATAATAGAAATCGGTACCACCGAAGAGATCTTCTATGATGCCCGTCATCCATATACGTGGGCGCTATTATCCTCCCTACCTCAGTTGGGCGTGAAAGGTCAACCGCTATACTCCATCAAGGGAACGCCACCTAACTTGTTCACGGACATTGCGGGAGACGCTTTTGCCCCCAGAAACCCAAAAGCTCTGAAGATCGATTTCGTTAAGAGGCCTCCGCTCTTTCGAGTTTCCGAGACGCACTTCGCTCGCACGTGGCTACTTGACCCGCGGGCGCCCAAGGTTGAGCCCCCGGATACCATTAAGGCAATGCGCGCCAAGTACGAAAGGGAATCGCCATGACAATCGACGCCCGGGAAGTATTGATCGACATTCAAGACCTGCGGGTGGAGTTCAAGGTCCGCGGTGGCAAACCGTTTGTGGCCGTAGAAGATGTCTCTCTCAAGATATCCAAAGGCGAGACGTTCGGTCTTGTGGGGGAAACCGGTTCAGGCAAGACCACCATAGGGAGAGCCATCGTCAGGATCAACGAGACGGCCAAAGGTGTGATAAGATTCCGCGGGCAGAGGATCAACGGCGTAATCTCGAAAGAATTGGACCGCTTGGTGACCCAAAGGATCCAGATGATATTCCAGGACCCTATGGCTTCTTTGAACGAGCGGGCTAAGGTGGACTACATCGTTTCAGAAGGCCTCTACAACACTAAAAACTTCAGAAATGAGGCGGACCGAAAAAGAAAGGTGGAGAAGGCCCTATTGGAGGTGGGCCTTCTTCCAGAGTTCGCTTCGCGGTTTCCTCACGAATTCTCGGGGGGACAGCGACAGCGCATAGGCATTGCTAGAGCTCTCATCATGGAGCCCGAATTCATCATCGCCGATGAACCCATTTCGTCCCTTGACGTGTCAATCAGGGCACAGGTTCTGAACCTCTTGTCGGCGCTTCAAAAAGACAAAGGACTGACGTACATGTTCATTTCCCATGACCTTTCCGTAGTCCGATTCATAGCTGACCGCATCGCGGTCATACACAGGGGTAGGATCGTGGAGTTGGCGGAGACTGAAGAACTCTTCGAGAATCCGCTGCATCCCTATACGCGGTCTTTGTTGTCGGCTATCCCCATCCCCGATCCTCGCGTGGAAAAGGAAAAGCGAGTCTTGGTCTACGACCCCGAAAGCCACGACTATTCGGTACATAAGCCCAAGTGGGCAGAGATACGTCCCGGGCATTTTGTCTACGGCAACAGGTTTGAGATGCAGCAGTACCGGCAGATGTTGAGCTAGGTGGCCTAAGCGGGGAGATCGGCCCTAGAGGTGGAATCTGGCACCGATTCCACAGGCTTCATACAGGTAGATGGATAGGAACGCAATTTGGAGCGCTGACCAAAGGAGCACGGGGATCGGGTTTTCCGGTGGCGATTGGGGTACTCTGGGTCTTACCAGTCCGTCGGGGTCACGGGTCAGGATCAACTCCCGGCCGGATATCTTGTCTTCGGGCAGGTCTTGGGTGTGTTCGCTATCAGGGTATCCCATTGCACGAGAGGGTTTTTGCTGAGGGCCAAACGCAAGAAGACCGGTTTTTCTTAGGTACATAAGCCATGCCACAAGGATGTACAGAACCATGAAGGCCGGGAGCAGTTGCGCAAGATAGAAGATGTTGCCGAAACACCAGCGTGCGAGAACGTATGATAGGCCGCTGGCTATCGATGTCAACCCTAATCCATAGCAAAAAGCCTTCGGCCATGTCACGAGTATCACCCAGGCCAATAATATCATAGGTAACCGAGGTGGTTGTCCGTGTCTCTGGGGCCGTTATTATCCTTGAAAGCCGCATCTCTACGGTGCCTTCCGGCGCTCTTGCCTCTGGTGCTGGTATTGCTTTCAGCCTGTTCACCTAGAGTGCCCGAGACCGAGACTCAGAACCAGATAGCAGATGGAGAGGCTCAGGTCCGAATCCAAAACGGCATTGCCAGCTTCCTTGAATCCGTCGGTTTCTCTCCTAGAGAAGAGGTGTTCCAGGTTCAATGTCAAGTTGATAGCGGTAGAGCCGTGTTTACAGGGGAGGTGTCAGACCGGGCTCGAAAAGCGGCCATGTTTGAAGCCGTTCTCAATTTGGTGCCCGGGATCAAACTGGTGGACAGCATTACGGTCCTCCCTACGGTATCGCTGGAGGGTAGAGACTGGGCTGTGGTGTGTGTTCCTGTTCTGGACCTGGGGGATGCCCCCAACAGTGTCGGAGGCAAAAACACGGTTACACAAGCTCGTATGGGAGACATCCTCAGGATTCTGAAAGAAGACGAAGGCTGGTACCTTTGCCAAATGGATGACCGTTACTTGGGTTGGGTCAGTTCTGCCGGTGTATGGGTGACTGGCGACGACCCAACTCAATCGTTGTTCTCGGGGGAAGTTGCCCTGGTTACGTCCAAAATGACCGCCGCATACAGAGATACCGGTGAAGTCCAGGCTTTTACCCAAAACCTAGTTCAGGGAACAGTACTGCCTCTCGTTTCCACGGATAACGATTGGGCGAGCCTAGCGCTTCCAGGCGGCGGTGTGGTCAAAGCAAGGCTCCGAGACCTGAACAGGTTTCAGTCCTACAGTGAGGTGTTTTCCGAGAAGAAGGGCGTTCAGGGAGTCTTGGAGACTGCCAGAGAATACCTGGGTCTTCCCTACTTATGGGGAGGCTGCACGGCCTACGGTTTCGACTGCTCGGGCTTCACCCAGTTCTGCCTCAAGCATAACGGCTACCGGATTAGGCGCGACGCAGACATGCAGTATGAAGAGGGTGAGATAGTGGAAGACCGGGCCAACCTGTTACCCGGAGATCTAGTCTTCTTTCAGACTTATCGAGAGGGAGCGTCACACGTAGGGTTCTACTTGGGCGATTCTCGATACGTACACTCGGGAAGTAACGGGGTGGCGGTCAACAGTTTCGACCCATCACACGACGATTATTCGGCCAACCTGGATAAAAAGTATCTGGGAGCTCGCCGGATCATCAAGTGAAATGGGGGCTGCCCGTACCGATGGACTCCAGCCCGGGCAGCCATTGTCTGGCATGCCTCCGTTCTTCCTCTAGCCCACCGCTCCGCTTGCGGGTATCATGATGACCTGACCGGGGGTTAGCTGGCTATCGATCGTTAGTCCCGGGTTGAAAGCGACGAGTTCCGCCGGGCTCAGTCCGAACCTTCGGGCGATAATGATGATCGTATCGCCCGTCACCACGATGTACCTTCTGCCGCCTGGCATGTGCCCTGAGGGCGGAGTCACTCTGTCCCCCCTGGGGATCCGGATGATGTCACCTGGGAAGATCAGATCTGGATTTCGAATCTGCGGATTTGCCCTGATCAGTGTCTCCAACGATACGCCGTGCCGCTGGGCTATTAGGAACATGGTGTCGCCTGGCTGAACCACGTAGTCAAGCACAGGATCCGGGTGGGTAGGCGGAAAGTGATGCGGCGGAGTAGTGGAATGATCGTGATGCGGTGGAGTCGGCGTTGTTTCCGGTGAAATGATCAGGACAATGCGGCACTTCTCAGCGATCTCCCGCAGGAGCGCTATTTGCCGGGCTTTGCGCCGAGAGAGTCTCATCATGATGCCTCTTGCCATAGGGTCTTCCACGTGGGGATCCAGCCTCAAGTATCCGCTGTCCAGGAGTTCATTCTCTTTGGTATGGAGGAGGACAATGGTCTCGTTAAAATCGTCAGGTATGGAGATGTCGGCATAGGGGCCGGAGGTATCCACGCCTAACGCCGCCATTAGTTCCCTGTTGTCTGTCATGACGTCCCGCTTCACATCACAGAGTTCCTGAATGAGCTCAAGGCAGGAGGATTGAGGGGCGTGGGTCAGAAGCCTCTCGTAGACAGGTGACAGCTCCCTTTCCCTGGACCAGGTGAAAACGCTCGCCTCAGTCATAGCTTCGCGTGCCATTTATCATACCTCCACCCTAAAAACTACGATTCTCATCACTCTATGAGAGGAAGCGGGTTTTGGTGACCGAGCAACAAGCCGCAAAAAAGCCCCGCTTGTTGGGGGCGTTCAGTCTGGATAGAGAAGGGACGATTATTGGGGTTCTTGCGGTTCTTCTGGTTTTTTTGGCCTGGCGACTCTCCTAGACCTGGGAGCCGGCTCCGGCCACGGCCACATACCTTCGTCTACAAAGACATCGTCGGGTTCTCTCCAATTCCAGTCGTCATCTAAGTCAACCGGCTGGTTGTCATCTACCTGATATGTGTCGGGCAATTCCGGATAGAAAGGATCAAATTCATCGTGGTAGATGGGTGTCTCCAGTGGGAAGTCTTCTGGCAAACGAGGCACTGGACGCTCGTCTTTCAAAGCATTCCCTCCTTTCCTAGGGTTATCGTTCCCCGGTCAAGGGCACTGGATACACCAAACTTGCGTTTGCCTATGCCCGGCAGAACATGGTAAACTAATGTTCGAGAGGGGCCGCGAGAGTGGCCGTAGGTACTGTGGGAGGGGATATCATGGATAAGCTCACCACTCAGCAGGCAAGAGTGTTTGAAGCGATAAAAGAGACGATAAGAGAAACGGGGTATCCCCCGTCAGTGAGAGAACTAGGCGAAAGGCTCGGCCTCAAGTCCACGGCCACAGTACATACACATTTGCGAAACCTCGAACGAAAGGGGTTTCTCAAGCGCAAAGCCCAGAAGTCTCGGGCATTTTGTCTTACGGAGACTTCCCCCAAACCTTACCCGTCCTCGGCAGTCATGGTCCCCATCGTGGGAATGGTCAGGGCGGGAACTCCGATCTTGGCCGTTGAGAACATTGAGGATGTGGTCCCGTTTCCACGGCACTTTGTTAAGAGCGAAAACGTGTTCCTCCTAAAAGTCGAAGGTGACAGCATGATCGGAGCCGGCATCTATGATGGTGACTACGTCCTGGTTAGGCAGCAGAATGACGCCGATAACGGCGACATTGTGGTGGCGCTGATCGACGATGAAGCTACTGTAAAAACCTTCTACCGAGAGAAAAATAGAGTGCGTCTCCAACCCGAGAACCCAGAGATGGAGCCCATCGTGGTACGGTCTGTCAAGATATTGGGAAAGGTCCTGGGGTTGTACCGCTCCATGCACTGACACGGCGAGCCACAGGGACGCCTCTTACTTACCCAACATTCTTCGGGCGTTTTGGCAAGCGAGGATAACGTGTTCACACGTGAGCCCCCCTTGTAGGTACGCGCGGTATGGTGGAACGAAAGGTCCATCACACGACAGCTCGATTGATGACCCTTGAACAAAAGTCCCCGCCGCCATGATCACAGGTCTGTCATAGCCGGGCATCTCCCAAGGTTCCGGAGTTGCGAAAGAGTCTACCGGTGAGGCATACTGTATGGCTTTAGTCAAGATTCGCAGGTCATCCCCGGTTCCCATGGTTATTGACTGCACTATGTCGCTTCTCGGCTCCTGCGGGAGGGGGTCAACAGGGTACCCTAGAGCATGGAAATATGCCGCCGCAAATGTCGCACCCTTCAAAGCCTCGCCTACGACTTTTGGCGCCATGAACAACCCCTGGTATAGAGACCTATAGCCTGCCGCATTGCTGCCAACCTCGTTCCCAATTCCGGCAGCGTAGAGAGTGTCGGCCGCAAGATCGACTGCCCACGATTTGCCGGCCACGTAGCCGCCGGTGGGCGCTAGCCCGCCGCCAGGGTTCTTGATTAGGGACCCTGCAGCGAGGGTGACCCCAAGGCTCGGGGGCTCCTTAGCTTCAACAAACTCGCAATAGCAGTTGTCAACGAAAGTCATTATCTCAGGCCATCTTCTTTTCACGATTTCCATGAAGCGAGCAAGTACTTCCATGGATATGGTCTTGCGGAGGAGTAGCCTCTGGATCTTTGCACCATCAACACTTTGGTTTTCGGTGTGATGGCGCTGGCCAGAAGGTGTTCCATCTTGCTTTCGTCTATCGCGCCCTTCTGGTACAAAGACAGCGCCTCTGTTTCGGAATAAGTGACACCGTAAGAAGATAGACTCGTGGGTAATGCCTTGTCCGCGCCGATTACTGGGAGCAGAGTGTCGTAGGGTCTTCCAGTAACGCTCAAGACCTCGTCTCCGGGGCGCAACAGGGCGAAAAGGACAGTTTTGAGCACATGAGTCCCTGAGGCCCAGTGAACTCGCACCAGCGCCCGACTCGCTCTCAAACACATCCTTGTACAGGGCGTCCAATCCGTCTCTGCCCATATCCTGATACCCGTAACCAGTAGAGGGATACATGTGGTTCTGGCTTATTTTGTTGGCGGCGAAGGCTGCCAGCACTCTTGCTTGGTTGTTGAGTACCACGGCATCAATCGCGTCCCAGGTGTCTCGCAGGGCCTCCTTGCACTGCAAAGCCAGGTCATCCATTGGGCAGAGCATCATTGCCGTTTCCTTGCGCATTTTCGAGCAACCTCAATCTCCGGGCTAATCTTTCGGCATCCCTGATCCCGATTGTACACGTGATGATGGCCCCATCCTTGTGGTGTTGTTCCTCCAGATGACCCCAAGGCGCCTGATCTCATATACAACGTCCCACTGGGCGTAAGGGATATCCCAAACGATCGTGCGCCTGGACTCAGCCAGAAGGTTTGTGACGGCTCTTTCGAGATCGAGAAGACCTGTTCGTTGTAGGGCAGATATGGCAAGCGAAGACCCTTAGGATCTGGCTCCAGACGGGACCTCTCCTTGGGGTAACAGGTCTATCTTGTTGAAACACGTTAGCCGTGGGAGGTGATTGGCCCCCAGGTCGGTTAATACTCCTTCCACGGTGGCCATCTGTTGTTCCCAAACCGGAGATGACGAATCGACCACATGGACTAGAACGTCAGCGTCAACCGATTCCTCCAGAGTCGCTCTAAAAGCGGCCACCAGCTCGTGAGGGAGACCTTGTATGAAACCCACTGTGTCGCAAAGAAGTACTATCTGGCCGTTGGACATTTCCCACTTTCTGACCCACGGATCTAAAGTTGCGAAAAGCATATCGTCGCAAAGCGCCAACTGGCCTGTGAGCGCATTGAACAGAGTCGATTTCCCTGCGTTCGTATACCCGACCAAAGAGACCAAGGGCATGCCTGACTGCTTTCTCCGCTTGCGTTGCCCTGCTCGAACCCTTCTCACTTCCTTGAGCTTCCGATTCAGTATGGCGATGCGGTTCCTTATGAGTCTTCTTTCTGTTTCCAGTTGCTGCTCGCCCGGGCCCCTTGTGCCTATTCCTCCCCCAAGCGCGGACATATCCCGGCCATGTCCTGCAAGACGTGTGAGGGCGTGTCTTGCGGCAGCCAATTCAACCTGCAGTTTGCCCTCCTTAGTTTGCGCCCTGGCAGCGAAGATCCTAAGTATGAGCTCAGTTCTATCGATGGCCGGGACTCCGACAACATCCTGGATATTCCAGGCCTGGACCGGTGAGAGGACACCGTCAAACACGACCAAGGATGCCTCCAGAGACGAAACCAGATCGGCCAATTCTGACACTTTGCCTTTCCCCAGATAAGTGGCGGGGTCAGGTGCGTCTCTCTCCTGGACGATCACACCGCACGGGATATACCCCAAAGTCGAGGAAAGACTGCGCAATTCCTCCATGGACTCCTCTGGAGTCATTTGAACATTCCTGTGCTTACCCGTTGTTCGGTTACTTCTTATGCCCGCTAGAACGACTCGAATGGGCTCGATGAGTGTGAACCTCCTGGTAGAAGCAAATCTCTTGGCCGCCGACACGGCAATTATATATCATCGTAGGAGGCTTCCAACAACTCCTCAGGAGCAATCATAATCAAGTCTTGGCGAGTGAATGAATTGGCCCTTATGAGACGCACGGCCTGCCGTCTCATGCTTCTTTCGATGATGTTCCTGACCATCCTGGCGTTGGAGGGGACGCTCTCTGTCCTCATCTGTCTGGAGATGATTTCTTGCAGCGTCGTCCTAGACTCCATTGACAGGCGGTAATCCCGCTGTTTCAGCATCAGATCGGCGATTTTCATGAGCTCTTGAAGAGAATAGTCGGGGAAATCAAGATGTATTGGAAACCTTGAGCGAAGTCCAGGATTCGACCGTACGAAGTACTCCATTTCAGTTAGGGTATCCCGCCAGTATGAACACGGTTTCTTTGGCGTGGTCTTCCATGCCCTTGACGATGCAGTCGATACACTCCTTGCCAAAATCTTTATCTCCGCCTCTACAGAGAGAGTATGCCTCATCTATGAAGAGGATCCCGCCTTGGGCCTTTCGTATTTGTTCTTTGGTCTTCTGGGCCGTGTGACCGATGTACTCGCCCACGAGATCTGCCCGTTCGACTTCTACTACATGCCCTTTTTCCAGAAGCCCGGCCTCGTGCAAGGAGTTTTCCAATTATCCTTGCGATGGTTGTCTTGCCCGTGCCTGGGTTACCCTTGAAGATCATGTGAAGCACGGTCTTCTGGGTTGAGAGCCCCAATCGTTCCCGACGCTTCTGTACTTCCGCAAATGCGTAGATTTCGAAGATGAGTTCCTTGACTTTGGTGAGACCCACAAGGGAGTTGAGTTCCTCTAGCACGCTTTCTTTCCCCAAGTTCACGCCGGGCACCTGGCTGAAATCCACTGGACCTTTCTCCTGTATCAATCTCAGGTTAGGCCCTCTGCGGTTTCTTGCGGCAATGTCCGTCACAGTTGCTCTGGCCCCTCCCCCTGGCCGCAATATTCAAGCACGCTATTATACGCCGGATTGCGAGAGGTGGCCGTCACAACCATAAGACCGCCCCTTCAGAGGGGAGCGGTCTTGTGGTTTGCTTAGGTTCGTACCCTACTTGGGTTTCCGCTGGTTCAGGTTCTGGCGATTGTCGTTGCGATCCTCGTTACGTCTTTCGCCTCGACTCTCATTACGGTTTTCGTTCTGGCTACGGGCGTAACTGGCAGGATTCCTGTCAAACTCCTCTTTGCACCTGTCGGAACAGAAGCGGTAGTTCTGACCCTCGTAGTCAGACCGAAGGTTCCTATCATCCCTATCGTCTCTCAGGTTCATGCCGCATACAGGATCCCTAGGCGTGGCCATCACCTCCCTGTGGGAAGTCTGCCCAACCTCCCGAACTTGCATACAATGGCCACAAACCCGTGTCTTGCCGTTATCTCTTAGCGGACTTCATCTGCCCCTGCGGTCACCTCTCGAGACCTATCGGCTGGTTCAACGAGAATAGTTGTGTTCACTGTTCGGGAAGGCGTTATGGTAGAAATGGCGTGTTTATATATGAGCATCTGCTTGCCTTCGCTCTCTAAAATGACCGTGAAATTGTCGAAGCCCTTGACGTGGCCTCTTAGCTGGAAACCGTTGATGAGGTATACGGTTGTCTGGATGCTGTCCTTACGCACCTGATTGAGGAAAGAATCCTGAAGATTGACCGATGCCTTCGTCGCCACTTTCGCTCTCCCCGCTTTCTCCGGCCGAAAAACTTCTAGGCAGCCTTTGTCTCAGTATCCGGCCGCTTCCTTCGCCTCTTTGACGATACTATCCCACGATCTATCCTTGCCTGCTCTCACCCAGTTTATGCCTTCTTCCCGGGAAAACCATGTGAACTGCCTCTTGGCTAGACGTCTAGTGTTGCGCATTATGAGGTTCTTCGTTTCGTCCAGAGTTGAAAAGCCTGCCAGGTAGTTGCACGTCTCTTTGTAGCATAGTCCTTGCATGCTCGGAAGGTCTTGACTATACCCTTGATCTAGGAGATACTTGACTTCTTCCACTAACCCCCGCTTAAATTGCCTTTCTACTCGATAATCGATCCTTTGATAAAGCTCTTGGCGTTCCCACCAAAGGCCTAAGATGGCGGCCTGGTAGCGCGGGGCACGAGTCTTGGTTGCCCCTACCCTGCTGGAAATCGGTTTTCCCGTGGCTTCGTAGTATTCCAACGCTCGTATCACTCGTTTCTGATCTTGCGGGTGTAGATTTTTCCAGGAAACTGGGTCTTTATCCAGGAGTTTGTTGTGGAGCGCCTCATTGCCATGTTCTTTGGCGAAACCTTGCATCCTGCGGCGAAACTCCCAGTCTGGCGGAGCGTCTTCCAAAGGGTAGTCTCGGAGCAGTGCCCTCATGTAGAAGCCCGTGCCTCCCACGATGCATGGCACACGGCCTCTTGCCTTAATGCTTCTTATGGCGCATTGGGCTAAACGTACGAACTCCTCTACGCTCCATTCCTGGTCGGGATCTTTGACATCTATGAGGTGGTGTGCGACTCTCTCTTGTTCCTCTCGGGATGGCTTGTCGGTGCCGATATCCATGCCGCGGTACACTTGCATCGAGTCGGCAGAGATAATCTCCAAAGGGATACTGGCCGCGAGATCTAGCGCCAATCGCGACTTTCCAGATGCTGTCGGGCCGGCGATAACCAGAATTTCGTTGGACTCGAGTTTTCGCATTTCACGTTATTATACCCGCGCAGGGCCCACGTGGGAAGTTCTGCCAAAGAAATCTCCGATCTCTTTCAACGGGATTTCCTTTACAGTGGGACGTCCGTGAGGGCAAACCCTCGCCGACGGGGTCCGATACAGATCCTCGATTAGGGCTCTGGCTTCTTGAGGCTTCAAGGGCTTTCCGGCTCGTACAGAGGCGTGACAGGCCGCAAGAGCGGCTTTTGAAGCCGCCATGACGTCTTTGGGGGAAAGCCCGTCCAAAGACTCCTGTGATATGGAACCGAGAACGTCCCTCAAGTTTTCGGGGTTAAGGGGTTGTCCCAAGACGAGGGGAACTCCTGTCACCATCACGGTAGTCTCTCCCACAAGCCTCGATCTGAAGCCCAGATCTTCTAAGTAGGCTTCATTGTCTTGGTAACAAGTCGATTCGCCGGGAGAGAGGCGGACAATCTCAGCTACTAGGAGATCCTGACTTGCACTGGGCAGACTCAGTAGCTTCAGGTATGTGATGCTCTCCATAAGAGCGTGTTTGTCTATGATCAAGAGCGATTCTCTTGTCTTTGCCACAAGATATGTACACTGGATCTCACCTAGATACTCCCAGTCATCAGTCTCCTTGTCCCTTACTTCCGAAACCATTGGTAGGGATAGGGCCGGTCTAGGAGCCAAATCTTGGTATGTGCTCATGGGTGCAGGAGGCTTGAGAGTTCGGGATGTCTCTCCTGTGGCGCTACCCATCAGCTCCGAAGACACAAGGGCGCGGCTTAGCGCATGGATTACGGCTCTGCGCACCCCGGCATCGTTTCTGAACCTGACCTCCGCTTTAGTCGGATGAACGTTAACGTCCACGTCTTCCGGGGAGATTTCCAGGTTCAAGAATACCACTGGGTAGGTTTTGGGAGGCAACAGTCCCCGGTAGGATTCGTCTAATGCCCAGGCATACCACGGGGTCTTCACCGGTCGCCGGTTGACGGAGAGGAACTGCCGGTCTCTCTGCCTGCGATAGAGGCGGGGCAAGCCTAGCAGCCCACATATCCTCACAGAATCCCGTTCTTCTGCAGGTTCGAGAGACACCACGGCGCCTGCGATCTCTGGCCCGTACAAGTCGGCCACCGTGTTCAGGAGGCCCAGTCCTCCGGTCATAAGAATCGTCTTGCCCTGGGATATGAGTTCGAACCGCACTTCTGGCCACGCAAGCGCCAGACGTTCCATCACCTCGATGATGGCCTGTCTTTCCCTGGTCTTAGTCTTGATGAATTTTAGCCGGGCCGGGGTGTTGTAGAACAGGTCTCTAACCTCCACGGTTGTTCCGCGAGGCAGGCCACGTTCCGAAACTCCTATCACTTTCCCGCCCTCAACTTGTACCATTGCGGCAGCCGGAGACTCTTCGGTTCGAGAGAGTAGGGTCATACGTGAGCAGGACGCTATGGACGGCAGCGCTTCGCCTCGGAATCCAAGAGTACCAACTAGATGCAAGTCGTCTATGACCTTAAGCTTAGAGGTAGCGAACCGTTCGATCGACAAGACGGCGTCTTCCCTCGTCATGCCTTCTCCGTCATCAGACACTCTGATGAGTGAAAGCCCTGAATCCTCCACTTCCACTATGATTCTGCCAGATCCAGCGTCTAAGGCGTTCTCGACCAGTTCCTTTACTACAGAAGCAGGTCTCTCCACTACTTCACCCGCGGCGATCTGGCTGGCTACCACCGGATCCAGCCTTTCTATTCGAGTCATCTAGAAGTCCTCCTCCAGGGCTATCCGCTTCTTCAGGTCATACAAGAAATCCAGGGCGTCGCGGGGGCTGAATCCGTCGAGATCCAGTTCCATGAGTTCATCTAAGATCGTTTTGGCAAAAGTGGAAGAAGTGGCGACTTCTCCCCCAAACAGAGTAGCTTGTCCTGGGACGAGATCTTCCTCCCAGGAGCGAGAAGATCGAGAGATCACTTGAGCCAAGATGCCGGTCTTCGAGCGAGAGCCGCGTCGGGTCTCAGATTCGAGTCCGACCAGTATCTCTTTGGCGCGGGCTACCACCTTAGCCGGAAGTCCGGCCATGGCCGAGACTTCAATGCCGAAACTCCCTTGGGAGATTCCTGGCACAACTTTTCGTAGGAGAGTTATGTCGTCCCCGGTCCTCTTGACGGAAACGTGATAATTGCCTATCTCGGGTCTAAGGTCCGCCAGGAGAGTGAGCTCTCGGTAGTGAGTGGCCACCAGGGCCATGGCTCCGATAGTCCTCGGATCGGCCAGGTGTTCCACCACAGCCCAAGCCACAGAAAGTCCATCGAAAGTTCCGGTCCCTCTGCCGATTTCGTCTAGGATCACAAGACTCTGGCGTGTGGCCTGGGTGAGTATTCTAGATACCTCGGTCATTTCCACCATGAATGTGGATTGTCCCATAACCAAGTCATCATAAGCGCCAACCCGTGCGAAAATCTTATCTACAGGAGTAATCGAGCACGCTTTGCAGGGTACGTAGGAACCCATTTGAGCCATTACTGCAATGAGAGCCGCCTGACGGCAATAAGTTGATTTGCCTCCCATGTTGGGGCCCGTGATGATCATAACCCGTTCTTCACCAAGAGATAAGTCGTTTGGCACGTAGGTGCCTGGTGGCAGTATTCTTTCCAGGACCGGATGCCTTCCCTCTTGGATGGTGAAACCTCCGTCCTGAGTCAAGTTGGGACAAACATAGTCGTATGCGTGGGCGACTTCCGCTAGAGAAGTCAGGACATCCCATTCGGCAACGGCTCTTGCGGTCTTTTGGATGCGCCGCAGGTAAGTCACGACGAGATCCCTTATCTCGCAAAATATGCGGTGTTCTTCTCGGCAGAGTCTTTCTTCTGCCCCCAGGATCGCCGCCTCTTGTTCACGTAGTTCAGGAGTGATAAACCTTTCTGCCGATACCAGAGTCTGCTTACGTATGTAATCTTCGGGTACTCTGTCCAAGTATGATTTGGTGACTTCAATGTAATAGCCAAAGACTCTGTTGTAGCCTACTTTCAAGCTCTTTATTCCTGTACGTTCCCTCTCTTTGGTCTCGAGATCCAGAATCCACTTTTTGCCACCCATGGCCAACTGGCGCAATTCATCGAGATTGGCGTCGTATCCTCCCCGAATGATTCCGCCGTTGGTGATCGTCAAAGGAGGCTCATCCACGATGGATGCTCTGACTGCGGACACTGCCTCGGGTACTTGGTCCAAACGGTCATGCAGTTCCTTGAGAAGGCGTGAAGATGCCTTGGCGCAGGTAGACCTGAGGTCCCCCACACTCTCTAATGAGGATGCCATGGCCACCAAGTCTCGAGCGTCACAAGACTTGTAAGCTATCTTGGTCGCCAGCTTCTCAAGGTCTCTCACTTTGGAGAGAATAGACCGAATCTCCATGCGGAGGACTCCGTCGTTGCGGATTTCTGTTACCGCCTCCAGTCTCGCGCGAATCTGGTCAATATCTCTGAGGGGTCTTTCGATCCATTGCCTAAGGAGTCGGGTCCCCATGGATGTGCAGCACTTGTTCAGAACCCAGAAAAGTGAGCCGTGAACTCCGCCCTGAAGCCGAGAAAGGAGCTCTAGGTTTCGTACGGTGGAACGGTCCATCTCCATGAACCCTTCTTCTAGATATAAGCGGGGTTCTTTAAGGTGGCCCAGATCGGTCATCTGAGTCCGCTCTACGTAGGCCAGAAGCCCTGCCAACGCGTTCTTGGAGAGGCTCTTAGGGTCCTTTGGGCATGTCCCAGAGTCGAACGCGCCGGCGTCAAAGGCAGCTATGGATATGCCCGGAAGAGCTTTCTCAATCCTGGCGGCCAGGTCTTTATGATGTGGTGTATCTGGTATCACGCACTCTCTCGGAAAGAGACGGCACATTTCTTCAACTACCCGGGATACGCCCTTGGAACCGGATCTCATGGGTTCGGTCTCATCTTCCGTCATGCTGGCCAAAAGGACCTCTCCTGTGGACAGGTCGCATGCGGCCAACCCCGCCCCTTGATACTTGTTTAGGTAGATGCCCACAATATAGCTTGGTGAGGAGTCGGGAGCGCCCTCCCAGTATGTGCCCGGTGTAATGACCCTAGTCACCTCTCGCTTAACCAGACCTTTGGAAAGTGCAGGGTCTTCCACTTGATCGCATATCGCTACCTTATATCCTTTTTCCACCAATACTTTGATGTAATCTTGAACCGAATGATAGGGGACGCCGCACATTGGAGCGCGATCGCCACGGCCGGCGTCTCGACCTGTGAGAGTGATGCCAAGCTCTTTGGAGCCGATTTCAGCGTCCTCATAGAACAACTCGTAGAAGTCCCCCAACCGAAAGAAGAGCAGAGCATCCGGGTGGCGGGATTTCAACTTCGACCACTGGGCCATCATGGGAGTCTTGTCTTTCATCAAATGATCTGTCCTCTCAAATACCAAGTCCCGGCTTCGTCTATTCGAACGTTAACAAGCCTTCCCGGCGCAGCCTCTCCAAAGGCCACAACCATCTTGTTTGTACGTGTACGCCCTTTGATTTCGGGGCCGTTTGGCGTATTGTGTCCAGAGGATTCTTCAACCAGCACTTCAACTGTATTTCCTATCAAACGCTCATTTATCTCCCGGGTTATGTTGCCTTGGACTTTCACTAGTTCTTGCAGACGCCGGGACTTGGTGGCGGCGTCTACCTGGTTTTTCATGCGTGCTGCCGCCGTACCTTTTCTGGGTGAGAAAATAAAAGTGAACGCCCCGTCAAACCGGCATCTTCTGACCATATCAAGAGTGTCTTCGAAATCCTCCTCTGTTTCGCCTGGAAACCCAACGATTATGTCTGTAGTTAGAGAGGCTTCCGGCACAGTCTCCATTATGTAGTCTCTGAGGTCAAGGTAGTGTTGGCGATCGTACCCCCTGTTCATGAGGCTCAAGATCCTATCGGAGCCCGACTGAAGGGGAAGGTGGAAGTGTTCGCACACACTGGCGCTATCTCTCACGGCATCCACCATATCCCGACTGAAGTCCCTGGGGTGAGAAGTGAAATACCGTAATCTCACTAGGCCTTCCACTTGACCCAGATCCCTAAGTAGGTTGGCAAACCCATACGAACCTGTCCCGATATCCAGTCCATAAGCGTTGACGTTCTGACCGAGAAGTGTGATCTCTCTGTAACCCTGCTTGGAGAGATCGGAAACCTCCTTGATGATGGCTTCCGGGCTTCTGGAGACCTGCGGGCCTCTAACGTAGGGCACAATACAGTACGAACAAAAGTTGTCGCAGCCGTACATGACATTCACATATGCCGAGACTCCCGGAGTCACCGCCCTGGGGAGCCCTTCAGGGAGAGCCTGGATAGACTCGCCATTTCTCGTTTCGCTCCTGCCTGGGGATACCGCCACCAAGACAGGCTGCCTTCTACCAAGAGACTCTCTAACCAGTTGAGGTATTTTGACCACATGGCCTGGGCCGGTGATCACCTGAACGTAAGGCGCTCGGGCGCGAACCCTGGTAAGAGTCTCAGGCAGCTGTGCCATGCAGCCTGACAGAACTAAGACGGGCTCCGGTCTTCCCCGTCTCATGGCGTGGATTTTCCCCAGTCTGCTCCAGACCTTGTTCTCGGCAGATTCTCTCACAGCGCAAGTGTTTAGCACGATGACGTCGGCGATCTTGGGGTCCAAAGTCTGCCTCATGCCATTTTGCGTCAGGAGGCCCGCGATAGTCTCAGAGTCCCTTTCGTTCATCTGGCATCCGAAAGTCTCTATATAGAAAGTTTTAACGCCGGGTAGTTCTTGTACCAACAACAATACACCCCTGATACCTTGTATTATAAAACAAGGTCTGCTTCTTGGATTTCCTGGACGCACCGGGAAACCAGGTCTTCGATTTCCAAAGAAGACTCAGCAGTCCGAGCCTCATCTAGAGTGGGTTTGATGACCGGGTGCTTTGGCACAAACACCGAGCAGCAATCCTCGTAGGGCAGCACCGAAAGGTCGTACGTTCCGATGGACTTGGCAATTTGTGTGGTTTCGGTTTTGTTGAAGCAGATGAGGGGCCGCAACACTGGAAGTGAGGCCGCGTCTTGAATTGCCGCCAGACTCTCAATTGTCTGGCTGGCCACCTGTCCCACGTTTTCTCCAGTGAAGATGGCCTGGGCCCGTATCTTCTCGGCGAAAAGCGAAGCCACCCGCATCATCATCCTGCGCATGACCGTGATCCTGAACCGTTCAGGCGCTTTCTCAAGGATCGCTGTCTGGATTTCGGTGAAACGGGCGATGTATAGCCGAAAGTGGGGATCGTATTCCATTAGAATCCTACTCAGGGCTATTACTTTGTCTTTCGCACGCTGGCCGGTGATAGGGTAACTCCAAAAGTGAAGCGCCGCCAACGAGATACCCCGTTTCATAGCCAGGTAACCGGCGACAGGGCTATCGATGCCTCCAGAGATGAGAAGTAGCCCCCTACCAGATGTGCCTATGGGTAGACCCCCGGGCCCCAAAACCTGTTCCCAGTACAGGTACGTGCCATCTTCTCTAACCTCCACTCTTAGGGTCACATCCGGGGAGTGGACGTCCACTGACAGACCTGGAAAGGCGTTCAAGATGGTGCCGCCCAACGCGCCGTTTATCTCGGGAGAAGTCAAGGGGAACGACTTGTCCGAGCGTCTTGCCTCCACTTTAAACGAGTTCACGTGGACGCTTTCTTGTGCCTGGCTCAAACATGCCACGGCACCTTCTCTGATGGCGGAAATTTCCGAAGGCACTTTTCTTGCGGGGTTGATGGCCACGATGCCCGGCACTTTGGCAAGCCTCTCAAGAGATGCTCTCTTGCAGAATTCGCCTTCCACGAAGAGCCGCCCGTGGGTTCTCACAACTCGAGCTCCGGGCATATCTCTCACGGCCCACGACACGTGTCGTTCCAGGGCCTTTTCGAATTCTCCGCGATTTGCTCGTTTTAGGCCCAATTCGCCATACCTAATTAGTAGGACTTCCTGCATACTCATGTGCGTTCCTCCGTGTCTATCTCTTTCGGTGAGAGACTTTCCATGCCCGTAGAGACTCCAACGAATCTGAAAGAGCGGCAATCGTATGTGCCACGTCATCTTCCGTGGTGTAACGGGACATGGAGAACCTTATGGAACCCAAGGCTTCGGTTTCATCGCGGCCTAGGGCTAAGATGGTAGGGCTAGGTTTGGCTTTGTGAGAAGAACAAGCGGATCCGGTCGATACATATACTCCTCGTTCCTCCAGAGCATGCAAGATGCTCTCTCCTCTATATCCCGGAAACGAGAAATGCACTATGTAGGGGGCGACGCTGCCTTCTCTCGGGCCGTGAAGGACTGCATCTGGGCATTTTGTCAAAATGCCGTCGATCAGTCTCTCGCGTAAGTGGGCCAGGCGGTCCATGACTTCCTTCCTGCTCGTCTTCCACAGATCGCAGGCAACACCGAACCCTACTATGCCAGGTACGTTCTCTGTGCCTGAACGGAGCCCGGACTCCTGGCCTCCTCCGAAAGTTAGGGGGTACAGCGAGAGACCCTTTCGGATATACAGTGCCCCCACGCCTTTTGGACCGTGTATTTTGTGACTACTCATTGCAAGAGTATCCGCGCCCCAGTCTTTGGGCCTACACTGCAACCTTGCGAAGCCTTGCACGCCATCTACGTGAAATCTGGGGCGTTTGGGTCCGAGCTTCGACAGGGCTTGCCCTATTTGTTGGCAGGGCTGGATTGTACCGATTTCGTTTTGAACCAGCATTATGGAAATGAGGGCAGTATTGGGCCTCACGGCCTCCAGCACGGCATTGGGGTCTATGAACCCGTCTCGATCGCACCCCACAAAGGTGATGTCATAACCCACATGTCTCAAATACTCGCAGGTCTCTATGACGGACGGGTGCTCCAGTCTTGACGTGATTATGTGGTTTTTCCCTTCGCCAACCGCCCTGAGGGTGCCGAAGACGGCCCAGTTGTTGGCCTCAGTGCCTCCCGAGGTGAAGTAGATCTCTTCTGGGTGGGCGTCTACAAGGGAAGCCACAGAAGCCCTGGCCTTTTCCACGAGGTCCTGTGCCCGTGAGCCCATACTATGCAGAGATGAAGGATTCCCCCATTCGTCTTGCAGTACTCGGATCGTGCTTTCTACCACTTCAGGGGCGGGCTTGGTAGTGGAAGAGTTGTCCATGTAAATGAAACTCCGATCGTGCGTGCCCTTTGACAACTACGTCCCTCCATTCTCCGTTACCTTTCCCGTATTCTACTACTTCACGAGGGAGGTAATCCTCCTTACCTTTGTGATACGGTTTTCTTGAGTTTACAATAGCAAAGAAATCTGGTGAGGTTTGAGAGGCGATTACCGGTGGGGCGATTTGCATCAAGGCAACTCTATTCTCAAATTGGGAAGGCTATCCGAGATTACGGCTTGATCCAAGACGGAGATCACATAATGCTTGGCATTTCCGGTGGCAAAGACAGCCTTGCGATGGCGCATATAATGGCGGAACTAAGAAGCAGAGCCCCCGTTGAGTTCACCCTTGTGGCTGTTACCATTGATCCGGGCGAGCCCAGCGGGTTTTCTGACGAGGATATCGCGGCTATGGAAACGTTTTTCCGAGACTTGGGCGTGCCTTATCACGTGGAGAGAACCGGCATAGCTAGGATACTGCAGGTGCATCCCACCAAGGATACGCTTTGCTCCCTTTGTGCCAACTTGAGAAGAGGCGCTCTCTACAAGACTGCCCGGGCTATAGGCGCGGGGAAGGTCGCTCTGGGGCATCACCTAGACGACGCTATCGAGACTCTTTTTCTCAATATGTTCTACCAAGGGAGTCTCCGCTGCTTCAAACCCAAGACCATGCTAACGCGAACGGGAGTGGAATGCATCAGACCCCTCGTCTACGTTGCCGAGAACGAGATTGCGCGCTATGCTTCTCGGTTAGACTTCCCCGTCATATCGCCCAAGTGTTCCCTTTCAGGTCGCACCCACCGCCAGTCAATGAAAGAACTCGTCACTTCCCTTTCCCAGACTATACCCGGCTTCCGAAACCAGATGCGCGGCGCTCTAAAAGATCTATGGCTACCAGAGCAGAAGGTTTGATATCCCTTTCTTGCCCCGCTTTCGATCCCTTCGGGAAAACCCAAGCACAAGAGCATAGCGCAAGTCTCTCACCTCAAGAGTAAGTTTCCTTAGGCATTGATCCAGTCGCAAAATGTCGGCCCTCTGTTTGGCGAAGTGAGAACGGATCTCTCTTCGTAGGTCCAAGATAGTCTCTTTGACAGAGACCTCCCAAGACTCGTCTTTAGATACGAGTTCGTCGAGAGGATCCTGGTCACAATGCACCGACTGCAAACCTGACGGTATGGCAGATTGAGCCGGTGCTGACGTGGGCGGTAAGGCAAAGGTTGAAGCCGTTTCCATTCTCGCTAAGATCTGCTCCGGCCAGTCAAGGCTGCTCTTCATGCAAGATATGCGTTCAATTATCTCGTCATCTGGGATCTTGTTTCGCCGCTCTCTAGATATGAAGGCGATGACTTGAGCCATGCCCTCCGGAACAGTCTTGGAGTCTTGGAGTCCCAGCAGATCACCGAAAACCGCTTGTAGACTGCTTATTTCCTGGGGAGTCATATCGAGTCTCTCCCCCACTTCGGCCCAGGGCACGCCCGAACCTTCGTTATCTACCACGGCGCCACTCTTTTCAGTCACCAAGATAGATCACCCTCCGCGGTTCCATTATATGGTAATTACCATTTCGTTGGAAGACCCTTTGCTTCCGGGCGTAGTGAACTCTCGGCGCTGTTCCGCTCTTCACCTTGTCCAGTCAAACGGTGTAACCTCTTTGAGAATTATGTTAGACTTAACCGTGGTGACCATGGGTCGTACGAATTCACTACAGGAAGGTGCGTAAGTCCATGAGCGATCTGTCTCTACTATTCCATCCCCGCTCGATCGCTGTGATCGGGGCTTCCAAGACTCCGGGCAAGATTGGGTACGCGATGATCGAAAACATCAAGTCAAGTGGTTACGGGGGTGAAGTCTATCCGATTAACCCCAAGGAAAAGGAAATCGCCGGGTACACCGCCTACCCATCGATCACGGCCATCGGAAAACCGGTAGATGTGGCTGTTTTTTGTATTCCGGCAGCGGCATCTCTCGCAGTGGCCGAGGAGTGCGGCCAGGCAGGTGTCAAGCACCTAATCGTTATCACAGCCGGCTTCAAAGAGATTGGCGGAGAGGGTAAGGTGCTGGAGGAAAACCTCGTCCAAATCGCCAGAAAGTACGGCATGCGCATTACCGGCCCCAACAACTTAGGAGTCATGGATACTCATACTCCTTTCAATGCCACCTTCGCTAAAGACTTTCCGAAGAAGGGCAACATCGCTTTCATATCCCAGAGTGGAGCTCTGTGCCTGGCCATCTTGGACTGGAGTCTGAAGCGCGGCATTGGCTTCAGCCAGTTCATCAGCGTTGGCAACAAAGCCGACCTTAATGAGGCAGATTTCATTGAAGCTGCTTCTGAAGACCCGAACACCAAAGTCATATGTCTGTACCTTGAAGATGTGGTAGATGGAAACCGTTTCATTGAGGCTGCACGCAAGGCAACCCGACGCGTGCCCGTCATCGTGCTGAAATCCGGAATCACCGCGGCAGGAGCCAAAGCCGCATCTTCACATACTGGTGCCTTGGCCGGTTCAAACACCGCTTACGATGCCGCTATGCGGCACGCTGGCGTGTTGCGGGCTACCACCATGACCGAACTTTTTGACTTGGCCGTTGCTTTCACCACTCAGCCCATCCCCAAAGGCAAGAACATAGTGGTAGTTACCAACTCTGGTGGCCCCGGAATTGTGGCTTCCGATGCGGTTGAAACGTACGGTCTAAAGATGGCGCAGTTTACACCCGAGACCACTAAGGCTCTCAAGGAGAAGCTGCCTCCTACCGCAAACATACACAATCCCGTGGACGTGATAGGCGACGCTCACGCCGACAGGTACAGGATAGCTCTTACAGAGACCTTGGCGGACCCCAACGTCGATGCAGCCATAGTCTTGTTGACTCCAACCGCGGTACTAGACATCAAAGAAGCAGCCGAGATAACTGAAGAGACGGCTAAGAATCATCCCGACAAAGCTTTCGTAGCGTCCTTTATGGGAGGTTTGAAGGTCGAGGTCGGAGTGAACCATCTTGACTCGGTTGGGATTCCTACATACCCCTTCCCGGAGCCTGCCATTGCTACTCTCCGGGGGATGATTCAATTCGGCGAGATGAGGAAAGAAGTAGCGGAAAGCCGAGAGTGGGTCTTTGATGACGTTAACAAGGACAAGGTGAGAGCCATATTCGACAAGGTTCGCGCAGATGGCCGCGACCTTCTCTTGGGACCCGAAGCCGCCGAAGTAGCCGAACTCTACAAGATCCCCGCGGCTCCCTCCAAGCTGGCTACCAACCCGGAAGAGGCCGCGGATTTTGCAGAATCTCTCGGTTTCCCCGTGGTCATGAAAATAGCGTCTCCTGACATCATGCACAAGACTGATGTGGGAGGCGTCAAAGTGAACTTGACCTCTAGGGATGAGGTCGTGTCGGCGTTTGCCTCCATCATGGAGAGTTCCCGGAAGGGCGTACCTGATGCCAAGATCTATGGTGTTGAGGTACAAAAAATGATGCCCAAAGGCGACGAGCTCATTGTCGGCATGACCAAGGACCCGACATTTGGACCCATGCTGGCTTTCGGTTCTGGTGGGATCCTGGTGAACCTCTTGAAGGACGCTTCGTTCCGGCTGGCCAATGGTCTATCCCAGTCAGAGGTACGCACCATGATTGGAGAAACCAAGGCATACACGATTCTAAAGGGATTCCGCGGCGCTCCCCCCGACGATATACCTGCTCTTGAGGAAGCCATCGGCCGCGTAGGACAGCTTTGCAGGGACTTCCCGGAGATTGCCGAGATGGACATTAACCCTGTGTTTGCGTATCCTAAGGGCCTGTCGGCTTTGGACGTGAAGATCAAGCTCAAGTAGGCTCGTTTGCGAAAGTCTGAGTCTGGCAAGGCGATATGAATAGGTGGCGCGGGATAACCCGCGCCACTTGCATGGATTCATCCACTCAAATCTTGTCCCATGCGTGTCTTAAGATGAGGACAGTCCCTTCAGATTCAGCACAGCTTCGTAACTTACAGTGACGCTTCCCAGGCCTGCGCCCTCCCCGTATTGTCTCCCGTGGAAGTCAGAACCTCCTGTCACCACTAGGCCGTTTTGCGTTGCCATGTCCACGTACTTCATGGAGACGCGGCTATCGTGGTCAGGGTGGTACGCTTCAATGCCCAGCAAGCCGTGTTCCATGAGCGTTGGGAGAAGGACATCGGCTTTGGCTGTTCCGGGGTGGGCCCAAACGGGCACTCCCCCGGATCGCCTTATGACCCGAACCGCTTCAGGTGGAGACAAGTGCTCCCTGTCTACGAATCCAGGCCTTCCGATTCCCAGGAACTTCTCAAAAGCTTCCTTCACGGATGCTACGTATCCCTTTTCAACCATGGCTATCGCTACATGGGGTCTCCCGGCTGACTCACCTGAGGCGAGTTCCTGCACTCTGTCCAAGTCTATCGGGTAGCCTATAGAACTCATCTTCTCGACCATTCGCCTGAGTCTGGTGTTTCGTGATTGTCTCAGCTTGGCCAAAGTGTCTTGAAACTCACTTTGTGTCAGAGGGACATAATATCCCAGGATGTGTAGTTCTCGACCATTCCACTGGCTGTTAATCTCAACGCCGGGGATAATCTCTACGCCGGAGCATAGTTTCTCTCTTGACTCGATAAGGGATTTGGCCCCCGCTGTTGTGTCGTGGTCGGTGATGGCTATAGCCGACATGCCCGTTAAGGCTGCCAGTTCCGCAACTTCGTGCGGCGTGAGTTGCCCGTCAGATGCACTTGTATGGACGTGCAGGTCGGCGACTTGGTCTCCGAATAGAGAAAAGCCCTGGCTACGACCAGGTCTTTCTCTGTTGGACACAAATAACCTAGGTGTCGGCACAGTCATGACGGCAGGAGACTAGTCTCTTGGCCCTACTATCAGTTTTATTGCCGTGCGTTCTTGTCCATCGATCATGATGTCGGTAAATGCTGGGACACACACAAGATCGACGCCGCTCGGAGCCACAAAACCTCTAGCGATCGCCACTGCCTTAATGGCCTGGTTGACTGCGCCTGCGCCAATACCCTGGATCTCAGCGTACCCTCGCTCCCTGATCACTCCCGCGAGTGCTCCGGCCACCGCGTTGGGGTTTGACCGTGAGGACACTTTGAGAACTTCTACGGAGCTTACTTCCCGGCGGTCTACATTGGTTACTCCCACTATTATCCCCCCGCTACGTGTAGCATGACAGAACCGAGATGATCAGCCTATTTATTGCCAGTTCGTAACTATTCTAACGACGGTTACCGTATTTGGCAATGGCATTCTTGGGGATAGCGCGAATGGACCGTGAATTACTCCAGAATCAGAATCCGTTCAATGGTTCGAGCAGCACCGGATGCCGATACTTCACAAAACACACCGTTTAGCTGACGTTTGCCCCTATCGGGTTCATGCCTTACAGGCAATTGGGTTAAGAAACGCCTTTGGATGATTTCTCGCTTTACCCCAATTATCCCTTCATAGCTGCCCGTCATTCCCGCATCGGTAATGTAGGCGGTGCCATTGGGGAGGATCCTATCGTCTGCAGTCTGTACGTGGGTGTGAGTCCCAAATAAGGCGCTCACCCTCCCGTCCACATAGTATCCTGCCGCAATTTTCTCTGAGGTCGCTTCTGCGTGAAAGTCCACAATAACGATGGAAGTAGACTGCCTCATTTTGACTATCTCAAGATCCAAACATCTGAAAGGGCAATCTAAGTCTTGAGGGGAGAACACCCGGCCGGCAACATTGATCACGCCCACCGTTTGTCCGCTACGCGACTGAAATATCCCGGCCCCCCTCCCTGGGACGCCCGGAGGGTAGTTGGCGGGTCGGAGAATTCTTTTGTCAGAATCCAAGTGAGGAAGGATCTCTTTCTTGTCCCATATGTGATTGCCCGAAGTCAGAACATCTACCCCGGAGGAGTATAGCTCCTGAGCTACCTCAGGGGTCAAGCCAGTACCACCGGCCGCATTCTCCGCGTTTGCCACCACAAGATCGGCGTCGTACTTCTCTATTAGAGAGGGCAGGTGTTTCGCTAGAAACTCCCGGCCCGGCGAAGCGAAAACATCTCCAACGAAAACGATGTTCATTGCGTCGCTCCTATGGTCATTTGTCGAATACTAGGACCCGTTCCCCTTCTCTGAGAGCCACTAGTTTTCTGGGACTCTCCATGACTCTCACCTGCTCCAGCATCTCCTGTAGAAACAACCTTGCCGGCACAGTGTACTCTTCCCCATCATCAAAATCCTCAAGACCTTCGCATGCGGGGACAATCTTGGCGTTTTGTCGTACGAGGTCCACAGTAAGGTTGAGTTCACCGGGAGAGAGAGTGGCTACATCACGTTCAATCTGAAAAGAGTAGAAACGATCCATACGTTCCCAGCGAGTCGTAACCAGATTAGCGGTCCTTCCGTTCAGCAATCCGTATACCTCGACCGAATCCTTGTAGATATCGGTCAACTTCGTCCTGGCAGCGGCGCTCATAGGCCCTCTGCACAGGAAAACCATCCCCAAGGCTTTTTGTTCAGGGTCAAAAGTCGCACGAGACACTTCCGGATATGCCACCAGAAGTGTCGCCAGGACCTCTACGTCTCGTCTGTAAGAATCCTCACCGTTGTTCCGGGATCTTTGCATGATTCTCTCCTTATGACTCTATGGCTACTTTGCATACCCCACGGCCCGGGTTTCTCGGATTACCGTGACCTTGACCTGTCCGGGGTATTCAATGTCCTTTTCGATCTTCTTCACAATATCTCGTGCCAATCTCACGGCGCCCAAATCGTCTATTTTCTCGGGCTTGACCATGATCCTGATTTCTCGCCCTGCTTGGATGGCGTAGGACTTCTCTACCCCATCAAAGGAGTTGGCGATTGCTTCTAACTTCTCGAGTCTCTTGAGGTACATCTCGAGAGTCTCACGCCGGGCGCCGGGCCTTGCCGCCGATATCGCGTCCGCAGCCGCCACAAGGAACGCTTCTACGGTTGTAGGCTCGACGTCCTGGTGGTGCGCCTCCATACCTCTTATTACGTCTTGAGACTCCCTATAGCGCTTCAGAAGGTTGACGCCTATGGTCACGTGTGAACCTTCGACCTCATGGTCAACTGCTTTGCCAATATCGTGAAGGAGTCCCGCCCTGCGAGCGACTGCCACATCGGCACCCAACTCGCTGGCCATGATGGCCGCCAGATGAGCTACTTCTATCGAGTGTTTCAGGACGTTTTGCCCGTAACTGGTCCTGAAGCGTAGCCTACCCAAGAGCTTAATGAGCTCAGGATGCAGCCCGTGTACACCCAAATTCAAAGCCGCTTGCTCGCCTTCCTGCTTTATGAGGTTATCCACGTCTTTCTGGGCTTTTTCTACCATCTCTTCGATGCGGGCCGGGTGTATGCGGCCGTCCGACACTAAGCGTTCCAAGGCCAATCTGGCCACTTCCCTCCTGACAGGGTCGAAGCCGGACAAGATTACCGCTTCAGGAGTGTCGTCTATGATAAGGTCTATTCCCGTGAGAGTTTCCAACGCTCTTATGTTTCGGCCTTCTCTGCCGATAATACGGCCTTTCATCTCATCGCTTGGCAACTCAACGACCGAAACCGTGCTTTCAGCCACGTGGTCCGCAGCGCACTTCTGGATGGCAAGGCCTATGATACTTCGCGCCTTGGAATCAGCCGCCTCTTTTGCGGCGATCTCTGCGTCTCGGACCATTCTCGCCGTTTCGTCCTTGAGGTCTTCACGAACCTGGGCCAAGATGCGTTGGCCGGCTTCCTCTCGGGTAAACCCAGAGATCTTCTCAAGCTCCTTTATGGCCTGTTCCTTCAGTTCATCCAAGTGACGGTTCTTCTCGATCAAAGCCCTCTCTTGCTTAGATATGCTTTCTTCTCTCTGACTTAAGGATTCCTGACGTCGATCCAGAGATTCCTCTCTGTTCACAAGACGCCTTTCGAAGCGCTGGAGTTCCTGACGTCTCTCCCTCACTTCCTTTTCGAGTTCGTCTCGTACTTTCTGGGCTTCGCTCTTGGCCTCCAGCAAGATCTCGCGTCTTTTCGTATCAACAGCCTTGACGGCTTCATCTATCAGCCTCTTGGCTTCGGCTTCAGCAGAGCCGATCTTGGCCTCACCCAAGGAACGGCGGATGTAATAGCCTCCGGCTAACCCTACGAGTAGGGCAACAACTGTCCCAATCCATTGCACAACGACCACCCCTTATAAAAACAAGAAGAGCCGAGCCAAGCCCGGCTACACTGGCGGGGAGACGCATATGAAGCTACGCAAGACGAAAAGGACTACGGTATATGGAAATCTGTCAAGACCCTAAATCCCCACGGGTAGACAGCACGTCTTGAGTTAAAGACCTCACGTATATCAGTCATCCCTCTGAATCATCTTCATTGCGCCAGAACTTGAACCGCGGCTTGTTACTCCAGCGTGTCTTGCCCGTATCCGGCCAAGGCGCTTCGGATAGACTGACCGTCAAATCCCCTTCGCCAAAGCCATCTGGCAAGACGTACACGTTCTTTCTCTTTCAAAGAGCCCAAGTCCCTGCCTCTCAATTTCCGAGACAGAGCCTCTTTGGCCAGATCTTCTTCAGCCAATTCTCCAAACACTTCAGAGACAGCATCTTCAGAAATGCCTTTCTGAAAACTCCTCTTGAGGAGTTCGTAAGATGCTCTTCGTCTGCCTATAGGACACGTTGCCAACGCTTCGTGCAAAATGTCCTTGGCCAACCTCCTATCATCTAGGTAACCCCATTCACTCAATCGGGCGATACACTCGTTGATATCGCTTTCGAGTGCGCCCTTTCTTTTCAGGAGGCTTTCCATCTGTCCTGTACTTACCCGGCGTCTAGAAAGAACTCTCAGGGCACAATCCATGGCACGAGGAGGGTCCTTCTTTATAGCCATCAGTTGCCTTCAGCCCCATCGGCTGGCGATGTACCTTCGGCCTTGACCATTCCTTCCTGCAGGAATGCCCTCACTTTATCCTCGATTTCCCGAGACAGGTCCGGATGCTCCTTGAGGTAGACTCGGGCCGCTTCCTTGCCTTGTCCAAGCCTCACGTCTCCGTAGGAATACCAAGTTCCGGTCCTGGCTATCACATTTTGGGCCACCCCGACATCTAAGAGCGACCCTTCGCGAGATATGCCTTCGCCATAGATGAGGTCAAACTCAGCTTGCTTAAAGGGCGGTGCCAGTTTGTTCTTTACAATTCTCACGCGGGTTCTGGCACCAATGACTTCTTGCCCTTGTTTCAAGTTCTCAACTTTGCGAACATCAAGCCTTACTGACGAGTAAAACTTGAGAGCTCTTCCTCCCGGAGTAACCTCCGGGTTTCCGAACATGATGCCGATCTTCTCCCGGATCTGGTTGATGAACACGGCCGTGGACTTGGATTTGGATATCACAGCAGTCAGTTTCCTGAGTGCCTGTGACATTAGGCGAGCCTGGAGGCCTACATGGGAGTCTCCCATTTCGCCTTCGATCTCCGCCCTGGGCGCCAGAGCAGCAACTGAGTCTACCACGATGCAATCTACCGCCCCGCTTCTCACCAAGGCGTCAACTATCTCCAAAGCCTGCTCTCCCGTGTCAGGTTGGGATATCAGGAGGTTGTCCACGTCAACACCTATTCTTTGGGCATAAACCGGATCGAGAGCGTGCTCAGCGTCTATATATGCCGAGATGCCGCCGGCCTTTTGGGCTTCGGCGATAATGTGAAGCGCTACCGTGGTTTTGCCTGAACCTTCGGGACCATACAGCTCTATCACTCGGCCCCGTGGGATACCCCCGATTCCCAAAGCCATATCTAGTGCCAGGGCACCGGTAGGAATCACGTCCGGGGTTCCCTTTCGGTAAGACTCGCCCAAACGCATGATGGAACCTTTGCCGAATTGCTTCTCTATCTGCGCCACAGCGAGATCTAGGGCCTTTTCCTTCTCAAGCATTCAGTATACCTCCAAATTGCCCCGCTAACCCTGGCAGCACCTTCCTAAAAGAGTATAACATTACGCCACAAGCGCAACAAGCCAGCGCCTTTTGGCATCTGTTGGCTCAAGAAAACCTTGGCCATTGCAATGAAACGTCCTTTAGAGTAGGTCTTTCAGACATCTCCAAAGCATAAGTAGTGCGTGCTGAGCAGCGCGTTCCCGTACAGCTATTCGGTCTCCGGCAAGCTTCTGGTGATCAACCATAATGCCCCCGGGGTAAGCCAAGCCGAAGTAGACAGAGCCGATGGGTTCCTTCTCAGTCCCGCCGGTTGGGCCCGCAAAACCGGTTGTTGAAAGTCCAATTGCGGCACCTGCAAGCGCCTTTACCCCTTGAGCCATGCTCCGGGCTACCTCGGGATTGACCGACTCCTGGTCTCTCACTGCATCTAGCGGTACTCCCAAACAAGCGCCTTTGGCAATACCGCTATAGGCGACAATCCCCATCTTCAAATACTTGGAGGCCCCGGGTATGGCGGTCAATCGTTGGCATACTAGTCCTCCGGTTAGAGATTCGGCAACTGCTAGCGTTAAGCTTTTCCTGGTCATAAGACGGCCACACACTCCTTCCAGCGTGTCGCCGTCAGATCCAAACACATGTTCTCCAAGCCGTTGACGAACCTTGCGTTCCATATCAAGCACGAGGTTTCTGGATTCTTCAGGGTCCTTTCCCCTGGCGGCGATCCTCAGCCGCACTTGGCCCAAACCGGCATATGGGGCCAGAGTGGGGTTGGAACTGTCTATGAGATCTGCCAATATGTCCTGTACTCGCGATTCGCCTATCCCCGCAAGATGAAGGTCTTTACACACGAGAGGCACTAGTGCGGGGAAGGATTCGGCTATGATTGGTAGAACCTGCGTTTCAAACATGGGGATCATTTCCCTTGGTGGACCCGGTAGAAGCACGGCCAGCCTATCTTCACAGAAAATGGTCTGCCCCGGAGCAGTCCCGTTAGCGTTTGACAGGTGTTTTCCGCCCTCAATGATCATGGCCTGCTTTCGGTCGGAGTTTTGGGGGACCCTATCTCGTTTGGCAAACCACGCCACGACTTCCTCCCACGCCGCTTGGCTGAAAACCAGCGGGCGGTTTAGTGCTCCCGCAAGGCATTGGGCCGTGATATCATCGGCTGTGGGGCCGAGCCCTCCTGTGGCCACAACGATATCGGCGCGACCCAAGGCCTCTTTGAAAGTGGCCAGGAGACGCGCCGGGTTATCTCCAACCGTTACTCTCCTATATACATCAACACCCCACTCTTTGAGGCGTCTCGAGATGTACTGGGCGTTGGTATCTACAATTTCGCCTAGCAGCAATTCGGTGCCCACTGACAGGACTTCTGCCTGCAACGTACCACCTCCAGGCGCTTAGATTTCTACCTTCGCCCTGGGTTTCCCTCTGTGAAGCGGCACCTTTCTCCAACGCCACGCCACACCGGGAGGTTTTCCAAGGAGGCCTCGCAGAACTTCTCCGCTCATGGTTTCGTTGGAACGAAGTTCGTCCGCCACCTCTCTAATGATGTTTTTGTCTCGTTTCAGGCTCTTGCATACATTCTTCTCGGAACGTTCCAGGATCTCTCTGGTGGCCTTGGCTATGGCGTCTGGGCTGGCAGTGTCCCTGTCTACAACCCCAAGAGACGACATGCCGTATCCCACCATCCGCTTGGCTATGTCCAGAGCACGCTGGAAGTCGTTGGCCGCCCCGGTGCTCCTGGAGCCAAGCATAAGGTCTTCGGCCAACGCCCCGGCCAAGAGTATATCGATTTCCTCCTGCAGAGTTTCTCGAGGGTAGATAAACACATCCTCCTTAGGTGAGTGTCTTACGTACCCAAGAGCGTTGCCTCTCGGCGAGACTGTGACTTGAGCTACTGAACCCGGTCGAGTCCTCTCCGCCACGATGGCGTGGCCGGCCTCGTGTATGCAGACTCTTTCTATCTCATCTTCAGATGGGCGGCTCTCGAGCCTCTCGCCCATGACTACCTTGTCCAAAGCTTCCATAAGGTCCGAGAATTCGATGTGCTTTGCTTTTTTCCTGAGAGCCAGTATGGCGGCCTCGTTGCAGAGGCTTTCCAGATGTGCTCCAGAAAGGCCAAAGGTCTCCTTGGAGAGCGCATCAAGATCTACCTCGGGCACAACGGGTTTGTTCCTAAGGTGCAGCTTTAGGATTTCCAGACGCCCCGCCTTATCGGGAAAGTCTACTCTGACGGTTCTGTCGAACCTTCCCGGCCTTTGAATAGCCTGGTCCAGCAGGTCCGGACGGTTCGTAGCCCCTATAACAAGAATGCGCACCTCATCGTCCATGCCGAGCCCGTCCATCTCTACCAGCAACTGGTTCAGAGTCTGGTCGTACTCCAGATGCCCCGACTGAGTACCCCGTTTCCCGGCCAGGACTTCGATTTCGTCGATGAAAATGATGGCGCCGGGCTTCTTCTTTTCTCGCGCAAGGTTTCGCGCTCTCTGGAATAGGTTCCGCACTCGCTGGGCGCCCAATCCGGCGTACACCTCGATGAACTCTGACCCCGACGCTGAGAGAAACACCGAATCGGTGTAATTGGCAGCGGCCTTTGCCAACAGCGTCTTTCCGGTACCGGGAGGCCCCGTAAGGAGTATACCCTTTAATGGCCTTATGCCCAGACGCCTTGCTTGCTCTTGGTCTTTCATGAATTCAAGAGCTTCCAGAAGTTCTCTCTTGGCCACGGACTGGCCGCCAACGTCCTGGAAGGTCACGTTGGGCCGGTCTCCAACAATGCTGCCCGCCTTGGTCTTTCCTATGTCCCGAAGGTGTCCGCTTTGGGTCAAGAGAAAATAGAGAAGTCCTCCCAAAAGAAGTGTCGGTAGCATGTTGACCCCCCTGAAAGCGAGGAAGAGCAGAGCGCCTCCCAAGGAGCCCGCCAGCCACTCAAGTTTCAACTCTGCTCACCTCCCCCACCTTCCGGCGCTCGCTCCAGGACTTCGAACAAGTATGCCTCTCCTTTAGCCATCTGAACGTAGATTCTGTCCTTGTCCACCGCAAACCTGAAGGAGTCCAGGTCTTTGTCTTTCAGAGCTTCTTGGCAAAACTCTATCATTTCCCCGAAGTTCGCGTTGGTCCTTGCTTCTTCCAGGTAGTAGTGGATGGAATGATACGCTTCAATGAGTTCTTGGTTTCTTTCGTCTACTATCCGGAAACCTTGCTTCATGCCCGCTTTGTCTCTTACCAGTTGATGCAGACGAGCGTATGTGGCGGGGAAGTCAGTAACGTTGGCGATTTCCACTTGGATGGCCTCTGAGCCCCGCCAGGGCCCCATGTCAACGGATATGACGTCGGGGTCAGCCATGAGGGCTTTCTCAAGGGGTTTCCGCACCCCCAGGTTTGCATAGACGAAATAACCCAAAGACAAAAGGGCCAATGTCAGTACGGCAGAGACTGCGGCTACATCCCATCTGAACCCTTTTTTTGACATGCTCATACCTCTTCCCAATGTTTGATTAATGGAATAGTTAGTTAACATAAGTATAGCAACGTATGGTGGACGGTTCTAAGGTAATACGTGGCAGGCTGAGCATTCTTGGTCGGTTTCTCAGCAAGGGAGGCCATTTACAGGGATGGTCCGGGCAAGATTTCTGGCCGAGCCTAGAAGTAACTGCAAACAAGGGCGCCTTCTTAGGCGGGTCCCGCCCGCATTCCTGCGCGTGGAGGTTCACGTCGGGTATTGCCCAAAAAGGCGCCTCCTTGGATTCAAATCGCTCTTTGGCTGGGGGTTTTATGTACCCTTCTAGCGGCCCAGATAGTCCATTATTCCTTTGGCAATGCCTTTAGCGGCCGAATCCTGAAACCAGTTTTGTCTCAGAAGGTTCGTGTCGCTCCAGTTGGTCATGAAACCAACTTCGATCAAGGCTGCAGGCATATATGTTTGGCTGAGGACATAGTAGGGGCCCACTTGCGTATCGATATTACTTAACCCGGTACTCTCTGATGTTCTCCTGGCAATCGCCAAAGCTAGGTTTCTGGATGCAGAAGAACCTGCCCGGTAAAACCCCATGACCCCAGACACACTGGGATCCTTGGGGTAGGCATTGCAGTGGATACTCACGAACATATCTGCCCCTCGGGAATTGGCTATGGACACTCTGGCCAAAAGGTCGTCCACGGGCCTCGTCCACCCTGTTCCCGGGGTATAGTCACCTGCCCTTGTCAACACCACCGTCGCTCCCTGGCTCTCCAAGTATATTTTGGCCTTGATGGCCATAGGCAGTGTGAAATCCTTTTCTTTATCACCCCAGTAGGAGATGGCTCCCGGTTCTGGTCCGCCGTGACCGGGGTCCAGCACTATGACTCTCCCTCGCAAGGATCCGGTACCCCTTGATGGTTCTTGACCCAATCGCTTCAATGCCGCATATGTCAACGGGCCGGAGATGCCGTCGGCCACCAAGCCTGATGCCCTCTGAAAGTCTTTCACTGCCTTTTCAGTACGCGGGCCGAAAACGCCGTCTACGGGCCCCGGATCGAACCCCAAGTTAGAGAGAGACATCTGAAGAGCAACCACATCTTCACCCGTGCTCCCCCGTCGAAGGAGTGGAGCTGCATGAGCGCGAATAGGCAAAAGTGTCAGAACCGCCAGGAATACCGCCACCATTAAGGAGAGCCTAGCGCTTCGGCTATAGACGGAAGAAATGTTTTTCATATCCGTTTTCACCTCCCTTCGTTTACATAAGGTGGTGAGATCGTGGTTGAGATTATGGTAATGTAGAGAGGGTCATATTATCACCCTCTTAACCAGGTGTTCTGCAGCAATGAAGGTGAGGACAAAGATGGATTGCGACACCTACCTCCCAAGTTCTTAGTTTTTCACACTGTTTCCAGTTATCTCCTAACCCGGGAGGATTCGAGATGAGGAAAAGCGCAAAGGACGTGTTGGCCGAACTTAGGAGCGACCCGAGGTTTTTCTCCCACGTGACTTCCTGGAGGCATATACCTTCTACCGCCGGAGAGTACATGCCGATTCCCCCAGAGTGCCACCCATCTTTGGCCAAAGTCATCAGGGACAGAGGGGTCAAACAGCTCTACAGCCACCAGAGGGAAGCTTACGATGGGTTAAGGAAAGGCAACAACGTTTGCGTGGTTACTCCTACGGCGTCAGGTAAGACCCTCTGCTATAATCTGACGGTCCTGGATACTATCCTGAAGGACCCCGAGTCCAGAGCGCTTTACATATTCCCAACGAAGGCCCTGGCTCAAGACCAGCTGGCAGAAATCCAGGCAATGAATTCGGCGGGTCAATTGGGGCTCAGATGCTTCACATTCGACGGCGATACTCCGTCTCAGAAGAGACGATTGGCCAAAGAAGTTGGTCAGATCATCATCACCAACCCAGACATGCTTCATCAGGCGATTCTCCCCCATCACCCCACGTGGGTAAAGCTGTTTTCGGCACTCCGATACGTGATCATCGATGAAATGCATGGATATCGAGGTGTCTTCGGCAGTCACGTGGCTAATGTTCTGGAGAGGCTAAAGAGAATCGCTGCGTTTTACGGTTCGAAACCTCAATTCATATTGGCTTCGGCCACCATCGCCAACCCAGGGGAACTGGCGTCGGCCCTAGTTGGAGAAAAAGTGCAGGTAATAGCGAAGAGCGGGGCACCCACTTCGGAAAAGGATTTTGTTTTTTATAATCCACCGCTTCTCACATCTGATGGCTCTGTCAGGCAGTCGGCCATAGACGCCTCTTATAAAATTGCCCAGCGATTCATAGCCGCCGGTGTTCAGACCATAGTTTTCGCAAGATCGAGGGTTGCGGTGGAATTGTTGGTGCAGTACATGCGCAATTCCTACAAAGAGCCTCTGCAAAAGCACAGAATACAGGGATACCGTGGCGGCTATCTTCCCAACGAGAGGCGGGCTATCGAGAAGGGCCTTCGGGAAGGGGACATTGTGGGGGTGGCCGCTACAAACGCCTTGGAGTTGGGCATAGATATCGGCAATTTGGATTGCTCGATCCTTGCCGGTTATCCCGGAAGCATCTCCAGTACCTGGCAGCAGGCGGGCCGTGCCGGAAGGAGAACCGGTGGCTCTGTCTCCATACTTGTGGCCGGCATGTCCCCTCTCGACCAGTTCATTGTGGAAAACCCCGACTACTTCTTCCATCAGAGTGCCGAGTATGGCCTGATTAGTCCCGAGAACCCGTATATACTGGGCGAACACGTTAAGTGTGCGTCTTACGAGCTTCCTTTCAAGGTCAACCGGCAGGGTACTCACGTCTATATGGGCCAGGATGTCTCCCCCATACTGGAAGGTCTTGAGGATCGGGGTATACTGCACCGCTCAAGGGATCGCTGGAATTGGTCGTCGGAATCGTTCCCGGCCGCCGGCGTGAACCTAAGGTCAGCGTCGGCTGAGAACTTCGTGGTCATCGACACCTCGGGTGCTACGAGAAGAGTCATAGGCGAGGTAGACTGGTTCTCTGCCCCGCTTCTCATCCATGACGAAGCTATTTATCTTCACGGTGGGGAACAATATCACGTCCTCAAGCTGGACTACCAAGCAAAGAAGGCCTACGTCAAGAGAGTAAATGTGGACTACTACACTGACGCGAATCTTGCAGTAGGCGTGAAGGTCATTTCTATTGACAAAGAGGAGACGGGGAGCCCAATAAGTCAGCGATTCGGTGAGGTTTCGGTAACCGCTGTGGCCACGATTTTCAAGAAGATCAAACTCTACACCCACGAAAACGTGGGCTCCGGCCAGATAGCGCTTCCTGAGACGAACATGCATACCCAAGGGACTTGGTTTAGCTTGCCTGACAACGTGGTGAGTTCCCTGGACCCTCGTTCTGTAGGAGCGGTTCTGTCAGGGCTTGCAAGCGTCATCTCTAATCTGGCGCCGCTCTTTCTGATGTGCGACAGAAGAGACCTAGGGTGCGCAGTGGAAGTGAGGTCAACCTTGGACGGACGTTCAACGGTGTACTTCTACGATTCGTACCCCGGCGGTGTGGGGTTAGCCGAGAGGGTCTACGACCTTTTTCCCGACCTGTTTAGGACGGCAAAGGATTTATTGGACTCATGCAAGTGTCAAGATGGGTGTCCCGGGTGCGTGGGACCTGTTCATGAAGCGGGCACGGGCACCAAAGATCTCTGCAGGATGGTTCTGGAGAGACTGATAGAAGGCGACTGATAGAAGGCGGTGGAAGAGATCTTGGCTGATAGGGACGTCATCGATCGGCTGCGGGAGATCATACGTCGAATAGAAAGCCACAAGCCGACGGAATCCCCCTTCCGCGCGTCTAGATCTCTCCGGACCAACGACATGGAGACGACCAAAAACCCAGTCGTAGCCGGGCGTCATCCAGAACCCGAGTCTCTGGAGTTTTCTGACGGTCAGGGTATCCGGCGAGTCACGGCTCTCTATTCTACTGGATCCCCGGATGGCCTGGAACCGCCCGAACCTTCGTCTCTAGAGGGATTCCGTTCACTTGATCCATTGTTGGAATCCACAGATGGGTGGCTCTACCTGGATATTGAGACGACCGGTCTTCTGGGAGCGGGAACAATGGCTTTTCTGGTGGGTCTTGGACAATGGGTGGGTTCGGGCTTTATGGTGACTCAATGGCTTCTGAAAGACAGAGATTACGAACCGTCGCTGCTGCAAGAAGTGTGGCGAGCCATGGAGTCCAGTTCTGCGCTGATCACGTTCAACGGGAAATGCTTCGATGTGCCTGTGCTTCAAAACAGGTTCGTACTGTCGGGGCTGACCTCCCCCCTTCCCATTGGGGCTCACCTAGACCTCTTATCTTCAGCCAAAAGCATGGGCAAACGTCCCGAATACGGGCAAAGCCTAAAAGAATCAGTCAGAAGGTTTGTGGGAATATCTCGTCATAAGGACATTCCAGGACATGTCATTCCGGCCCTGTACTTTATGTATGAAAAAGAAGGGGACATTTCTTTGTTGGAGCCGGTCATGGAACACAACAGGCTTGACGTTTTGGACATGGCCTGCCTTGTCCGGGTGTTTGGGCAAGTGCTTGTAGGGGCACGGGACTTGTCAGGAGACGCTCGGGCTTTTGGGGGGGCCGGCAGACTGCATTACCGCAAGAGAAACTTGGCCTTGGCCCGGAAATGCCTGGAAAGCGCCAGAGCAACTTCTTCGGATCCAGATCGCAACCATCTTCGTCTCTTGGCCCATGTCATGAGACGACAAGGAGACTGGGAAAGCGCCAGCAAGATATGGGAAAACCTCATCCAAGAAGGTACCGAGGATTACAGCGATTATCTTTGGCTTGCACGGTACTATGAACTGGTGAAAGCCGACTTGACCGGGAGCATCCGGTTAGTCGAAGAAGCTATCCAAAGGAACTTCGATCAAACCGAACCTCCCCCACCCCTCGTAAGACGCAAGAAGCGGCTAGAACGAAGGATTACCGCCCAAAGCCGGTCTGGACGGCCTGTGATATAGGCTTCTCTCCGCTCATAAGTATTCTTGACTCACCTCATATTGTTGCCAAAAAGGAGGGAACCCGACCTTGGTGATTTATCTCAGGCCGAGCACCCGCCGTAGAGTGATTGTGGCCCTTTCCGTCGTGTTGGTGGTAGTAGGAGTGAGAATCGGCGCAACTTTCGTTGAAAGGCCCCGGGAAACCGCCGCGAAGATCAGTCCGATGACCATGGTAAGGACCCAAGAGCCGTTGGCAAGTCTGGTCATTGACGTGACTACGGCTGGTCCAGATCAGGCGCTCCAGTGTTTGGGGGTCTTGGAGAGCATCTCGGTACAGGCAACGTGGTTTGCCACTGCCACGTTTGTGGAAGCCAATCCCGAGGCTATTAGCCAAATCGCAGAAAAAGGCCATGAGTTCGGTATCAAAGGTACCGATGAGAAGCCTATGGATAAGCTGTCTTCTCAAGACGTCAAAGACCGGATAATAAGATCCCGGCAGGCACTGAACAAAGCTTCCCAAGAACCCGCCCCGTTCCTCTTACCGCCGGGAGGAAGAACTAGCGGCGTCCTGTCCCAATCGGCGTTTGAAGAAGGCGTTCACGAGATAAAGCCTGGAATAGACGCACGTTCTATGCGAGGGAAAGCGGAGGATGCCGCAAAAAAACTGGTGCAGAATATAAAGCCGGGCGACATTGTCCTAATGAGCATAGACAAGAAAGGGATGCGCCCAGCAGCAGACCACTTGAAAGCGCTGGTAGAAGGGCTGGCCCAGCAAGGCATCTCTTTGGTGACCTTGTCCAGTCTTGTGAGGAGCGTCAAATGAGCCGCAGCTAGAGGACCCCGGCCGAAACGAGTTTCTTCACCAACAGAGAAGCGAGTCTAACCAGAACACCGGCGGGGGTCCTAGGGTTTACGCAATCGCCGGCTACCAGTTCTGTCGTTCCTACTACACTATGGCCGAGATGAATGGTAGCTCTGCCTAAGACTTTGCCTGAGGGGCAAGGAGCCTTGACCGCTTTGGGGAGATCTATGCCCAGCGCTAAGTCCTTGGCGTGGCGGGGCACGCACGCAAGGAGATCTCTGGCACAAATGACCGGCACTGACTTCTCCAGAGCGCCTCGTGTGGGCAGGCTCAGAAGAGTCTCTCCCGCTTTGGCCAATCGAGCCAGTCGGAAATTGGTGAAGCCATACTCCAGAAGCGCCGCCGCGTCGGCCCACCTATCTCCGCTATCCAGCACCACTGCGAGAAGCCTCATATCGTCCCTGGTGGCCGAAGCTACTAGGCACTGCCCTGCAGACTCGGTGGTACCGGTCTTGACTCCGTCGGCACCCAAGTACATCCAGAGAAGCCTGTTGGTGTTGGCCAGACTAGTCTTGACTCCCTTCTCTGCATCAATGACGTCTTTTTCCTTGGTTGCCACCAGATGGTTGAAGTATGGATGCTTGAGGCAGGTCCTGGCTATCAGAGACAGGTCGAAAGCGGTGGTATAGTGATTCGGGTCGGTAATGCCGTGGGGGTTTCGGTATCTTGTGTTTATGGCGCCTATCTCTTTGGCCCGCAGGTTCATCATGGCTACGAAATCCTCTACCTCACCGCCAACGTGCTCGGCGATGGCCCAGGCCGCATCATTGCCGGAGTTCAGCATGAGTCCGTACAGCAGATCCTCTAGGGTAAGAACTTGACCTTCTTTCAGGTACATACTGGACCCGGGCTGCATAGAGGCCTCGTAGGAGATCGTGACTTCGCCCTCCAGAAGGCCTTGTTCGAGGGCAAGCAGGGCAGTCATCATTTTGGTAAGACTCGCGGGGTGCATCCTCCTGAAGGCGTTTTTCTGATACAGGATCGTCCCGGTGTGCCACTCAGTCAGGATGGCCGCGTAGGAACTGACGTACGGTGCAGGGGATTCCTGACTTTTTGCGAAAACCGCCGAAGGCATACCGTACGCCAGAACAAGATAAAACACAAGGCCAACGGCGCACAAGGCCGCTACAGAGTTTCTTAGGCACATCATGGCAGCACTTCCCTAACAGAGCGCTACCAGCATCTTATTGAGGATGGAATGAACCCATTCATGAATTTTACGGTGTCTTTGCCCTTCGAAAAACCAGATCTTTCACGGGACCGTAGTCACCGCCGGGGCCAAGATCTACCCCACCCAAAGACAAAGCCAGAACCCAAGGCTTACCTGCCCTTATGATGATCTCGTCAGTGGCTTGGAATTCTTTGTGTTGGGCCCTTTGTAAGGTGTCTTCTAGGACTACCGTTCCGTCTTGGGATACCCGAACCCAACAGGAAGAACCCTCTTCACTGGAAACCGTGACCGTAAGGACTAGCGATTCGGCGTCCGTCTCCCAGATAGTCTTCTCCCGATTGGGGTCAGTACGCCACACTTTAGGCAAAGGAGGCGGTTCTTCATCCACAGGGGTTTCAGTTTCTGGCGGATCGGGGTCTTCTGGATTTTCCGGATTCCCTGGAGGGAGGTTTGCCTCGTGAGAGAAAAGACCCCAGGAAGAAGCCAGGAAGTAAATCCCCAGCGCCACGGCGAACAGAATGACGAAGAAGGTCAGTGAAGGTCGTCCTCTCCTGGGACGTCGAACTCTCTTTCGGGGTTCTTCTCTTCCTGTCGGAGACGCGGAGATCCTGTGCCCGGATGGGGGCTCTGGCGAGGCATCCGAGTGACTGACGTTCTTAGTAGTTGGCCTTCTGCGGTAACGGTGGTGTTTGTTGGGATCTTGTTCTTTGTCCAGGAACTCTTGATAGGCTATGGACATGCGATATCCGTCGAGGCCAAGGGCGTTTGCGTAGGACTTCAGGAAACCTTTGAAATATGCGGTTGGGATCTGAGTATCGTCGCCTTCTTCTACCGCTTGAAGGTGTTTCTGGCGGATGAAGGTCGTGTCCCGAACGTTTTCCAAAGTGAGTCCAAGACTCTCGCGCCGTGCACGTATTAGTTCGCCCATCTCCTTTGGCGTCCGAGGGATTGGGTCCATATCTTGGCTCACTGGAAAAGCCTCCTTCGGTTAGGGTCGCAGCCTGTTAATAGTCCTCGGGAACGGAATGGCCTCCCTCAGATGATCTAGGCGGCACAGCCACGAAACCACCCGTTCTATGCCCATGCCGAACCCGCTGTGAGGCACTGTACCGAATCTCCTCAAGTCCAGATACCATTCATACTCCTCAATGGGCAGACCTTCGTCTTCAATCCTTTTCTTGAGAAGGTCGTAATCGGATATTCTCTCGCTACCACCAATGATCTCGCCGTACCCTTCCGGCGCCAGCAAGTCGCTGGCTAGAACTGTCTCCGGGCGGCCGGGTGTGGGTTCCATGTAAAAAGCTCTAACTTTCGTAGGATAACCTGTGATGAACACGGGTTTCGGGTGAAGAGAAGCCAATTCAGTCTCATGAGGCGCTCCGAAATCGTCGCCCCATTCTATGTCCATGCCCACCTTTTGCAAGTGCGAGATAGCATCGTCATAGGTCATCCTGGGGAATGGCGGTCTTATGTGTTCTAGGTCCTTCGGGTTCCTGCCCACAGTTTCCAATTCCCGAGAGCAGTTCTGCAGGACGGTATCCACAATATACGATACGAAATTCTCCTCAAGCACCAGGAGTTCCTCAAAAGTCATGAATGCCGCTTCGGGCTCAACCATCCAGAACTCTGTCAGGTGTCTCCTAGTCTTGGATTTTTCTGCGCGAAACGTGGGTCCAAAGCAGTAGACCTTACCTAGGGCAGCGATGGCCGCTTCGTTGTACAATTGGCCGGTTTGACTCAGGTAAGCTTTCTCGCCAAAGTAAGGCGTAGAGAACAAGGTAGTTGTCCCTTCGCAAGCCGAAGGGGTGAAAATCGGGGCGGTAACCTCCAAAAAGCCCTGTCCGTCCAGGTATTCTCGGCACGCTCTCATTACTGCTGCCCTAATGGCCAGAATTGCCCTTTGAGTAGGTGTTCGTATCCAAAGGTGCCTGTGGTCTAGAAGAAAATCGGGGCCGTGCTCTTTTAGAGCTATGGGATAGTCTGGATAGGCCTCGGCTACCACATTCACCGACGAAACCTGAATCTCGTACCCCCCAGGCGCACGCCCGTCTTTAGTGACTGTGCCCGTGACCGTAAGGGACGATTCTTGGTTAAGGCTGTCCAATTTGCGGAACAGCTCTTCGCCCAAGCTTGATCGGGTTGCGACGCACTGTATCACGCCTGTCCCATCTCTAAGCATGAGGAACATGACCTTGCCCGAAGAGCGGCGATTATAAAGCCAGCCCCTAAGGGTGACCAATTGGTTTTGGTGTTGCCCAACAAGAGCGACGGTGGTTATTGTTGCAGTGTCTCCTGTCACGCCGATTCCTCCATCCAGGTCAGGGCTCCAACAGAAGGGTTTCGCCATCGGGAGCCCCTCCGGCTATCCTGTCAAGTTCCGACAACACTCTACCCAATTCTTCCACGGCTCTCCCGTATCCTGCCCAATCGCCTTCCTTTAGACGTTCTTGGGCTTCCCCCCACAGACGAACGGCATCGGCGACTAGTGACTTAGTGTCGGCCGGTTTGCCAGGAATCCCGGGAGTCTCGCCGGGTGTCTCCGAAAAGCCTGGGCCAAACATCTGGGTCAATGCGTCTTCAACAGTGATCCCCATTACAACCCGGCCTCCGTAATACATCAAGACCCGCTTGAGTTCAGGTATTTTCACGCGTTCAGCTTGTATATACAAAGGTTCGATATACAAGAGCGACTCCTTTATAGGTATCGACAAGAGATTCCCGCGTATGACCTGCGCACCTGCTTGACCCCACAAAGTCATACTCTGAGCGACCTGGGGATTCTGAGATATCAGCGATTCCACCTGCATAGGACCGGGGACTAGTCTGTCTTTCGGCAGGATGAAAAGGATCATCTCGCCGTAGTGGTCGGGATCGCACCGGGCTCCCAGCCACGCTGTCATGTTGGGTTTGCCTCGGGGCGTGAACGGAGAAATGAGCAGGAACTCGGGCTTATCCTCACCGGGCAAAGTCAAGACGACATAGTAGGGTTCTACAGGGTTCTCGGCTTGACCGTAGATTTCCATGGGTAGTTCCCAGTAGTCTTCCTTGTTGTAGTATACGTTGGGGTCCGTCATGTGGTACGTCAGAAGCATCCTGCATTGTATCTTGAAGATATCCTCAGGCATCCTTATGTGAGACAGGATTTCTTGGGGCATGGATTCCATTGGCTTCAGAAGGTCCGGGAATATTTTGGCATAGGTCCTGACTATGGGGTCTTGGCTGTCAGCTTGATAGAAGTCAACAGTGCCATCATAGGCATCGACCACAACCTTGACGGAGTTGCGAATGTAGTTGAGGCCAGTCTGAGAATCGGGTCGGCTATAGGGATAGTTAGCCGATACTGTGTAGCCGTCTACTATCCATACTAGCCGTCCGTCGGCGATAACCAAGTAGGGATCCTTATCGTACAGGAAGAACGGGGCAATAGTGGTCACTCTGTCGATTATGTTCCGTTTCATTATGAGGCGAGACTCGGGTGTGATGGCGCCCGATACTAGGATTTGGTAATCGGCGAATCTTAGCATGAAAGCGAGTCTGGGCAAGAAGCCCCCAAGAGGGACTCCCGCTTCGCCTTTGTAGAAGGTTGGCTCGATATCCTCGCTTTCAGTCCGCGGATAGTTGAATTCGGGTTCCTTGGTGTTAACCACAATGTAATGGTCGGTGAGTTCTCCGAAATAGATTTCGGGCCGATCCAGTCGTATGTCAGTCGAGGTCTTGGGAGGCACGTCGGAGAAATAGAAAGACGGCTGCCCCGCCCCGGTCACTTCGGAAACCGGGCTCATCACTAGGCCGTATCCGTGCGTGTACTTGAGGTGCAGGTTCACCCAACTTTTGGCTTCCGGCGGAAGCGAATTGATATCCAGTTCCCTGGGAGACAGCATGACCTCTCTGTATTCTCCGTTGACCAAGTATCGATCGACGTCTACGTCATTGAACCTGTAGTACATGCGTATCTCTTGAACTTGTGTGTAGGTGTCCTTTAGGACGCGGTAATCCCATAGCCTGAAGTTTCGAACGGTATCGATGTCTTGTGTGATGTCGGAAAGCGTCAGATCTTGCGTTGCCGGATACGCCGACGATTCTATGGAATCTAAGTCAAAGGCGGACCTTGTGAACCGGATATTGTGATCGATAAAGGGCAATTCGTACGCCAATTCGTTGGGAGATACGGTGAACTGCTGCATGAAGGCGGGGTATGCGTAACCTATCGCAAGAGACAGGATCAAAAGACCAGCCACAGAGTATCCCACCCAGCGAAAGCTCCTTACCGCTATCCCAAATAAGGACACCAAAGCCCCCGCCAAGGCAACGAACACCAGTAGTTTATAGGCAGGGACTTGAGCATGGATGTCAGTATAAGAGGCGCCAAAGGCCACTCCCCTGGGCGAATACATGAGGTCCCAGGTGTTGATTTGGTAGCCCCAAGCTTTCAAAGCGAAAAGGAGGGCTGCCAGAATGGACAGGTGTGTCCGGGCCCTTCTTTCAACGATTATTCTTCTGGGAGCAAATCTCACATCCCCCAAGAGGAAATAGACCACTGCCGAGACCACCAAGGCGGCGCTGATGGCCGCCCACAGATGCTGCTGTACCAGACGAATGAACGGCAGACTAAAGATATAGAATCCCACGTCTTTGGCGAAGAACGGGTCTACTATGTCGAAAGGAGTCCGATTGAGGAAGGCAAGTATCACATGCCACTGGCTGTATGCGGCTACCCCTCCCAGTAGGCCTATTAGAGCCGAGACCAGAAAGATGTAATAATTGATCCTTCTGGGCAAAGACACAGGGATGGGCATGATCAGTCCTCCTACAAGGTTCAGGACCGATCGTCGCCGCAGAACCTCCTTCAGGTTCAAGAAGGTGATGAGAAAAAAGAGTATCCCTCCTGCAATGCCGATCCCTGCCCTGGCTCCGAGGACTTTCGTGAAGACCGAAAGGTACCCAACCTCTTTGAACCAAAGGATGTCGGTGTAGAAACGAGCTATGCCTGTCCCCGCAAATGCCAAAATTAGAGCGAGTCCCACAAGCACCCACAACCATCGTCTTCCCCGCATTTCGGACCTCCTCGTTTGTCTAGGGCCGTTATCTGCTCAGGATTTCGTCCCACATGGCAAAGTATTCTTCCTTGGTCATCTCAGGCACAAAGCCCTTGATGATCTCCCGGGCCTTCGATGCGTCGTTCCATAGAAGATCCACTAGGGTCATCGCCATCAGTTTGGCGGGGACTATATATGCCTCCACCGGATCGGCTATCATGAAATCCTGGGAGTGCCCTGCCCCCTTTGCGCCTCCGCACGAAGGGTGAATGGCGGGCATCAGATGCATCAAGTCACCTATGTCTGACGAACCGGCTCCATGCTGTCCTTCTTCCACGGCTGTTCTGCCCAAGAGGGCCACCGCATTGTTCCAGAACACTCTGTCAAACTCCGGACAGTTCTTTCTGGGAAGATATCCTGGGATCTCCTTGATTTCTACTTGGGCCCCCAAAGCGTAAGCGCCTGCCTGGATGGCTCTGTTAACCTTGAGACTCGCGTCCCTTATCGCATTCATGGTCTTGCCTCTTACGTAGGTTTCCATCCTTACATCGGCAGGTATGACGTTGACCAGGTCGCCGCCTTTGGTGATTATGGGATGCACCCGTATGTGATCTTGATCTCGAAAAGTCTCCCGTTGGGCATGAATGGACATAAGCCCGATCATAGCGGCATTGAGGGCGTTTATTCCCGTTTCTGGGGATGCTCCGGCGTGGGCCTCTCTTCCCGTGTATTTCACAAGTTTCCCCACAAAACCGTTAGAGGTACCACCCACAGTCACCTTGACGGGTCCCGATAACGAACCCATGTGAGTCATCATGGCCATGTCTACTCCATCGAAAAACCCTTCTCTGAGTAACTGCTGTTTTCCTCCGAAGAAACTGATCCTGCCCTCGTCTACTAGTTTCTGTCTGTATTCCAGCTCCACATATTCTTCAGCGGGGACTCCCAGGAAAGTGACGGCGCCTCCCAGATGATCCCGTGCGCCGCTGTTTACGATCCCCATTGCAACCCCAAGCATAGATGCGATTTGCCCGTTATGGCCACAAGCGTGTGCCGCCCCCGTGATGGGATCGGCGTAGCGGTGACCGGGGCACACCACTGCGTCCAATTCCCCCATTATGCAGACATTAGGGCCGGACTTGGCGAAATCGATCCTGGCCGAGACGCCCGTAATCGCCAGTCCGGTTCTTGGAGAGAGCCCCATGTTCTCGAACACCTTCTTAACCAGCGCCGACGTTCTGTGCTCTTTATAACCGAGTTCAGGATGGGCGAAGATGTCTTGCCCAATCTCAATTATCTCATCGCTTTTCTCATCTATCTTTGCCAAGATCTCTTTCTTCAGTTCTTCTTTGGTCATTTTTCCTAATCTAACCCGCCTTTCGGTACTCTATCCCGAGGAAGGATTCTCCCGCTTTCTGCATATGTCCTGCCTTGTGGCTACTTCAGAAGGTTGAGGATCTTGGGACCGATGCGCTCCACGACCTCCACAGAGCGAGACGCCGTCTCATCCAGACTGTGGGGGGCCTTTGCTTCGGAACGGTACCAGATAATTCCGTCTCTCACCAGAAAAGTTCCCGGGCCCTCATGCTTAATGTTCCTATCCAATAGGTATTCTTGAACCCTCTGGGGAAAACCGCCTTGCCTAACCACTCTGACTATGGGTATTTCCAGGACATAACCGTCCTCTTTAGGATAGACGTGGATCTCACATCTTCCGCGGACCATTTTTTTATATTTGCTCACACACATCACCCGACCATTAAGCTAGATCGACACCTTTGCGCCCGTTTACCCACACGATATACTTGTACTCGGTGAATCGGAAGGTGAAACCTTATTGGATGGCATCACGCTTTACTGTATACGCAAAGAAGTCGATGGATACCTGCCTCTTAAGGTGCAGAAAGTCTATCAGCCCAGAACGAGAGAGGTGGTTTTCTCCCTTTGGGGAGGCCAGGGATTCCGCTCAAGGCTACTCCTGTCTATCGAACCCCAAAGGCCTTATTTCGGCTTTACTTCTGAGGATTTGGATAACCCCAAGAAGCCTTTGGGGTTCTGCCTCGGATTGCGAAAACGCCTTGAGGGCGGGACTCTGACCGGTTTGGACCAGGAGAGCTCAGACAGGGTGCTCTACCTGAGGTTTCTGGGGCGCGACGATTTTGGCGACAGGACGCTCTTTACTCTGGTCATGGACATGGCGGGAAAGGGCGCCAATATGGGGCTTTATCGTAACGAAGTGTTGGTACTCTCCCTCTTGCCTCCTGATGGGACGCGCTTTGTCGCGGGCGGCGGCTACACGCCCCCGCATAGCTCTAAACTGGATATCCTTCAAGAGCCCTTGCCCGCGGATTTCCGGCACACCTTGGCCGTGACTCTACTTTCAGAGTCCGCTACTTCCTTGAGGACTCTTTCCTCGACGGTGCAGGGACTTGGAAACGACTTGGCCGAGTCCATCTTGAGATCGGTTTCCGTAGACCCGGAGTCAGCGTTCTCAGAGCAAGGGGTCCAAGACACTATCCATGCCCTGTATGCCTTGAGAGATCGCGTCAGGAATGGCCTGATTTCCCCGACCCTGTACGAAAAGACTTCAGGAGACGTATGGGTTCATGCCCTGCCTCTTTTTCACAAGACTCCCGTGAAGACCTACGATACGATCTTAGACGCCATGGAAGACAGCCGGCTCCTCACAGTGGAGAAGCGCCGCCTTGAGGCATTGAGAAGTCGCGGGACGGTCCTTTACGACAGAGTCTTGCGTAAACTGGAATCCAAGATGAGAGCACAGTCACAGGAGTTGGAGGAGGCCAAAGATGCCCAGAAATACCGTTTATGGGCCGAACTCATAGATGCAAGCGGTAAGAAACACCCTCCGGGACAAAGAGAGATGGAGGTCATAGATTACTACAAAGACCCTCCAACGACGGCGATTGTTCCCTTGGACCCAAAGTACTCGTCAGGGGATAATGCCCGGAAGTACTACGCCAGATATCAGAAGATGACGAGGACAGCCCGGGTTCTGACTTCTTCCCTGGCAGAATTGAGGAGTAAGCTGATCGAGGCTCAGGCCGCCGGAAGGGCGTTTTGCCAGGTAGGACAGAGAGATCTTGTGGAGATGAGTAGAGCCTTGGCTGCTCTAGAAAAGATCGCCGCAGGTGCGGGCATAACAGTGAGATCTCATCTCAGGGCGGATGAGATACGGAATGTATCAGGATCAAGAGACTCCCATGAAACCCCCAGCAAATATGGTCTTCCCCACGGAATACGTTCACTGGAGGGCCCACAAGGCTCAAGGATTTTTGTGGGAACCACTGCCCGGGCAAACGACTACCTAGCCACCAAGTTTAGGCAACCGGGCGATATCTGGTTTCATGCCAAAGGCGTAAGAGGCGCCCACGTGCTCTTGCGCCCGGCATTTGCCCGACAGGTGCCCCAGGAAGCAATCGACGCTGCGGCTAAGATCGCCGCAGAAGTTTCCGACGCAAGAGCCTCGGGCAGAGTTGAAGTTGACTGGGCAGAAGCCTCCAAAGTCAAGAAACCCCGGGGCGCTGCCCCAGGGTTTGTGACATATACCGGTCAGAGGACCATGTTAGTGGCCCTTCACCATGCTTCGCCAATCAGCGATGAAAGGTCCGACAGACCCTGAGCTTCCCCATACCTAAGAAGCCCTTCGGTTATTCTTTGGGGAATGCCGGGTTCTACGAGAAGAGAAGAGCCTACCGACACAGCTGTTGCCCCGGCAAGAATGAACTCCAGGGCGTCTTCCCAAGAGGCGATGCCTCCCATGCCGATAACCGGGACCGACACTGCCTGGGAGACTTGGTACACGCACCTGAGGGCAACGGGTTTAATGGCAGGTCCAGAAAGCCCTCCCGTTACATTGCCCAAAACGGGTCTCTTGGTCTTGATGTCAATGGCCATACCCAACAGAGTGTTGATTAGGGAAATTGCGTCCGCTCCCCCCTCCGCGGCGGCTCTCGCGACGCTTGCGATGTCGTGAACGTTGGGAGTGAGTTTGGCGATGACGGGCCCCTTGAAGGCTTTCTTTGCAGCCATAACGGCACGGAAGCACGAACGCGGATCCAGACCAAAGGCCAGCCCGCCTGCTCGGACGTTGGGGCAGGAAACGTTGACCTCAAGACCGAAGACCCCGGGGGTGTCTCTAAATATGGAACCGAGTTCGGAGAACTCCTGAGTTGACTCCCCGGCAACGTTCACGAAGATCGGGACACCGAATTGAGCAAGCCACGGGATCATTTCGTCGGCCACAACACGTGCACCGGGGTTTTCCAGTCCTATCGCGTTGAGCATGCCCGAAGGTGTCTCGACAACTCTGGGAGGAGGGTTACCTTGTCGTGGCGAAAGCGTTGTGCCTTTAACGCAGACGGCGCCGAACCACGAAATGTCTCCAACCCTGGAATACTCCCGCCCGTATCCAAATACACCTGATGCAGCGATAACGGGGTTTTTCAAGCGGATCCCGGCAAGATCCACAGAGAGGTCCACTTCAGCGTTCACCTCCCAAATCGACATCGCTGGCCAAAAACACGGGGCCGTGGGAGCAAACGTGCAAGTAGGCCACATCTTGGCCCCTGGCTTTCACGGCACATCCTTGGCAGAGCCCGATGCCGCAGGCCATCCTGCCTTCCAGGCATACGTACAGGTCCAAAGAGTGTCCAACAAAGGACTTGACAGCACCTAACATCGCCTCGGGGCCACAAGCCACCATGATTTCTCCTTTGCGAAAGACTTGGACATAGCGGGTCAGCACTTCCGTAACCAAGCCTCGGTGACCGGCGCTCCCGTCTTCTGTGGTCGTGTGAACTTCGCATCCCAGGTTCTGAAAGCGACTCGTGTCCATCAGTTCGTCCTTTGACCGCGCACCGAAGAATAGAGAGACCTCGTATCCTAACTCTTTGGCCTCTTGAGCCAAAGGGTACATGGGGGCCAGCCCAGTCCCTCCCGCCACAAGCCACAGGCGAGGTTGTTTCCTGTCTCCAAAGACGTCGCGGCTCTCTGTTCTTAAAGAAAAACCGTTTCCCAGAGGCCCTAATACCTTGACTGTGTCCCCGGGCTCCCACCGGGACATAATCTCGGTGCCCCGGCCTACAATTCTCCACGTGATCTCAATTAGGCCCGAGTCCTCATGAATCCCGGAGATGCTGAAAGGGCGCCTTAAGAAGGGATCAGACCCGTCCCCTACCTTGACGTTTACGAACTGCAAAGGTCTTGCCCGTCTAGCGATATCTGGAGAATCCAACAGAGCGCGATATACTCCGCCCACGTCTTTTTCTATAGATACTACCTGACCTTGAGCATCAACGATCTTCCGCGGGGTCATGGCACAAGATCCCGCGCGTTCATGACTATTGTACCTCCCACTATAGTAGCCCACGGAACGCCCAAAAGGCGTAATCCCGAAATTGGGGTGTTCTTTCCTTTTGATACGAACTCCCGCGGGTTCACCGCGTATTCGTAATCGGGGTTTATCACGGTTATGTCGGCAATCGCCCCTTCAGCCAGACTCCCTCCTGGCACTCCCAGTATTCTAGCCGGAGCCAGACTCATGACTTGAGCCATCCGCATCCAAGACATGCGACCTGGGATGACAAGCCTGTCGACAACCAGGCTGACCGCGGTCTCAAGACCGCTAATTCCGGGCGCGGCGTAGTCCCATTCCACCAACTTGTCGTCTTGGTGGTGAGGAGCGTGGTCGGTGGCGATGGCGTCGATGACCCCTTCCATGAGACCTTGGCAGAGACTTTCGGCGTCTTCCCTAGACCTCAAAGGGGGGTTGACCTTGGTATTGGTGTCATATTGCGTCTCCAACACGAGATCATCGGTGAAAAACAGGTGGTGAGGCGTAACATCGCAAGTGATGCGGATTCCACGGGCCTTGGCTTGTCTGATGAGTTCTACGGCCCCTCTTGTGGATATGTGAGTTAGATGAAGGTTTCCTTGAGTGAGAGCGGCTACGGCGATATCTCTTTGTATTGCGATATCTTCGGCCTCGTTGGGTATCCCTTTGAAACCCGCCAGAATCGAGTTGTGTCCACGATTCATCTGACCGCCTTCAGACAAGGTCTTTTCTTCGGGATGCTCTATCAAAGGTGCGTCGAAAGATTTGAGGTATTCCAGGGCACAACGAAGCACTTCGGGAGTGGATACCGGGTCTCCGTCATCAGAGAATCCTACGGCTCCTGAAGCCCTCATCTGCCCCATTTCCGCCAGTTCCTTACCGGCCCTTCCTTTTGTGACCGCACCTATGGGGTACACTCTGACGCGACCGACTTCCGCGGCCCGTTTCATAATCCTGGCTAGGACCGACGCGTTATCTATCGCCGGGTCTGTGTTTGGCATGCAAGCGACCGCCGTGAACCCTCCCATGGCCGCCGCCGCCGTCCCGGTGGCGATGTCTTCTTTATCTTCGAAGCCGGGTTCTCTCAAATGCACGTGCATGTCAATTAAGCCCGGCATCACGATCATTCCCGAGGCGTCAATCACATCTGCTTGGTTCACAGAGTCTATGGCCGGCGATGCTTTGGCTATCTTTCCGTCTGACACATAAACGTCGGCAACTTCATCTCGATTGGACGAAGGGTCAACGACTCGTCCACCCTTAATAAGAAGGTCTTTGGCCACTATTCTCTGCCCCCTAAAACGAGATAGAGGATGGCCATCCTCACCGCCACTCCGCTGGTAACCTGTTCCAGGATCACAGAATTGGGCGAGTCGGCCACCTCAGTGCTAATTTCTACTCCCCGGTTCATTGGCCCCGGGTGCATTATGAGGGCGTCTTCTTTGGCGAGATGGAGTCTCTCGCGAGTTAAACCGAAAAACTCGTGGTATTCCCTCTTGGATGGGAATCGGCTTCGCGACTGCCTCTCTAGCTGCAGGCGCAACACGTAGACTACGTCAGCGTTTCGGATGGCGTCGTCCACTTTGCTATAGGCTTTAACGCCGAGGGTTTCAATTTCGGCAGGCATAAGAGTCATGGGTCCTCCAACACTCACCTGGGCGCCCATCTTGGTGAGTCCAAAGATGAGAGACCTCGCCACTCGCGAGTGCAGTACGTCTCCAAGTATGGCGACTTTGAGCCCGCGGATTCTGGATTTGTACTCAAGAATGGTGAAAATATCCAGGAGTCCTTGAGTAGGGTGTTCGTGAAGCCCATCGCCGGCGTTAACCACCGGTATGTCCAGGGCCTTGGCCAAGAAATGGCACGCGCCGGACACACTGTGTCTCATTATGACCGCGTCGGTTCCCATAACCTCTAGGTTCCTGGCAGTATCCATAAGAGTCTCGCCCTTCTGGACCGACGTTCCCGTAGGTTGGATCGACACAGTGTCTGCGGACATGTATTTGGCGGCCAGTTCAAAGGAGGCTCTTGTACGGGTGGAAGGCTCGTAGAACAGAGTGCAGACTACTTTGCCCCGAAGAGTGGGCACTTTCTTTATGGGTCGAGACAATATTTCCTTTAGCGATCTCGCAGTGGACAGGATGAGTTCCATGTCTTCTGGTCCCATTTCCCGTAGGGACAGAATGTCTTTCCCTCTAAGAGTCAAGATCTAACCTCCCGTTTCCATCAGCGGGCATCTCGTTCTTCTGAGATGACCACTTGGTCGACTCCGTCGGTTTCCACGAGTTTGACGTGGATCACTTCCTTCTTGGACGTAGGAACGTTCTTGCCGACATAATCGGCTCGAATAGGTAGCTCTCGGTGACCCCTATCGATCACGACTGCCACTTGTATGCTCGCCGGCCGCCCCATATCGATGATGGCATCCAGGGCTGCACGTATGGTGCGTCCGGTATATAGAACATCATCCACTAACACTACCGTCTTTCCGGACACGTCAGTAGGCACATAGGTCCGGGCTACGCGCGGCTGTTGGAAGCGCAGAGTGAGGTCGTCTCGGTAGAGGGTAATGTCTAGCTCTCCCACAGGCACGTCGAAGTTTTCCGCCTGAGACAGAATGCCGGCCAGGCGCTGAGCCAGGGGGACTCCACGCCGTTGTATGCCAACCAGAATGACATTATCCAAACCTTGGTTTCTCTCGACTACTTCGTGAGCGATGCGGATCAGAGCACGCCGCATCTGTTCTTCGTCCATAATCTCGGCTTTCTCCATCATAGCCATGTAAGATGCCTCCCATAGTAAGTCTCTTGGGGCACAAAAAAACTCCGCCTCTAGTGTGCGGAGCCGCTGCCCTCGTATTCTGACATCCAAAGCGCCTCCTTTTCGCCTCGCAGGGTCGAATTAAAGGACGGACATACCTTGTCCATTGGAATGATAATTCGACACCTCACGGTAAGTCAAGGAAAAGTCCCGCCGCACCTATCGCTTTGGCGGCTAATAATGTAGTAGAATGTCAGAAATCATATAAGAGGCCAGGACGAGGACGAGTAAATGGCACTTTGGGCAAAGAGAGCCGGTGGGTGGTGAGAAGCCGGTCCCGTTGGTGCCATGGAATATCACCTCTGAGCCGGCATCTGAAAGTCTAGTAGGATTGCCCGATTTGCCCCCGTTATGGGGCACCAAGGTGAGCCCCGGGTCTTCGGAGGCTAAGCTGGGTGGTACCGCGAGAAATCGTCCCATTGCGGGGCGGTTTTTTTGTTTAAGATCCCGGGGCAAGAGATTGGAGGTAGTAGGTTGAGCGTATTTCAAGAAGTTGACCCTAAGACTCCCGTGAATCAAAGGGAGAGCCGGGTGCTTAGTTACTGGCAGGACCGAGATATCGCCAAGAAGAGCGTGAGTATGAGAGAGGGCCAACCCCGGTTCATATTCTACGAGGGGCCGCCGACCGCTAACGGCATTCCTGGCATTCACCACGTGCTGTCCAGGACTATCAAAGACATTGCCTGCAGATACAAGACAATGCAGGGCTATCAAGTCAGTCGCAAGGCCGGATGGGACACCCACGGATTGCCCGTGGAAATCGAAGTCGAAAAACGACTGGGCCTTTCATCCAAGAAGGAAATTGAGGATTACGGCATTGAGCGCTTCAATGAACAATGCCGTGAATCGGTGTTTTCGTACGAAAGAGAATGGCGCCGGCTCACAGAGCGCATAGGATACTGGATTGATATGGACAATCCTTACGTCACTCTGGACAACGACTACATCGAAACCGTATGGTGGATCTTGAAGCAGTACTTCGAAGCCGGACTCATCTACGAAGGCCACAAGATCCTCCCCTATTGTCCCAGGTGCGGTACCCCCCTGGCGTCTCATGAGGTGGCCCAAGGTTACAGAGATGAGGCTATCGACTCCATCTATGTGAAGATGAAGGTCAAGGGGAAGAATCGCGAGTATCTCCTGGTCTGGACCACGACTCCTTGGACTTTGCCATCCAACGTAGCCATAGCAGCCAATCCCGAGAGTACCTATGTCAGGGCGCAGTTGGGAGACGAAATCTATTATCTTGTGGAAGAAAGAGTCGAGCCCATTCTGGGTAAGGATGCCAAAATACTGTCAAGGGTCAAAGGTCGAGACCTGGAGTTCCTCGAGTATGAGCAGCTATTGCCTTTTGCCAAGGTCCAAAAGAAGGCGTTTTTTGTAGTCTTGGCTGACTTTGTCTCTACAATGGATGGTACGGGTCTGGTGCACATCGCCCCCGCTTACGGCGAGGATGACTATAGGGTCGGGCAGGAGTACGATCTGCCTATGCTTCATCTGGTTAACGAGGAAGGAAGATTCGTCCCAGAGGTGGCGCCGTGGGCAGGCGAGTTTGTGAAACAAGCCGACCCTCAGATAACCAGGGCGCTGTCCCGAGAAAACAAGCTTCTCAAGCGGGAACACATGGTCCACTCGTATCCGCACTGTTGGAGGTGCGACACGCCGCTTCTGTATTACGCCAGGAAATCGTGGTACATCGCCACCACCAAGTATAGAGACCGCATGATCGCCGCCAACCAGAAGGTGACATGGTACCCACAGCATGTGGGCACCGGCCGATTCGGCGACTGGCTGGAGAACATGGTGGACTGGGCGTTGTCCAGGAATCGATATTGGGGCACACCCCTGAATATCTGGAAGTGCACCCAGTGCGGAAAACTCGAGTCCATCGGTTCTCGAGAAGAATTGTCCGCTAGAGCCGTTGAGGCTGTTGATCCCACGACTGTGGACCTTCACAGGCCGTTTGTTGATGATATCCATCTGCAATGCTCGTGCGGGGGACTCATGTCGCGCACGCCGGAGGTGATAGACTGCTGGTTTGACTCAGGCGCCATGCCTTACGGCCAGATGCACTATCCCTTCGAGCACAAGGACGACTTCCACCTGTATTTCCCCGCAGATTTCATAGCAGAGGGTTTGGACCAAACCAGAGGTTGGTTCTACTCGCTGATGGCCATATCAACCTTCCTTTTTGACCAATCCGCTTTCAAGAGCGTCCTTGTGAATGACCTGGTTCTAGATAAGGACGGCTCCAAGATGTCCAAGTCCAAAGGCAATACGGTTGATCCATGGGAAATGATCGACAGGTTTGGCGTGGACGCACTGCGGTGGTATTTCATGGCCGTTTCGCCGCCTTGGGTCCCCACTCGTTTCGATCCTGAAGGGATCAAGGAAATCGCAGTGAGGTTCCTTGGCACTCTAGACAACGTCTACGCATTCTTCACTTTGTACGCCAACATCGACAACCTGGATCCTAAGGATATTTCCATCCCCGTAGAGAAGCGTCCCGAAATCGACCGATGGATCATCTCACGGCTCAATTCTCTCACCAAGGATGTCAGGGAGTACATGGAGGCTTACGACTTTACCAAGACCACCCGGGCTATCTCAGGATTCGTAGTTGACGAGGTTTCCAACTGGTTCGTGCGGCGGAGCCGTGAAAGGTTCTGGTCCACAGACTTCGGCCTAGACAAGAAGTCCGCATACCGCACTCTTTACGAAGTGCTTCTGACTGTCTCCAAGCTAATGGCACCTTTTGCTCCCTTTGCGGCCGAAGACATCTATTTGAACCTGACCGGCGGCACATCCATGGAGTCGGTTCATTTGGAGGACTACCCGTCAGCGGACGAAGAGGTCATCGACCTAGAACTCCAAGAACGCATGGCACTGGTCATGACTTTAGTGTCGTTGGGAAGAGCGGTTCGGAACAAAGTCCAAATCAAGGTAAGGCAGCCTCTTCGGAAGATGCTGGTCAACGGGAAGCACAGGCGTCTACTGACCGGAATGGAAGACTTGGTTAGAGAAGAACTCAATGTAAAGGAAGTCGTCTACGTTGACGACCTTCAGGACTATGTTCTCTACGAAGCAAAACCCAACCTTCCAGTAGCGGGACCCAAGTTTGGGAAACGCTTGGGCGGGATCATGAAAGCTCTCTCATCTCTTGACGCGTCAGAGATCGCCAAGTCCCTTGAATCCTCGGGCCAGGCTCAGATAGAGGTGGGTGACGAGACCATTAGGCTGGCAGGTGAGGACGTGGAGATCCGAATCCGCGCCAGGGAGGGGTTCGCCATCGAGATGGAAAAGGACGTCTTCGTCATATTGGATACTGAGATCGACGAGGCTCTTGCTTTAGAAGGGATCGCAAGAGAGATAGTGTCCAAGGTCCAAACCATGAGAAAGAATCTTGGATTCAACGTGCTAGATAACATCAACATGGACGTAGCCTGCGATGATGTGGTGAAGAGCGCTATCGCTCTTCATGAGGCTTACATCAAGGGCGACACACTATGCCGACGTCTGCAAACCCAGGACCTTCCCAGGGCCGCTTCTGACGCGGTGAGCGGTGATTCTGATGACTTCCAGGCGTGGGATATTAACGGCCACCAGGTGCTCATAAGGCTGGAACGCATCCCGGCAGAAGCCTAGCTGCAACGCCTGGCTTGAGATGCCCCGGTTTTCCCCAAAGAAACCGGGGCATTCGGTTTTCTTGGGCGTATACGTTTGGCGAGTCTTAGAAAACCCTAGTCAAAAGACTACCAAGGGCGGAGGTATTTCCTTGTTCAAGGCGCTTTTTACTCCCGTAGAGATAAACCAGATGACCGTCAAGAACCGTTTGGCGGTGCCTCCCATGGTTACCAATTACGGAAACGAACGGGGAGAAGTCACCGAAAGACATATTGCGTATCTTTCTGAGAGAGCTCGAGGCGGTTTCGGCCTAATTACTCTGGAGGCCGTGGCAGTTCATCCTCAGGGAATCGGGTTTCCAAAAGGGATCGGTTTGTGGAGCGACCACCAGGTAGAAGGTCTCTCCCGCTTAGTCAGGGCAATTCATTCGTACGGCGCTCGGGTTTCGGTGCAGTTGTATCATTCGGGCCGGCAAACCTTCGGAGAAGTGATAGGAACCCAAGTGGTGTCGGCCTCCCCCATTCCCTGTCCGTCATGTAAAGAAGTACCCAAAGAGTTGACTGTCAAAGACATCAGGGAACTGGTCAGATGTTTCGCCAAAGCTGCCGAAAGGGCCAAGATAGCCGGGGCTGACGCTGTGGAAATCCATGGTGCCCACGGATATCTCGTTGCCCAGTTTGTTTCCCCATACTCCAACAAGCGCGTGGATATGTACGGAGGGCCCCTTCACAATAGACTTCGCTTTCCTCTGGAGGTAGTAACGGCCATACGCCGGGTGACGGGCCCTGAGTTCGCCGTCATCTACAGGATATCTCCGCAAGAGAGAGTCCCAGGCGGGCTGACTTTGAACGAGACCCTCCCCATAGTGAGTATACTGGCCGAGGCGGGAGTTGATGCTTTTAGCGTCTCAACGGGTGTGTACGGGAGTATGCCCTGGATTATCCCCAACTACTGTCTGCCCGACGGGCTCAACGTAGATGATGCCAAGGCGATCCGAGAATGCGCCGGTCTGCCGGTAATGGCGGCGGGTAAGATCGTGGATCCTTATCTTGCGGATTCCATTGTAACGAGCGGGAAGGCTGACATAGTCTTCATGGGGAGAGCCTCCATAGTCGATCCCGAACTCCCTCTCAAAGCCGCATCCGGGGCGCTAGACGATATCCGCCCGTGCATCACGTGCAATCAGGGTTGTGTGGGCGGTTTGATGGGACCGCTGGGTGAAATGTCGTGCTTGGTAAACCCCTCAGTTGGCCACGAGAGGGAACGCTGCGAGAGAACTTCTGTGCCCAAGAAGTGCTTAGTGGTTGGCGGAGGGCCCGCCGGCTTGGAAGCCGCCCGCATATTGGCGGAACGGGGACACCATGTGGTTCTTTCTGAGAAGAACCGAGACCTGGGCGGCAGTTTCCGTCTGGCATCTCTGCCACCCCAGAAACAGCCTTTGGCCAAGCTGGTGAGATGGCAGACAGATCAGGCGATCAAGGCAGGAGTCACCATAAAGACCGGTCACGAGATAACCGGGCAATCCATAAGCGACTATCGTCCCGATGTGATAGTGATCGCTACAGGGGCAAGACATGGGTCTTTTGGCATCCCCGGAGCGGATGGACCGTGGGTTTTTACTGCTTCTCAAGTTCTAACCGGGCAGGTAACGACAGGACAACGGATCCTGATCATGGGCGGCGGTGCAGTGGGATGCGAGACGGCAGATCACCTCCTGCATATGGGAAAGGAAGTCACCATTGTGGAAGCCCTACCTGAACTGGCAAGAGATGCGGAGGCATCTCAGAGGTTTTTTCTCCTAAGAAGGCTTAAGGATCTAGGGATTCGGGAGCATCTGAATACCACCATTGTCGAGGTACTGCAGGACGGGGTCTTGTGCCAGAGCCGTGGGAAGCCTCTGGAGTTGCGCGGTTTCGACACTATAGTGTCGGCCTTGGGGTTCGTGTCCGACAATAGCCTCGTTAAGAGCATCTCCGATGCTAGGGCGGAAATCCATGTCATCGGAGATGCCCTAGAACCCCGCACCGCATTGGAAGCCATAAGGGACGCACAGGTCTTGGCGAGGAGCGTCTAGCAAACCTCTGCGGCACAGATCTGCCTATGTGTACGGAAACACAGGATTGGGCCCCCCATCTCTGCAAGGAAATTCCTTGTCAGGCGTCGAAAGATATCCGCGAGAGAGTTCTCAAGATCCTAAATACATGAACAGGGGGTATCCTATATGAGCTTTCTCAAGCGGGAAGTTTTCTTGCGGCGCCACGAGCGTATCAGGGAGTTCTTGGAGAGGGAAGGGCAAGAGGCTTATGTCGTACTGACTCCTGACAACTTCTTTTACGTAACCGGCTTCTTTCTTGACGTAGCGCCTTGGGAACGCCCTGTGGCAGCGGTTATTCCCAGGAAGGCAGAACCGTTTCTCGTTATGAACGAGCTGTCAACCCACCATCTTCAGATGGCCAAGGAAAGAAACACCCTTGCGGTTGACGATGTGTACATCTGGCACGAGCACGTGTCATCAACTATCAGGGGTTACACGAAGATTCAGTGGACCGGTCTCTTGGCTCAGGAGCTTAAGAGGCGCGGGATTGATAGAGGAGTTTTGGCTTGCGATTCATCTCCTGCATCTTTGAGGCCGCTGACGGAGTATCTTCCTAAGGTGACTTTCGCTACTGAGGCCGAGTTCATCAAGGAAATGCGTATGTACAAGAGCCCGGAGGAACTCGAGTTCTTTAGACTCGGCGCCAAGCTCTCGGACTATGGGCAGTCTGTATTCAAAGATCTTGTCAAGCCAGGAAAACTCATGGTGGACGTGGACTATGCCACCGTGAGGGAAATGGCAATCAAGGGCGCGGAGATGTTCCCGGGAGACAGAGTTGAAGTACGTTGCTCGAGCCTCAGCGGACCCGCTTCGGCTTCACCACACGGAACAGGCGCCGACTGCGACATGCGCATCGAAAGGGGTCATGGAATAGTCAACATAATCATTGTCCGCTACAACGGCTATGTGACAGAAAACGAGCGAACGTACATAGTAGGCGAACCCAGTGAGATTCAGGAGAAAGCTTTCAGAGCCGCCACGAGGGCAACAGAAGCAGCCATAGCGCAGATGGTAGCCGGCAACATGGTATCCTCCATCGATGCTGCCGCCCAAGCGGAGATCGAGAAGGCCGGCCTCGGTCAATACATCCGGCACAGGACCGGACACGGCCTTGGAATTGCGGGCCACGAATTCCCTGAGGATGTGGCCTTCTGTCACAGACCTTTGCGGGCAGGCGAGGTGTGGTCCGCTGAACCCGGAATCTACATTTACGGTGTGGGCGGGTTCAGGCATGACGACACTGTGATCGTGGGCGAGACAGCCCCCGAAGTAGTGACTACCTGGTCCAAGAAGATAGAAGACCAGACTATCCCCGTGTAGCCCCCGCGTAGTCTGGGATTTCCCGGAGTCTTTGGGGTTCTATCCCCCAAGGGCTCCGGGAATCCTCATGGGTTCCGATAACACAATACCTTTGACTCCTGCCCCCTGCTCCCTGCAATCTCTCCCACCTATATCAACACCTTTCTCATAGCCTGGCCTCAGGCCACATAAGAAAAGGTGACAGGAGGTGGGTGCTATCGCACCGAGGGTTATTGTCACCGGCGGAGCGGGGTTCATCGGTTCGCATACGGTGGAACTACTGACCAGTCTTGGATTCGAAGTAACCATCGTGGATGACCTCTCGTCCGGCCATTACATATCAAAAGGATCTAGTTTGGCATTGGTAGATATTCTGTCAAAGGAACTCAGATACGTGTTTGACGAAGTCAAACCCAACTATGTCATCCATCTAGCGGCACGCACTAGCGTCATGGAGTCCTTGGAAGACCCCGCAGGCTACTCTGAAACAAACATCGTGGGGACAATAAATGTCCTGGAAAACTGCGTGCGATGGAACATCGACAGATTGGTGTTCGCTTCATCGGCTTCAGTATATGGGCCCCCAAGGCACCGCTTGGTGTCTGAGAATCACCCTACTGTGCCCTTGTCCTTTTACGGGTTTTCCAAACTTGCGGCAGAGCAGTGTGTGCAGATGTTTAGGGAAAAGCACAACCTTTCGGCATCCATTTTGAGGTACTCTAACGTGTTTGGACCCAGGCAGGAAATGTCCAAGTGCCAAAGTGTGGTGACTCTGTTCACTCAGGCTGCCCTGAATGGCTGCACGCCAACTGTATACGGTACCGGGCTGCAGACCAGACATTATGTCCACGTCGAAGACGTGGCCAGAGCCAACATCAAGGCGCTCCTCTCAAAAGAGGCCGACACCTTTAACGTCAGCACCGGTAAGCCTACCTCGGTAAGCCAGCTCTTGGAGATTGTATCCCAGGCTACGGGTAGAAAGCTTAGGCCTATTTTTGCTCCGGAGAGACAAGGGGACCTCCAACACAGCGCGCTAGATAACACCAAGATAAGAACGATTCTCGGATGGCGGGCTGAAAAGGACCTGTACCAGGGGATAGCCGAGATGGTTCAGGACAGAAGATACGCGCATCAGAGTGTCCAGTAATCCTGGACGGTAGGGGCATTGACATCCATCACGTTAGACCGGGAGGCACCTCAGAGGCGTCTCCCGGTTTTCACTACAATCTGAATGCTAATCTTGACTCTATCTTATACCTTGATCGTCTGGTCCTTTAGGTTCTTGGGCCACTTTGTGACGATCTCGGGCGCGGTTTTGCCTACGATGACAGTGTCGTCATGCCTGAACCCGCCTACTTCGAAGATGTAGATCCCGGGTTCAGCCGACCATACTTCGCCTTCTATGAGCGGCCGGTTATTGAAGGCCACGTCCTCCGGGAACTCGTGGCCCGCAATTCCAAGACCGTGACCGGTTCTATGCCTGATGTACTGGCCGAAACCGGCCTCCTCGATCACAGCCTGGGCGGCCGCATCGATGGACCATACCGGGTTTCCTGCGACCATCTTTTCAGCAGCCGCGATGCATGCCTTTTCGGCAGCCTCGAAGGCTCTTGCCTGGATGTCTGTGGGTTCACCCACTATCCAAGTCCTCTCGTTCTCAATGGAGTACCCGCAGAAACTGCAACACAGCATGTCAACTATGACATGGCCTACTTCGACGGTCATGTCAATGTCGCCTCCGGTGCCGTGGGGCGAACAGGAGTAGGGTCCGCTAAGGCTCAAGCACCAAGGCACAAAAGAATCGCCAGGGAAGAGTTTTGCGGCCTTTATGACCATCTGTTTTGCAACTTCCCGGTCGATCTCCGCAATGTATGCGCCGGGTTTGACTAGGTCTCTGAAGACCTCTTGAGCGTAGTCGGTAAGTTGTGCTCCGACCCTGTAGATCTCCAGCTCCTCGGGACACTTAACGGTTCTCATTTCAACCATGAGATTGGCTTCGGTGACCAAGTTGAGTTTGGGTAGGACGTTGAGGAGAGGTTTTACCGAAGCAGTTCCCGAATCGAAAGCCAAGGTGCCGCGGTCAATCCCGCGCTGCTTCAGTTGGTAGGCCAAGAGCTCAGTCCACTGCAACTTGGTGTAGCCCCTGAAAACGGTGGAGACGTGTTCTTGCCAGAAATACACATCATCCACAGCAAGCGTGCCTCTTCCTTTGGCGAGTCTAACGTGGTTAGTGGAAAGCTCGTTCATAACCATGAAAGGTTTGCCGTTCTTAGGAATAACGGCAGCTACAGGACGTTCCCAGGGAGCGACGTCCAGATGGAAACCGGTAACATAGTAGAAGTTGTCAGGAGTGAGGACGATATAGGCCTCGTACCCTTCCTTCTCCAAGAAAGCTTTGATGCTTTCGTGCCTCCGCAGATAGACTTCTCTCTTCAGGAAGTTCATGATGCCACCTCTTTCTTAACGGAGCTTTGGGTTGCCAGGCTTACCACGATCAGTGCCAACACTGCCGCCGGTACAGATACGAGGACGCTGTTGAAGTCCATGGGTTTAGCGAACTCCCACCACAGAGTGGTAGCAACGCCGACGAGCATGGATGCTATACCGCCCGCCTTGGTTACGTTTTTCCAGAAGAACACGGCCAATATGGCCGGAGTCAGTCCTGCCCCGTAGACCGTATAGGCGTACATCTGGGCGGCCAATATCGTGGGGAAGAATTGAAGTACCACAAACGCCAAGAGACCCAGAACCAGGCACACGACTCGCGTCAGGAAGAATTTCTGCTTGTCAGTGGCATTGGGGTTTATGTGCTGGACGTATATGTCATAGGTTACGTTAGTGGCACAGGACAGCAGGTAGGAGTCTCCCGTCGTTATGATGAACGCTGCCGCCGATGCCAAAAGCAATCCGCCTATGAACCGAGGTATTACCGTAGTGGTCGATATGAGAGCCATTCCAGCGTCTATGTTTGGGAATATGCCCCTTGCGGCAAAGGCGATCAGGGGAACTGTGACACTTGTGATAAGCAGCCCGACTACCCATCCAATCATAGAAAGCTTGGCTTCCTTATCACCTCGTGAGGCCGCGAGCCTTTGGTACATGTTCTGATCGCCTATCTGAAGGATCACTCCAGGCAGAAGGTACCCCGCAAGCTGAAGCCAAGTCAGGCCTCCTGTCATGGTCATCATTGTGGGTGGAACGCTCGACGTGAGAGTATTCCACCCCCCCGCAGCCTTAATAGCGTAGGGGACTGCTAAGACGAGTCCTGCTATCATCAAGATGGCGCTTAAAGCATCGGTAAAGGCCACGGACTTGAGGCCTCCTGCCATGGCCAAGAAGATGATGAGGGCCGCAGAAAGATAGGTACCTAACTCCACGGACATTCCAGTGGTTACGTTGAGCACAAAACCCAGCCCTTTATACTGGTAGGAAGTGATGCCCACGTAAGCCAGAAGTACGATAATGGCTGCCAACACTCTTGCAGTTGGGCCGTATTTGGTTTCCAGAAGTTCCGCCACCGTGTATTTGCCATGTTTTCTAATGGCAGGAGCGATTAGGTACATAAGATAGACTGCGAGAACGGTTATGGGGATACCGATCATGGCGTTCCACGGACCGAACATGTAAGCCCTAGAGTTGCCGCCGCCGGTTACTGTTCCGCTGCCACACCAGGTAGCCAGCAGAGTGCCCATCAACACGAAAGTACCTAGACCTTTACCTGCCAGGATGAAGTCTTCGCTAGTCTCAAGACCTTTTGAAGACCATATTCCGATCAAAGTCATAATAACCGCATACCCAGCAACATACCACAACAACGCCGGAACCTGAGGCACAGTCGACATTCTCTGTTATCCCTCCCTAAGTTGCATGCTGTAGTGTGTAGCGATTCTGGCTTTCGCCCTTTCGCCTCCTTCCCGCCTTTCCGCCGTTCCCCTTGGCCTGTACTGCTCCCAAGGGTCGCGCCGGCCATAGTTTTCACTCCATTCACCTACTTCGCGGAAATCGGACCTTTCCCTTTGTGGTCCTGCTACGAATTTCCAATAGTGCTTTTCGCGCTGATAAACGCTTCACTGGGGTTAGGGCAACGCTAAGAGTGGAGTAGGATAACGCCTCTCATACATCGAACTACACAACTCGACATGGGTGTTAAGATGCACCCGTCAGACTATGCGAAGGTTTGCACGATACAGCGAATGGAGGCGCTATCCATGCGAGGGTTTCCCGAACCTACAAGCCAGTGGGAACAAGATGTCTGGTTGATGGCTCAAAGGGCTGCTCTGGTCTACATCGAGATGGCAAAGGCCATTGTCGCAGAATTGGGCGAGGAAAAAGGTAAAGACGTCATCAAACAGGCAATTTGGAGAGTAGGTACGAGATGCGGGCACCTAGTCAGGGACTACGTCTTGGATAAAGGGCTTGAACTAGATGCCGCCAACTATCAGACGGCTCCGGATCTACCGTCCAAGGGCTGGCGAAAAGATGACGGCAAAGTGACTTTTTGCCCATTGGCTGCCGTATGGAAGGTCCTTGGCCAGGAGGAACTGGGCCGCATCTACTGCAATATCGATCCGGCCAAGTTCAACGCGTACAATCCGGAACTGTGGTGCACTCACGACCGGAACGTTCTCGATGGCGACGAGTGCTGCGTGATCAGAGTGCATGCAAAGACTGATTCCAAGTAGCCTCCCATCTTGGGATGGGGGGTTCTTCGACCGGTTGCGTTGGACCGGCGCCTGGGCGGCGCCTTTCATGGGCTAGGGTCAACTGGTCTTGCTTCTTCCATCGGCATCGAAGTTCCGCTTCAAGGCGGCCTCCGTTGGCCAGATAGGCAATGCAAGACAGACGCACTGGACAAGAGTGAGCGCGGAAGTCAACCGAGCAAGAGTGGAATGGCCTAAGCGTAGCCCAATTAACCAGGCAGCGATGGATACAATCCAAAGCGGTATTCCTGTCCGTAGCCAGAGAACTGCAATGTACTTGTGGGCAAAGTCCCATGTCTCTTGGCTTTTCGTGGACCAACCGGTACGGTACCCGTACAACCAGTTGATGGTCTTGGGCCAGTGGTTGCGCCAGACTAAGCCAAAGATGACCATTGTGGCCGGTATAATCGATAGCATGACCAGTAGGAACACCGTCATCTCTTCACTCCCCATTGAGAGTCTCCATGCCCCTTAGGACTTAAGACGCCGCCGTCAAGACGGTTTCCCATTTTCCGCATCTGCCGCCCCAGCGGGCGATGACTGAACCGTCTCTCCTGAGTTCTACTATTTCGCAGGCATTGTCACACCCTTGGCAGTCGAAGCCGGTAGTCTCGAAGTTTGATGCGGCGACTTCGAAGCCCGCGAACGAAGATTTCTTGTCGCCTATTGCCTCTGAAGCCAAGATGGCGGCTCCGATGGCCCCCATAACTGTGTGGTGCGGTGGGACGTGGACTTTTGTTCCCAGGTGCTCCTCAAAAGCTCTGCGTATGCCGGCATTTAATGCCACTCCACCTTGAAACACCACAGGTTCTTCTATCCTCTTTCCGTTGCCCACGTTGTTCAAGTAGTTGCGGACCATAGCCTGACACAGGCCGTAGAGAATATCTTCCACCTTGCAGCCAATCTGTTGCTTATGAACCATGTCAGACTCGGCAAATACTGTACATCTTCCGGCGATCCGTACCGGTTGTGTGGATCTTAGAGCGATAGACCCGAAATCCTCTATGGCGATACCCAGTCTGTTTGCCTGTTGGTCGAGGAACGAGCCGGTTCCTGCAGCGCACATGGTGTTCATGCCAAAGTCTATCACCACTCCGTCTCTTACGATGATCATCTTGGAGTCTTGACCGCCAATCTCGATTATCGTGCGAACGTCAGGTAAGAAGTGCAAGGCTGCAACGGCGTGTGCTGTTATCTCGTTCTTGACTGTGTCTGCACCTACAAGGGCTCCGGCAAGTTGGCGTCCGCTTCCAGTAGTTCCCACGGCTTTGACTCTGCAACCTGAAGGCGCCATGCCTTTGATTTGGGCAAGCCCTTCCTGGACAGCCTGAATCGGTCTGCCTTTAGTTCGCAGGTATACCTCGGCCAACAAGCCAAATCTCTCATCCAACAGGACAAGATTTGTGCTGACTGAACCTACGTCAATACCCATGTAGACATCCATAGCGACATCTTCTCACTTTCTCGTGATATCCCTCACTATTGAGGAGATGCAGCCGAAACCGTCGTCGGCCGAAACCGCCCAAGTTTTCGTCTTGCCTGTTTTCTTGATCGAAGCATGTCAGTGAAAGCTTCGAGACGAGTCCGGAGGCCCGCTTCTCCGGTCTGTTCATCTAAGAATACTGACAGGACCGGGATGGATGAGTCATCCGACACTTTGGTTAGCACTCCTTTGGCCACAATCTCGGGGATACAGCTGAAAGGGGCCAGCTGTACTACGCCATCGATGCCTTCTTGCGCGTAGAGCACAGTATGGCCTACTGAGTCTTGTCCGTGGCCGCCTATCAACTCAGGGATATATGGTTTGGCGGCCCGCTTAACCTGTCGGCCTCCTCCTTCTACTACAACGTTGTCCATGAACCAACTCGTAAGAAACATTGAGCGCCGGACTTCTGCCCCCATCTCGCCCAATATTGTCTCTAGGTAGAGGTTTGCCGCGGGTTCTAACAGGACGTATATCTCTCCCACTATGCCGATAGTCACGATCTCTCGGTCAGGGTTCTGGGGCACTCTATACATGAGCCGTACTGCTTCGGTGCCCGCCTCCCTTATCTCCTTTACGGTCTTGGCTGAGCGGATCATCTCTACCCCTTTCTTGTAGATACGATCCGATTCCTTGAGTGTTATTTGACGAGGTCTGACCCTATGGAGAGCCTGTTCTAATCTGTCCATTGCCATGATTTCCACATACGTCCGGTAGATGAGGCGCGTCAGCGACATCAAGGACAGCTTGTTCTTGTTAAGGGCTCTTACGTTTCTAATCAAGTTGCTCATATGGCTAAGCGGCGGTTCGAACACGATGAATTCTGGACAGTAACCCAAGCTGGCGAGGATCTCTCTGTGCAGTTGCGCGTAATATCCGGCTCGACATGGGCCCACACCGCCCGATGCTACGATAGTATCGGCACCCCTCTCAAGACCCTCGATGTAAGTCCCTAGGAGAATCTTGAGCGGTAGGCACGCGAATTCAGGAGCATACTTGGTGCCATAGTCAAGAGTCCCCTTTGTGGGCTCAAAGGGTACGACCACTTCTTGGCCCATTTCTTCAAACAGTACGGTCAAAGGGTGTACTGCGTTAGATAAGTACGGGAATGTGACTTTACTCAAACTAGATTACTTCGCCTCCGAAGCATGTCCACAAAGGCTTCAACGCGAGTCTGCAAGCCGGCTTCCCCTGTACACTCATCGATAGTGAGCGTGAGGTACGGTGTGCCATTTCTGGCGCATTCCAATTCCAGCAATCTGTCGGCAACGGCATCGGGTCCGCATCCAAACGCAGTCAGATGTATGATGCCATCGGCAACGCGATTTCTGGAAAGGTAGTATCCAACCTTTACGACTCTATCGCTGTAGTGCCAGAACAGCTGCTTGCTGAATTCCCTGTCGAGAGGGCGCGTGAGCGAACGGGACACATCTTGTGTTCGTATTACTACGCAGTTCATAGAGGTCAGACGGTGCAATAGGCCAAGATTGGCAAACTCATCATCCACAAGGTACGGATATCCCAGCACGGCCACACGGGGATGCCCTTCCGCCGCATTGGGAAGGCCCCTAGCCGACGATCCCAGAGAACGGTCAAAAGAAATAATGGACCCAACAGCCGTTCTTGCCGACTGTATAGCATCAAGTCCCAATGCCTTTGCGCTGTTAAAGAACTGGACTCCGGCGGCAAGAATCCCTTTACGCATGTCGATTCTTGGAGAAATGATCCTTGTCCCATTGCCTATCGCTGCGCGAAGCATGTCCGGAAGACCGATAAACTTGGGACAGAAGACTGTCCTGTCGACGAAGTTCACCAGTCGGGGAACAAGGATTGGGTAACCTTCTTTGGCCAGGCTGGCGACTTGCCCATGAATGAGTTTCATTGGGAGGCAAGCTTCGCTAACGGTGCACTCTATGCCCAGGTTCATGACACTCCTGTTGTTGGACCCCGAATAACAAACGTTGGCACCGGCTGCAGTGAACGCCGACTCCCATAGCCCGGAGAACTCGATATGTTTCAGGGATTCTGGGATCCCAAGAGTTGTGCGTTGTTTCATCTAAACCTAAACCTCACGAGACACAAGATTGGATGCGCCATGTGCGCTCATCGTTCAATCTGCTCTGTCTACTATGGTAGCACTTTACTGTGGATGGGAGAAAGGGGCCGACGGCGCTTTGACTGACGGAAAGGCCGTTTAATGGGGATTTGATCCTTGACGTAGAGGGTCGTATGGCGACCGACCCATCAACTCAGAACGTGACCTGAGTCTATGCATCTTTCCATTGTAATTGGGGTCTTGAGTAACGCATCTGTGGACGCTTTGCCTATGCTGTGCAGGGGATCTTATTCTTTGCGACGAATGCACCATGGTGTAGGGGTCTTTCCCATCGTCTAAGCCCAGAAAGAGGTAGAAAAAGTGAAAGGGTCTCTAGTCAGCATTCTGATCCCCACGATCGTCCTGGTCGTGGCAGCGTCTATCGTAGGAGGCAGTGATCTTGTGCTGGAGGGATTCACCGTTTCGGTGAATACGGCCGCCCAGTCCAGCCTCATGCTATTGGCGTCATTTGTACTAATCGGACAACTCCAAGTGCTTATTACCAGAGAGCTGTTCAGCAAGGCGCTGCAGCGGTTTAGCGGTATAAAAGGGATAATCATCGGTGCTCTGGCCGGTGGAATGTTCCCCGGGGGACCTTACATATACTTCCCCTTTATTGACAACTTCAATAGACAAGGCATGCCGTTCTATATGTTCATAGCTTTTATCTTCGGAAAGAATCTCTACGATTTTTCCCGTATTCCCATGGAATCAAGTCTCATCCACCCAAGCATCGCTCTAGTGAGGATCTTGATCACTTTTCCTTTACCCATCCTCGTAGGGCTCTTGGCAAGACGACTCTACGAAAACCGGACGGTCCAGAGTATATTCACGAAGGTGGGTGAGAAGCATGTTTCAAACCACAGCGATTCTTAGTGTAGCTGCTCTCATACTCATGGTAGTGAATGCAAGAAAGACGGGGAAGCATCTGGAGGGCCTGAAATCAGGCATGAATCAGCTGCTGGCGACACTCCCTCTCATACTCACTGCTTTCGTATTGGCCGGCATGATAGAAGTTCTCATTCCAGTAGAGTTTGTTCAAGACTGGCTCTCTAAAGAAGCGGGATGGAAGGGAATACTCTTGGGTTCATTTGGCGGAATGCTATTGGCAATGGGTCCATATGCCGCTTTCCCGATCATTGCTTCCATAATGGCTGCCGGTGCAGGCCTGGGAACGATTATCTCCCTCATCACAAGCTGGTGTATCTTGGGATTGAATAAAGCACCTTACGAGACGGCTTTTTGCGGAGTCAAGTATCTCAGGTTCAAAGTGCTGATTGGTTTACCGGCATGTCTGGCGGCGGGCTTGTTGGCCCATGCCGCCGAAGCGGTTTTCATGTAGGCTCCTTCCCGAGACTCCTCCCCCCTTTCTGTTTGGGCTCAGCAACCTGAGAAGCCGGAGCCACTTCCCCACTTCCAGAGTCATTGGCGCCCTGAGCATCGAGCCATGATCCACTGCCATACCAACCGCCATACTACGTAATGGGACTTATGTCACGGTAGGCTCGCAAGACCGTTTCACAAAGAGTCTCCGGGGGATTGTTCGCATCCAAAACAAGAGTCTTGCATGAAGCTTGTTTGAGGAGGAGTCTATGGCAAGCAAGCGAGTTGATCGCTTTTTCGTCTGCGGTGCGGTAGGTGAGGCACCAGTCCAAGAATTCCCGAGTCAACTTGTAGTGGTCTCCTCCAGGAAGCATCCTGCTCCCGAACCGTGCGTACTCCCTATCCCAGAGCCTCTTCATTCTGATGTCATCATCAAGAAGGAGGAGTACTAGGAGTTTTCTATCAGCGAAACCTTGGGGGTTCCAGGAATGCACTGAACCCGAAACGATATACTCCTTGTGTTTGGCGACATCATCGTTGTAGAGCTTGTAGCGCTCCTCAATTGGCCTTTGCTCCGAGAAAGACTCGTCTTTCCACAGGTACCGATCCGTATCGATCCAATGCACGCCTGTCACCCTGTGGATATGTTCTGCAAGGGTGCTCTTACCGCTGCCAGGGGCACCGATAACCTGGATTTTCATTCTCCATCTCTCCAGTAGGTTGCTGTTTCATACGGTATCGGGACTTGATGAGGATTATTGTTAGAATACACCTATGGTTCAGCGATTGTCCCGCGGCTATACAGCAAATAGCGCGTTCTGAGGTTCATCTCGCTCATGCATTTTATACCTCGTTACTATGTGGAGTCTAGTTCGGCTACTCTCTTCGCAGAGAAGGTCGCCTTGGCGATTACTCCCCTCAGGGAGTTGTGTAGATGGTTCGTAATGGATGCAGTTTTTCCTCTGGAGGTTCAGCCTGCCCGAATACCTGTTGGCGTGCCGGGCCGGGTCTGTCCTGGACCTTCTTGCTCTCACAGCCAAATGTCCATTCTTGAAGGGCGAAGCATTTCCTCGCAAGTCGGGCCCCAGATCAGTTCCATGTGTATTCCTCCCGATTCACTAGGTGCCGGCCTCACATCGCAACGGCCGGTCGAAAAATTCTCGGATGCCTCACGAACGCGAGGATCTCTTCAGCGCTCAGGCGGGTTAAACCTCCAGGAGATTCGAGAGGCGCACGGAGGAGTTCTGCCCAGTTCCGGGATAGCTATGAAGCTACCGATCGGGAGCCCGCTCGATCTTTGTCATCTCGGCGTAGACCCTTGAGTATATGGTTCGACCGAACTTATCTCGAGGTTTCATACCCGATTGCAGCCTCCCCTCGTCCGGTACAAAAAACGAATTCACCGTCAAAGTCCTCAAAATGCTCTCAAGCAGCACAATCTGAAAACAGGTTAGCGCCATGCTATCTGCCAGAAGAATGCATCGATGACTTAGGGCACATAACTGTTAAGTTCTGGAGCAGTCGATGGCGCGCACCGTAACGTTCGACCGCATTACATCTCTGACACTTCCCGTTCGGGAGACGATCCACAAGAAGGCTCCAGGATGAACTGTGGAGGACTTCGTTGGCTTTAACCTCCACCCACGGAACGAGTGCCGAAAGACGCTCGCTCTTCACCTCATCAACTGTGTGTTGAGCCCTTACCTCTACGGCAGCGACCAAGGAGCCTTGAGTATCAAGCAGAGCAACGTCAAGACGCCACCCGTCGGACTGCCCTACTCCAGCTGACCCAGGCTGAACGGTCAGGCAGTACTCCAGATCGGCCCGAGCCGCTTGGATCGGAAAAGGTTGATGAAAGTAACGCCGACAGTCGGAGCATCGTCTTCTTAGGATCACGGTCGATCCGGTGTTGATAGCAGCAGCGATCTTGAGTTTGGCTCGAAGTGTGCGCGACGAATTTCGCCTCTCCTCAGGATAGCTCTCTCACCACAGTCCGGGCAGCGGTAGTTCCCGTGACGGTCACATCTTTCTGGACATACTTTGGTTCCGTTGTCGTCTATGGCGTAAGGAACCGTTGCCGTATTAGCCCGACCTGCAGTCACTTACAATCCCCTCCCACTTCTCCTTGATCCATTTTTCAGTTCATATTGGCTTCTCGCATACCGATGCCTCTACATGCCCGCCAGCAGTTCCTTAACCAACGGGTCTAATACAAGTGCGCGTGGTTCATCTCCTCGCTGGCCCTTAGTACCTTTTCGCCTTGCTACGGTCTCAGGTTCCACAATCCCGAGGTCCACCAGGGCCCTGAATGAGGCGGCCCTGACCTCAGGAGCGACCGGCGGCGACTCCATCAATTCGATGTCACAAGGCTGAATCGGCTCCATCTCGGCCACAAACTTGGCCAGTTCCTCTCCATAGGCAACTGCTTTAAAACCAGTTGAGGAGATGAATTGACGGGTGATCTTGAGATCCTTCACGATAGCTACTCGAAGCGCTCTCGCTTCCGGCCTGGGATCGCTGTGGTCACGATGCTGGGGCGAAGCGTAGAGCTCATGCAGAAGAGACGGCCAACCGCTGGTAGCGCGCCTGACAACGTCCACAACAGCGGCACCACCCAGAAAGCCCTCGTCTCTGAGCATCATCTCCACAGCATGGGCTTCCCACTTACGGATGACCAACGGCTGACCCACTACTGCCAGTATCCTATCTCTGTCGCTTTGAGGCAGCCGGTACCACACGGCGATCTCGGACGGACCAAAGAGCACCGCAAGAACCACTTGTCTCTTCGGTGATTTCTCTTGCATCCCTTGTTGAATGCCCAACACCACGTCTACCAAGGGTTCTGGGAACAGCAGCAACTGCTCGGCTGCAATTGGCACCAGGGTGGGACTACCCTTTGATACGAGCCGGCCACGCAACCACGTCTGGAGGCTAGCAAGACAAGCGCATTCAGGAACAAGAGTGTGAACGTCACGCTCGCCTTTTTCGTTCCTGGACCCGAAAATCTCCTTGAGTCCGTCTTTCACCCTGTCTAGTCCTAATGCGGACGACCCGAAAATGAAGCTGATGCTTGTTGGGTTCTTTAGAAGTGTTGCCTCCTGAGCCAAGGTAAGCGGGCGCCAACCATCCGAATCCTCAAACCGGGTTCTTCGATCCAGAGCGATCTCCCTGCTGGGAGGTTGTTTCTGTCCCAGTACTCGCAACTTGTCTTGGACCTCAGCCTTTGACCCGAGCGCCGTAACAATGTTCGCGTTGCGAAGTCTATAGCCTCGACCGGTCCGCACCAAGATGCCCAATCCGGTCAATTCATCCAGGAGAGACCGGCATTCCTCTTCGTCTATTGAGTTGAACGCTGCAGGCCAAGCGACTCTGGCTTCGTGCAGACACTCTTCGACGCTGAACTCCTGCCGATATCCATCCTGCATGTCCCTCTGAGCATCTATGATTGCGTAAGCCAAGACGGCATAGCGGTCATCGAGATCCAAAGTCCACTCAAAACGTTCCCTCATCCGCCCCCTGACTTCTTGGTTTCTGAACACCATCTCCACCATGTCTACAGTAACCTTGTAAGGGGGAGCCGTCTTGGTCGCCATGTTGACCAGTTCTGAACAAAACAGCTGTATCAGAGCCGGGTGACTGTTGGCGTAGGCAAGAATCCGGTACACGGGATCATCACTTGAGAACCGGAAGCCCAGTGTCGACAGCGGCTCCTTAATCAGGCGGATCGCTGACCTTGGATCAAGTGGACCTATCACTATGGGGGCCTTGAAGTGGGCAAATGGGTGATTCGGGATGGTGCAGTATTTCTGAACGCTATGGAGTCCCGAAAAGACCACCTTGAAGCGCCGGCCCGTCGAATCCATGAGAGCTTTCAACTGCTGGACAACTGTAAAGGGCGACTTGCTACTACCATCCACTCTAAGAAAGTCATCAGCCTCGTCTAACAGCACCCATATTCTGAGGTCCGGTTTCGACGCAACTTGCGCTTTCACTGCTGATACGACGTCATCGACCGATGCCTTCGCGCTCACTGGAAAACCAGCTTCGTAAAGCCCCCGGGCGACATGCTTCCATACTGACGCCGGATGGCTATCTGCGCCCGGTTTGCCGACCTGCTTGATGTCTCGATAGACAACGTATTGGTTGAACGCGGGCCGCTGGTAGCGGCGCGCGAACTCCCTAAGACAGGCAGACTTACCTAATTGTCTTCCCCCGTACAACACTGCGCTGCCCAGACTGTCTTCTATCTCTTGAATCACCTTTTCTCTTCCCTGGAACACTTCCGGGGGCACGATAGGCCCAGAGAAAGAGTACGGGTTCGCGTACCCCCACAACATCGCGCAAGATACACACGCATGAAGCCGGTTTTTTCTCTGCCCGGCAAGGAAGTGGATCAGGATGTCATCAACGAGCAGTGCCGTTAGCCTCGTCTCCCGACATAGAGTTCCCCAGTCTTGACGCTGCTTTCGTGTCATGCGACCCAGATAGAGAACCAACGGATTCTTGACGCCAAGCTGTTTGAGAAGTCCCGAGAGGGTGTGTTCATCTGGACGGTCCCAAACGACTACTACGTCACACGTACCGTTGAGACCCGAACCGAACTGTGGAAGCGGGCTCCTCTGAAACAGACCGACTTTCACCCGGAAGTGATGGTAGTCGTCCCCGCCCTTAACAGACTGGACAGTGCCTACATCTAGGAAACCAAGGTAGGCCATTAGCACCGCGATGTCGTGGTGTAGGTTTTTCCGGTCCTTCGCTTTCGGGCGTTGCTTGATGTACGCCAGTGCATCCAGAGCACTCTGAATCTCGCTGCGACGCGTTCCGGCAAGACCGCCCGTGCCTATGCCGGCAATGGACTGTCCACGGATCAAAGCGCGCCTAACCAGGTTTGCGTCCCTATCGAGAGCCTCCCTGAGGTTTTCTGCAACGTCCAGAAACAGCGCTGCCCAATCTTCCGTCTCTTCTTCCTCGTCCTCCGGTTCGGAGTAACCCGTTCTGGTCCGAAGGATGTCTTCTGCCCTGCCAAGATACTCATCGGCCAGGAGAGTATCATCCTTCTCTAGAGCATCAGAGGCCTTTTGGGCGTACAGGCTGGCCGCCGCAGTGATCGCGTCTTCCTTTGCGCTGGCTATCTCCGTCTTGAGCTCGTCTAGGTGCTCCCGAAGCGCTTTTGCCCTTGCTCGACGACGGGAGTTCAGGTCCTGACTCCACTCATCGATTTCCGCCAGGAGACGGTGGACACGCAAGTCCTCACTACCCTCAATTCCCTGGACGACGCTGTCAAAGACGGCCTTGTCTTGTTCAGAAAGCGTGCTGTCTATGGTAGCCGCTTCGATGGCGTTCCTCAATTCCTCCAATTTCTCGGTCAGTTCTCGCCGCGCTTCGCGATACATTTCATCAACGGTTCTCGCCGTCTGTTCGGCTTCCGATGGCTCGATGCTCTTTAGGTGCTCAAGCACAAGGGACGCGCTATAGAAGTCCTTTCGCCGAGCATGTGAAAGAGCTACTTCGCGCCACGGGAGCGGATCTTCGAGAGCCTTAACTAGCGTCCCGGTCTGTTCATAGTTGAGATTCTCTGGCAATGGTTCGTCGGGCGTGATCGGAACCTCGTCTAGCCGGAGGAGCGGCGCCTGCAGATCGCGCAGCCAGTGACTTGGCGCTGTAGCCGGACAAGATAAAATCCCCACAAGTGGACAAACTTTTTCCCCACTTTCGGACAAGATCGTCCCCACTTTAGGACAATAAAGAAGGCCTGCTCCGAGCCGAGCAGAAGGTTTCTGTTACCAGCAATCAACCTTCTCAGCAAAGGAGCAAGCCAACTTGATTGGAGTTGAACTACTTGTGGAGATCCAGTTCCTTGCCCGCCAGGGACTAAACAAGACCCAGATAGCCCGCCGCCTTGGCGTTGACCGCAAGACCGTGCGGAAAAGCCTTGCCCTAGATGTCGATGAATTCGTCAAGAACCCGGCCAAATGGCCGTCGATTCTGGACCCCTACAAGCGCTACCTCCAATATCGACTGGAGATGTTACCGGAACTCAGCGCGGTCCGGCTCTACCGTGAGATAAGCACTCTATCGTGCCCTGGAGGAAAGGGCGCTGAACTGCTGCCCGACATTCCCTACCAAGGCTCTGAGAGGACCGTCAGGCGCTACGTGTCCGAGATAAGACCCCGGAACGCCAGAGTGTACCGCCCGATTGAGACTCTGCCCGGGGAACAGGCTCAAGCTGACTGGGGTCACTTCGGCCACATCACGCTTGGCGGTGTCCGTCGCCCACTTTACGCCTTCTCCTTCGTTCTCAGTTACTCACGGGTTCGCTACGTTGAGTTTACCACGTCCCAGGACATGGTCACATTCCTAACCTGCCTCAAGCACGCTCTGGAGTACATAGCCGGAGTGCCGCAGGTTGTCCTTTTTGACAACGCCAAGACCGTGGTGAGCGAGCGAGTCGGCTCGGTCATCCAGTTCAGTGAGGACCTTCTGAGGTTCGCCGCGAGGTACAAGTTCAAACCGGAAGCCTGCTGGCTGAATGACCCTGAATCCAAAGGCAAAGTCGAAAGCAGCATCAAGTACGTACGATGGGATTTCTTCTACGGCAGGCCTGTCACTGACCCCGAATCGTTGAACCGGGAAGCGCTGGAGTGGTGTGATGAGGTGGCCAACGAAAAGGTCCACGAAGCCACGATGGAAGTACCCTCGGACCGGCTTTCCGAAGAGAGAAAGGCGCTGGCAGCCCTGCCCGAAAGGCCGGTTAGCGTGTTCCAACGAGTAACAAGGTTCGTGAGGAAGGACTGCACGTTCTCTTTCGAGACCAATCAGTACTCGGTGCCCGCGGCCTACGCCCGGAAAAGAATCGAGGTGTGTGTCTACCCTGACCGGCTGGAGGCCTTCGCGGGGGGAGAACGCGTGGCTGTTCATGGAAGATGCATGGAAAGAGGGCGTCTGGTGCTTAACGAGGCCCACTACCAAGACCGTTTCCACGGGCTGCGTCAGAGGAAAGACTCTCTGCAGACCCAGTTCGAAAGCATCGGCGACTCGGCGCCTCTTTACCTCAAGGGCTTGGCCCGGTCAAGGCAGGGTCATCTCAGGGAACAAGCCCGGCAGATCCTGGCGCTGGCCGCCGAGTACGGGAACGAGGCAGTGAACTTGGCCATGTCCCGAGCCAACCACTTTGGCCAGTACAGTTACGGGACCCTGAAGCAGATTGTCTTGAAACAGCTCCAGGTCCCCGGCGCTCTTCCTGTTGACCCTCGACAGCTCATTCAGGCCCCGTACAATGGCCCCTATGTAGAGGTGGAACGCCGCTCCCTGGGCGACTACGTCAAACTTGTGGAGGTGGCCGGGAGATGAGTTCCATGGAAAGCCTTGAGGCAGGACTTAAGCGCCTGAAACTGCGACGTTTCCGTGAGATTCTCGAGTCGGATGCTGAACGTGAGCAGCTCATGCGTTTCAAAGACCCGCTCTCACTGGTGACCTATCTGGTGGACCAAGAGGTGATGGCCAGAGACGCCACGCAGAAGGAACTCCGCTTTCGCGTGGCGCGGTTCCCCTCCGGAAAGACCCTGGATAAGTTCGATTTTGGACTTCAGCCGGCGGTAAACGAGGCGCGAGTCCGGATGTTGGCAAACCTGGACTTCGTGAGAGCGGCAGAGAACGTGATCTTCTTGGGACCCAGTGGTGTCGGGAAGTCGCACCTGGCGATCTCCTTGGGCCACTTGGCCGTGGAAGCCGGGTACAACGTACGCTTCACAACAGCCCAGGACCTTGTCGACAACCTCTACGCCTCTTTGGCTGACGGCAACTTCAAACGAGAGCTTGAGCGCTACGCCAAGTTCGACCTGCTCATCATCGATGAATTAGGGTTTCTCAGTCTGGACAAGACAGCCTCGAACCACTTCTTCCAGGTCATCAACCAGGCATACGAACGACAGGCTGTCATCGTGACGAGCAACAGACCGTTTCAGGAGTGGTCCGGGGTCTTCCACGACTCGGTCATCGTCACGGCGATCCTCGACAGACTGCTGCATCACGCTCACCTGTTCAACCTAAAAGGTGACAGCTACCGTTTGAGAGATCACGTGAAGAGGGACGGCAAGGAGGTGGCGCCGCTGGCCTAAAGCTGTCTAGCACTACCGATTCGAAACGTCAGCGAACGACAAAGGAGGTGGGGAAAAAGTTTGGCCGAAAGTGGGGAGATTTAAATGGCCGTTGACATCATAAAGCTGGTTGAGATTGCAATGGCACTAAACGACGGATAAGAACACTATAGAAAGAAGTCTGGTATAGACAATCGCGTCGCAGCAGGCAGTGTGATTGGACCATTACCGAAAGAGTCTGAGTCTGGCACACGTCTTGGCTACTCAAACGCAAGCCTTGTATTACTTGGTTTGGTGATTGAAGCCGTCAGCGGAAAGCGCTATCAGCAATATGTGACAGACGTAACTCGAGTATTAGTCTGGTTGTATGTATCATCTTGATACTGGGTGTGTATGGCAAACGATGGCAGCTGGCAAGTGGGTCAGGGGCTCATCTATCATCCGTTAGTCTGTCAGGGGGTACCGCGTGTCACTGACTTCATGTTCACCACGTTCTACCCGTTGCTCATGTGGGTAATGATGCTGTTTGCTGTCATAACCGGATATGGGCGGACATTTGAGGGAAAAGACGGGAAAGTGGTGACCAGCAAGATGTTCGACAACTCCATTCCCGCTGAGGTTGACGCATGACACAACGAGTATTGCGTCCAATACCGCGACAACCGAAGCCAGTAACTTGAGGAGGGTGAGAGGATTGGCAAAGGTTGACCTAAACGACGCAAGGCAAAGGTTGGCTCAGATTCCGAGAGAACAGATTGGTTTCTTCCCAACACCTTTGCACCGTCTCGACAATCTATCGAAGGACTTAGGTATTAGCCTCTACCTGAAGAGGGACGACCTGAGTGGTCCATCAACTTTTGGCGGTAACAAGGTCAGGAAACTCGAATACCTGCTAGCGGATGCAAAGCGTTTGGGCGCTGAATACGTGATAACATACGGCGCAACTCAGTCAAACCATGCGATGCTTACAGCAATAGCAAGTTCTCGCGCAGGTCTCCGACCTGTGTTGTTTCTCACTGCAGTTGTTCCACCGGACCCAAAGGACCTGCGAGGTAATCTGCTTCTGGACCACGTCCTGGGAGCCGAGATACACATCCTCCCGATGCAACCAGGCATGAGCATGGCCGACGCCTCAGCCGCAAGGTATGAATCTGCCAAACTCAGAATCATGGAACTCGAGTCTCTCGGACATCGCTGTTACAAAATACCTGGGGGCGGAGCAAGCCCTGTAGGCTGTCTCGCGTTCGCCTCTGGGTATCTTGAGATGATGGAGCAGGCTCAGCGAGAAGGTGTGGACGATTTCGACTATATCGTGCACGCCTCAGGAAGCGGAGGTACTTTGGCGGGGCTGACAGCTGGACGTGCCCTATCGGGCTCAAGAGCGGCGATTCTATCATTTGCATCGGGTTTTAAAGGTGCTGACTACGCCAGCAACGTTGCTGATATGGCAAACAAGGCGTTATCTCTTATCGACTGCACTCCCTTAGTGGCTCCCGAGGACATAAAGTTCGACATGGGCTACGTCGGACAGGGCTATGAGTGTCCAACCGATGCATCGACAGACGCAGTCAGGTTGTTTGCCAGACGTGAAGGCGTTTTGTTTGATCCTGTGTACACTTCTAAAGCGCTAGCAGGGATGCTTGAGTACATTGATCTTGGGACCATTCCGAAGGGCAGTAAGGTGCTGTTCTGGCATACAGGCGGAGTCACTGCACTATTCGCAGAAGCAGCCATTGTGGGGGATGTACACAGGTAAGAGCAATAGTCGCTGCCAACCATAATCATATGGTAGGTGAGATGGCCAACCAACTATCCTCATACCTCCACCCTACCCGGCAAGCGTCCAGTCCAACTCGATGACCATGATGAGGACCGGCTTTACCGCGTTCAGACGGTTTCCTACGACGAACAGGCAGGGCCCTGTGCGACACTGCACAAGGCCCTGCCACCTATCGTGAACTTCCTCAGGTAGCCGGAACTGAGCTCAGCCTACCCTACTTGTTGGCGTTCTCGGCGAACCGCATCAAGATAGTGGCAACCTGAGCCCTTGATGCACTACCCCTGGGGACCAGAGTTGACGCTGTAGTGCCGGCAATTATGCCCTTGGCGTTGGCCCACGTCATTGCATCGCGAGCCCAGACATCAATCTCTGCCGCATCAGAGTACCCGCCCAGGTCTACAGCCGCTGAAAGGCTATAGCCCTTGTATTTTGCGTAACGGTAGAGGATGACCGCCACCTGCTGCCGGGTTACGTCGTCGCCGACCCCGAATCTGCCGTCAGGGTATCCCTCGACAATCCCATTGGCGCTCGCCCAGTTGACAGCGGCGGTGTACCACTGTCCAGCCTGGACGTCCTTGAAGGGACCGATAGCAGAGACATCAGGCGCGCCCTCTAAGCGATGGAGCACCGTCACCAGCATCGCTCTGGTCATGGTTCCCTGCGGTTCGAAGGTGGATCTGGACGTTCCCTGGAACAGCCCGCGGGCGCAAACGTAGTAGATGCTGTCGAACCACCAGTCGTCCTCGTCCACGTCAACGAAAGGCAGAGTGTCAACCGGTTGCAGTGCGTAGTACGAGAAGTGGTTGGTTGTGAACTCGAAGAAGCGGACGCCGTTCCTGAGGACCACAACTCCCTCAACCAGGACCGGTGTTCCATCGGCCGTTATGTGATAGAGGTAGACGTTTTGTCCGTCGAAGTCATCGGGCACGGCTATACTCACAGTGACGGTGCCGTCGAACTCGGCTATCTCCTCTGAAGCTGACTGTATCGACAGCTCGTACACAACGCCCTGTCCCGCCGCTGTTCTGACCTGGTCGGGGAGGCTACTCTCATCCCGCTTGGCCAGCGATACGGTCAGGTCATCGCTCCCTGCTTGAGCGGCCATGCCAAGTACGGCGTCCCTGTCGAAGGCGACAGTCCCTTCGGCGGTCTCCACCGCTACTGACACAGCATCCGCGATCTCTGCCGCCTCAAAGACATCGGAAGGAACGGTTGTAGACTCGCCACCGGTTGAGATGGTCACACCTAAGGACGAAGTGCCTGTTGCCGCGTCCGTTGATGTTCTAGTGACCCTGGTGACCTGGTTTCCCTGGGCATCGGTCAGGGTCGTGGTAACGGTCTGGGTGGATACGGTCCCATCAACGGTCGTTTCTGTCCGTGTAACCGGTTGCGTTGCCGGCGTGGCGGCAGAGTCACCCGCGGAACCGCCGGGTACACCCGATCCGGACGAAGAACCGCCAGGAGGCGTAGCCGGTGCAATCGTGAAGGTCGTCTCACAGAACTCTCCGCCGTCGTAGTCTGCCGCCCTTACCGAGTACGTGCCTGATGACAGAACTATGGCGATTGACTTGGCGAATGTCCAATCTGTCTCGACCCCGACTGTCTCCATGCGAAGTAGCGTAGAGCCGCTATACACCAGCACCGCCACCGCGTGGGTACCTTCAGAGACTGAACCCGAGATCGACACAACACCGTCCGAGTAGGACGCGGAGATCTCCGTTACGCTGCCTGCCATGGCCACCCGCGGCATCCCGAAGAGGCCCGCGCACAGTACGGCTGCAGTCAGGAGGATCGCAGCGAACCTCGTTTTCGTGTCTATTCTGCTCTCATTCATCTGCTCTTACCTCCCCTCGTAGTCCGCCTGCCACTCAACGCCTGCTCCGGAACCGAAGAAGACTCCGCCGAAAATACCGGTTTCATTAGGGTCATCCTTGAGAACCAGAACGTTGACCTTGACGGGAGCCCCCTCACTTGTGGGAGCCTCGTAGATCAGGTAGTCGACTGGATCAGCATGGACGGGGTACACGAACACGCCCCTGTCCCAATTGAACAAGTCAACGACGGTATCCACCGGATCCTTATGCGGATCATGAGGAGCCCCTATGATTTCAGTCGTTACGCTCCCGTCGGCCCAGGTGAAGGTGACGTACAACCCATATGGGACATCCTCTCCATCCGGGATGCAGTAGGTAGCGAAAATGTGGTAGGCCGTGCCGTCGTCGTAGTGTACTTTGCTGCCGTACTGCGTACCGTGGAAGACATTGCCCGCCTGATTGTCGCCATATAGGTCGTAGACCTCGATTTCCACGCCCACACGGTGGATGTGGAGCGAGCGGGTCTCAGAACCATTGATCGTAGTCTCCAGCGCAATCCGGTCGTAGAAGTCGGACAGGAACTCAACCGTGTAGGTATCGTCTGTCGGGTTGTGCGACACGGTGTAGCCCGGGAATGTACCCGTAGGTACTGAGAACTCAGTCACGCCCCCGAGCCCGTTGGGAGGAAGCGAGAGTGTGAAGCGGTCGTTGCCGAAGAACACCTGAGAGGTGTAGTCTCCTGTAGTCAGCTGGGCGTAGCGGTTGAGGTCCCATTGCAATGTCCTCTGCTGTCCAGCGCCGTCCGATGCGTCAACCCAGACGCAGTATGCATCAGCCTGGATCACGTCAAACGCGAACCAGTTCACCTCATCGGCCGGGTTCGCCGGTCTATTGGCGATATGCGTCTGAAGGCGGTAGAAAGGTTGGGTAGCCATGATTCTGTAGCGGTCGCCCGTGAGAGCGTCATCCGCAACATCAGGGCTCAGCCACCCCTCCATGCCGGCGCTGTACGCACCGAAGATCTCTATGGTTCCACTGTCCATGGCCGGAAGTTCGAACACACCGAGTTGGGCGTCGTATGAATTGGCCATCAGTACTTCGTTTACAGCCAGACCCTCGTGCTCGCCGACTACCTTGAACAGGATGTTGCCGGGTTCTCTCACGATGTATCCGGTCGTTTCCTCCGAGGTCACGTCGCCGGCTGTCACCGTGAAGGTGAAGATCCCGTAGTCTTCGCCGTCTCCGGGGAGGTCGATGGCCGCGATCGTCACGGTGTATCCATCCACATACCCTAGCCCCTCGATCTCGGCGCACAGGGCTGCCCTCACATTTTCCGTACTGCCGGCATGCTCTACCAGTATCGCGTAGCTCTTCTGCAGGATGCTGTCGACAGTAGGCGGGTTCTCCGAGACAAAGGTAACCGAGAAAATGAGATCTTCGGTAACGTTCCTCACAACGATCGAGTGAGTGCCATCTCCTTCGTCGGTCAGTGGATCAACTGATTCCCAGGGCGTGCCCGTCGTTTGTCGCGTGACTGTCACCGAATCTACACGGACCAGGAAGCCTGGATCCGGCCTTAGTATGAACGTCGCATTTCCTCCGTCGTCTACGTCCCGTAGCCCCTCCACATTCCCGTGAATTCCGAAGTCCATGTATATCCGCCAACGACGCGGCCCTCCACCACCCGGATCGCCTTCACCACCTCCGGGCTCTCCGGATCGGGCCCACTTCAACGCAGCGGAATCGTAATAGAAGGAACCGCGCAGGTTATCAGTGATGGGATCGGCAGCCGCGGTATCCTCATAGAAACTCAGGCCCGATATTGTCAGAGACGCGGCATCAGGATCGTCATCGACGAAGAGCTCAATCCGGCCGCCTTCGCCGCCGGTCACGCTCCCGCTGTTCGACATACTCGCTCCCCCGGCAAGCCTCAGGAAGTTACCCACAATGATGCTGGCGCCTTCTTTGTTAATGAGCTCGGCTCCATCATTGATCTCCAGGTTGCCGTCTACGGTGATCGTCCCTCGGTTTTCCAGTATGCCGTCGGTCACGATGTCTCGGTTGTTTTCCTGATCGTGGTAGCGGTCATCCCGGATCTCGATACGCCCGTGCTCAGGACGATCGTCAGCCTGATCGGTCTCCACGACGATCGTGCCTTCGTTGGTGAAAACTGCTCCCACGACCTCAGTACTGGCCTCTGCCCCGACGGTCACGCTCCCACTGTTCGACATACTCGCTCCCCCGGCAAGCCGCAGGAAATTGTCCACAACGATGCTGGCGCCTTCGGCGTTAACGAGCTCGGCTCCATCATTGATCTCCAGGTTGCCGTCTACGGTGATCGTCCCTCGGTTTTCCAGTATGCCATCGGTCACGATGTCTTGGCCGGTTCCGTCATCGTGGTAGCGGTCATCCCGGATCTCGATACGACCATGATCAGGCCTATCGTCAGCCGGGTCGGCCTCTATGACGATCGTGCTTTCGTTGGTGAAAACTGCTCCCACGACCTCAATACTGGCTCTTGCCCAAACGGTCACGCTCCCACTGTTCGACAGCTCCGATCCCCCGGCAAGCCGCAGGAAATTGTCCACAACGATGCTGGCGCCTTCGGCGTTAACGAGCTCGGCTCCATCATTGATCTCCAGGTTGCCGTCTACGGTGATCGTCCCTCGGTTCTCAAGTATGCCATCGGTTACGATGTCTTGGCCGCTTACCTCATCATGGTAGCGATCATCCCGGATCTCGATAAGACCGTGCTCGGGACTACCAGCAGCCGGATCGGCCGCATGTATGACGATCGTGCCGTAGTTGGTAAAAACCACTCCCCTTAGGTCAATTCTGGCTCCTGCCTCGACCGTAAGGGTTACTCCGGCGTTCACGGTGATGCTGCACCCACACAGATCCACCGAGTTTTCCGGCGACACGGTGCAGTCAGTGCTCACGACGTAGTGATTCGAACCCGCATCATAGTACTCCGTGAGTGCCCCTGGGTCGCCACCAGGGCCCGGATCTCCCTCACCACCTCCGGGGCCTCCTGATCGGATCCACTTGGACGCAACCGAATCGTAATAGAAGGAACCGCGCAGATCACCGGTCCCCACCGCATCCTCGGGGCCGTTATAGAGACTCAGGCCCGATATTATCAGAGATACGGCACCAGGACCGTCATCGACGAAGAGCTCAATCCGGCCGCCTTCGCCGCCGGTCACGCTCCCGCTGTTCGACATACTCGCTCCCCCGGCAAGCCTCAGGAAGTTACCCACAATGATGCTGGCGCCTTCGGCGTTAACGAGCTCGGCTCCATCATTGATCTCCAGGTTGCCGTCTACGGTGATCGTCCCTCGGTTTTCCAGTATGCCATCGGTCACGATGTCTTGGCCGGTTCCGTCATCGTGGTAGCGGTCATCCCGGATCTCGATACGACCATGATCAGGCCTATCGTCAGCCGGGTCGGCCTCTATGACGATCGTGCTTTCGTTGGTGAAAACCGCTCCCACGACCTCAATACTGGCTCTTGCCCAAACGGTCACGCTCCCACTGTTCGACAGCTCCGATCCCCCGGCAAGCCGCAGGAAATTGTCCACAACGATGCTGGCGCCTTCGGCGTTAACGAGCTCGGCTCCATCATTGATCTCCAGGTTGCCGTCTACGGTGATCGTCCCTCGGTTCTCAAGTATGCCATCGGTTACGATGTCTTGGCCGCTTACCTCATCATGGTAGCGGTCATCCCGGATCTCGATAAGACCGTGCTCGGGACTACCAGCAGCCGGATCGGCCGCATGTATGACGATCGTGCCGTAGTTGGTAAAAACCACTCCCCTTAGGTCAATTCTGGCCCCTGCCTCGACCGTAAGGGTTACTCCGGCGTTCACGGTGATGCTGCACCCACACAGATCCACCGAGTTTTCCGGCGACACGGTGCAGTTAGTGCTCACGACGTAGTGGTTCGAACCCGCATCATAGTACTCCGTGAGTGCCCCTGGGTCGCCACCAGGGCCCGGATCTCCCTCACCACCTCCGGGGCCTCCCAAATTGACAAGGCCGCCGTCAGACCAAGAAGGTTCTGTTGCGGTCACTGCGGCGTACCGCACTGTGCCCTCTGCGTGCGCCACCCAGGGTACCGTACCGAGGCACATAGCGATGCATAGTAGTATTGCTGCGACTCTCCTCATTGGAATACCTCCTTGGGGACCACTCGCAGTTCTTGCGAGCATCTCTTACGCGCGACATGGACTGTATGGACCAGAGGCTGTATCGCCCTTTGGTACTGCGATCCCCAAGATCCTATCGGGATTTGCCGGCACACCATACAGTAGAGACCATGGCAAAGCGGGGTCTAGTTTTCGTCTAGGCGGCGGTATAGGTTACCTCGGCAGGCGTTCTAAGCAGGTACTCCGCACGGCGGCAGCGAATTGAGTCTAGGTATAGGTCTTGGCGCTTGCTCTTCATACTGTGCGAAGGCGGTCTTACTGTGAAGGACAACAAGTGGTTCCTCTACTGCGGCATTATCGGAGTTGCGTTCTGGTGGACCGGTACCGCCTACATGTCCAGCGTGTACAGACTCCTCCGCTTCTACACGCCCTCACAGGTAGATGTGTTCACTATGGTCACCTATTACTTAATGCAGGTACTAGGGTTGGCCGCGTACTCCCTGCTAACGAGATCTCATCGCATGCAAGTCATGAGCCGCGAGTTCTTCGTATTGCTAGTCCTAGGTGAAGCTGCCGTAGTGCCCATCGCCCTCCATGCGAACTCCCCGGTAGTGCTATTGGTTGCCGGCCATGTCATGAACCTGCTCCACGGCGCTGTTGCGGGATACTACCTTATGCAGCTCTCATCTCTAGTGCCGGGGATGCACAGGGGCAAAACGTTTGGCATAGGATACGCGATCGGTAGCATCGGCTCTTGGCTGGTGTCGTTGCCTGATAGTGGCAAGTTCCTTCAGAGCGATAGTGTTGTGTGGGTCTACTGGCTGCTAATGGGCATCAACCTGATCCTCCTCCGGTTCGCTGGCGAGGCACGTCTTGATCACGAGCCCGGCGACCAGGAACCCACACGCAGCTCAGGGTCGGTCCCAATCCCCGAGCCTACACCCGGTGAAGGCCTGTGGGTTGATAGGAGTCTATGGTTCAACATCGCGATCGCCATAATCCTGCTAACGACCGCAAGAACCGTGGGCTTCAGCTTTCCCTCCGCGGACATTGGCAACATCGTAAACCTGGAGCTATCGCGAGCGTGGTACGCTCTGGGATTGGTCACGGCAGGACTCATAAATGATAGGAGCAGGAGAGAAGGCGCGGCGTGTGCCCTGGTCGCGCTGGTCTTCCCCTTCATAGCGATCACCCTGAAGACTGAACCGTCCCTTGCGGCAATCATGTGGGCGCTGGGATACGTGTTTTTCGGCTTCATGGCCGTCCATCGTGTCCTTTCGTTCGCCGACATCGCTGGAAGTCTTCCAAGCCTACTGCCTCTTGCGGGCGTGGGACTCCTGGCGGGCCGAATCGGCGACATCCTCGGCACTGTGGGAGCATTACTGTGCGGCGACAACGCGATAAAGCTGGTTACGGTGAATGCGGCTACGGCGATCCTTGCTATTCTGTTCTTCCTTAAGATCTACCAGAAACTCTATATGCCTGCTCCGACTGGCGAACAGGTCGACAAGTTGAGATTAGGACGTTTTGAGAGCCAGCACCGCCTATCGATCCGGGAGCGAGAAGTGTTCCGCCTGCTCATAAGCAGATCCACTAATCAGGAGATCGCGGCCCAGCTCTTTGTGTCGGAGAGCACCGTGAAGTTCCACGTGACCAACATACTCAGGAAGACTGGATGCCGTAGCCGTAATGAGGTCCTGGCACTGTACGACAGTCTCTCTGCCCATCTTGTGTGATCCGTTAGGGTCCACGCCGAACACTGCGTGACCGTTCAGAATTTGAATCGGTCACTGTAGCAAGAAGCATCACAGTATCAGTATGGCGCGCATCTCATTCATAGCCACTCGCGGCACATACTGTAAAGGTAACTTGACAGAATCCCATCTCAGTGCTACAACGAAATTGTAAAGGAAACTTGTCAAGAGAAGGAGAAGGCTCTTGGAGAATAGAGTTGAACAGTTGCGAAAGGCTAAGGGGTTGAATCAAGGCGATTTTGCGAGACTTCTGCGTGTCTCGAGACAAACCATTGGTTCAATCGAAACAGGAAAGTATAATCCATCATTGGAGTTAGCTTTTGCAATTGCAAAGTTTTTTGGAAAACAGATTGAAGAAGTTTTTATCTATGAAAGAGGTGTAGAAAAATGAAAAAAGGTAATTTAATAGCCGGCATGCTCTACGTTATTTTCGGCACTGCCTGTCTGGTGGTTGCGTTACTGATTGAAACAGAGTTGGAGGGCTATCTGTGGGGATTTGCGGGTGCAGGTATCGGCCCTGGAGTCGTAATGATAATCAGATATTTCTATTGGAGTTCGCCAAAGAACATAGCACGCTACGAAGAACGTTCGGAAAACGAAGAAATCGAAATGCACGATGAGTTGAAAACGAAGGTCAGAGATAGAGCTGGGAGATACACTTACATCTTAGGGCTACTGGTTGTTTCTTTTTCCATTCTTGTTTTCGGTATCCTCGGAGCTCTAGACATCATAGATAGTGTTCGTATGATTGTGCTCTACCTTAGCGGATATTTCCTGTTCCAAGTCATTGCAGGAATTGTCATTTTCAATAACTTGATGAAGAAGTATTAAGTACATAAATAGGAGCGATCCTCAGGTCAAGTCCTTTTCTTTCTGTAAAAACTCCTCAGACGACTGGTATGTAACACTGGCCTAACTCCCTGCGACGGCTGGTTCGGGAACGCCGGCGCCCTCTGCAACCGCCCGCCCCTGCTTCCACTCGATGTACGCCCTCATGTCGAAGTACTGCCGGTCAGTCGACCATGCCTCGTCCTTCTCCATCAGTAAAGCCCCAAGCAGACGTTCAGCCGATTCGGTGTTGGGGAAGATACGGATGACCCTCTCGCGCCTGCGCACCTCTTCGTTCAGCCTCTCAATGCCGTTGGTCGTCCGTAGGCGCTTGCGGTACTGCTCCGGCAGGTTCAATACCGCCACCGCGTCGTCAAACCCCTCTTCCAGGATGTTTACCGCCCTGGGCGCCCGGCTTCCGAAGTTGTCGATGACCCTCCTCAGCATCTGCCTGGCGGTTTCCACGTCCGGCGCCTCCCAGATCACCCGGAGTTGGGAGTGGAGTTCGCCCTGCAACTGCTTTGGACTGGCATCCAGGATGTTGCGGGTGAAGTGGGTCTGGCATCTTTGCCACATGACTCCCTGAAACTGAGTCTCCACAGCCTTCACCAGCCCGCCGTGGTGGTCCGAGGTCACAAGGTCCACGCCCCAAAGCCCCCTTCCCTTGAGCCAGGAGAAGAAGTCACACCAGCTGGTGTAGGTCTCGCTGTCCCCGATCCAAAACCCCAGCACCTCGCGGTACCCCTTCATGTTCACCCCAATGGCGATGAGCGCGCTCTGTGGCCTAACCTGCCCATTCTTCCTCACCTTGAGCACTATCGCGTCCACCATCACGAATGGGTAGGCCTCTTTGAGCGGCCTTTCGTTCCACGCCTTCACCAGAGGGTCCAGCCTCTTGCACAGTTCAGACACTGGCGTCTTCGAGAACTCTGTTCCGCACTGTTCCTCGGTAACCTTGGCCACCTTCCTGGTCGAGACCCCGTTCACCACCATCTCCATCAAAGCCAGGATCAGGGCCTGCTCGCTCCTCTGGAACCGGGCGAAGAACTCAGGAGAGAACTTCCCGTCACGCACCTGGGGCACTGACAGCGTCAGCCGCCCAACTCGAGTGGTGAGAGTCCTGGGTTTGAACCCGTTCCGGTACCCCTGGCGCTCCTCGGTCCTCTCGAAAGGCTTTGCCTGCAGGGCCTCAGTCACCTCAGACTGAAGCACCTGGTCTAGTACTTGCTCCACCAGCCTGGCCATTGCGCTGTCTTCCTTGAATAGTCCGTGCACGATCTCGTCCGAAAGCGTAATCTGATATTGGGTCACCGTTGCTCCTCCTCCGACTAGTGATCTTCCAATCAACCAGTCTACCAGAGGGGCCGGTGGCCCGAACCATCGGATCCGTTAGGATCCCTTTTTACAGAAGTATAAGGACACTACTTCAGGCTGGAACCCCAGGAGTTGAGGAACGCCGTATATACTGGCACTTGGTTGACTGATGCGAAGTCGAAGTTTAGCAAGAGAAACTGTGCGGCCTACGGGTTAGCTAGTGACTACATAGGTGCCAAACTTGACCGCCAGGGCTTCCTAGAAACGGCTTTGAATTGGATCAGCAAGGGCGAAATTGAGAAGTATATGTCAACCCATCAACATGCCCCCAACGCCAACGAGTTGTGGATGTACTTTCTCAACGTCATCAATTGGGTCAAACTCACCTTCCCAACATACCGAAAGCACATGAAAGGCGTTAATTGGGGCAGTCTGTACGACCAGTTCAAAGACGGACTTTACGACACCGCCAAATTGGAGCAGGAGATAGCAGCCCTTATGATGGACGATGATGTTACCAACAAGAAGGGAATCTACCCCTACGTCTTGACTCGGAAGGAAAAGTACCTTAACATCCGTGCTTTCTCGGATAGTCAGAAGAGTGCTGCTTATGAGAGGCAAAAAGGCATATGCCCCAAGTGTGGCAAGCACTTTGCGTTGAAGGACATGCAAGCAGATCACACTAAGCCTTGGAGCCAAGGTGGGAAGACCAGTCCTGAGAATTGTCAGATGCTTTGCCAGGAGTGCCATGAACTCAAAAGCGGAGTGCAATTGGCGAAGAAGTGATGCTTTGTTCGTTGAGATATGAAAGCCCCCTCCCGTTATGGAAGGGGGCTTTTTTTGTTACCCTATGTACTTTGTTACCCTATGTACTTGGTAGGGCAGAACTTCCTATACTGGGCTTGCAGGTCACTGTCCCACAGGTAGATGTATCTCCTCACCATCTCCATCGTTGAGTGACCGAGCAACTTCTGGAGTGAGATAATGTCGCCTCCGTTGAGCAAGTATAGCCTTGCGAAAGTGTGCCGGAAGGTGTGGGGGGACACTCTCTTACCAGAAATGCCGGCCTTTTCTCCGAGTACCCAGATGCGTCCCTGGACGGTTCTAGGCTGCATAGGCGCATTATTGTTGGTAACAAGTAAGTGGTTCTCTCCGGGGACACTCCCTCTGATCTCCAGCCAACGCTGAATTACATGTTTAGTCTGGTCAGAGTAGAAGACTACCCTTTCCTTTGCCCCTTTGCCGAACACCTTCAACTTGTTCTCGTTGAGCACAAGGTCGTCCAACTCGATGTTGCACAGTTCGGATAACCTGATGCCTGTATCGAGCAACAACCTCAGCATTAAGTAGTCCCTGTAACCAGTGAAGGTAGTTCTATCGCAAGCCTTGAAGAAGCGCTCAAGTTCGGTATTAGTGTAGGATTCGATGATCTTCTGCTCTGCCTTCACCTTCCTAACTTTCTCAAGCGGATTCCTCGCAATCATACCTTCGCTTGCCATAAAACTAAACAGCTGCTTGGTTGCCCTGATGATGTGATTGACCGTTGTGAGAGAAGACCCTTTCTCGCCCTTCCCATTGACTCCATCCCTAAGTTCGATGATGACCCTCCTGAAATCTTCCTCAGTGAACTTGTCGGGAGTCTTGGCTATGCCAAGGTTCTCAAGTGCCAACATTAGTCGCTTGTAGCAAATGGTGAGGTGCCTGATGGAGTAAGCCGACAAGTTGCGAGACTGACAGCAGAAGATGAAGCGGTTGAAAGCGGTCTCCCAGGTTAACTTCTTGGGTTCTTCCTTCTCGGTATTCTTGAGAAGTCTTGCCCTACGCATTACTCATACCCTCCTTTGCTTGTGAACGCCATTTCGCAAAGGTTGGTGGCAACGGCCTAGGAGTTCAGATAACCCACACCATACGTCTCGAATTTTGCGTGGGTGTCACTTGGGATGTCCTGGGAGGAACCTTTTTGGGTCTTGAGCAGGGATTTGGTGTCGGGAGCGGGACTTGAACCCGCACGGTGTTCACCATACGCCCCTCAAACGTACGCGTCTGCCAGTTCCGCCATCCCGACACACCAGTCACAACACCCATGATACTCGTGCCCGCTTGCGCTGTCAAATCATAAGCAGTCATTGGAGGGAGGCTCAAGGACAGCAAGCAAAGCACGTGTAAACCGCGCACGTCCACTGAGTCAGGGCCTGGGGGCCAGTCCGCTCACTTTGATGATCTCGAGCCCCATGTCTTCAAGTTTCTTGATATAAGGGTTGATTCCGGCCACGTCAGACGCAATATGCCCTGAGATTACTAGGTTCTTACCATGGGGAGACTCTTGTCTTAGGCGGGGCATCTCACTGGGCGCGATGTGTATGTATACTACTGTGTCAACGCCATGCTTGAAATACAGCCTGGCAAGGGTAGCGCCTCCATTGGTCCCGGCGCCGTGGACGACCACTGTCTTCCCCGCCCTGTTGCGCAAGTCGCCCAGCCGGACAACCACGTCTGTGGGAGCGCTGCCTATCTCGGGCACTGTTTTCAAGGCTGCAACCACATCTGACACACTGGAATCGGGGTTGACATAGTCGTCTACCGCCTTCTGCATCAACTGGCGTCCAATCTCGTCAAGAGGATTGTGGATATTGAGAAACGGCATCCCCAGAAGGCGCGCGAAAGACGGCGCATGGTCGTAGTTTGCCGAATGTCTTGCGAAAGCACTGGCTTCTTTAAGGGTATTCACGGCCTCCCACGCTTCGTCTTCGGGGACACCGTTTCTAACCATTATGTCCACGTGTAAGTCCAGGACATCGGGAAAAGTGAGCACACTTGGGTCTGGATGGTGAGCCATGACACAGTCCACCCCTAACTCTCTGCCCATTAGAATCTCGGCAACCCCGATATCGATACCGAACAAGATTTTCTTGATGTTATCGCCATGAACATGGATCTTGGAGTCAGCAGGCCACCTTGTTTGGCCCGCAAGGTCTATTGCTATCTGCATGAGGTCTTCCGTGCTAACGCCCTTCATCTTGGTCATCGTGACTTCTCCTTCCGATTGCGCGATTACCTTACGGAGTTCGCCCCTCCGTGTCTTTCTCCCTTCCCTGCTACTGGTCAGAAGGGACTGAACTGATACCCTACTTGTCCCGTCGGTGCAGGACGAACTAGCTCCGTAGCCCTGTCCAGATCGACGACTCGGTCGAGAGGGCTACATCGACCGCGTATACTAGCCATGAGGCTTCGAGGGACACATCAAACTGTCTAGTTGTCACGCCAGTAGAGGCCTCAAACGCCCCATGTTCTTCTCGGCGCAAATCTTTCCAGACTCAATCAGCGCTCTGATCTTAGAAGGAGTTGGAATCCCCACATCCCAGACTTCCGGCTGAAGGATGACCGTTGCGTATTGATGTAGACTTCGTTCAACCTCTCTGCGGCTTGCCAGAGCGAAACATCTGGATAGGATCGTCGCGAAGTCTTCTGCCTTCTGAGGCCTTTCGGCGTGCAGCCCCAGGTCTACGGCCACGATTTCCTCGGCCTCCATCCTTTTGAGCTCGTCGACGGGTACCATGTTCAGGATTCCGCCGTCCACCAGAGATCTTCCGTAAAGTCGCCTGGGGACGAATACCCCGGGCAGGGAGATGCTTGCCCGGATAGCTTCCGCCAACCTGACTTCTGTGATGTACGCTTTTCGTCCCAGGCCCGCTCTCGGCACAAGATCCCCGTGTGCAGGGATAGTGGTGACCACAGGGGGACGGTTGGTAAAGACGACCTCTTCGCCTGTCTCAACATCCACTGAGACGATGGCCAAAGGTGTTTTTATGTCGGATACGCGTTTGCTCCCGGTTAGCTTGTCGATGTACTTCTCGATGAATCCGCCTCGCACAACTCCCTTAATCCCAGTGGCGGAGACTTGCCCTCCTGCTAGGATAAGAGCCGTTTCTGCTTCGTGATACTCATCAGATCCGGCCAGAGCCTCAACGCCCTCTTGTATTCCGGTCAGGTTTACTCCGGCCGCATAAAGCCCCGCCACCAAGGCCCCGGCGCTGGTCCCAGCCAGTATTTGAGGGCGAAGGCCATAGAGTTCCATAGCCATGAGTACCCCAATGTGGGCAAATCCTAGGATACCGCCGCCTCCCAACGCCAACCCCCACTTGGTCAAGGCCATGGCGCGCCTCCTCCTTTCCCTACATCTTTGTTACACCCTATGCAGGGAAGAGGCGGTATTGCCATGGAGGTCGGATGTCATTCAGGGCGAAGGTTCCTGGAATCGGGCAGCTTCCAAGCCAGCATGCAGGCTACGCAGAGAACGCCGACCATCAATGCGAAAAGAGCCACATAGCCGGAGGTCTGGAGAATCCATCCTCCTACCACGGAGAGCAGAGTTAGTGGAGCGGTCACTGTGTTTAAGACACCTAAGAAGGTGGCTCTCTGAAGGTTGTCGGCAACGTCAATGACATAGTTGCTGAAGCCAATCCACACTCCGCCGAGAGAGGCACCCAGACAGAAGTACAGCAGGAAATACACAGCGTAGGTGAGGAAAATCCATCCAAGAGAGAAAAGTAACCGAGCGCACAAAGCCAATACTCCTGTAGCGCCGGTCAGAAGCGCCACTAGTCTTACAACCCAGTAGGCTCCGCGATTATCGCCCAAATAGCCCCAGAGCGGGCCTCCGACCACAGACCCCACCATCTGGGCAGATATGAAAAGGCCCACGATGCTCTTGGGAAAATTCAGGGCTGACTGAGCATGGATCGCAAAGAACGGCAGAACCAGGTACAGGCCTCCAACCAGCATTCTGACCACCAGTACTCGACGAAAAGCGACATTTCCCATTATGGTCGAAGGCAGTCGTTTGAGATACTCAATCACAGAGGCTCTTTCATACGAGGTCTCTCCGTCCAGGTCGGTTATGAAATGCATGACAAGTAGGGACGCCAGCATGAATATGGCTCCAATGAACATCACGGCGAAATAGTTCATGGGATAGCGCTCCTGTTGTTCAAGCAACGTTCGCACCAGGAATCCGGATAGGAAAGCGCCGATGCCGCCCACGGCCTGCATAGTGCCAAACAGGCTTGCCCGTTTTTCGGGCGGAATGGTCTTGGCTACTATGTCCGTCCAAGGCAAGCCCCCAAAACCGTCTGCCAGCGCGTATACCACCAAGCAAGCGTAGAAGACGGCAAGAGCGAGGCCTGGGGTGTTCCTGCTAAATAGGGCTGAAAACGCCAAGCCGAACGCAGCTGTGCGCATGACCCAGCCTGCTTTGATCATTAGAGGCTTCTTGTTGGGAAGTTTCTCCATATACCTAGCCACGAATATCTGTGGGATGAGGTACCCGAAGTTCCTAGTAGTGCTTACTAGACCGATCAGCAAAGGCGAATTGGTGAGCGTACTGACATATGTAGGCAGAACCGTGTTGGCTTCCAGAAAGGCTCCTCCAGTGTTAAAACCCGCTCCATCCAAAATAAAGGCGATTCTGTTCTTGATTCCGATTTTCCGCTTGTACTCTTCAAACTGTTGTTTCTCCTCGACTTCGGGCCTGACTGCGGACAATGGCATAACCCCCGGTGAATGACTGAGAAAATGACTTGCTTATGCTTGTCTGTAATGTCTATATACTATCTCGTTACCCTTGTGCCCGCTTGGCCTTTTAGGGCAGGTAGAGCTTCGTCGAGCGAAGCCACTATGCCGATCTCGCCTCCCCGTTGGACGAACCTAATTATGGCTTTAACCTTGGGTCCCATGCTTCCAGCGCGGAAATGACCTTCTTTTTCATATCTCATCAGCTCATCAAGGCTAACCGAACCGATCGGTTGTTCTTGGGGAGTCCTAAAGTTCAAGCAGGCGCCAGGAACGTCGGTGAGGATCAAGAGAATGCTGGCGCCAACAGCGTGTGCAAGTCTTTCAGCCCCCAAGTCCTTGTCCACAACCGCTTCCACACCTTCTAACATGCCCGAGTCTCCCATAACCACCGGAATCCCGCCGCCCCCCACCGATACAACGGCGTGTCCCGCCTCTACAAGCTTTCGTATGGAGGCAGCCTCGATGATCTCCTTGGGCTCAGGTGACGGCACCACTCTACGCCAACCTCTGCCAGAGTCCTCTATCCACGTCTCACCCAGAGATTGCTGTCGGTTCATTGCGTACTGGTAGTCTTTGAAAGGCCCTACCGGCTTAGTAGGGTTCTGAAAGGCGGGATCGTTCCTGTCCACAAGAGTCTGCGTTATTACGGAAGTCACCGGAACATTCATTCCATGCTCTCTAAGCGCGTTTCCGATGCTCATCTGCAACATATATCCGATCATGCCCTGACTCTGGGCCCCGCAAATATCCATTGGCATACGGGGGATCATGGTTTCGCCCAGTTCGTTCTGTATGAGAATGTTGCCGACTTGCGGTCCGTTGCCGTGGGTTATCACCACGCGATAGCTTTCTCTTATCAATTGAGCGATTTGCCGGGAGGTGTTTTGGAGGTTTTTCAATTGCTCCCGGGCTGTGCCTTGCTGCCCTCTTTGAAGGATCGCATTTCCTCCAAGAGCAACTACGATTGTTGTCAAGTGGCTCCCTCCAGCCCATAGAATCCCTGTTAACCATCCGGGTACATTCTAGTCTCAACTACAAGAATCTGCACCAACAAGTCTTCCCCGGTCGATTTGGCGTCGAACGGAGAGGGATGGCACACGTCAATGTCGAATGCATCCTAATGACTCAAATACGCCTAGCGGGAGAAGAGACGTGTTCATATCATGCTAATCGATAGGCTCAAGATCTGCAATTACATCGAAGATGAGACAACAAAACACAATGCGGTTATGAGCATCATGGATGGGGTAACGTTTTCCATCATGACAGGTCTCACTCAGCCTTTTTGGGGCGCATTTGCCGTTAAACTGGGTGCGACCGATTACATGCTGGCGCTACTCTCATCGCTCCCTGCGCTGATTACCCTGGCCGCGCAGATTCCCGCGGCCATGATCATTGACAAGTATGACACCAGGCTCAAGCCTACCTTGATTGCGGCTACATCCAGCAGAGTTGCTTACTTGCTGTTTGCGCTGTTGGCAGTGATTCCGGGCCCCGGTTTGATTAAGGCGTGGATGTTCATACTGATCTTCGCCCTCAGGAACTTCCCCGGTACAATGTGCGATACGGCATGGACTTCGATGATGGGCGAGATGTTCGACTCGCGCCTCCGGGGCAGGATCTTCAGCGAGAGAAGCATGATGACCACCTTGTTCTCTCTCTTGGCCACCGTGGTTGCAGGCCCGTTCCTTGACGCCACACCTTGGCCATGGAACTACGGGATTCTCTATACAGGTCTCTTTTGCGGCAGTCATGACATCGGTATACTATCTCACTCGCCTGAGAGAATCTCCTTTGCCTCAGAGCGAACGTTCTACTGCTCCCACGGGCTTTCGCGCTTTCGAGGCAACTCTCAAAGACAAGACGTTCGTTCTGTATCTAGTAGCTGTCATGACGATTGACATCGGGTTCCACATCCCCTCGACCCTGTGGACGATCCTTTGGGTGAAGACTATGGGGCTTTCTAACGCATGGCTCGGGGCTCTTAGCATTGCATCGGGTATTGCTTCGTTCGTATCCTATCCCGCTTGGGGACGTTGGTCTGAGAAGCATGGCAACATGAAAATCCTGGCAGTTGGAGTTTTGGGCCACATGTTGTTCCCTCTCCTGTATGGGCGTTCAAGGTCTCCCATGCTTCACCTCGTCGTTCACATCATACAGGGTTTCGCGGGCGCAGGGCGGCAACTCGGTTTTTTCAATGGGCTCCTGGATATCTCACCTGCCTCGACTCGCCCGGCGTACATAGCTACCTACAACGTGACTCAAGGTCTATCGGCTTTCGTTTGGCCTTTCCTGGGTGTCTGGATATATGAGCGCATAGGAATGACCCCAACTTTGGACCTGGTGTTCCTCATCCGCCTCGTGACAATGTCTTTCGCCGGGTACCTTCTATTTGGGAGACTGACCAGGGCCACGAAAGCGAGAACACAAGCAACCGGTTAGGGTCAACTTAGGAACCGCTCAAGAGACGCTAAGGAATCAAGGCTATCTGTGGGCTCCAGGCTGTTGTTCTCCGGCTATGCTTGGCTACAGTAGAGTTGTGCTAGCCTTGGGCTATTCTTGCCTTGAGAAAGCTCGAGAGAGTGCCCGGACGACTGAATCCCACAGGACTCGGAAGAAGTTGCCCTTGGGTACGGTCGTCTTGGCCAGGAGGTCCATTCTCCCGATTTCCTCTCCGTCAATAGAGAAGACGGCCTCTCCCACTTTTTGGCCCGCTTGAACGGGGGCCTCAACGGTATCTGACAGGATGACCGAGTAGACCAACTTGTCCTCATTGCCCTTTTCTACTGTGGCCCCAAGACCGTACGGCGCTATTGCCTCGACCCACTTGCCCTTGCCCTTCCACACCCGGACTCTGTCTATTACCGTATCTGGAGCGGCTTTTTCCACGTAAGAATAGTTCCCGTATGCCCAGTCCAGGAGCGACGTGACAAGTGCCGTTCGTTCTCGTTCACCTGCGTCAATGGATTTGCCTTTGGCAGAACCGAGGACTACGACGATGATGTGAAATCCTGATCTTTCACACAGGGCCACCATATTAAAGCCGGCTTTTGTAGTGAACCCGGTCTTCAGTCCATAGGTGCCAGGGTAAGACCACAGAAGGCGGTTTCTGTTGAATTGGGGAGCCTTCTGGCTTTCTCCAGGGGCGGTGTAGGCGAACTCCTTCAGCGCGTGATACGGAAGTGCTTCTGGATGGACCAAGACGTAAGAGGATACAAGAGTTACCAAGTCTTCGGCGGAGATCTGGTTATCGTCGGACAATCCGTGGGGATCGACGAAATGGGCGCTTGTCAGTCCCAGTTCCCGGGCTTTGTGGTTCATCCGGTCTACGAAGCTGGTGACGTTTCCGGCCACGTGTTCCGCCAGAGCAACGCAAGCGTCGTTACCGGACATGACAGTCACGCCCTTGATCAGGTCTTCTACTTTAACCTCAGTGCCCACCAGGATGTACATCTTGGAGCCTTCGGTGGCCCATGCCAACTCAGACACTTCCACCATGTCATCCATGCTGATTTCCCCGGCCGAGATGGCGTCAAATATGACGTACATGGACATTATCTTGGTAAGACTTGCCGGGATGTGAGGAATATCGGTATTCTTAGATGCCAAGATCCGTCCGGTGACGAAGTCGGCTACTATGTAAGCTTCAGCTTTGACTTCTGGCACGTCGGTTGCGGCCAAAGCGGTACTCACGGCAACGAAGAGTGATGCTCCAGCGATTAGGGTTGAAAGCAGGGCTGCGAACAACTTGGTGAGCAACTTGGGATGGTGTGAGCCGTTTGAGAACATTGTCTTGACCTCCGGAGAGTAGGTGATCTAAACGTACATTATTTCTGGGTGCTTGTGCAACTTCCCGTGTCGGTATGATGGGACGCGTTTCCGAGACTCTAGGTTCCTTGACCTGGTCCACAGCGGCAAAGCTGTGCCGGTGTGTCCAGAGGTTCTGGGCGGCCTCTCGACCCCGCGTCCGCCGTCGGAGATCCTGCAAACCGAGACCGGATTGAGAGTGGTCAATGTTCTTGGACAGGATGTTACCGGGGAGTACATGTTGGGAGCATCAATTGCCCTCGATATAGGTCTTCAGGCGGGATGTCGCAAGGCGATATTGAAGGCTCGAAGCCCTGCCTGCGGATTCGGGTCTGTCTATGATGGGACTTTCAGGCGCAACCTAGTTCAAGGCCACGGCATTTTCGCAAAACTCCTGGAACGTCACGGGTTCCGCATCTACACCGACGAAACCTTCCCTACGCCCTCTCGGAAGGAGCATCGCTAGGTTCAAAGCCCGCTTTGGGGAGAGTCAGGGTCAGGCCAGTCGGGCCAAATAAACATGGTGCCGAAGAAGGGATTTGAACCCTTACAGGCGTACGCCTACGGCGCCCTGAACACCGCGTGTCTGCCATTTCCACCACTTCGGCACTGCGAAAACCATAGTAGCACAGAGACCTTGTCTTTACAAGAGGAATCCCCGCCATGCCGTGAACCCGGAAGGTCTTGAACCTGCCTAAGCAGGTGGGTGCCCTCCCGACGACTTTTGTGTTCCCGCCGCACTAGCGCGGTCTACACGCCGCCAGAACGGAGACCAGGCTCCCTTTTTCACGGTGTTGGCTCAAACTCACCGTGATCCACGCACACAGCAGGGCATTTGACTGCGAGGCAGTCCATGAGTCTGTCTGCACCGATCTTATCATTGGCCCAACTTATTCTGCAAGGGAAAGTAGTGCAGAATTATTGGAAGGTTGTGGTTATTGCCTGCAGGACTCCTTCTGATATGTGGCGAGGATTGTGCGTTTACCACTGAACTTGAACCGTTTACTCAGGTAGACTATAATCCAATCTATTGTGAGGTCTATTGCGGGTTAGCCATCCGGGACCTGGTATTTGAGTACTCTCTGAGTACTGACTGTGTGCTATCTGAGCAGTGCAGTCGGAGTACTGACTAGGCGCCGTCGGAGTGCCCGCTGAGTGGATCTAATCGCTCAGCCAAAGGGGGCTGTACTAGTGTCCAAAGCTCGTGTCATCACCTTTACAGCCTTCATGTGCGCGCTGTCCGTGGTGCTTACACGATTTGCTTCGTTTCGCATAGCTGTTGCGGGAGTTGAGGGAATTCGCTTAGGTCTTGGTACGCTTCCCAATATCCTGGCAGGCATGATACTAGGGCCAATCTACGGTTTCATGTCTGGGGCATTGGCGGATGTGGTTGGCTACTTCTTGAGCCCTTTGGGTGGCGCGTATATGCCGCACTTCACCTTGACAGCAGCCTTAGCAGGCGCGATTCCTAGCATTGTCTACCGCTACCTGCGCCGTTCCTCGCGAGATAGGAACGCGGCCGTCTCCCTGGCCAGAACTATCACGTCTCTAGCCTTTGGCGCCGTAGTCGTGTCTCTTGGGCTTACGCCATTCTTCTTGCATTCGCTGTTTGCCATGCCATATGGGGCACTCATGCCGCCCAGGTTGATTGCCGTCGCCATTGAAGTGCCGGTATACGCGTTCCTCGTACGAGATGTCATGACCAGGCTCAAGTCCACTGGCATGTACAGGCACTCCGAATAATCGTCGTCAGATCGTTGGACTTCCTGGCAACTGGGCAGTCCCAGTCAAAAGAGAGTCAAGCGATCATCGTCGGGAATGCCCTCGAAGACGTCGAACTCTCGCAGAGTCTCAATGACCTTCTTCCCTATCTTGGTCCTCTGGCGGAAATCTTCGATGGACGTGAAATCCCTTTCGTTACGGGCACTAATTATAGAAGCCGCTGCTGCAGCCCCGAGGCCAGGAATTGACGTAAACGGCGGAATCAGTGACATTCCATCGGGAACATACCTTACTGCTTGCGACCTTCTAAGAGAAGGCTTGCCGAAACGAATTCCACGTCTTCTCATGTCTAAGGCTACTTCGAGAACCGAAGCTACCTCTTGATCCTTGCTCTTGGCACCTGAAGACGAGTTGACACGTTCGACAAAATCGATCCATTCCTCCTCGCTCTGCTCCATTAAGGGTGCGCTAAGAGACGAACCGTGAAAGGAAAAGTATGCCGCGGCGAAAGCCACCGGATAGTGAACCTTGAAGTAAGCTATCCGAAATGCATTCATCACGTATGCGGCGGCATGAGCTTTCGGGAATAGATAGGTGATCTTCGCACACGAGTTGATGTACCAGTCGGGAATATCGGCTGCCTTCATAGCATCAATGTCCTCTTGAGTGAGGGGAATCCCCTTCCGGACTCTCTCGGCAATCGCGAACGAGTGAGCCGGCTCTATTCCTCGATTCATGAGATGCAAGAAGATATCCTCGCGACTGGATATGACTTCCTGAAGCGAGGCGATGCCGTTTCCAATGAGATCCCGGGCATTGTTTGCCCACACGTTTGTACCGTGGGAAAGACCAGAGATCCGAATCAGGTCCGCAAAACACCGTGGCTTAGTCTCTGCCAGCATGTTCCTAACAAATCTTGTGCCAAACTCGGGGATCCCCCAGCGTGTCATCGGGATTGTCTCCACTGAAAAGCTTAAGGGTTTCCGGATCATCCATCGGGATCTTTGTGGGATCGACGCCCGTAAGCTCGTGAAGCATCTTCAGGACCGTGGGATCGTCGTGACCCAAGATATCTACTTTTACTAGTCTTCCAGCCAGAGAGTTGTAATCAAAATGGGTGGTCATGGCTCCCGCTTCCCGGTCGTCAGCGGAATACTGAATGGGAGTGAAATCCAGTACGTCCATGCCTTCAGGGATGACTATTACGCCTCCAGGGTGCTGCCCTGTGGTGCGTTTTACTCCTTCTATTCCGGCAGAGAGGCTTGTTTCCCTGGCTCGCCGCAAAGTTTTCCCCAGGTTTTCAGCGTAGTGCTTTACGAATCCGAAGGCAGTCTTACGAGCGATAGTCCCGATAGTACCGGCTCGATATACGTTATCCTTTCCCAGCAATTCTTCGGCGAATTTGAACACTGCGCCCTGTTCCTCGCCGGAAAAGTTGAGGTCTATGTCAGGGACCTTTTCGCCGTCGAATCCCATGAATGTCTCAAACGGTATATCTTGTCCGTCCCGATGAAGCGGCGTCTTGCATTTGGGACATTCTCTCCGGGGGAGGTCAAAACCGCTGCCACAGGTTGTCCCTGTTGAAAAGTCGCTAAACTTGCAGTTGGGGCAATAATAGTGCGGGGTAAGGGGATTAACCTCGGTGATGCCCGTGCAAGTTGCGACTAGGGACGAACCAACGGAACCTCTGGAGCCCACCAGATACCCGTCTTTATGTGATTTTTGCACCATGCGAATAGCGATAACATAGAGGGACGAGAACCCGTTGCCGATTATGGCGTTGAGCTCCCGCTGCAGCCGAGATTCGACGATCTCGGGAAGATCGCGGCCCGTAGAGCCGTCGGGGCCCCCTCCAGGGCCAAGTCCCTGAGCGTCTTGTCCGCGTTCGGCAGGGTCGGGAAATACGACCCCTCGGGGACCGGCAACAGCTCGTCCACCATATTGGCAATGAGATTTGGGTTCTTGATAACAGCTTCTGTGGCGGCATCTCGGCCTAGATAAGACGTGGCTTCCTCCAGAAGTTCATTGGTTGTCCGATAATATAGCGGCGCCGTGTTCTCCCCGTCGGCCATGCCTTTACCGGCAAGGAGCACAGTTCTGTAGATCTCGTCGGAAGGGTCAAGGTAATGAACGTCGCAGGTCATGACGCATGGGAGTCCTACATCCAGACTCAATTGGTAAATCCTTCGGTTAAGGTCCATCAAGGCCGGCCTATCGGGCAACGAGCCGTTATCCACTAGAAAGCCGTTGTTATCTAGCGGCTGAATCTCCAGGTAGTCGTAGAAGGAGGCTATTTCGCGCATCTCTTGGTTACTCTTTCCCGCAAGAAGTGCGCGCACCAGTTCTCCGGCTTCGCACGCCGACCCAAGAAGAAGGCCTTCCCTTTTTGCCTCCAGAAGGCCCCGCGGGATCCTTGGAGTCCGGTAGAAGTGATGGAGATGGGACTCGGTGATTATCTCGTAAAGGTGCCTAAGCCCAACTTTATCCTTGGCCAAAACGACGATATGGTTTGACTGGCCTTTTTCGTCATCGTCCTCAACAAGGTAACCCTCCACGCCATAGATGATCTTGATCCCGTATTTTTTGCCCAGAGCTGCCGCCTCAGGGAAAGCCTGCACGACTCCGTGATCAGTCACTGCTATGGCGGTGTGTCCCCAGTCCCTGGCTCTCTTTATCGACGCGTTCCAGATCAAGCACCGAGTCCATGGAGCTCATTTTGGTGTGCAAGTGCAGCTCTACTCTCTTCACCGGAGACGTGTCCGGACGAACCTCAAGTTCTTCTATGATCAGGTCGTCTGGGTGCGTGACCACTATCACCGGATCGCCGTCAAATCTGTCCAAGTCCGCCCGCCCTCTGGCCAAGACACAAGAGCCAACGCAGATGTCGGTTCTTTCGGCATCTTGTGAGGGTAGCCTGACTTTTATGGAATCTGTTGCGTCTGTGACGATAAAGGTCCCATCGAACTTCCCTGCAGCGTTCTGGCGCCAACCAACTTCAGACACCACTCCGCCTATGGTTGTTCGGCCTCTCTCGCCTCCGGTGATCTCTGCCAATGGCCGGATATCCTCTCTGGAAGGAGGTGTCTTGGGTCTCCTTGCTCTTCCCTTTTTTCGGGGATAGAGTTCGCCGTTTTCCTGGGGTGCGGGAGGTTTGAATGTGTCCTTTAGGTCTGGGACTTGCCAACGCACGTGTTCTAAGCCGGGCACTTTCTTCCGAATCTCTTGCCGTAGAGTGGCCAACAGGACTTGAAAGACATCTTCTTCGTGGGACTTGGCGGTTCTCACCCACTCAAGTCGGTCCCGGATCTCCAAAATCACTGTCCAAAGAGCCTGATCCTCGTCCACTTCTATGGCTTCTATGAAAAGGTGGGAAAGAAGCTGATTGCCGGGAACGTCGGGCAGGTCCACTATGTCGCACACTCGCACCGCCGACATAGGTTCGATTCTCACGCTACTCACACCACTGACCCCCACGACGTTGGACTTCTTCTTTGACGAGAGCCAGGAGAGCATCTACCATCTGGTCCTCATGCACGGTCCTGATGATCTTGCCGTGAGAGAAGAGGACTCCCCCGTCTCTGCCGCAAGCCAGTCCTACGTCGGCTTCTCTGGCTTCTCCGGGCCCATTAACCGGACATCCCATAACTGCCACAGTAAGGGGCACTCGAATTGGTCCAAGACGGGCTGCCACCTCGTTGGCTACTTTCACCAGGTTCACTTGGGTGCGTCCGCAGGTGGGGCAAGATATGAGGTTTGGGCCGAATCTGCCCACGCCCATGGCCTGTATAATGCTCCTGGCCACTTGGACCTCCTCCACGGGGGAGCCTGTCAAAGACACTCTGATCGTTTCGCCGAGGCCCAGACTCAATAGCGAACCTATTCCTGCCGAAGACTTGATGACGCCCGAAAGCCCAGGACCCGCTTCGGTGATTCCAACGTGAAACGGCCACGACGTGTGTCGTGACAGAAGCGAATAAGACTTGATGGTATTTTGGACGTCCGAAGATTTCAAAGACACCACAATGCCGTCAATGCCGTTGGTTTCCAGCAAATCTAGGCTGCGTCTGGCGCTTTCAACCATGGCCTCGGGGGTCGGGCCTCCGAAACGGTCTAGGATATCCTTTTCCAAAGACCCTCCATTGATCCCAATCCTGAGGGCAGAACCTCTCTCTTTGGCGATCCTAGCCACCTCAAGGAGGCGAGCCTGCCCCCCAATATTGCCGGGATTGACTCGAACCTTATCTGCCCCGTTTTTCAGGGCCAATATGGCCAGGCGATAGTCGAAATGGATGTCGGCCACTATGGGACAAGATACGTTCTTCTTGATAGTCCCCAAAGCCTCGGCTGCCTTTTTATCGGGGATGGCAACCCTCACTATGTCGGCTCCGGCAGTGACACATTCTTCGATCTGTCTGATTGTGGACTGGATATCCCGCGTGTCAGTATTGGTCATTGTCTGTATCGAAATGGGGCTGTTGCCGCCAATGGTCACGCTTCCGCATCGAACTGGCTTTGTACTGCGCCTCCTGAAAACGATCTTGGATGCATCCACTACAGCATACTCTCCTCGTGACTCTATCGAACCAAACGGACTATGTCCTTGTACGTGACAAATACGAACAACGCCATGAGGAAGAAAAACCCCAGGAAATGTACGAAACCCTCTTTCTCGGGAGCGATGGGCTTGCCTCGAATGGCTTCGATCGCGTTGAACACAAGTCTGCTGCCATCAAGGGCGGGAAAAGGCATGAGGTTGAAAAGAGCCAGATTTGCAGAGAAGATGCCCGTGATGTACAGAAGCTGCCCCAGACCTAGACGCGCCGCCTCTCCCAAGAGTTGGGTTATCCCGACAGGGCCCGTCACATCCGGAGGAACGCTCCCGACTATCATGCCGAGAATGCCTTTGATCCACGCCGCGCTTACAGCAATCGTTTCTCTTATGCCCTCGGTCAGACCTTTGAGGGCTCCGGTCTTTAGAGTAACGATCGATGGACGCACCCCAATGACCCCGACGTTGTTGACCTCAATAGGTACCATGTGAAAATCCAGAGTTGATCCGTTTCGAAGAACCTCTACGCTAATGGGCACTCCGCTTTTGGCCTGTATCCTCAGCACCATATCTTCCCAGGTGGGTGTGGATCGGCCGTCGACCGAAACAATCTTATCTCCTGGAAGCAGTCCTGCTGCCTCGGCGGGATATCCGGGCATTATCTCCGCTATGGTGGTCGTTGCCTGGCTGATTCCCACTAGCGAGAACACGGCGAAGAAAGCAACGGCTGCGATGACGAGGTTAAAGAACGGTCCGCCCATGATCACCAAGGACCTGCGGCCCGGCGACTGGGCGCTCAACATCTTCTCATGTGGTATGGTTTCATCCTCTTCTTTGCCGGGGCCCTCTTCTCCGGCAAACCGGTTGAAACCTCCCACAGGGATGAGCCGTAAAGAGAACAGAGTTCCATTGATCCTCTTTGAGAGGATTACAGGGCCAAAACCGATTCCAAACTCGTGTATATGAACGCCTACCAACTTGGCGGCGATGAAATGCCCCAATTCGTGAAAAGTCACAAGTACGCCCAGAATCACCAAAGCCAAGAGTAGGTGCAAGTGTCATCGTCTCCTTAAGTTCAAGAGTTCGGCAACCCGGAAAGAAGCCCACTGGCGTTCGGCCTCCAGAGTCTCAATGCCTCTGACGGCTTTGGGGTCATATTCATCCAAAAGAGCCGCCAATACATCGTACATCTCAAGAAATCCTATACGGCCCGCAAGAAACTCGGCCACGATGATCTCATCTGCCCAGGATAGTACGCAAGGGGCTGTTCCGCCCATCCTCCCCGCACGGTATCCCAGGGTCAGAGAAGGGAACCTTTCGAGGTCAGGCTCCTCGAAACTCAGGGTCCCCGCATACGGCCACAGAGACTCGACAGGACCCTCTCCGCGTTCCGGGTAGGTCAGACCATACGATATTGCGAGGCGCATATCGGCGCGGGCCAATTGCGCTTTTGTCGCTCCATCCTTGAAACCCACCATGGAGTGTACGATGCTCTCTCGGTGCACCACTACCCTGATGCGGTCGTAGTCCACTCCAAACAGAAAGTGAGCTTCAATTACTTCCAGAGCTTTGTTGAAAAGAGTGGCTGAGTCCACAGTTACCTTCTTGCCCATGGACCATGTGGGATGGCGCAATACATCCTCGGGCTTGACGTTACGCATGTCCTCGAGAGTCCAATCCCGCAAAGCCCCGCCCGAAGCTGTGAGCACAAGGTCTTGGACTGCCTTGTAATCCTCACCCGAAAGGCATTGAAAAATGGCAGAGTGCTCCGAGTCAACAGGTATGAACTTATCCCTGTTATCTCTGATGTATGGCCCCAGGAGGTCTCCTGCGGAGACTAAGGCCTCTTTACCAGCCGCGGCAACCTGCTTGCCAGTCTCAATGGAGGCGAAGAGCGGACGAATCCCCTTGAAGCCAGGGACTGCGTGAAGCGCAACATCCACACCTGGAAGACTCGCGGCCCTGACCACTCCTTCGGGTCCAGATGCGATCACCAGGTCCTCAAGGCCCCAAAGAGTCTTTGAACTTTCAGCCAAAGAGGCCGCGTGTTCATTTTCCAGCGCCAAGAAACTGGCACCGAAATCTCTTGCTTGTCTAAGCGCCGTTTCCCATCTAGAGCCAGCGGCCAAGGCCACGACTCTGAGGTTGGGATTTGCGCGAATGACCTCCAGAGCTTGAGTGCCTATGGAACCGGTGGATCCCAGCACTGCCACGGTCTTCAGGTGACTGCACCACCTTCGTGGGGAATGATGTTTGAAGCCCAGAGGACTTTTATGAGGATGGCTGTTAGAGGTCCATACGCCAACCCGGCTGCCCCAAACAATCGGAAACCCACGTAAACTGACACAAGTGCCACCAAAGGATGAAGGCCCATCTCTCGCCCCACCAGGTGAGTGTTGGCAACTTGTCGTACCAGGGACACCGATCCGTAAAGCACTAAGAGACCTATGCCCGTGCCGATGCTGCCCCAGGCAAATTGATACGCTATCCAAGGTAAATACACGAGGCCGGGGCCAACTATGGGCAACAGATCCAGGAGAGCCAATAGTAGACCCAAAGCCACTGCGTAGCGGGAACCTATGAGAGTAAGGGCAATTACGTTCAGGATCATGGTCACAACTACCAGAAGGGCTTCCGCCCTAACAAAGCCCGCGACCCCTCCCAGGATATCCAGCTCGACATCCTTGAGACTGGCAAAGGTCCCGGGAGATACAATGTTACGGGCGAAACGCCGTATAGCGGCTCTGTCTCTCAGCATGAAGTAGGTGGACAAGAACGTGAACGTTACAGTGATGAGAAACGAGGGGACGCTTTTCACGAATATCCCGGCACCGGATACTAAAGCCGCAAGCAAGCTGTAGAGACGGTTCCATTGCTCCTGTAAAGACCGGGCCAAAGGCTCAGGCAACTGATCGGATATGTCTCCCGCGATTCTGAAAATCTCTGCGATGACCCTGTCGAATTCGACCCTGTACTCAGGAAGTTTGCCGTATAGATCCGAGATCTCCATAGATATCCTTGTGATGGTCCAGGTGATTAGGGACACCACCAGAAGAACCAAAAGAAAAACGGCTGCCAAAGAGGCCTTGCTTCTCTCTATGCGAGTTCGGCGGGTGATTGTGGAAACGATGGGTTCCAGCATGAACGCTAAGAATATGCCCAGGACGAAAGGGAGCACATAAGACATCACGTATTTTAGGAACACATATATGCACCCGAGAAGGATGGTCATGTACGCTACAGTCCTGCTTGTCAACCACGCACTCCCCTAGACCTAAAGTATGGAAACCGTTTGATAGATAATACGCAAAAGAAGTGTGCCGGCACCGGTGAACAAGAGACTGTCGAATCTGTCCAGGATTCCGCCGTGCCCTGGTATGAGCGCGCCTGAGTCTTTTGCTTTGCAGAACCTCTTGAGAAGCGACTCCACCAGGTCTCCCATCTCGGCCAGCATCGAAAGAAACAGGCCGGCGATCACGGCAAAGGTGAAAGGGAATCCCAGGAGTTCGGCCAGAGCTCCTGACACAACCGCGGCGCAAATCACCCCGCATACAGCACCTTCAACTGATTTGGATGGGCTTACCTTGGGGAAGAGCTTGCGTTTTCCCAAGGCACTACCCCCAACGTATGCACCCACATCGGTCGCCCACGTAACAAACAACGCAAGAAGAGCCCAAGAACGCCCGTTAGGGCCGGTTCGTAGTAAGGCGATTGCCCCAAAGAGCCCCCCTATATACATATACCCTGCTAGTCCGTAGAGGGCGACAACTGCGTCACTCTGGAAGAGTGCCGCTCCCAGCAAGATGAGGGAACCCGTGGCCAAGACTGGTACGAAGAAGACTCCATCACTCAAAAGTCCCGCCATGACAACGACGACCGAGACTATCACGTAGACCAAACCAACATCGATCCCCAGATTGACCATGAGCCGCCTGTATTCCCGAGCTGCGATGAGTGCGGCAATGCTCAGAGTGGCTGCAAACCAAGAGCCTCCATAGTAAAATGCCAGCCCGACAAGGGGGGCAAACACAAGCGAAGACAGAAGTCTCTCTCGCAGCAACGCGCAAATCACCCTTTTCTCTCTGTCAAGCCCCCAAACCTTCTCTTCCGTCCCGAATACTCAACAACAGCTTTGTATATGTCTACAGGCCCGAAGTCAGGCCACAAGACATCCGTGAAGACCAATTCAGAGTACGCCGACTCCCATAGCAGGAAATTGGACAATCTAAGCTCCCCTGAGGTTCGGACGATCAGGTCCGGATCCGGCACATCGCCGGAATACAGGAGTCTTGAAAACTCCTCCTCGGTTAAAGGGGGCGCTTTGTCCGGAGACGCCTTCAGCAAGGCAACGTACTTTCCTACGGCATCTAGGATTTCCTGCCTGCCGCCGTAGTTTATGGCCAAGAGGACAACCAGTTTGTCCCCTTTGCGGGTGTCCGACGCCACTTTTGATAGCGCCTTTGAGACTGATGTCGGGAGGTCGCGCCACCTTCCAATGGGTCTTATCTGAATGCCGTGTTCGAGCAACTCTCTAGTATTGGACTTGGCGTATTCCAGCAGAAGCGTCATCAAAAACTGCACTTCGCCCCGGGGCCTTCTCCAGTTCTCGGTGGAGAAAGCGAACAAAGTGCAGTATTTTATGCCCAGATTCAAAAGAGCGGGCAGGCACCTTCCCATGCTTTCGACTCCGGCCCGGTGTCCTTCCTTTCTGGGAAGCCCTTTTTGTCTGGCCCATCTTCCGTTGCCGTCCATGATGACACCCACGTGAACCGGGATACTACCTTCGAGAGCCCGGTTCAACCACATGGACTCAATGGGATCGACGGCACCGGCAGAACTCAAAGCTACACTTCCATAATCTCTTTTTCTTTGGCAGAAGCCAGTTCGTCTATCATCTTGACGTACTTGTCAGTGAGTTTTTGCACTTTGTCCTGGATTTTCTTGGATTCGTCCTCGGAGAAGGTCTTGTCCTTCTCGGCTTTTCGGATCTCTTCGTTGACGTCCCGCCGCACATTACGTAAAGATACCCGCTGTGACTCACATTCTTTTCGCAGTTGCTTGATGAGCTCCTGACGTCTCTCGCCAGTGAGCTGCGGCAGCGTCAATCGCAGGACGTTCCCGTCATTCGTGGGCATAGCGCCAAGATCGGCCTTCTGAATCGCCTTTTCCAGAGGTCCGAGCATCTTCTTGTCCCACGGTTGAACCACAAGGGTCCTGGGTGGTGTCACCCCTATGCTTGCCACTTGGTTGATGGGGGTCGGCATGCCGTAGTAATCTACCATTACCTTTTCCAAGAGGACCGGGCTCGCTCTACCCGCTCTTGTGGTGGCCAAAATCTTCTTGAAACTCTCTATTACCTTCTTCATCCGGTCCTCTGCATCGGTTAGGATCCTGCGTTCGTCCATTCTACTCCCTCCCCACAAAGGTGCCGACGTTCTCGCCCCTCACGGCTCTTTCTATGTTACCATAAACATCCAAATCAAATACTACTAAGGGAATCCCGTTATCCATGCAAAGAGTCGTGGCTGTTGCGTCCATGACCTTGAGTTGCTTCTGTATAACCTCCATATAATCCAAGGTCGTATACTTCTTGGCGTTAGGGTTTAGGTTTGGGTCCGAATCGTAGACCCCGTCAGTACCCTTCTTCGCCATGAGTATTGCTTGGGCGCCAATCTCGGCTGCCCTCAAGGCGGCGGTGGTATCCGTAGAAAAATAGGGATTCCCGCTGCCGGCTCCGAAAATCACGATTCTCTTCTGTTTCAGATGATGGATGGCCTTTCTCCTTATGTAAGGTTCGGCCACCTCCCGCATTTCTATGGAAGTCATGAGTCTTGTATCAAGGCCCAGCCTTTCCAGGCGTTCCTGCAAGGCCATGCAGTTGATGACTGTGGCCAACATCCCCATGTAGTCAGAAGTGGCTCTGTCCATGCCTCCGGCTTCACCCTTGACTCCTCGCCAGAAGTTGCCCCCGCCTACCACTATGGAGATCTCGACTCCCAGATTAGCCACATCTCTTATCTGTTCAGACAAAGACTCCACAACGCGCAGATCCAGCCCGAACCCTGATGACCCCGACATGGCTTCTCCGGAAACCTTTAGGACCACCCGCTTGTACTTAACGGCCCCGTCCGCCAATGCCTATCATCCCTTTCGGTCAGTGAAGTCTAGTCCTCACCCAGTGCAATGCGAGCGAACCTCGACACCACGATGTTCTCGCCCAAGACTGCCACTCTCTCAGCGATAACATCCTTAACCTTCTTGGAATCATCCCTAATGAAGGCTTGTTCAAGAAGACAAACCCTCTCGTAAAACTTGGCCAACCTTCCTTGGACAATCTTGTCCAATATGGCTTCGGGTTTGCCTTCGCTTCTGGCCCGTTCTTTTTCCACGGCCTCTTCCCGTGCAACTTCCTCGGGCGGCACCTGTTCCTTCGTAATGTACTGGGGGTTGGCCCAGGCTATATGCATGCAGATGTCCTTAGCCAGTTCCTTAAACTGGTCCGTTCTAGCCACAAAATCGGTTTCGCACTTTAGTTCCAAGAGGACACCCAATTTGCCATTGTGATGAAGGTAAGCCTCTACGAGCCCCTGTTCTGCGGCTCTGCTGGCTTTCTTTGCGGCAGACGCAAGACCCTTCTTACGGAGGTAATCGATAGCTTTCTCCATATCCCCTTGGCATTCCACCAAAGCTTTCTTGCAGTCCATCATGCCTGCACCTGTTCGTTCGCGTAATTCCTTGATCATATCCACGGTAATCTCGGCCATTCTTGAGTCACTCCTCCTGAACTTGGACTCCTTGCTTTCCTTCAAGTACGGCGTCGGCCATCTTGCCTGAAATGAGTTTCACAGATCTTATGGCATCATCGTTGCCAGGGATAACGTAGTCTACCTCATCGGGATCGCAGTTTGTGTCGACAATGGCCACAACAGGTATGCCTAAGCGCCTGGCTTCGAGGGTGGCGATGCGTTCTTTTCTAGGGTCAACAACGAAAAGAACATCGGGGAGTTCCTGCATGCTCTTGATGCCTTGAAAGTACTTCTCCAACTTGGCTTTATCTTTCATGTGGAGAGCGGCTTCTTTCTTTGGAAGCCTATCCAGGTAACCTGAAGTCTCCCATTCTTCTAGTTCGAGAAGTCTCTGGATGCGCCTTCGGATCGTGACAAAATTGGTGAGAGTACCGCCAAGCCATCGTTGGTTAACGTAGAACTCCCCCGCGCGTTTGGCTTCATTCTCAACGGCCTCTTGGGCTTGTTTCTTGGTACCCACGAATAGAACTCTGCCCCCGCCTTGGGCCACACTCCGCACAAAATCGTAAGCTTCGTCGATCATGCGGACAGTCTTCTGGAGATCTATGATGTAGATGCCGTTTCGCTCGATGAAAATGTAGGGTTTCATCTTTGGGTTCCATCTGCGGGTCTGGTGACCGAAATGGACTCCGGCCTCCAGCAATTGCTTCATAGTGACTACGGGCAAAGTGATGCACCTCCATGGTTTTTCCGCCGCTGCCATCAGCGGGACCGCGACTCCGCGGAGCACCGTGCGGTACCTCAGGCAACGTGAGTAGTCTTTAGACCTTGGGTAGTATATCACATTTGTCCCGACGTCACTAAGTGTGAAGTCGTTGCATTTGGCCTTTCAATCTGATCACGGCTTTAGTGTGAAGCTGAGAAACGCGGGATGGTGAAACTCTCATTATGCATGCGATTTCCTTGACTGTGAGTCCTTCGAAGTAGTAGAGGTTAACCACAAGTCTTTCTCTTTCGGGAAGGCGTTCTATGGCTCTTGCCAAAGCTTCTCGTCTACATACCCACTCGGCCTCTTCCAGAGGGTCTGGCGCTTTGTCATCTCTTACTTCAACTTTCCGAGAAGAACTGTCAGGATCGTCGGGGCTGCCCCATACATCCTCAAGTGAAAGTATAGATGAGCTCGCCATATCCTGTATCCTCTGGTCGTATTCCTCCCGAGTAATGCCCAGTTCGTTGGCTATCTCAAGGTCGGTGGCCGAACGTCCTAAGCGGTTTTCCAGGTCTCTAATGGCCGTTTCCATGATCCTGTTTCTATGGCGTACCGATACGGGCGCCCAGTCCATGGACCGCAGTCCGTCTATCATGGCGCCCCGGATCCGCGCTATGGCATAGGTCTCGAACTTGACCCCCCTCTCAGGGTCAAAACGCTCAATGGCATCGATGAGACCAAGGCTGCCATAGCCTATAAGGTCTCCCTCATCCACACTCTTAGGTAGGTGTACTGCCATGCGACCTGCCACATACTTTACCAGGGGCGCATAGTGCGCGATCAGGTCTTCTCTTGCGATAGGTTCAGATGCTACTTTGTACGCGTGCCACAGTTCATCAGTGGTTCTCTCTCTTACTTCCGCTAAGATGTGCATTTTCTCCGCTCCGTTCTCCCCTGCCCCGGGCAGAAGGGGACATACTAGATTGGAACCAGGATCAAAACAAAACGCCTTCCGTCGCCAAAAGACCGGAAGGCTTTAGATAACAAAACTACCGCCCTTCGGCAGCCCGGCTGTCTTGGCGCGAGAGTCGCGCTTTAGACCCGTAGCTTTGCGTCACTGCCTTTCGACAGTTTTGCCATTATCGGCGCACGGTAACTTATGGGTATTCAACTTTCACGCCTACATTCTACAGAAGTAGCGGAATTCCTTCTTTTTCGGAGTTGATTCTTCGCGATTTGCGAAAAAAGATGGAGCGGGTGAAATCATCGTGTCTTTTCACCCGCTCCATGTTGAACATAAAACCTCTGAAACCCTTCTGTCTAACGGAGTTTCTTCAACTCCTCGAGGAGTTTTTCATTAAGGACCCGTATATAGGTGCCCTTCATCCCAAGAGACCTGGACTCGATGACCCCTGCCGATTCGAACTTCCTGAGGGCGTTGACAATCACGGATCTTGTGATACCCACACGGTCGGCAATCTTAGAGGCTACCAAGAAACCTTCTTCTCCTCCAAGTTCCTCGAAAATGTGTCTCATGGCGTTGAGTTCCGAAAAGGAGAGAGTACCTAAGGCCACCTGGACTGCCGTACGGCTCCTCGTTTCTTCCTCCACTGTCTCCTGGTTGTACCTGATGATCTCCATTGCGGTAACCGTGGCTGCATGTTCCGCAAGCACTAGATCCTCTATGTCGAAATCTCTGCCGGCTCGAGCCAAGAGGAGAGTTCCGAGCCTGTCGCCTCCGGCAATGACAGGCAAGATCGTTGTCACCTTTTCTTTATATGGGCAAACAACGCCCTCTTTGAAAACGCAAGTTCCGTTCTGTCGTACATTGGCATTGGTCTCACGGTACATGTACAGCCTTTCGTTGTAAGATGCCGGAAACTCGTTCTGACCCAAGACATCGTCGATCATGACCCTGCACTCAAAATCATTCAGTAGCGCGTAACCGAGGACTTTTCCCATCTTATCCAGGACATACACGTTGCAATCGATTACGTCCCGAATCACTTTCGCACTTGTGTAGAAGTCAACTTCGGTGGCTGCCATTGAGAGAAGTTGGTTCATTCGTCGTGTCTTGTCTAGTAGCGTCTGCATTTCATTCCTCCTCTGTCCCTTGTTGCCCTGATAACCCTGCTTTCTCTGTCTTACAGGATGTACCGGGATACATCCTTGTCTTGGACGAGATCTTGCATCCTATTTCGTACATACTCCCCATCAACGGTAACGCACTTCTCACCCATGTCCGGAGCTTCGAAAAGGACATCTTCGAGCAGTTTTTCCATGACCGTATGAAGTCGTCTGGCGCCTATATTCTCCGATTCCTGATTCACAGTGTAGGCTATCTTCGCTAGTTCCAAGATGCCGTCTTCCTTGAACGACACTTCCACCCCATCGGTGGCCAGTAGCGCCCGGTACTGTTTAGTCAGGGAATTCTCTGGCTCCGTCAGAATCCTCACGAAATCTTCTTGAGTGAGAGGCTCCAGTTCTACCCTGATCGGGAAGCGTCCCTGAAGCTCCGGGATAAGGTCTGAAGGCTTCGTCACGTGGAAAGCTCCGGCGCCTATGAACAAGATATGGTCTGTCTTCACGGGGCCGTACTTGGTTACCACGGTAGTCCCTTCCACGATGGGCAAAAGATCTCTTTGAACGCCTTCGCGAGACACATCGGGGCCGGTGCCATGCTCGCGCCCGGCAACTTTGTCAAGTTCATCGAGAAACACGATACCCAGCCGCTCTGTCCGGTTTATTGCTTCTGCGACGATAGAATCCTGGTCCACCAACTTGGCGGATTCTTCCTGAGCCAAGATCTTGCGGGCCTCTCGAACTTTGACCCGTCTGCGCTTCTTCCTCTTGGGAAGAACCCCCCCTAGCATATCTTGAATGTTCAGCCCCATTTCCTGCATGGATGACCCGTCGAAGAACTCCACGGTAGGTACTGAAGTATCTTCGACTTCGATTTCGATGTCGTCCTCCTCTAATTCACCCCTGGCGAGACGTTCCCGTGTGATTTGACGCTGAGCCCTGGCTCTTCGCACACTGTCCTGGAACTCATCATCGTCCAAAGGCTCTTGCCGGGGAGCCGGGTTAAAGAGCATTTCGAGAGGGTTTCTCGATACTTCCCTTTTCTTGGGCATCGGGCTAAGCAGATCAACCAACCTGTCTTCCGCCAATGCCAAGGCCCGTTCCTTCACTTCCTCGTACTTCTCGTTCCGAACCATTCTCACTGCCGATTCAACAAGGTCTCGGATGATGGAATCCACATCCCTGCCAACGTAGCCAACCTCAGTGAATTTCGATGCCTCGACCTTGGAGAAGGGCGCGTTTACAAGCTTGGCGAGCCTCCTACAGATCTCGGTCTTGCCAACGCCCGTGGGCCCGATCATAAGGATATTCTTAGGCACTATGTCGTCCTGAAGGTCTCCCTGGACTCTCTGTCTGCGCAACCGGTTTCTGATCGCAACAGCGGCGGCCTTCTTGGCTTTTTCTTGACCTACAATGAACTTATCCAGCTCACTGACGATCTGTCGCGGCGTAAGGTCAGCCATTAGCGCACCATCCTTTCAACTTCGAGTCCTCAGTCTAGTTCCTCTACAACGATGTTGTCATTGGTGTACACGCATATTGACGAAGCTATGTAAAGTGCCTCTCTGGCGATAGACCGAGCATCCATGTCTGTGAACTTCATAAGGGCTTTGGCAGCCGCCATGGCGTAAGCTCCTCCCGAGCCGATGGCCAAGACGGGGTCATCAGGTTCGATAACCTCGCCTGTACCGCTCACAAGCAGTATCTTTGAACGGTCCATACACAAGAGCATGGCCTGAAGCTGCCTTAGCATCCTGTCGGTCCTCCATTCTTTGGCAAGATCAACAGCTGCCCTGAGCAAGTCTCCTCTAGTCTCTTGTAGATGACTCTCAAGTTTGTCGAAAAGAGTGAAAGCGTCTCCTACTGATCCTGCAAACCCTGCCAATATGGAGCCTTTGTAGATCTTCCGTACCTTTCTTGCGCCGGACTTGAGGACGGTATGGTTGGATTCCAAGGTAACCTGGCCATCGCCTGCCATGGCAGATTTCCCGCCGGCTCGCACCGCCAACACTGTGGTGCCTCTTATTGGAGACCCGCCTACAGCATTCATTCTTTACTTCCTTTCTTGGCTCTCGGATGAGCCTCTTGGTAGATCTCTCTGAGCCTATCCGGTAAGACATGAGTGTATATTTGGGTGGTTCTGATGCTCGAGTGCCCCAACATGTCTTGAACCGACCTCACGTCTGCCCCGCCCGCAAGAAGATGTGTGGCGAATGAATGCCTCAGAGTGTGAGGGGAGCATCGCTTGGGGTCTATCCCACAGCGAACCAAGTACTTCTCGACGATTCTTCTAACAGACCTGGTAGAGAGCCTCTGGCCGCGAGCGTTCAAAAACAGAGGTGCCCTAGTTGTCGAACCCGATCCGTTTTCCACTAGTTTGGGTCTTCCTTGTTCAAGATAGTCTCCCAGGGCCTCGATGGCCTTGGAACCCACCGGGACCAATCGTTCCTTGCTGCCCTTTCCAAGAACCCTGGCAAACCCCAGAGAATAATCGATATCGCCAATGTTGAGGCCGCAGAGCTCGCTTACCCTCAGTCCCGTTCCGTACAAAACTTCAAGAATAGCCCTATCTCTCTTACCGAGGGGTGTATCCAGCGGAGGGGCCATCAATAGTCGTTCGATCTCGGCCAAAGACAGTACTTTGGGAAGGGTTACCCCTGTCTTTCTGGGGACCACTTCCTTGGCGGGGTTGCCCTGTATGCCTCCCCTTTTTCCTAGGAATTTCACAAAACTGCGCACACAGGAGGTCTTTCTGGAAATGGAAGCCTTCCGGTAGCCGGTTTTTGCCAGATGCCGTACAAACCCTCTGATAGTGTCGCCGGTCATTTCGTAGGGTTCCAGAGGGACCGCGAGGCCGACCTCGTGCTCTAGGAATCGGAAGAACTGAGCCAAGTCATTGGCGTAAGCGTCCTGCGTACTGGGACTCTGGGTCCTCGATACTCCGATCTCGGCCAAGAATTCATCCCGCCAATCTTCAAGGGACTTGCCCACCTGAACACCTTCTTCGGTCAGTCTTCCAGACAAATGTCAAGATCAAAGCATACAGCAACATATTAACATTCACAAAAGCTCTGAGCAACCTGTATTCTCAATTTTCTAGAGGTTTTGAGTATGAGACGGGCAATTCTCATTTGGGCACTGGTATTTCTTGGCTTTGCCCTTGGATTCAACCAAGAAACTGCCGCAGTGGGGGCATGCGCTTCCCACCACGGGTTTTTGCCAAACGACGAAATCACAGTCGGGATAGCCCGAACATCCGTAGAACACTTTCCCCCGCTTAGATCTCCGTGCGACAATGTCTTTTTGGCACTTGGGACAGATGACGCCGGTTTTTTCCAGGATCGGTTTGGTGTTTTTGCACTCCGGATAGCCCGAGCAGGCAATGAAACGGCCGAATCTGCCTCTCTTGATGACCATGGGACGTCCACACTTATCACAGTCCTCTCCGGCCGGCTCATCTTTGACCTCAAGTCTTTCCACGTCTGCTTCTACCTTTTCTAACTGTTCCTTAAATGGCACCCAGAATTCCCTCAGGACGTCTACCCAAGAATGCTCTCCGCCTTCCACAGAGTCCAACTTCTGTTCCATTTCGGCGGTGAACTCCAGGTCCACCACAGATGGGAAGTTATCCGACAAGAGCGAATCTACAGTCTTGCCTAAGTCAGTGGGGAGCAGTCTTTTGGCGTCCCTCTCGATGTAGTGCCGTTCGAACAACGTCGCTATGATGGGGGCGTAGGTGGATGGTCTCCCAATACCGTGCTCTTCCAGGGCTTTGACCAGAGAGGCCTCGGTGTATCGTGGTGGCGGTTCTGTCTCGTGCCGTTCCTCCTTGATCTTCTTGACTCTTAGAGTTTCGCCAGGAGAGAGCGGTACGATCTCCTTGTCTTCTTCCATGGGAGAGTCTGTGCCTTCCTCATATACCCTAGTGAAGCCCGGAAAGCGCATACGGGATCCAGTGGCCCTAAACGTGTGCCCTGCGGAATCGATATCATAGGTTACCGTGTCATATACAGCGGGCGACATCTGGCTTGCCACAAGTCTATCCCATATGAGCTTGTAGAGCTTGTATTGGTCGGGCTTAAGGTACATCTTTACGTCCTGCGGCCTTAGAAGGACGTTGGAGGGCCGTATTGCCTCGTGAGCGCCTTGTTCCCCGGGCCTTTCTCTTTCTTTCCTGGGCGTCCCAACGTAGTCCGGCCCGTAAGTATTCTTGATGAAATCCTTGGCTTGGTCCCTTGCAGCTTCGGAGATTCTGGTCGAGTCAGTTCTCATGTAGGTGATGAGTCCCGTATAGCGTTGCTTGCCCAGCTCTACGCCTTCATACAGGATCTGAGCCAAGGACATGGTCTTTCTGACCGGGAAACCCAGTTTTCGCGCGGCTTCTTGCTGAAGCGTGGAAGTGGTGAAAGCAGACGGGGGATTCCGGCGCCTTTCTTTAGGAGTCACTGACGCCACGACGAAAGGATGGCCCTTGATTTCCCGAAGCACCGAGTCTACGGCTTCTTTCGTTCCGAGGTCTGCCTTTACCCCGTGCTTCCCGATATACTTGGCTTTAACCTCGCCCTGGGCTCCTTCAAGGTAGGCATCAATCGTCCAGTACTCTTGGGGCACGAATGCATCGATTTCCCTCTGCCGTTCCGCAATGAGCCTCAGGGCGGCGGACTGGACCCTGCCTGCAGACAGTCCGGGCCTTATCTTGTGCCACAGAAGCGGGCTGAGACTGTACCCGACTAGGCGGTCTAGTAGCCGTCTGGCTTGTTGGGCGTCAACCAAACGCATGTTCAGGGGTTTGGGGTGAGCAAACGCTTCTTTTACGGCTTTCTCCGTTATCTCGTGGAAAGCAACCCTTTTGGCTTCCTCGGGTTCAATTCCGAGGATGTGGCACAAATGCCACGAGATTGCTTCGCCTTCCCGATCTGGGTCTGTGGCCAGATAAACCACCGAGGCTTTCTTGGCGGCATCCTTGAGTTTCTTGATTGTGTCTCCTTTGCCCCGTATATTGATGTACTTTGGGGCGAAATCGTTTTCGACGTCGATACCAAGAGTGCTTTTTGGAAGATCTCTTACATGTCCTAAGGATGCCATGACTTGGTATCGGGACTTCATGAATCTGGATATGGTCTTGGCCTTCGTAGGAGATTCTACGATAATGAGCGGCTTTTTCGCCGGAGTAGCCATTTGTTAGTTCCACCTCTTCTTTGTCGCCAGGTACCTACCTCCGGAAATCCTCTCCACGATGCCTTTCATTTCGAGAGAAGACAAAAGGGACACAACCTTTCCGGGGGGAATCGACGGCAGGAGGCCCGCTATCTCGTCCCCGTTGAGCATTTTGCCCTCTATCTCTTCGAGAATCAAGGCTTCATCCAAAGTCAACTGGCCGTGAGGACCGTCTTTGGGCACTCTTGCCAGGGGCAGGCACTCGCCTTCTTGCCCGAGAAAGGATAGCACATCATCGGCTGACATCACCAGATAAGCCCCATCCTGAATCAGTCTGTTTGACCCAACGCTTGCCCCGAATTTTGGGCTACCCGGGACTGCCATGACAGGGCGCCCCTGCTTGAGAGCCCAATCGGCTGTAAGAAGGGCTCCAGATTTCTCACCGGCTTCCACCACAACTACCCCTAAGGACATTCCAGAGATGATCCTATTCCTAGCGGGAAACCTCCAAGGGGCAGGGGGAGTCCCCGGGGGGTATTCGGAGACCAAGGCTCCGGAACGGGGAACTAGCTGGTAGAGATCCTGGTGTTGCTTAGGATATATAACATCGGGGCCTGCGCCTAAACAAGCGATAGTCCTGCCACCTGTCGATAGTGCGCCCCGGTGCGCCTCCCCATCTATGCCCGCCGCCAGACCAGAAACTATAGTCACTCCGACTAAGGCTAGGTCTCTCGCCAATTCAAACGCGATGACTCTGCCTATGGGAGTTGGGGACCGGGTGCCTACAATAGCTACAGCAAGGCGATCGGAAGGCAGGACTTCACCTTGAACGTACAGACAGGAAGGACTATCGGGAAGCCCAATGAGATTCTCAGGATAACCAAGGCTTCCCGGAACTTTGGTGATCGAAGACCCCCTCAACGCTTAACGCCCCATTTCTTGCCAATTTACTCAACATTCTACCACGATCTGTCATTTTGTGCATCGTCCTAGTTGTTGTTGTCTCGAGTCTTGACGAGTCTCTGGTTTAAGGACTCTGGCATGAGGGGATGCTGACCTTAACCTGCTGACAATAAAGGTGGTCGCATGCGCGTTCCTAATCCATTTCGCTTTCTAGGAAGATCCGCCAGACCGAAACCGGGACACCCGGAGAGAGCTGCCTTCAGTATGGGTCAACGGCCGGTTCCCGGTCAGGCAACCGAAAGGCCGTCCTCCGAGAAGAAGTCTAAAGGTACCCCTTTATCCAAGAAACTTGAGACAAACCTAAAGACCTTGAAGGACATCTTCCATGTGCCTGAGTCTTCCGATGTGGTTTTTCGTGAGTTCACATGTGGTCGGCCGCCTGTGAAGGCGTTTGTAGCCTACATTGACAACTTGAGCGCTTCCCGAGCCGTATTCGAGATGGTACTCCAACCGCTCATGCTCCTGTCTTCCATTAGGAACCCCAACAAGGGAGACCCATCCGAATACTTGAGAGAGGCCCTCATCCCTAACGGACAAGTCTCTACCAAGAAGACGATCGAAGCGACCGTGGAAAGCATGGTGGTGGGTGATTCGGTAGTCCTCGTAGATGGCTCGGACACGGCTTTGGCCGTGGAGACCAAGGGGTGGGAACACAGAACCGTTGGAGAAGCGGTGTCAGAGCGTGTAGTCAGAGGACCGCAGCATGGTTTCGTCGAGATTCTACGCACCAATACTGCGCTGGTGCGCTCCATCCTTCAAACGCCCAACCTTGTTGTGGAGAATCTTGATGTGGGTGTGAGGGCGCGGACAAAGTGCGCTCTTCTCTATCTCAAGGGAATAGTGAATCCCAAGATCGTACAAGAGGTTCGCAGGCGGGTCACCTCCATAGATACGGCTGAAGTCCTCTCCAGCGGAACCTTGGGGCAGTTCATCGAGACACGCCATAGCCTTTTCCCCACCATAATGAGCACCGAGCGGCCCGACAGAGTTGCTCATTTCATTATGCAAGGGATGTGTGCAGTGATCGTGTCGGGCGATCCTTTCGCCCTTGTGATGCCCGCAACCGTCTTGACCTTCATCCATAGTCCCGAAGACAGGTACATAAGATGGCCTTACGGCAACCTCCTGAGGGCCATAAGATACTTGGCTTTGTTTCTGACGGTGTTTTTCCCGGGACTCTATGTGGCCGTAGTCAACTACCATCCCGAGATGATTCCCACGACGCTCATTACGGTGATCGCAGGCTCAAGGCAGAACATACCGTTTCCCCTATCGGTTGAGTTGCTCCTCATATACGTGGGTTTCGAACTCATCAGAGAAGCGGGTATCAGGATACCGTCGGCTATAGGGCCCACTATCGGGATTGTTGGCGCCCTTCTAATCGGCGAAGCCGCAGTGTCAGCGTCCATAATCAGTCCAATACTGGTAATCGTCATCGCTGTAACCGGAGTAGCCTCGTTCACACTGCCAAATGTGGAGATGGCAATGTTCACTCGAATAGCCACTCTCATCTTCATCCTTGCCGGGTCAGTCTTCGGGCTCTTGGGCATCGTAAGTGTTACCTACATACTGCTTAGCCAGACCTTGAGCTTGTCGAGTTTCGGCGTTCCCTACTTCGCGCCGCTGGCGCCGACCCAGTCGAGCACACACGGGTTAATGGTGCCCGAGGTCTCCAGAGACGAGAAACGTCCCGCATACTTGAAGACCCTCGATGACACTCGCCAGGGGTCCCCTAGCCGTGGTTGGGACTTCGGCAAGACCTTAGAACCGGAAAAAATCCGAGACAGCAAGGGAGGTAAGGGCCTTGGGAAGCAAAACTCTTCAAAAACGGCATTCAAAGGCAAGCAACAAGAACCAGAGCAGCCGGGGTCCGACAAAGGAAGTCGCTAGTCTTGGACATATATCCGAAGCAGGAGTGACGGTGTTGATGGCCTATATCCTGGGCATCAAGGCCATATTGATCACGCCTTCTTTCCTCATCCAGAAAGTGGGCAGCGGGGCATGGGTCACCGTTATGATCTCCGCCGTCTTGGGGTTCTTGGGGCTCTGGGGTTGGATGCTTTGGACTAGGGCCACCGAGAATATGGCTTTCGTCCCCGCTGTCAGAAGAACACTGGGAAGGCTATTGGGAGATCTGATAGTGACCGTGTTGCTGACATCTTTCATCTTTGCCACGGCCATGAACGCCAGGCTCTTTGCGGGCGGAGCGGTGGTGGGACTCCTACCGCAATTCCCAATTGAGGTCTTGCTGGTGTTGACTCTAGGAGCCAGCGCATATACGGCGTGGCTCGGACTGGAGCACGTGGCTAAGGCCGCCATCTTTTTTTTCTGGCCAACCATCATATCCATCGTTGGTCTAATCATCGCGTCATCAAAGGCTTTGGATGCCCGCAACGTTCTGCCCGTGTTCGGACTTGGCGTTTCGAAGGTGATTGTAGAAGGGTTTCGGGCTGTTGGTCTTTGGGGTCTCGTTCCTGTGTTCGCGTTTTTGAAGTCTTACGTAAGTGACGAGAGAGCTCTCGGGAAGGGAGCGTGTAAAGGACTTCTCTTCGCGTCTTTGGGACTGACTCTTACCGTGCTTACGATCTTGATGTTTTTTCCTTACCCCGCCAGTACCAGGTTGGCCCACCCGGTGGGGACCCTGGCTAGAGCGGTGTACGCAGGAAGGTTTCTCCAAAGACTTGAGGCGGCTTTCACTTTCACTTGGTTTTTTGCCTCGGCAGTTCAGATAAGCTTCAGCTATATGTATGTCCTAATCGTTCTAAGCCAACTCGCCAATGCCCACACCTACAGGCCTTTCATGCCAGGACTGATATCCTTGTTTTTTGGTCTTGCAGTCCTTCCTACAGACATCTTCAAGGCAAGCGTCCTCGTTAACAGGCTGTTCTTCGACTCTCTCGGGATTGTGTGCGTGCTCCTGGGTTGGGTCCTTTTCGCAATAGCAAAGGTTAGAGGAATCGAGGGGGAGGTCTCCAATGAAGAGTCCGTTGGCTCTTCTCAAGGTCGTGCGTAGGGCAAAGGCGGCCTTCTTTCTGGTCATGGCACTGTGTTTCACGCTGAGCGGGTGCTGGGGTAAGAGAGAACTGGAAGAAAGGTCTCTCATTGAACTCATAGGGATAGACGATGGGGACATAGATCGTCTCAAGGTAACGATAACGGTCGCTATTCCTAAGGCGCACTCGCCCGAAAGCGGAGGGCCTCAGGGTGCGGCTTCCTTCACTCTATCAGGTGAAGGAAGAGACGTGTTGGATGCTTTCGTAAAGCTCTCGGCGTTCGGCTCTCGAGAGCTCACCGGGAGCCACACAACCATGCTCATTCTGGGCGAGGAATTCGCAAAGCGGGATGTGTCGCCCATCATCGACGCCTTCAGCCGCGGAATAGAGGTAAGGCCCAATACCTTGGTGGCCGTATGCAGAGGGAAAGCCAATGACTTCCTCAGAAACCTAAGATCCCCGGAGGAGCTCACAACTGCAGACTATCTTTCGAAGCTTGTTACCTACGCATATCTTACGACGGGGGCATGCCCTTTAGTGACGGCGGTCGATTTTGTGAACAGATATCAGATAATAGAGGCCTCCCCCTGGGCTCCGTATCTTGATCTGGCGGCCCCTCAGGGGGAGGACACAGATGACAAGGGACAGACTGGAGCGTCGCCCAAAAACGATTCACAGAACGAAGGACCCAAGCCCGGGGTCGTGTTAGGTACGGCTGTGTTCGCCCTTCAGCAAGGGCAGTGCAAAATGGTGGATTACCTAGATCCTGAGGAAACTAGGTTTGCTCTTCTCATGGCGGGAAAAGCACAGAACTGGTTCGTGACTTTCGATCATCCAGGAGATCTTCACGCAACAACCCTGCGTGTGCATCATGTGAACGTGCGCACCAAAGTCAAGAGACACAATGATTCGGTTGAAGCCCATTTCAAAGTCCGCTTGACGTGTACTCTGGACGAATACGTAGTCAACACTCAGGCTCAATTGCCCGCCGATAAACTGCGTGAAGTGGCGGCCGAGACCATGCAGAAACAGATTGTGGCCACTGCCCAATCCATCCTCAAACGGCTAGGTGAGATGGAGTCTGACGTCATTGGCCTAGGCCTTTCCGTCCACGGCACATTCCTGACTTATCCGGAGTTTGCCGAGTTTGGTTGGCCGTCTAGACTGCGCACAGTCAAGCCTACTTTCGACGTAAGGGTCCAGGTATTCTCAACAGGTCTAACGTTCCAGCGGGCGTTTCCCCAATAAGCAAGGATTTCGGCTCTTCGGTGAAGAAAGCGTAATCTCCGGAGGCCATGAGATGAACAACACTGATAAACAGCGGGAACGCTCTAGGCGACTCTACGCTTGGGACAAAAAGAGACGGGAAAAGAATCGTTACATAGCGGGCGTGGACGAGGTCGGACGCGGACCTATGGCGGGCCCCGTAGTGGCCGCCGCAGTGATCCTGCCTGCACAACCTGAGATCTTGGGCATTGACGACAGCAAGAAGCTGTCCCCCCAAAAAAGAGAGGCGTTGTTCGACCTCATACTGGAGACTTGTTTGGCGTTTGGCATAGGGATCCGATCCAACAAGTTCATTGACGAAAAAGGAATTGTCATTGCCACTCATTCGGCGATGCGTACGGCAGTTGCCATGCTGTCATTGAAGGGATATACCCCGGGTCTGGTGATAGTAGACGGATACCCAGTGGAACACTTGGGCGTACCGCAAGAAGCGGTGGTTAAGGCCGACTCCCAGTCAGCATCGGTAGCGGCGGCTTCTATTGTTGCCAAGGTCACCCGCGATAGGATCATGAGAGACTATGATAGCATCTATCCGGAGTACGGTTTTGCCAGCCACAAGGGTTACTACACACGCTCACACCGGCAGGCCCTTTTGAGCCTTGGTCCCTCGCCCATTCACCGGCGCTCGTTCCAGCCCGTATCAAGGGAACTCGACGGCACCTTTGGTGATGTGAATCGCCACCTTTTCGACGGGGAAAACGGAGGGTGACCCTTGGATGGAGCATATGTCCACACGCATCGGAACGCAGTCGCTTATGCCGTTTTGTGCCAGGTAATACCCGGCGGCCAGACATATCTTACGCCTCTTACTGATGGTGACGGATTCTAGTGGCGTCACAAGCGAGTTCTTCCTTCGGTACCGGACCTCGATGAAGGCCAACACGGGTCCATCCCAGGCTATGATGTCGATCTCTCCATAGCGGGAATAGAAATTGCGGCAGATCACCGAGTAGCCTTCCTGCCCAAGGTAGACACAAGCCCGATCTTCCATGATTTTCCCTAGAGCCTTCTTTGACATAGACGTGCTCATACCGCTATGCGGGGTCTATTTGTCGGTAGGCCAGGGCTTCTGCCACGTGTTCTTCTTCGATCCGAGGCGACGATGATAGGTCCGCAATGGTGGCCGAGACTCTTAGTACCCTGTAGTATCCTCTGGTCGACAGGTTCATCTTGGTGTATGCGTTCAAAGCCAACCTCCTTGCATTGGATGAGAAACTTAGACGTTCTCCGATTTCTTTGGGAGTCATTTCCGCGTTTAGCGCAGTGGCCAGACCACGAAATCTCTCCTTCTGTCTTTCCCTAGCGGCCTGTACCTTTTGTCTGACCACACAGCTTTCCTCACCCGCGTCTTCCCCCAGTTCGTGGACTTTCACCCTTCCTACCTCCAAGTGCAGATCTATGCGATCGAGTAGCGGACCGCTGACGCGGGACACGTACCGCATCCTGTCGGATTCTCTGCATGTACACTGTACGTAATCGTCAGTATACCAACCGCATTTGCATGGATTCATGGCCGCTACCAGCATGAAGTTGCACGGGAACACATAGGTGCCTCTTGACCTGGTGATTATGGCTTGGCCTTCCTCTAGAGGCTGCCTCAACGCATTCAGGACTAACGGCGAGAATTCTGGGAGCTCATCCAAAAAAAGAACACCTCGGTGAGCGAGAGTGATTTCCCCAGGCCCGGGTGATGCCCCACCTCCTATAAGGGCCGCTGAGGTGACAGTGTGATGAGGTGCTCTAAAAGGCGGAATTCTCACAAGTCCTGAGCCCTCGGGTAGAATGCCGGCAACCCCGTGTATCCTAGTAACCGCTACCGAGTCTTCGAAAGAGAGGAGCGGAAGGATGCTTGGGATGGCTTTGGCCAACATGCTCTTCCCGCTGCCAGGGGATCCTACAAGAAGGATGTTATGCCCACCCGCGGCGGCAACCTCCAGGGCTCTCTTTGCCGCGGCTTGGCCACGGATATCTCTGAGATCGACTTGTCGTTGCTTCAAGATTTCCACAGATGCTGTCTTTTCGGGTGAACGTAGACCGGCACCTCTTATGAACTTGGCCAGATCGCCAAGGCATGTCGCCGTTAGGACGTGTATATCCTCCAAGAACGAAACCTCGCTGCCATTTTGCCAAGGCACTACCACTCCCTTCATTCCGCAGTCTCTTGCTGATAGCGCCATGGTTAGTGCTCCTCGCACGGGTCGAAGAGAGCCGTCCAGAGCCAGTTCTCCCAGATAGCAGTACTCACATAGACGTTCATTGACAGGAATCTCGCCGGATGCGGCCAAAATACCTAAAGCGATGGCGGCATCTAGCTGAGAGCCCTCCTTGTTTACTGCAGCTGGTGCCAAACTTACGGTGATTCGTCTAGACGGTATGTTGAACCCCGAGTTGCGTAAAGCCGACCTTACCCTGTGTCTCGATTCTCTGAGCGCGGTATCTGCCATCCCCACCACTTCAAGACACGGCAGACCTCCGGCCACGTCTACCTCTACGATTACGGGCAGCCCCTGAATTCCAGAGATTGTCGAACCAGGTACACAAGCGAACAAACGCCACCCTCCTAGCACGACATAATTTACCAGATTTCCCCGTATCTTGCAATGATCTTCTTGCCCCCAAAGAAGGTGCATTGCGTCACAGCATCTACAATGGTAGGATATTTGGTATACAGAAATATCACCACCGTTGCCTTATCAGATAACCTGCGGCACGGATAGAGATGGGGAAAACACTGTGAGCATTGATGCGGAAACCACTCGACACGATGATGAGGTTCTACCAGAAGTGGGACCAGATGACCAGGGCACGGACACTTCCGAATCCGGGACCATAGAAGCGGATGGAGCTTTAGCCCTTGAAGTGCCCGGATTTGAACCAGATACCGGGGCGCGGTCGGACGCGGAGGAGTTCAGCGCTGAAGAGGCCGAATCTCCAGAAGCTATTGCCCAAGAGAGACGCGAGCTGCGTAAGCGCATCATCGACCTTGCGCTCCCGTCCCTGATCGAGATGACCCTTATGACCCTGGTATCCATGGCCGACATGATCATGGTTGGACGTCTGGGTCCTTGGGCTATTACATCCGTAGGCCTCTCTAACCAGCCTATGTTCGTTTCTATGTCAGTTTTCATGTCTCTAAATGTGGGGGCTACTGCTCTGGTGGCCCGGTCGATAGGAGCCGGCAAACCAGATGAGGCTGCTAAGGCGGCAAGGCAAGCGCTGGTCATTGCGTCAGCCGCCGGGGTGCTCCTTGCCGTTCTGGGTGTCATGTTCGGTACAAACATCCTGAAGTGGATGGGCGCGGAGTCAGATGTCATAGGCCCCGGCAGCGGTTATCTCAAGATCGTTGCGCTAGGTTTGATCTTTCAGGGAGCAGCCATCAGTCTGTCTGCTTCCTTACGTGGTGCGGGAGATACGAGGACTCCAATGTCGGTCAACCTAGTTGCCAACGTCGTCAACGTCGTGTCCAATTACCTCTTGATCTATGGTCACTTCGGCTTCCCGCGACTAGAGGTAGCAGGGGCCGCCGTAGCCACGACTCTCTCGAGGGCGGTCGCGTGTGCCTTGATCATCCGGAAAGTCTTCGGCCAAAGAGCCCTCATCAAGATGTCTCTGCACGATTCGTTCCGACTCGATTCCGTTACAGTGGGCAGGATTTTAAAGGTAGGTTTGCCTGCCGCCGGCGAGCAGGCTGTTATGCGGGGAGGCCAGATGCTCTTTGCGAGACTAGTTTCGAGTTTTGGTACCGTAGTGTATGCAGCCCATCAGGTAGCCCTAAACATTGAGGGGCTGTGTTTTACCCCCGGTATGTCGTTTCAGACGGCTACAACCACTCTTGTGGGGCAAAGCCTCGGAGCGAGAAAACCAAAGCGTGCGATGCGAGTGGGTTGGGAAGCTGTGCGGATGGGAATGGCAGTCTCAGCAGTGCTCGCGACCTTTTTGTTCTTCTTCGGCAAGTATTGTGCACTACTCTACTCCGACGACCAAATGGTCATAGATCTTGCGGGCAACGCCCTCAAGATCATTGCCTTGGCGATACCTTTCATGATCGCCAACTTCATCTTGGCCGGCGGACTTCGAGGAGCAGGCGATACCCGCTGGACTCTCTACATCACCGCAATAGGCATTTGGGGTGTTAGACTGGGTGTAGCCAACCTCTTGGCCATCAAAATGGGCATGGGACTGGTGGGCGCTTGGGTCGGCATGGCTTTGGACATGTGCACAAGGGCGTTGTTCGTAGCGTTGCGATTCAGAACTGGACATTGGACCAAGATCCGCATCTAGGCCGGTCTATTGAGATCGGGCAACTATACAGTTCTTGCTGTTGGATCTATCAAGTTCAGTAGTCCAAGCCGCTCTTTAGCGCGTTTTAGGGTAGCCGCAGCCACTTGGTTGGCTTTTCTTGCCCCGGCTGTCAGGATATCTTTGAGCTCTTGGGAGCCAGCGAGTTCCTTATGCCTGTTCTGAATGGGCTCCAAAGTTTCGACTACTACTTGGGCCAAATCCCGCTTGAATTCCGCGTACCCCTTGCCCTCATACATTGCTTGGACTTCGGCCAAGGATTTGTTGGCGCAGTTGGCGTAGATAGTCATAAGATTGGCGATAGCAGGCTTCTCGTCGGGATCGTAAATGATCTCCCTCCCGGAATCGGTTACGGCACGCCTGATCTTCCTAACAATAACGTCTTTCGGGTCACCGAGGGAGATGAAACCCAAGGGGTCCTGATCTGACTTGGACATTTTTCTCGACGGATCTTGAAGGGATTTAATTCTTGCCCCAGATTCTGCTATGAGCGGCTCCGGCACCTGAAAGGTGGGGCCGTAGCGGCTGTTGAAGCGTTCTGCGGCATCGCGGCACAGTTCTACATGCTGTTTCTGGTCTTCGCCTACAGGAACGTAGTCAGAGTCATAGAGAAGAATGTCCGAAGCCATCAGAGCAGGATACGTAAAGAGTCCGCCTGAGATGAACTCCTTCCCTTCGGACTTCTCTTTGAACTGAGTCATCCTGGAAAGCTCGCCGAAACTCACGGTGCATTCGATTATCCAACCGAGTTCTGTATGGCAAGAGACGTCCGACTGCACGAAGAGGGTAATCTTGGCAGGATCAAGTCCTGAGGCCAACATGTAGGCTGCCACGTCCAATACATGTGCGCGCAACTCTCCCGGATCTTGAGGCACTGTCAGAGCGTGGAGGTCCACTACGCTATAGAAGCAGTCGTACTCGTTCTGAATCTCGACAAAGTGTTTTATGGCGCCAAGGTAATTCCCCAGTGTCAGTGAACCAGTGGGTTGAACGCCGGAGAATACTCTCTTCATATGCCGATTGCCTCCCGAGACGATAGAGCGGTTGTTAGTGAATTATCCCATACGGGAAAGACCTTGGCAAACCAAAGGCACCCGATTTGGGGGAAGAATGAAACATGGCGGTTCAGCCAACTAATATATCGTGCATATCGCGGGGATATTATTCACTCTTTGGGCAGGTTTCTACACTCTGGCCTGGGCCCGAATCATGTGGAGAATCGGCAACAAAGCCGGTGTCTTCTGGCTGGTGTTGCTCGCCATCATGTCCACAGGCGTCAGCCTTTGGTATTTTGGCAGACACAGCTTCTATCCTTGAGTCTCTCAATGAGTCTATCAATCAGATTGGGCCAAGGCATGGACAGGACCGGCTGCCTCGTAGCCTGCCCCGGGTAGAGCGTTAATCGCCAGCAATGCCGCTTTTGTGCGGTCGGTAACGCCAATCTTCTTGAAGATGTTGTAGAGGTGATTCTTTACCGTCTTTTCACTTATGAAAAGCGACTGGGCTATGACACGATTTGCCATTCCTCTGGCCACGAGCTTCAACACTTCCATCTCCCTGTCACTTAGCAAGCCCAATTTACGCGCAGAGAGAGAAGGAAGCGCTCTGTCGAGGTTCTGGGACTTGAAACTCTCGCTTCTCCTGACCACTCTAGATGACAAATACAGGTCACCCCTAACGGCCGCGCCCAGGGAGCTCAAAACCTGATCTTTTGTTGAGTCTTCGTCCAGAATCGCCGAGATCCCCATGCGGTGTCCGTAAACCACATCAGAGATTCCGGAGTTGTTCACAACGAGAACCAATCTGGCACCGGGATACTTCTTTCTAACCGTGATGAGGCTTTGGCTGAGGGATGTGCGATTGACGCCTGCCTGAACATAGACTACATCAAATGGTCCGTGGCTGAATTGCTGGTTGAGATCCCCTAGTTCGACGTAAGACGCTTTGACAGACCGTTCTCTTGATAGAATGCTTCGAATCGTCCGTTGCCAATCTGGGTTTGTGAATGCTACTAGTACTCTTACCATTGATCCCGCCTCCGTGGAGCAACGTCTCATATCTATCATCGGAATAAGGGATGGATGTTTAGAGGTATTTCGACATGATTAGCTCTTAGGGTAGATTCTGCGAAGCACGGCCTTCTCTAGAAGTCTCATGAATCGGGTTCCCAAGAATTCGCGGTTGCCAATGCGTTCCACCAACACTGTAGTGGCCCCTATCAGATTGCCTCCCAGAACGTCGGTAAATATCTGGTCGCCCACAACGCAGGTTTCGGGAGGCGTTGACCCGACTGCATCCATGGCCTTTCTAAAAAAGCGTTGTATCGGCTTGCGAGCGCCGATTACCAGTTCCGTCTTTAGGGCCTCAGACATTCTCTGGATTGTTGGAGATGGACGCGCATTGGTCAGGATTACTGTCCTAAACCCGGCCGAATGAAGAGTCTTAAACCACTCTGACAAGTCGTCAGCCACCCTATAGTCTCTCCATGGAACCAAGGTATTGTCCAAATCTGTGACTATGGCACGAATCGACTTTTGGGAGAGCCAGTCCAGGGGAAGGTCATACACCGTTGCTATACGGAGAGAAGGTGTAAGGAGCCGCATAGGCCCTCTTCCCTGCAGTTCTTGGACTCTGGATGCCGGCATATAGGAGCGCCCCCCTTCTCTGGCAATAGTATTGTACCAGAGAAGGGATCTGCTGAGACTTGTCACGTTGGGTCCGACAAGGTGAAGGTCGAGAGATCAGTCGGTCACTGAACGGATGGTTCGCATGCCTTGGAAAGCTTGGCTAGTGCCCTCTTCTCTATTCTTGAGACATATGAACGGGAAATGCCCAAGAGTCTGGCGATTTCCCTCTGGGTTTTCTGAGGCCTGCCATAAAGGCCATACCGGAACTCCAATACTTCCCGTTCTTTGTCGTCGAGCACAGCGAGTCTTGAAAGAACACCCTCGACTTGGACTTTGGCAGTGACTACTTCAGCCACATCAGGTTCCTGTGTCTTCAGGATATGGAAATATGACACTTCGCCGTCATCGGACACTGGATTTAGGGGATCGAACAGATGGAGTTCGTTCTTGTCGTTGCGGGTGGCTCGCAAATGCATCAGTATCTCGTTTTCAATGCATCTGGAGGCGTAGGTTGCCAAGCGAGTGCCCTTATCATCTTGATATGTGTTGATGGCTTTCAGGAGCCCGATACTGCCGATGGATATTAAGTCCTCGATTTCCTGGGGGTGAGGGTCGAACTTCTTGACTATGTGAGCCACAAGACGAAGGTTGTGCTCCACCAAAGTGTTTCGTTTTTCCATATCGCCGTGCTTTAGCGCCTGAAGGCATGATCTCTCCTCTTCTTCCGAAAGCGGCAACGGGAAATGGTTACCGGCGATATACCCAAGACATATCTCAAGGATGCGCAGAAAAGTCGAGGCTAGTCCAGACAACACATTTGTCACGCTCGAAGCCCCCCGGAATACGGTCGTGAGGTCCCTTAGGGGACCCTATACCCTATTCATGGGGGGCGTTTAGCGTGCGTGTCCCGGTGCCGTTAACCGGGGACAAGAGACTGAAAGCGATTTCTCGAAATATGAGGGCGGCTTCGTTCGGCTCTTCCCTGTCTTGCTGGACGAAAACCGTTATCGCGTATCTGGGGAGTATCACAGGCGTCCACCCAGAAAACCAGCCTGCACCTGCCCACCCCGCAGATCCCCACCAAGGGACCCAAGCTTCGCTCCCAGTTCCCTGCCTCACTTGTTTGAGAAGCTTATTGGCAAGAGTGTCGGCCGTTTCAGAAGACATGATGCGCGTCTCTCGTACTTCCTGCCCCAGAATCAGACTTGGTTGCCGCCACACACCATCCCAGGCTATTGCCCGGTAAAATGCGGCGATCTGAAGAGGGGTCGCTGTCAGGTCTTTGTCAAACGACCCGGGACTTTCTCCGGGCAAAGGGATCCCGGTGAGACGCAAGAATCCGCATGCTCTTGCGTACCTCCCGAGTTCCAAAGGAGTCATTTCTCCCTCTGCGCGGTTATCTAATGCGAAGGAGAGTGCTAGAGGTTCCAACAACGGGCCCAAGGGAAAAGCACTAATGGCCCGGTTGACTAGGGGATCGTCTGGCTGGCCCTTTTTCGGACTCGTATCGTTTTGGTCCATATTGGGCCTGGATGCCATCGCCAAGACCTCCCCCGTGGACGCGTCTAACACGACAACAGCCCCCGTTATCACTCCTCTACTGTCAAGAGTGTCTTCGACGGTCTTTTGCACGTTGGCATCGATTGTGGTAACCAGATCTTGGGGCATCCCGTGATTTGGGGCAATACGAAGGCCGCTCTGAGGCAGTGTCACTCCTTCCCCAGTGGTCACGTACCCAACCCAGGACGGTTTGCCTCCGGCCAGTTGCTGCTGGAACCGGTACTCCAGACCGCTTGTGCCCTGATTATCATTGGGGTTGACGTGCCCCACTACGTGAGTTGCCAGGGATTGCGGGCCGTACCGAATTTGGTTAGGTACAATTTCCAATCCAGACAAGGCCAAAGACCGGACGAGAGCGATTTCGTCCGGTCTCAGGTGCTTCTTGATTATTGAGGCGCTCGAGGCTTCAAGCAAGGAATCTACGCTAATTCCCAGCAAATCTTCACAGAACCCCATCACCTTGTCAGGTTGTGAGATCTCCCAAGGGAATACTGCCAGGCTAACATCCCAAACAGGGTAATGGAGAGGAACGCCGTATCGGTCCAGTATGTATCCCCTGGGCAGGGTGACTGGAACCCCTTTGTATCGCTGCTGAAAAGCAGGTATCCGCAACTCCGGTCTGCCTAGAGAGCCCAAAACCTGGTATCTCGCCAGAACGCCCGCAAGGAACAACGTAACGGCGCCGAAAGCCTTGACGAGCACCCAGATCCGCCTGTGGCTGTCCACTTCGGTTGGCTAGTAGTCTTGGGCAGCGAGGCCTTTGATTTCGTCCAACTCTTTCCGAAGCCTGGTAGAAAAGTCCTTGAGCGACCCAACTTGATCTACCTGAGGCTGGTTCAGCCAATCCTCTAAGAACCTTTGCAGGCGGGAGAAAGCTTCTCGAGTCTTGGCCTGCAAAACTCTGATTTCTTGGGCTTCCCTCAGAGCCTGCTCTCTGGCCCTGAGCCCCTGGCAGGACAGCATCGCCAGCCGCGACAACCCTCTTACCAGCGGAACTACGTCCTCGCCCGCTTCCCGCGACATCGACACGAAGTTCGCGAGATGCGCTATGAAGTCGCCATGGTCTTGGGGCTCTTGGCGAGTCGGTGCCATCTCTTGCTCGGCTTTTCGCTTACGGAGTTGGTAGTACTTCCACCGGGCTGTCAGCCACGACATCCCATTCCGATCGCCGTACTCCTTGAGGGCAGCGGTTATGGAAACGCCGTCTTGTATCTTTTTTTCCATGTAGGCCCACAACTCGGCCTCTTTGCCTTCTTGCCATCTGAATCGGGAATCCCTATCAGGCATAGCCATGTCTCTCTTGCTCCCTTCAACTGGGTTGTCTGCATTATGTTTGGTAATTAAGGACAGTTTTATGCAGGAAACCACAGCCGTGGGCGCAAGACGCTACTTGTCTATGGCAAATCCCCTTTCCACCACTAATTCGGCTAAGTACTCCTTGAGATACGGGCCGAGGTCGTCCCTGCCAAGCGCCAGTTCTATGGTGGCCTTCAGATACCCTTTTGGTTCGCCTACGTCGTATCTGATTCCCTCAAACTCGCATCCGACCAGTTCGCCGTTCTTAGCCAGTTCTCTAAGGGCGTCTGTCAGTTGAATCTCGCCCCCCACGCCCGGTTTGAGGTTTTCCAACACAGGGAATATGGAGGCGGGGAGTATGTACCTGCCGATGACTGCCATATCAGAGGGAGCGCTTTCGGGACTCGGTTTTTCGACTAGGTCCTTTATCTCCCACACGCGGTTCCTAAAGGGCGAGCCGTCAATGATGCCGTAAGATCTCACGCTCTCCCGGGGCACCTTCCTCACGGCTATCACGGCCTTTCCTGTCATTTCATGGACCTCTATCATCTGGGCCAGACAAGGAGTATCGGACACCACGATGTCGTCGCCCAGAAGAACCGCAAAGTACCCGCTTTCAATATGTTGACGCGCGCAATAAACCGCATGGCCAAGCCCGAGAGGTTTCTTCTGACGCACGTAGTATATCTGACACATGCAGGCGATATTTCGTACCAGTTCTAAGAGGTCAGTCTTTCCCTTTTCAGCCAAGTGGTGCTCCAATTCTTGAGCGTGATCGAAGTAATCCTCCAATGGACGCTTGTCTCGGCCCGTAACGAAAAGGAAATCATCCACCCCTGACTGCAAAGCTTCTTCCATAACGTACTGGATGGTTGGCTTGTCTACTATGGGAAGCATCTCTTTGGGCTGAGCCTTTGTGGCAGGAAGAAACCTGGTTCCCAGGCCCGCCACGGGAAAAACCGCTTTCTTAATGGCCATATTGCATGGCTCCCTTCTGTGTCGATTGTCCTGTATGTATTGTAACCTCAGGCGGGAGAAAGACGAAAGTTGCCAGTGGGGAGGTCCGTGGTGGATAATTGATGGAAAGGGAGTTGAGCCCATGCGTATTGCCATGTTCAGCGACAGCTACTACCCCTACGTATCGGGAGTGACTAGGGCAGTCGCTACTATGAAGGATACATTGCTATCACTGGGCCACGAAGTCGTCGTGTTCTGCCCAAACTATCCTGACGCCAAGCCCGAAATCGGTGTGATTCGACTTGCATCGGTGAAGGCGCCTACATACGCAGGCTATTACGTGGCCATACCTTTCTTTCCCACAGTCATACGCCAAGTGCGTAGGTTTTCTCCAGACGTCATACATGTTCACTCGCCCTTCAATCTTGGCATGATGGGGCTTTGGGCGGGAAGACAACAAAACGTGCCCGTGGCTCTCACCTATCACACCATGTACAACATGTATTCTCACTACTTCCCATTGATCGGACAAAGTGTGTCCCGGGCCGTTGAGAGGACAGCATTCAAGGCCGCTCGCAAGGCAGACGCTGTCATAACTCCATCGGGCGCCATAGCGAGATACTTGGCAGAACGAGGCGCAACTTCTAAGGCTATCCCCATCCCCAATGGCATCCCGATCGCCGAGTTTCAGGGAGGAAACCCCCGTTATCTTCACGACTACCACGGGATTCCGGCAGGCACTCCCATCGTTTTGACTTGCGGACGGTTGGGGAAAGAGAAAAATCTGGAGGTGCTTCTGGCTTCTTTTGCCAAGGTAACACAACGGATCAACGCCAACCTCGTGCTAGTGGGAGACGGGCCACTCAGAGATGTACTAAAGGAAGAAGCGGAATCGCTTGGCATCCGGGATAGGACCCATTTCATCGGCATTGTTCCTCCTGACATGATGACCCACGTGTATGCAGGGGCTTCCCTGTTCATGTTCACTTCCCTTACAGACACTCAAGGACTGGTATTGGTTGAAGCCAAAGCGGCAGGACTGCCGGCGGTGGCGGTGGGAGCCTTGGGCGTAGTTGATATGGTTCAAGACGGAATAGACGGTTTTCTGTGCCCAAACGATCCTGACGAGATCTCCCGGAAGACCGTATCTCTTCTGGAGAACCCCGCTCTACTTGCCCAGATGAGTGACAACGCAAGAAGAACGGCACAGGAGTTCTCTAGAGAAAAGTGCGCACAAAGGCTTTTGGAGTGCTATCGGTCAATCATCAGAACCTGATTGGATGAGTTCAAGCGGGTCTCTCAATTCTGCCTTTCCTGCTCAAAGCTTCCATGTAGAGCTCTGTGTAGAGAGCTGCTTGTCTATTCCACGAGAAGTCCCTCTCCATGGCATGAATAACGAGGTTACGCCACTTATCTTGATCCCGGTATGTACGGATGGCACGAATGACGGCATCCGACAAAGCATGGGCGGTGTATTCCGAAAACACAAACCCGTTTCCGCTTCCGGTTCCCGCATCGAAATCCATGACTGTGTCAGCCAAGCCTCCGGTCCTTCTAACCACAGGGATCGAGCCGTAGCGCATAGCTATGAGCTGGCCCAAACCGCAAGGTTCAAACCTGGAAGGCATCAAGAAGAGGTCCGAGGCGGCGTATATCTTCTGCGCCAGTACGCCGTTGAACCCTATCACGGCCCTTACTTGGTCAGCGCACTTCTTCGCCAGGTTCGCAAAAGCGTCTTCATAGTGTTTGTCACCCGTGCCCAGGAGTACCAGCTGGCATTTCTCCCCAAGAATTCGTGGTGTGGCTTGAAGAAGTATATCGAGACCTTTCTGGTCTACCAGTCGGGCTACTACACCAACAAGAGGAACATCTGAAACAGGGAGACCCAATTCCCTCTGAAGGGCGTACTTGTTGTCGCTCTTCCTCTCGATATTCCTGGAACTGAAGGTCGCCGTGATGCGAGGGTCGGTTTCGGGATTGAATTCGTGGTAGTTTATGCCGTTGACTATTCCATAGAGGTCTTTGCCGCGCTTCCGCATCACTCCATCCAGTCCTTCGCCAAACTCAGGCGTCTGTATTTCCCGGGAATACGTCTCCGACACTGTGTTTACTACGTCTGCGTATACTATCCCGGCCTTCATGAAATTCACGTCGCCATAAAACTCGAAGCCTTCGGGGTGGAAGTACTCTTGACCAACTCCCAAAAGCCCCAAAATGTCCTTGGGAAACCTGCCCTGATAGCGCAAGTTGTGTATGGTAAAGCAAGTGGCCACACTGTTCCAGCGGACATCGGACTGGACCCTCAAGCGGACGAGAAGCGGAATGAACCCTGTCTGCCAATCGTTGCAGTGAACTACATCTGGCACAAAGCCTAACCTCTCGGCGGCTCGTAAGGCCGCAAGTTGAAAGAACGTGAATCGCTCACCCTCGTCATGGAAGGCGTAGAGGCGCTCCCTATCAAAATACTGATAGTTGTCAAGGAAATACACTGGCACTTCCTTGGTGCCATGGGCGTTCTTGGCCTCGATCCGTGACTCTCTGACAATGCAGGTTTCCTTTCTGTTGCCCATAGGAACCGGAAAATCCAGCACCGTCGAATAATCCGAGATGCTCTTGTACCTTGGCATCATTACTCTCACATCGTTTCCTTGCAGACTAAGGGCTTTAGGAAGCGACCCGGCTACATCAGCGAGACCGCCTGTCTTGGCGAAAGGCGCAACCTCAGAAGAGATCAGTAGGATTCTCATACCCGTATCTAGCATATGGACCTTCCTCCGTTTGGGTTATTGGACGAGCTATAGGATTGACAAGAATTGCTTACAGGCCTCCTCAGGGGACGTTGGGTTGATCTGGACACCGGTCCCGATTTCGAGCCCCGCTTCCACCGTCAGTCTCGGGTGGACGTGGATGTGCCAATGGTAGGGTTTGGGACCGAGCCCGGCAGGAATATCGTGTATCAGCAGATTGTACGGGAGCGACGAGAACATAGTTTCGTATCCCAAAAACACTGTTTTCACAATCTCGCCAAGGTCTCCGAGGGACTTGGGTCCAATCTGGGTAAAACCGCTATTATGCCGGCGGGGAGCGATGCAGACCTCGAAGGAGTGTCTGGATGCGAAAGGGCAGAAAGCCACGTAATGGTCGGTCTTCACTATGACTCTCAAGTCTTTTTCAATTTCTCTCTCAAGGAGATCGCAAAGAAGACACCGTCTGGTCGCCTTTTGATAGGCATCGAACCTGGATATCTCCAGAACCAGACGAGGGGGCACTACAGGTAAGGCTATGATCTGAAAGTGTGGGTGGGCCAAAGAAGCCCCACCCAGGGCACCCGTGTTCCGAAAGGCCTGTACGTATGCGACTTCACTACGATCGTACAAGGAGAGCGCCCTGGTTTTCAAAGCCTCCAAGATGGTGGCCAAGTGACTAGGTTCGTAGGAACCAACTGTCCCATCGTGTTTAGGGGACTCTATAACGACTTCATGGCCGCCCAGTGCCGGCATCTCCCAATACATCCATTCGTGGTTGGCCTGGGGGAGATTCTGTAGGCTGGCCATGGCCGTATCAAGGTCCTTTTCCGAAACGCTTTCTTTAGGAACTAGAGCCGGGAACTTGTTGGGAACTACCCTCACGCTCCATCCGGCATGATCGGGTCTCGTGTCTTCCCTTACGGCGTATACCTCAGGAGGCGTCATGCTTTCATTACCTGGGCAAAAAGGGCATTGCGGGTCTTTTTCGGGCACGTTTGACTCGTCTTGTTGGGCCGCCCTAAAGTCGGAAGGCCTTTTGGCTCTCTCTGTGGCGATGATAGCGTAGTCCCCAGATAGAATGTCGTACCTGAGTTCAGCCAAGTGTTCCCTTCCTCTCGCTTTTTGACGTTTCTAAGGGAAGGGGCGGTTTCCCACCCCTTCCCGCTTCATTCGGATATGCGGGTCTATACCTAAGTATCTCTTCCCATGCCATACGACCCCTGCCCGTACGCTTGTGCGGGACCGGAAGTTCCTTGGGTCCATGGAGGCAAGTTTACCTGTTGATGGCTTGGTTGAAAGTATTGCTGCTGACTGCCATATTGCCCGGTTGTCATGCCGCCCGTGCCCTTGGCCCACGATGGAAGGTTTACTTGGGAGTAATAGCCAGGGTTTGTTGGTTGACTGCTTTGGGCAAACGAAGACGGGCCCATACCCACTTGGCTCCCAGGCTGGATCTGTCCGAATTGTGGCTGTTGGACATATCCACCTCGCGTCCAAGAGGGCAACTGAATCTGTTGAGGAACGCCGTAGTATCCCGAAGTCCCAATACCATAGCCATATCTCGGTTGCTCTGACACCATAGAGGTTTGCTGGCTCTCGGTTTCCTTGGTCCATGAGGGTAGATTAGCTTGCTGCGGGAAAGACTGATAGGCCGGCCCTCCATAACTGCTCTGGGCATATGAAGACGGACCCATGCCTGTTTGACCTTCCCGCTGCAGTTGGCCAGATTGTGGCTGCTGCGTGGCTGCGCCACGTGTCCAAGACGGCAACTGGGTATGCTGGGGTATTCCCGAATAGCCGGTGAGTCCCTGGTTAGGGATGAATCCCTGGCCGCCCCCTGACAGACTTGATGGCCCGTATCCTGACTGCCCTTCCATGAACTGCGTACCGGTCCACCCGCTACCTTGGTGTTGCCCGAAACCTTGACTTGTTCCATGTCCCTGACCAGTAGATCCGCCTAAGCTCGAGGGGCCGTATCCGGATTGTCCTTCCATGTACTGGGTACCGGTCCACTGGGTTTGCGGGAGGGAGAGTGACTGTATCACCTGTCTGGATTGTTCCGCTGTGTTTCGAAGTTCATTCAAGGACTGATTGTCCGCCTGGTTCACTTTGTACCACCCTCTCATGTTGAGGTAGTTGAAGACTTCCTTGGCTTCTGCTTGTGTATCGTTGTGAACTTGCTGAAAGACTGACCGCACTTTATCGTCTGCACATTCCAAGATCGCCGGGGCGTAAAAGTAGTTGGACATGTACTTCTGTGTAGACAAGATGTCTTCGGCGATCTCTTTGTCAGTCATGGTTGCGCCACCTGATGTCTTGCTCATCTCAGACAATTCCTACGAAAACCTCCTCTTGAGCCAAAGATTCCCGTTCAACCTCGTACCTGGCTGGCCAGCATCTCCACGCGGCGCAGGCATGTGTCCTTGAGGTCTTGAATTAACCCTCTCAAGGCTTGGTCCTGAGCCTGACTAGCATAGGCGGCAAGCTTCTGACAGAGAAGTGTTTCCCCTTTGATAGTCTCATTGAGGTACCACGTCTCAAGTTGGGTAAGGGGCAATGCTCATCACCTCCCTTGGGAGCCAGACTTAGAATGCCTCCGTGTAGTGGGCTGTATGCCAGAACCCCACTATACGGTGAGGGATCCTTCCGAATCGGTTATTACCTGGAAGATGGCTTCCTCATTGCCATCCATGGCGTTGATGTAGACAAGATATGTGTCTTCTCCGGCCTGACACCGGAACTCCCATGCCAAGACCTCTCTGGAAGCCAAAAGCGGTATCACAGAGAGCCTGCCTTCGTCTGTTGCAGTAAGGTCTTTCCGCAATACAACCCGGGCTTCGCTTTCCGAGATCAGGGGCGCTTTGAGGGAACGGGAGGGATGATTGTGCTTGGTAAGGTACCCTATTTGGTCGAAACTGAGCACACTTCCGCCATCGAGGCCCACTTCTACCTTGACGAGGTCAGGGTACAGTCTGACTGTTCGCTCTTCGCCATCTTCTTTCAGCATGGTTTCGGGCACGAAAGCGAAGACGACTCTCCCGGCCCCGGAGCCAGGCTTGCGCCAACCTGTCTCCACCATGCCCGTAAGACTCTTTGAATTCAGAAACGCCCTGGCGGCCTCCCTGGCCTGGTCGATATTTGCGCTGGTAGTAGGACCTGGCCGCCTGGAATCGGCTGCCCATAGCACCGCTCCACCCTGCTTAGCTACGGCTACTGTCACCTCGGTACCGTCGGATCGTTTCTGAGTCACGAGGAAACTCGGAATTGCACCTGAATTCTCTTCTACTCGAACAGATTCGAAGACCTCTCCCTTGGCGAGGAAGTCGTTGGCCAACCTCTTTGCCATCTCCGCGTCAATGGCTGGACCCGGGTGGGCCAAGGTAGCGTGAGCCAAGTTTACGTCTGAAAAAGGGCCATCGTACACAGGGGCCGGAACACTCTGGGTCATGACGCCGATTTCCGAGAATCCATCGGTGAGCCAGTCTCCGGTCTGTGATGCCTTGCCCAGGGACCAGACTGATGATACGATCCCCGATAAGAAGCCCCTGATTGTGCCCGACGTTCTCTTAGTTGCCGAGGCACGGCGACCCATGTCTAGAAGCCCCCTGGCCAAATCTTTGACCGACGTCTCCAGACGTTGCAGTTCTTGCCACTCGGCTTGGGTTATCTGGCTCCCCCTACTGGCCTTTTGGGCAAGCACGTGACTGTAGTCTCCGACCCTGGATACAAACTGGCGAATACTTGTCAAGTCAACGTTGGCCATACTCAACTGGGCAAGATTGTCTACAGCTGCTGAGGAGTGAGACCAACAATTGGTAAGAAACGTTGTTTGCTGACCTGGAGTAGAGGCGGCACGGGCTTTCGCTAAAGATGCCTCAATGTTCTCCACATGAGATATCAGGCTGAACACAGCCCTTTGACGCGAAGCTTCGATTTGCAGATCTGCGGCCTGTGCTCTTTGGTATTGGGCTGCTCCAAACACCAGAGCCAACACCGCGACGCTCCCCAAGACCCATACGCCTATCTTGGACAATCTAGGTTTCATCTGCTGCACCTCTTTCGCGATTAGCCAAGGTTCTAGTAGGCAAAAACGTGGTCACCTATCTGAAGAATGATGGGGCGGGTCCAAATCCAGGGGCCTACGGGTTTTGAGGGGTTCCAGAAAAAAAGCGCTCCTCCGGTAGGGTCCCACCCGTTAAGAGCCAGTTCCGCTGCCCTTACCTCCGTCTCCGACGGTGTGTTGCTCCAAACGAGGCCGTTGGTGACTGATTCAAAGGCGTCGGGTTCGTACATAACCCCTGCTACAGTGTTGGGAAACTCGGGACTTCTGGTTCTGTTTATAACCACTGCTCCCACTGCCACTTGTCCCATAAAAGGTTCACCCATAGCTTCACCCATGATGATTCTGGACAGAAGTTCCAGATCATCCCACCAGCTCTGGGGCGATGCATGCACTTTGGTCGATGTCCCGATACCTCCGAAGCCGCTCGAGCCTAAGGCAAATGAGAACAACCCGAGCAAGGTTAAGGTCAGAAAAACCGTGCGCACGGACATCTTCATCTTCTTTATCCCTTCCTCCAAAAGGCTTTTCTCACAATGGTAGAATGCCTGGAAAAGGGATGGGGTTATTCAGCGACCCTAGTGCCCTTGATACTGGGCAACGTTAGCGTTGTGCTCCGAAAGGGTTCTAGCGAAGGCGTGGGTGCCATCGTTCTTAGCGACAAAATAGAGGAAATCGACACTATCGGGGTTCAGTACGGCCTCAAGGGAAGCCTTGCCGAAATTGCTTATGGGGCCAGGGGGAAGCCCCACCCGGCGGTATGTGTTGTAGGGCGAATCCGCCTCCAAGTCTTTCCAGAGGACGGGCCCTTGGTTCTTACCCACCGCATACATGACCGTTGGGTCTGCGTCCAGTTTCATGCCGATTTTGAGCCGGTTTAGGTACACTGCGGCTATCTTGGGCCTTTCCTCGGCGGCGCGGGCCTCTTTCTCAACTATGGAAGCCATGGTAAATGCCTCATGCGGGCTAAGCCCCGCTTGCCTGATACTCTCCAGAATGTCTCTTGTGCACACCTGTGATGTTCTGGCAAGCATCATAGACACCAAGTCCCTTTCAGTAACGCCCTTTCTTACGAAGTACGTATCGGGAAAAAGGTAGCCTTCAAGAGGATACCTGGTGTCCTTCACTTCATCGGTGGACACGTAATCGGGAAGAAGCGTCGCATCCTTCACGATCTCTAGAAAAGCAACGGCCGAACCGAAGCCCCTTTCTTCTACAAGGTCGGCCATCTGTTCTACCGTCAAGCCCTCTCTTACCGTCAAGGTATAGTAGATCACGCGTCCCTCTACCAAGCTCTTGACTGCGTCCCAAGCGAAGATCCCGGGTTCGAATTGGAACTCGCCCGATTGAATCTTGCCATCTGCCCCCATGATCCTGACGAGGATTCTGAACAAAACCTGGTTCCTTATGATGCCGTTTTCCTGTAGGAGGGTCGCCACCTGTCGCGTGGTGTAGCCGGGCTCTACAGTTACCACCTTGGGTGTAGAGTCCTTAGGGAGGGGACATGACATAACATAGGCAAACGCAAGCGTGCCTGTAAGCAAGGCCAATAAGGCTAAACCAACCTTGTTTTGCCCTAGCATGATGTCTCTCTCCTAGTCCTCTGGCTCCTCCTGGTCTTCCAGTTCAATCTCGTAATCGTCCAAGTATCCGTCAAGTTCCATCTTATCGAGGGCATCCAGGACCCGTTCCCACTCGTCGTTACTGTCGATGGTTACCAAGATGCTCTTGCCGCCGTCATCCTGGTCAACTCTGAGGATGACTATCTCGGGCTCTAACGCCTCTTCCTCTTCTATGGGCATCAGGACTACATATTGGTCGTCGCCGACGAACAAAGAGTTGAACAGTATCTTGAAGCGGGTTTCTTGACCCTCTTCATCTTCCAGTACTATCACATGCTCTTCCGAGTCCCACACTTCGTCATTGGTGTCATCGAATTCTTCGTCTTTCTGGCCGTACATATGTGTTCACAGCCTTTCAACATTGGTTGGTATGCTCGCCTGTTTGCCTAAGGTAAGTCTCTAGTATCAAGACGGCGGCAACCGAGTCAATTGTCTTGCGTCGCCATCTTCGAGACTTCCCCAAGCCTATCATTTCCTTCTCGGCCTGGGAAGTGGTAAGGCGCTCGTCAAGCATAGTAACGGGCAGTCCGCTTTTTCTTTGGAGTTGGTTGGCAAACCTTTGGGACTTCTTGGCGCTCTCCCCTATGGTGCCGTTCATGTTCCTGGGAAGCCCCACTACGAAGGAAGCCACCCCTCGTTCTTCGGCTATGCCGGCGAGCTCTTCTGCTAGTTCCTCCTCGCCCCGGAAATCCAGCACTCCCAAAGGGTGAGCGTACAGCCCCATTTCGTCACTGATAGCCAAGCCTACTCGTTTTTCCCCCAAGTCGATCCCGATAGTCTTTGCCCGTCTAGAACCCACGACACGACCTCCGCTTCGAGAACCTACACTACTTTGATGCAAAAATGCGGACACACCCTAGCACAATAGCCGCACAAAACACATTTGGACATATCGGGCCACGCCCTTCCTTGCTCCAACACAAGTGCGCCGAACCCGCATCGTTGTACGCACAGGCCGCACCCCTGACACCATTCCTGCACGATTAGGCGTCGCTCTTGGCTCCGGGTTTCCTTAAGCAGATCCGGGTCCACCTCCTGCCCGGTCAGACATCCGATTGCAAACTGCAATTCAGCAAGGCTCTTGATTCCTACGCACACACTATCCTTATACGGAAAATTCCTTACGTACTCCAAGGCCTCCATCGCTTTGGCGTGCAGATGGCCTCCTCCAAGGGCTTTCATTATGTAAATGCCTTTGCCCATTTGATGGGCGAAACATAGCGCGTCTTCCATATCTTTTCTTGTACCATCCACGATACCCAACCCGGCAGCATTTAAGATCGCAAATATTACGTCAATATCGTCGCGCACGGCCGCGGCCCTAACGCAGGCCACGTAGTGGGTGGAAACTGAGATGGCCTTGACTGTGCCGCGTTCTTTAGCTCTTTCAAGAACCCTCAGGGCTTTCTCATGTCCCTTGAGGGTAAGGCCCGACTCCTGCTCGTGAAGGCCGAACATGTCTACCACATCGCGATCGAGCTCTCGGCGGTACATGTCGAGACTGCGTTTCATCCCACTTTCATCGTAAGCATAGCATCTCGAGGCGATCACCACATCGGGAAGATTGGCGATCTCTTTGAGATAGGGATAGACGTGGTAAAACTCGGCTGCATCGAAGAAATTGACTCCCCTGTCGTAAGCCTTCTTTACGAGGTCTCGTCCTTGGGACAGCCGTAAGCCTCCTTGTGGCACTCCAAAACCCAAAGCGCCCAAACACAAGGCGGATACCTTGAGGCCCGTTCTGCCCAGCGGAGAATAAAGCATTGGCATATCACCGTCTCCAAGGGGTCCCTTCTCTCGAAGGGACCCGTTCCGCTTACTTCTTGATAGGCAGGAGTCGTCCTTCCAGCTTCTTCATGACGTCCGGAAGCGTGGTGTACTCCAGGGCGTCCAAGCCAAGCCTGTGAGGTTCGAACGGTCCGAGGGAACGCAAGTAATCGGCCAATTCGTTGGCCATCGCTCTCGCGCGATCGTAAGAAGGATCCGCGAAGAAGTCCTGAGGTCCAACCAGCTTTCCTTCACATATCTGGAATCCCAACGCGATCACGCGGGGCGGTCCATCGAACCTTGTGGGGTTGCACTGTGTCATGCTACAAGGCATCAATGGGCCATGATGGGAGCCTCTCATCCACCCGGCTACTAGGTGAGGTCTGGCGAAGGGCTCTAAAGCTTCTCCAACAGCGGGCAACCCGCTTTGGCACCTTACGATGCAGACAGGGTCGTCTTTGCCCACGTACCTTCCGGCCAGAAGGTTCAAACGCTCGGTCGAAGATACGGCACCTATCTCGCCTGAGGTGCGGGAATAAACTGCCTTGATGCAATACCGGCCGGGTGCCCCAATGAGTACCAGAAGGTCATAGAGCTCTTCTGGTGCATGGAATACGACCTTTTTGTTTTCCATGAGGTCGTGAACTTCGAAATCGAAGCCTTTGTGCATCTTGGGGTCAATGCAGAGACCCGGAGTGTTAAACGGGTCGGCGAACATCTTGTACAGAGGCAGGTTCCATGCCCCCGGTTCGGTCTTGTCTGCCATGAAGATAATGACGGGTTCCGACTGTCTCTCTTCAAACTCCATCTCCGCAACACCCGGTCCTAACCCCCTGATGTTGCCCGCGAAAGAGTCAGTAAGAAGGTCTTGGCCCGCACCGTAGAGTTTCAGTTTTCTGGCGACCTTTGTAGCCTCTCGGAACGTATCCCACGCCAGCTTATGTACGTCTGAGTTGTCTACACCTTTCTTGTGGGTCATGACCAGTTCCATATCATCTCCCACATGAGTCACGTAGAAGTCCACCAGGAAATCGCCGTGCTCTTTTAGGAACGCGTTCGCACATTCCATAAGCTCAGGGTGAACGCTCGAGTGGCCCACAAATCCGCCGATGTCCGCTTTTATGGCGGACAGGGTGATTTTTGACACTTGTTACAGCCCTCCCCATTAAGTAGATGGAACACCACGTGACATAGTTCGCCTATTGGGTACCGATGTCCTGCATGGGTGGACGGTTACTGGTTCACCTGGAAACCGGTGACCGTCTCCTCCATAGTAGCGACAGGAGCATTCCGGCTACGAACCCTCCTATGTGCGCCCACCAGGCCACGCCCCCTTGAGCTTGAATGCCCAACGAAGCCACTCCAGAAAAGAGGTTAGTCACGAACCAGAGAAACAAGAAAAGAATGGATGGAACCTCTACGACCGGAAGAAACAGACCTACGGGAATGAGGGCAAGTACTCTTGAACGTGGAAAGTTCACAAAATAGGCGCCCAATACCCCGGCTATCGCGCCGCTGGCGCCCACAGTGGGCACAAGAGACGTAGGATCCGTGAGAATGTAGGCTACTGAAGCTGTGATGCCGGCCGTCAGGTAGAAAACCAGGTACCTGCTGTGGCCAAGTATGTCTTCCACATTGTCTCCGAAGATGAAAAGATACAGCATGTTACCGGCTATGTGCACCCACCCCATGTGAACAAAAAGTGAAGTCACAAGGCCCAAGGCACCTGAAGTCTGAGACATTTGAACTGCTGTGAAGCGGCCCGGAGAGGTGATGACCGCAGGCAGGACCCCATAGCGAACTATAAACGCCTGAAGGTCTCTGCCGGATAGGGTGAGCTCGTAGATGAAGACTAAAACGTTCAGAAGGATCAGGATCCAATTAACTAGGGGTCGATTTCTCGTCCGCTGGGTATCTCTCAAAGGTATCAATGGGACATCCTCCATCCGGTAGAAATCCGATTACAGCATAAGTTATAACCGATCCGAAGGGGCGTACTCGTCCCGCGACAGTCATCTGCGCCTTTTGTAGAAATCGGCTCAGTGCAGAAAGGATAGGCCCCAGGGACGGCACCGGATGGGGCAAGAAGAGGCACCAAACCTGTTTTCTAGCGGCGATAGGCCCCCACGTAGGCCCTTATCAGTTCCTCAAGTATCTCGTCTCTCTCTACTTTTCGCACAAGACTTCGGGCGTTCTGGTGACTGGTGATGTACGTAGGATCTCCGGACAGAAGATAGCCAGCAATCTGGCTCACAGGGTTGTGGCCTTTCTCCTCCAAAGCCATGTATACCTTCAGGATGATGTCTCGTGTGGCGTTCTCTTTTTCGGGCTTTACCTTGAAAAACCGAGTTTCCTCCAATTCGGCCATGCCCAAATCCCCCCAGTGTCGTCACGAATTCTCCGTGTCTTCTCTAAATCCTACAAGGAAGCCGCCATTCTACGAATCAGACTCACCGTAAGCTTCAACCAAAAGCCTCACCGCTTCAGAAACGGCCTCTTGCATGGATTCGTTGATCTTCTCAGGGTGACGTCCTCCCGCTTGGGCCATGTGCCGTTTCCCTCCACCTGAACCCCCCAGGCTTGACGCTCCCTTTCTGACTATTGTTACGGCGTCGACTCCTCTGGCCGCCTCCTCTTCTGAAACCATGACCAAAAGGAAACTCCGTCCGTCTCTCACGGAACCCAGGATAACTACCGAACAGCCGCCATTTTTCAGAAGGTCTCCGAGTTCCCTTAGCTCGTTCACTTCTAGTGAGTCCTGACGATAAGACACGACCTTTCGGTTCCCGGCCTTGTCTACCGTCAATGCTCTTGTCAGGAGTCTCTCGGCGAGTTCTCCCAATTTGCCCTTCTTCATTGACGCGACTTGTCGTTCCAGGTCTGACATGGCCGCCAGAATGCTGTCTACCTTCCCAAGTAGGTTATGGGGCTCCACGCCCAAGCGCTCCGAAACAGCCGAAAGAGTTGCACCCTGTTCTCTCTGTCGAATTAGTGCGGCGCGTCCCGCCACAGCTTCGAGGCGCCGTATCCCGGCGGCAACAGATCCTTGAGATGTGATCTGAACTTGTCCGATTTCCCCTGTCCGTGGAACGTGCATTCCCCCGCACAGTTCTTTGGAGTAATCGCCTACGTTCACAACCCTGACCATTTCCCCGTATTTCTCGCCAAAAAGCGCCGTTGCGTCCGTTTTCTTAGCATCGTCCAATGACATCTCCGCGGCCGTCACAGGAAGGTCTTGCATAATGATGTCGTTGACCATATCCTCGACTCTCAAGATTTCCTCATCGCTCAAGGGCGAGAAGTGGCTAAAGTCGAACCTGAGTCGCGAATCCTGCACCAAGGAGCCAGACTGCTGCGCGTGATCTCCCAAAACGTGCCTGAGGGCTCTGTGGATGAGGTGAGTGGCCGTATGGTGCTGTCTCAACCCTCTCCGTCGCTCGGGATCGACCCATGCAATGACTTTCTGCCCAACCTTGATGCCCTGTCCCACAACCTTGACCTTGTGAACTATGACACCGCTGGGCGCTTTCTGTACCTCAAGAACTGAAGCCACACGTGCAAGTGAGTCTCGGGACGAAGGCAACACCCTCAAGTCCCCCGTGTCGCACTCCTGTCCCCCGCTTGTGGCGTAGAACGGTGTCTTGTCTAATATCACAAGAGCTTCTGTGTCGGTGAGAGCTTCCCGAACCAAGGACCCATTGGATACTATGGCCAATATCAGCGCTTCATGACTTTGGCTGTGGTATCCAGTAAACGTGGTGGGAGGCAAGTCGCGTGTGAGGTCCCACAGCGAAGATGCATCGCCAAAGTCGTCTTTTCGGTTCTTACGGCTTCGCTCCCGCTGTAACGCCATCTGTTCCAAAAACCCGGCTTCATCAACTGACAGCCCTTTTTCTCTGGCCATATCTTTGGTTAGGTCTATGGGAAAGCCGTAAGTGTCATAGAGAATGAAGGCATCTCTTCCAGACACACTGGTCAGCCCTTGGCTCTTTGTCATCGTCATAATCTCGTCGGCGTGTCTCTGGCCTTCATCCAAGGAGATATGGAATCTGGTCTCTTCTTGAGAGAGAAGTTCGGCAATGTAATTCTCATTGTGACATACTTCAGGGTATGCATTGCCCATGATATCTCTAACAACCGGTACCAGAAGCCCCAAGAAAGGCTCGGATATGCCCAGCACCCGTCCAAATCTTACCGCCCTTCGGAGGATCCTGCGCATAACATAACCTCGGCCCTCGTTAGAGGGCTGCACACCGTCTGATGCGAGGAATACGCAAGCCCGGATATGGTCGGCAATGACTCTGAACGGGAAAACCGGAGCATCACGACCTTGACGCTTATGGCAGATGTCTTCTATTTTCTCAATGATCGGGACAAAAAGGTCGCTTCCGTAGTTGGTGTCTGCTCCCTGAAGTACCGACGCCACCCGCTCAAGGCCTAACCCTGTGTCAATAGAAGGTTTGGGAAGTGGGACTATGCTACCGTCTTCATGACGCATGTATTGCATGAACACGAGGTTCCAGACCTCAAGCCAGCGGTCGCAGTCGCACTGACCCAATCCGCACCCCGGACCGCAGCTGACGTCTTCACCTCGGTCAACCACTATCTCGGAGCACGGACCACAAGGACCGGTATCTCCCATTGCCCAGAAGTTGTCCTCTTCGCCCAGTCGGACGATACGCTCTGGCGGCATCGAAGCGATCTCTTGCCATAGGCGGACGGCCTCATCATCATCGCGATAGACAGTCACCCACAGCCTGTCCCTGGGGAGTTCCAAGACGTTCGTGAGGTAATCCCACCCAAAGGAAATGGCCTCTGCCTTGAAGTAGTCACCAAAGGAGAAGTTGCCAAGCATTTCGAAAAACGTGTGATGGCGCCCGGTGAATCCAACGTTGTCTAAGTCGTTATGCTTGCCCCCGGCACGCACACACTTTTGCGACGAGACGGCTCGCTGATAGGAGCGCTTTTCCACTCCCAAGAACACGTCTTTGAACTGCACCATTCCGGCGTTCGTGAAGAGAAGCGTCGGGTCCCCATAGGGTACAAGGGACGAACTGGGAACAACTGTATGCCCTCGCTCCCGGAAAAACTCCAGAAAAGAAGAACGGATTTCTTTGGATGACATTAGTTTGCCAAGTCTTTGGCTCATCTATTGCTACACCTCTTCTGGTGCGTAGGTTGACATCTCCCGGTCAATGATCTGACGTATAGTTTCGTCCAGTTCCTCTAGGCCCACAATCCGAGAATCATCGTCACGACGAAGCTTGACCTCTACACCGCCTTGTTTCAGGCTCCGCTCCGATATTGTCAAGCGTATCGGCATACCCAACAAATCGGCGTCATTGAACTTGACTCCGGCGGATTCATCCCTGTCATCGTACAGCACTTCAACGCCACGTTTACCGAGGCGAGCGTAGATATCTTCGGCCACATTTCTAACCTTGTCTGAGGTCGCCAATGAGACCATATGCACGTGGTATGGAGTTACGCTCATTGGCCAAACGATGCCTCGCTCATCGTGGTTTTCCTGAACGATACAGGCCAAGAGGCGCCCAACGCCCATACCGTAGCAACCCATCACTAAGGGCTTCAGGCTCCCATCCTGGTCTTGGAAGTTGGCGCCCATGCTCTTGGAGTACCTTGTTCCGAGCTTGAAGGTATTGCCTATCTCGACTCCGCGCCTGAGAGTGAGGTTCTCACCACAAGTCAGACACAGGTCTCCTTCCCTGGCGGCGGCTATATCGGCAGTGAGGTCAACTTGGAAATCTCTGCCGGGCACCACGCATTTCAAGTGGAAGTCTTTCTCGTTGGCACCGGCCACGTATCCGCGGGTATCCAACAGGCTGTCATCGCTAACTACCTTCATTCCGCAAATACCCACAGGCGACATATACCCTTGAACCAACCCCAGGGACTCTAGCTCGTCTCGTTCGGCGAACCGGATCTCCGACACCTTGAGATGGTTTGCCAGTTTGTTCTCGTTGACGTCGAGATCGCCTCTAATGACCACCATTACGGCATTGTCCTTGGCCATGTAGACCATGGTTTTGATAGTCTCTCTGGGATCAACCGACAGGAACTCCCCTACAAGAGCGATGGTGTTCATTCCGGGGGTGGCGACTTTGGATATCGGGGGCACCTCTTGGCCATCTTCCTTGGGAGTATAGTTCTTGTCTATAGTGGCCGTGTCTCTGTTGGCCGCATAACCGCATTTCGGGCACAACAACAGAGTGTCCTCGCCGTATTCCGTAAGGTACGTGAACTCGTGAGCTCCAGTCCCGCCCATCATCCCCACTTCACCCAGCACTTGAACTGCGGGAACGCCGCATGATTTGCATATGCGCAGGTATGCTTCGCACATGAGCGGATAGTACTCATCCAAGCCCCGCTCGTTACTGTGGAAGCTATAGGCGTCCTTCATGATGAACTCCCGAACTCTTATGAGTCCCGCCCTAGACCGGGGTTCGTCACGGAATTTGGTTTGAATATGGTAAACGACCAGTGGCAGCTGCTTGTAGGAATCGATGTATCGCCTAGCCAGGTCGGTGACGGTTTCTTCGTGGGTCATGGCAAGCACCATATCTCTCCCGGAACGATCCTTCATCCGAACCAGCTCTGGTCCGACGCTGTACCAACGGCCCGATTCCTTCCACAGTTCTGCCGGGTGGACTACGGGCATATTGAGTTCCTGGCCCATAATCCTGTCCATTTCTCGCCGCATTATGTCCTCGATCTTTCGGATGCTTCTCCAGGCAAAAGGCATATAATTGTATATGCCTGCGGCCACTCTTGAGATGAGAGCAGCTCTCAGCATCAGACTATGGGATGGAAGATCGGCCTCGGCAGGAATCTCTCGAAGGGTCTTCCCGAACCTCTGTGACATTCTCATGGGGTGGTACCTCCAGTGTTTTCTGTAAAGCCGCCAAAGGTTAAGGAGATTATATCCATCATGGATCTGAGGGTCAATTTGCCAAGGCTCTCTCGACCCTGGAAAGCCGCATGCTGTACATCATAGACGCGACCGCCATTGCCGCCCCAAAGAAGAACACGGTGGCGGCTCCTGCCCTATCCCACAGAAATCCCCCTAAGATCGGCACAGACACTCCGGTGATATGGTTGATGGTGCTGCCCATCGCATAGGCTGACGATAGCATCCCCTTCGGGGCGATCTTACCCAGATGCGTCGTTATGGCTACATCGAACCCAACTAAGCCGTTGTCCAGAATGTAGACGACATAGAGGGAAATCGGGCTCTTGAGAAACGCGTAGCTCATGAAAAGGCACGCTACTATTGAGTAGTTTACCACGAGGCTTCTCTGTTCGCCCCATCGGTCAATTATCTTGCCCAGCACAGGCCTAGTGAATATTGCCACTAGGCTTGAGACCGCGGTCAGAAGAACCATGGTCGAGACGCTAGTCTTGAAGACTTCCACCAGGAGGTACCCGCCGAATGTTCCCGTGACGTGACGTCGAACGCCGCCTAAGAGAGTCATGACATAGTAGCTCATGTATCTTGGGTTGTAGTTCATTGCGCTTCTCCCGGCCCGGATGCCCGGCATTCTTCTGGCAAGCACCGCAATGCCTCCAACCAAGGCGATTCCCGAAGCCATTAGGTGCAAGAGACCGTATTTTGTTGCACCTCCCAGTCTAGTTATGGCCATTACGGCCAATAGGGAAACCAATGACGCGGCGGCCGCACCGCTGTTGAGTTGACCCATGCGGGTGGCTCTCTCTTTAGGTAACGAGGACTTCACGATTATCGACTGCTGAACCGGGTAGAAAAGGTGAAATCCTGTAGAAAGTACCAAGGTCGCAACAACCAGCATCGGGAAACTGAAGGTCACTGCGTGCAGCAGCAGTCCCAACGATGCCACAAGAATACAGATTCCTGCCCAGACATTCTCTCTGAAGTAACCTGACACTACTGCCAAAGGGGCAGTGAGAAGGCCAGGCACTTCGCGTATTCCTTGCACGAAACCGAGCTGAGCCGGTTGAACGCCTAAGACTTCCACGACGAAATTGTTAAAAATCCCTCGCTGAAGACCGAGCCCGAGTTCCAGAGCTACAGTGGCCCTAAATACATGCCGGAAGACTGAATGTCGAGATTCTTCGTTCAAGGACTCCTGATCTGCGTCTTTCTCCGTTGACACATCTTCTAGTCCGTTCACTTGATCACCGACTCTCTCTTGTTCTCGCTAATCTGTGCGGGCTTCACCAAGCCTCTCTATGCCTTGTCGCGTTCGGCGATCCTCTTTTCTACAAAACTCAGGGCAAGGAACCCGAAACTGGCCACGAACCGCATGGCGGCGCAAATCATGAACGCCCAGAAATAGCCGAAAGCGTTCAGGAGTCCCACGCCTATCATTGGCGCAAATATGGCCGATGCGTTGACCGCAGTAGTGTAATATGCGATGTAAGTTGCCTTATTGTCCTCCGGAGTGACCTCAAGAAGTGTATTGAAAAGGGCCAGGTTTACTCCGGAAAAAACCGCTCCTGTGAGCATGTTGAACCCGGCCACCATAGCTAGGCTCTTAGAGAGCGCGTATGCCAAAGGCACGATGAATATGAGTACGCTGGACATGAACAGGGTTCTGAGGTTGCCGTACTTATTCATCTTCTTAACCCAGAACCCGTAGCCCACCAATGAGCCGCTAGTGTTGGCCAGGTTCAGAAGGCTTACCCACATATTGTTGGCGTTAAGCACTTTGGTTTGATACAGAGTGAAAAGTGGCCAAGGAGTCTGCCAAGACATGTAAAAAGCGATAGACGCCACTGTGTAGCGGATGAAAGGCCCGTGTTTCACTATGCCCGCGATGTCCCTGCGGATAAGTTGTAAGAGCCCCGTCTTCTCTGAAGACTCCGGCGAAGGGATCGCAGGAGCGTCAGTGGACGCCACGGCTCCAGGCATAGTCGGAAGATCCACAGTGGACTCGTCAATGGCGTTGAAGACGCGGATCTCCAAGAGCGTAAACAAAAAGGTTCCAGCGAAGGCTACTTGGTATCCTATGGGGAACCCAATGATGTCGATCATTCGCCCAGTCAGGAGCACAACCACGGTACCCACGATGTTCATGATCCGGTTCCTGCTGGCAAAGGCAGCGGCACGCTTGGAGGCCGGCACAAGCCTTGAGATGAAAGCTTGCCATCCCACATTAGCGATGGAAGCGGGGGCATTCATGGCGGTGGCGGCAAGAACCAAGAGCCAAGCCCTCTTGTCAGGAGTAAAGAACGGAATGGTGGCCATGAACAGGTAGAAGACTTTCTGAGCCAATATGAACGCCGCCACAGTCCTTTGTTTCTTGGACTTGCCATCGATAAACTTCCCGCCCGGAATCATGGAGAGAAGGCTCACTAGGGCAGGGGCCGATGATAGAAGCCCTACCTGGAACTCGCTGGCTCCAAGTTTCACGGCGAAAATGCCCACAAAAGGAGAGGCCATATTCAGCGCAAGTATAGAAGCAACCCCGTGATAGACATTAATACGGATATTTCTTTCGAGCCTCTCGGCGGCGGGCTTGTCTGTGGCTTTGTCCGCTAAGTCCCTCTTAAATTGGAGGAACCGGGCCCGGATATTAGTCATTGGATTGTCCTCCGGCTCAATATCTCTCTGCGTATGGGCACTTGATCGAATTATATCAGAACCGACCTATCTGAATAGAGAGGCCAGGCAAGAAAGTAGAGGAGCCAGGAACACGGCCGGAAGAAGGTTAGCGACTCTTATCTGTTTGATCTCCAGCATGCTGAGGCCAACGGCAAACACCAAGACGCCGCCTGTAGCCGTAGACTCAGCAACTATAAACTCTGTCAAGACACTTTGAAACACGCTGGCGCCCAGAGTCAACCCTCCTTGGTATACGGCCAGCGGAAGCGCGGCAAAGCTGACTCCTATGCCCAGGGACGAACCGAAGGCAAGAGCCGCAAATCCGTCGATCACGGCCTTTACCGTTAGGGTAGTGTAATCCCCCAGGAGTCCATCTTGAATAGACCCCATGATAGCCATCGGACCAATACACACCAAGAGAGAGGTAGTGACGAAACCTTGGGCAAATTGCCCCTGACCTGAGGTAGGGGCGCCCGAACGGTTATTCCCCGTGACGATGCGCTCCATGGCATCGCCTAGGCGTTTCACCCTAAGGTCTAGGTTAAGGAATTCGCCGATGATTCCGCCTAGGACTAAGGCGCCTAGGACGATCAGGATGTTCTTCGTATCCAAAGTCATCTTTAGGCCAATTGCCGCGGTAGCGAGGCCCAATCCGTCCAATGCAGTTTGCCTCACCCGGTTCGGCATGCGGGCTCCGAATAAAGTTCCAATAAGGCCCCCGGCCGCTATGGCAAGGGCGTTTATGAGAGTACCCGTCATCTGACTAGATCAACCTTATCGCAAACTGAGGGCACACAGGAGCGCAATAGCCGCAGAGAATGCATTTGTCTCTCCGGTTCTGGGCCTTCCCGTCAACTACAGTCATAGCGAAGTTGGGACAGGTTTGTACGCACTTTCCGCAACCCTCACAGAAGGCCTGAATGATGAGCTTCTTTGCCCTATACGTGCGTTCAGCCAGTTCTTCGGGGACCTCTTCATCATTGAACAGCATGAGGTTCATGTCCAGTTCGTCTTTTCTGACCATGCCAACGGCCACCGACGAAATTCCTGGAAGGTTTCTCACGTAATCAAGGGCGCCCTTTCGATCTCCCAAGAGGTTGCCGCCTCCCAATGCCTTCATGGCGAAAAGGCCCTTGCCTGCCCTGAACGCGCTTCCTATGGCTTCGACCATGTCGTCTTTTGAACCATGCAGTATGCCTAGACCGGCAACGTTTATGATGGGAAAAACAACGTCCACGGCATCCTGGGAAATGGAAGCTTGTACCACATCCACCGAGTGAGTGGAAATACCCACTGCCCGCACGAGACCTCGCGCTTTCATATCCCAAAGGCAATCGAGAGCACCTTTTCTTTCTTCAAACACTTTGCGGTCCACTCGGGCCGCGTGCAGGAGGAATATGTCGATGACATCTCGGTCCAAAGAGGCCCTGGCTTCCTGAACGGCCGTTTCCATATCGCTGTAAGAGGCTGCCGCAGATTTGGTTGAGATGATGACTTCACTGGCTTTGCCTTTGAGTCTATCCAAAGCCCTGCGTATGTGCGGGTACGTGCGGTATGACTGGGCGGTGTCCAGGAAATTGATGCCCCCCAAGACCCCTTCGACAATCAAATCGGCTCCTTCTTCGGGGGGCAGCCCAAACTGGTTAGGTCCCATAGGAAGGACGCCGAAACACAGTTGACTGACCTCGAGACCAGTTCCGCCGAGACTTTTTTTGAGCAAGCAAGACCCCTCCGACAATCAAAGTGCTTTCTCTTGCGCCCCACCGGGCGCCCGGCACCGAATTGACCGGGCCCCTGGTAAGGCAGATTCTATCATTAGGTTCGATTATTTGATTAGGTGGAAATCTGTCTGCCGTCCCGCCAAGAAATGAACCTTCTTGTCCTTGAACAGGGTAGTCTGTTCAAGAGCGATCAAAACATCCTGTCCTCCCCATTCGGGTACGGATTCCACAACGTTCAACTCCATGGCGTGCACTGTATTCTCGTGAAGCTCGTAATCCCCTTTGCCCGGGAGCCCCTCTTGGAAATCGAAGTAGCCGATAATCGTGCCGGCCGCGTGCCCGTGATAGCCCACGGCGTGCTGGTATATGCATGGCCGGATTCCCTCCGCTTTCGCCCGCGCCAAGGCTGAAGCCAGCATCTGGTTCCCGGTCTTGCCTGTTACGTGTTCTTCAGCGAGGATATCCTGCAGTCTGTTACCAACCGCCAAGGCGTGCTTGAGTCCTTTGGGAGCATCTTCTTCGTCCAGCTTCAGAACGTAAGCGAGCTGCTGCGTATCGGTACAAAGACCTAGGTATTTGATACCGACGTCGCAGTGTAGCAGGTCACCTGGCAGAATCGGCTCGTTTGGGTGGACCCTGCCTGAGCCGGATCTTTGGGCATCCACAGAGGGATGGAACCACGCGTAAAGCCCCAAGTCAACTATCCTCTGACGCATCCACCATGAGACATCGGCGCAAGTGGTCACTCCAGGGTGTATTACTCTGGAGGAAAAGCCTTCCTCAATGATCCCGTGAGCTATCTGGACTATGCCCGTATATGCGTCAATCTCTGACTGAGTCCTGTGCTCCAACCATCTCAGGCAGAGCCTTTCCGCGCTCTTGGTCTTGGCTCGGTAATCTGGTCCAAGAGATTCCATCAATGCCTCATATTCGGTGTGGCTGAGACCGTCTCCGAAAGCGAAGTTCTGGGATATGTTGATGCCAATACACTTGGGATCTCTTTCCCGGACGATTCTACCGACTGCCTCCCATTGCTCCTCATCATGGGAGAGCCAGCCACACTCGTAGAAATCCTTGATACTATCCCCCACCCGAACAAGAACAAGGCGTTCGAGAGTGCCGTCCGCTCTTCGATAAAACACAAGGACTGTCCGCCTTCTGGCTTGGAGTGTGGTGGCCGGGAGCATGGTAAGGATCACGGGATCTTCATTGTATTCTCTCCCAGCAACGATCCACATATCGAAACCTTCTTCCTCCATGAATGCAGGAAGAACGTTCTCTAGCCTGTACCTTAGCCAACCGTTCGTGATCTCGGCCTGACGCCTAAGAGGCAGAATCTTCCTCTCCCAGTCCGACCGGCGCGCTTCAGCCGCACCTTGCACCTTCATCGGCTTTTCCCCCTTGACATTTAGCTCCTAGGTGATTCGTCCCGATTGTCTCACTTGGACAGTGTGGTCACAAAGTCCTTCATCCTGCCTAACGCCTCTTTCAAGTTGTCCTCGCTCGTGGCACACGAGATTCGAATGTAGCCTTCGCCGTTTTGGCCTAACGCGCTCCCGGGTACCGTCGCCACTTTCCCACGGTTGAGAAGAGCAAGAGAGAAATCGAGCGAGGTCATACCGTAGGACGAGATATTGGGCATAACGTAGAAAGCCCCTTTGGGCTTTACACAGGTGATTCCAGGGATAGACTCAAGGCCGGCCACAACCAGATCTCGCCGCCTTTGATAGGCTCTTACCATTTCCAAAACGGGCTCTTGGGGCCCGGTAAGCGCAGCTAATGCCGCCTCTTGAATCACGGAAGACACACTCGATACAGATATCTGGTAGATTTTTGCCATGGCGTCTATGACATTCTGAGGACCGCAGGCGTATCCGATTCTCCACCCAGTCATGGCAAAGGTCTTAGACATACCGTTAACGGTCAGAACGTTGTCCCTGAACTCAGGTACCGAACCGAGGCTGAAGTGTCGTGTGCCGTCAAACACAATCTTTTCGTAGACTTCGTCAGATATGACAAGCATACGATGTCTCAGGGCTATTTCCCCGATTTTCATCAACAAGTCCTCTGGCAGTACTCCCCCGGTAGGGTTGTTTGGGCTGTTAAGGATCAGCACTTTTGTTCGACTGGTAATCTTGTCTTGGATTTCATCAAGGTCAGGGGCAAATCCCAATTCCTCATGTAGCTTGATGGGTACAAGTTTGCCTCCCGCCATAGTTGTCAAGCCGAGATAGTTGGGCCAGTACGGATCGGTCACCATGACTTCGTCCCCGGGGTCCAGTACAGACAGTAACGCCGAAGCCACGGCCCCTACTGCCCCAACTGTCACTATGATCTGAGAGGGCTCGCACTTGATGCCGTTCTCGCTCATGAGTTTGGCAGCGATGGCTTCCCTGAGTCGGGGTTTGCCGGCGCTTGGTGCGTAATGGGTATCTCCTCTCATGGCTGCCCTGTGGGCGGCTTCGATGATGTGTGACGGTGTTCTGAAGTCTGGATCGCCCACTTCCAGGTGAATGACTCCTGTGATTCCGGTTGCCGCATCGAAGATCTTGCGAATTCCTGAGCCGGGAATGCGGGAAGTGTTGTGAGATATGGATATCATGTAGTTCCCCCCTTCGTCGGTATTGGAAATATGCTCTCTTCTAGACGTCTCTTGGATTTGCGTTCTCGTGATATTATCTATGGACTTTCTCAAATCCTTCTGTTTGGAAAGAAACCCGTACTTGACCTGTCCGTCGGCGACTAGTAGCCTAATTACGGGTTAAAGTGAGAGTGAGTGATATTGGATTGAACACTGACACGAGCAAAGTACCGGTACTTCATCTAGCCATGAGTCTTGACATTGGAGGCGCCGAAACCCACATTGTGGGGCTTGTCAAGAGTCTTTCTGGAAAAGGATGGCCCGTCTACGTGGCATCTTTCGGAGGAAGGCGAGTGGGTGACCTCGACGTCGAGGGTATTCGCCACTTTACGGTGCCTTTGCACTCTCGCTCACCTCTTAAGATGCTCGAGTCAGCTCGAGCGGTCTCAAGGCTTATCGACGACTTGGACATCGGTCTCGTACACGCCCATGCCAGAATTCCTGCCTGGATAGCCGATAAAGTCTGCAAAAGGAAACGTGTCCCTCTTGTTACCACATATCACTGGACATTCGTCTCGGGGCTCTTTTGGAACTTGGTAACCAAGTCCGGCGACCTCGTCATATCCGTAAGTCAGGATATCAAAGACTACATTGTGGAGCAATTCGGTTTTGATGCTGATATCATTACTGTGATTCCTAACGGGATCGATACAGATCTCTATGCCCCGTCTACGTCCGAAGGCATCATGAAAGCCCGTACCCTGTTTGGCATCTCTGAAGATCAAAGGCCCGTCCTGGTCTATGCTTCGCGGATGAACAGGGATCTGTCGGACACCGCCATAGCCGTGATCGATGCGGTGGAACTACTGTTACCTAAGTTTCCCAATATCGCTATAGTGGTTGCAGGTGACGGAGACTGCATGGGAGACGTTCTTGAGAGAGCCCGTGAGGTCAACAACGGTGCAGGGCGCCAAATGGTCATGTGCCCCGGCTTCGTCTTGGATACAGTTCCTCTTTTCGAAGCTTCGGATTTGGTGTTAGGAATGTCACGGGTAGTCTTGGAGGGAATGTCTACGGGCAAGCCAGCAATCGTAACGGGTCCTGGAGGTACCTTCGGCCCAGTTACCCAGGAAGTCCTTGAGGCTCTGGAAGACCGCAACTTCACCTCTAGGGGAGCACCCGAACCCACAAAGCCTGACATACTGGCCCAACACATCGAGTCCCTGCTCCTGGACCCTCAAAGGATGAAAGACCTGGGCGCATTGGGGCGCAAGATCGTAATGGAAGCTCACTCTATGGACTTGGTGGCAGGCGAGGTTGAGAAGGTTTATCAGAAAGCACTGACTCTGCCAAAACCTTAGTCCCGGCTCAGCCTTGGACTAGGGCTGCGAAAGAGCTCTGACTGAGTCCATCAACGCTCGGATGAACCTCTCCCTTTGTATGTCCAGCCCAACCCGGCAGTTGGGCATTACACGATCTGAGAAATCCGCTATAGTCCTACCGGTAGTCAGTTCGCCGCGGGTTTCCACGTCCACTCTGCACGATTTGGTTCTCACGAGTCCCGGCAAAACCACGTGAGCCACAGCTACAGCATCGTGTATGGGACAACCGGGGAATCCCTTCTTCCGGTAAGAAGTCCAGTAGAAATCCAGGAGTTCGGCAGCAGTTTTTCCCACTCTTCCCAGGGTTCTAAGTGACTCGATTTCAGATAGGTATATCACGGCCTTGTGTGTGACGTCCAAACCTATCATCGTGATCGGCAGCCCGGACTCAAAGACTATCTTAGCGGCTTCGGGGTCCACATGGATGTTGAATTCTGCCGAAGGTGTCCAATTGCCCTGCCCTACTGCCCCTCCCATCAAGACGATACCATCTAGGCCCGCCTTGAGCTCAGGCCTGGCTAACAGCATGATGGCAACGTTAGTGAGGGGGCCTGTGGCTATGAGAGTCACTTTTCGTCCAAAAACGCCATCGCCTCTCCTGGCATCGTCTTCCATTGCGGCCGCCCGCAGCACCTCTGTCATCAAGTCCAACGCTGTCGTGGCGGCCGAACCCCCTTCTCGTGGGTCCGGTAGGATTATCCCGCCAAGAGCGGTCTCGCCATGGACCGACTGGGCCGTAACCAGCGGGCGAAGCAGCGGCCTATCGGCACCCCTTCCTACCGGAACTTCCGTCTCTCCCAAAAAGGACAGAATACGCCGAGCATTGTTGTACGTGTTCAGGCCCGTGCCGTTGCCCGCCACGGTAGTCACACCCAAGACATCGAGCATACCGCATCCAAAGGCCAACATGAGCGCTATTGCATCATCGTGGCCGGGATCACAGTCTATGAGCACGGGTATGCGGTTATCTTCGTTTTCGATTGTGGACGGCCTTCTATCCATAGGTGTCCCCCAACCTTTCACGGATAAACTCTTGGATTTCGGACCGATATGGCATGGACGGCTGAGCACCAGGTCTGGTGACCGATATCGCTCCGGCGGCGTTGGCAAAGATGCAGGCTTGATGAAGACTAGAGCCTTCGACTAGCCGAACGGCAAGGGCTCCCGCGAAAGTATCCCCGGCAGCAGTAGTGTCCACGGCCTCAACTTTGAACCCCGGTACATGTCTCAGGCAGTCGCCCTCACCCATCACTGCGCCCATATCCCCCAGCTTCACAATAGCCCGTTTGACCCCAAAGCCCAGAAGATCCTTCGCTGCCAAAGCTGCAGACTCCACATCATGCACATGACGTCCCGTCAAGACGGATGCCTCGTGCCGATTGGGCATGATGGTATCCACAAACCTTAGCTTATCCAAGGGCAGTTCTCGTCCAGGCGAAGGCGCCGGCGCAGGATCGAGCATGACCGGAATCCCGCATCGGTGAGCCATCTCCATGGCTCGCAGTACCGATGGCAGCGGGATCTCCAACTGCAGAAGAACCGCTTCGTAGAGTGTCTTCTTACCACTGCACGCTGCATCAAAAAGCCTGTCCACATCCTCGGACCCGACAAGGCCATTGGCGCCGGGCACGACGACGATGGAATTCTCGCCAGACTTATCGACAGTGATCACCGCGCACCCGGTTGAAGTGCCCGGAGTCTGGAATACCAAGTCCTGCGACACTCCAGACTCATGGAGGCTATTCTTGAGGACGGATGAGAAACTATCATCGCCTACCCTACCTGCCATGCTCACAGTTCCTCCGGCGCGAGCGGCGGCGACGGCCTGGTTTGCTCCTTTTCCACCGGGGTGGATCCGGAAAGAGGATCCTGTCACCGTTTCCCCGGGACCAGGACGCACCTCTGCTGTTACAACGAAGTCCACGTTCAGACTACCGAGTACAAGTATGCCAGCCATATCGCTTCACCACCTGATTGGTTGAAAGTCAGAAAACCTACCCATGGTCAGGATATCACACTCCAAGCCCGATCTCGGCAGGAATCCGTGAAGTCGCCAAGTCTCTATGTGGGATCAACCGTGTCCTCGTGTATAACATTCTAGATGACGGGAGGTGAGCCTCTGGACGACCAAATAATCGAACTAATCAAGTCTCGAAAAGATGAGGGCTTTAGACTCTTGCGGCAACAGTATTCTCGCCGGATGAATTACATAGTCAGAAGCATCCTGAGGGATCCCGCCGATACAGAAGATTGCATCAGTGATATTCACGAAAAGATCTGGCGTTCCATCGAAGACTACTGTCCAGAGAAAGGCAGCTTTTCTGCGTGGCTCACTGCCATATCGCGTAACACGGCTCTGAACTACTCAAGGCGGAAGGACCGGTCACATGACCGACTGAAACATGACATGGTAGACACACAGACGCCGTCCCCGGAAGACAACTTCTTGCGTCAAGAACAGATAGTCGGACTGAAGCGTGCGCTGTCCGCCCTTTCACCTGGGGAACGGCGCATGTTCTACCGCAAGTATTACTACTTACAGCCGACAAGTCAAATCGCTGCCGAACTCGGATTGACAGAACGAGCGGTGGAAGGAAAGCTATATCGCCTCCGAAAAAAGCTGCAAGAGAGATTAGGACGTGATCTGACATGAATGGGAAAGACCTGGATTTCGATGAGCGAATAGTTGACTATCTCAGTACGGTGGACCTGCCAGAAAAGGAGATACTCGAGACCAATCCATGGAGTGGACCGATCGGCCTCATCACTTGGGGTCTCATCCTCACAACATTCCGTCTGAATGCGGCATACCTGCAGTACATCCTGCCCACCATCGGTGTCGTTCTTCTCTTTCTAGGTTTTCGTAGCCTTCGTCACGAAAACAAGTATTTCAGAGTCGTATGGGGATTTTCCGTCGTGAGGCTGTGGTTGCGTATAGCCGATCTCATTCGTGTTTCCACGCCACTGAATTCCATAGATTATCCCGAGCCCGTTGTGGGCGGACTTGCGCTGGCTTTCCAAGTCGTCACGTTCTTGTATTTCCAGGCGGCGCTCAATGAGACTCAAAGGAAAGCACAGAAGCGGATCGAGGATGCTCCACTAGTCCGAGCCTCGCTGTGGGCGGCAGTGGTATACTTGGTTTCGCTATCCCCGCTGTCAATGAGTTGGCTGGCGTTTCTCTTTTTGGCCGTGTGCTACGTGGGCATCGTGCGATCGCTGTACAAGATAGGCGCCCAACTCGGGGACGCAGGATATGTCTTAATGAACTCACGGGTCAGAGTCAACAGCCGAACAGTCGGATGTCTGTATTCTCTATTAGCTCTGGCAACTGTGATAGTGTGCGCCTCGCTCTCCAATCATCTAAGCCTCGATCCTCGAGTGTTTCATCAGCCCGAAACCACGCCACTACGGGAGAATGTGCTCAACCTGGGGTTTCCAGCCGAGTGTCTGCAACGCTTAAGCGATACGCATGTGTTGATGTTGAGCGACGCAGTAAGCGTTGAGGCGTTTCGTGAGTCGTTGAAGAATATAGATTCTACAACGGTATACGTTGAGATGCCGGAGAAGGTGATGTACGTCATGCAGTATTTCACTTGGAAGACTGGATGGCCGGTGTGGCAGGATGGCATTCTGATTGTTGGAGAAACCAAGACACAAGACAAGCGGATTGTTGACAGTGGTCTCTTTTATCGGAAGAACGGTATTGACTATTCTGCAGATTTTCCTCGCCTTGAATGCCGCTCGATGGCACAGAGTACTGTCTTTGGCACCGTCCATCCTGTGGCTATAGCGGGCGCTCTGAGTTTCCCTTTTGGCTCAGAAAGTCAAGGAGGGTACGTGTTCTGTCGCTATAGCGTAATGGCCGACACCGACAGATACATTACAAATACCATATTTAACTACGTGCATCTTTCGAACCCCTTGCGAATCCCCTACGCTAGGACAGAAGACCTGATTCTAGGAGGAGCATACATGTTCGGGAACAAATTGCAGCAGCATTACACGAGTTACGGATCGAGAGCCCTGGCCGGGACAAATCGGTGAACATGGGTCCACAACGCTTACACCGCTGTTGGTTTCGCCAATAGAATGCGGTCATCCGTTAGGCCTTCACCGCTTCTAGTCTCGAACAATCGAAGAACATCGTCGGTCGTCAGCCGATCTCTTTCTTCTCCTTTTACATCTAGCACAATCTTGCCTTCGTGCATCATGATAGTGCGGTTGCCTATTCTCAATGCGTCCCGGATATTGTGAGTCACCATCAACGTTGTTAGGTTCATGGAGTTGACCAATTCTTGAGTCAGCCCCAATACTTTCTCGCCGGTTCTGGGATCCAGTGACGCGGTGTGCTCATCTAAGAGCAATAGACTGGGACAGTTGAAAACGGCCATCAAGAGGGCTAGAGCCTGCCTCTGTCCCCCAGAGAGGAGTCCCACCGGAGTCGTCAAGCGGTTTTCTAGATCCAGGCCGAAACCTGACAGCTCCTCTCTCATCCGAGTCCTCTGATTCCCCGTGATGGCTTTCTTCAGCCCCCTGCCGCTCCCCCTCCGAGCGGCAATTGCAAGGTTCTCCTCGATAGTCATGGTAGAGGCGGTACCTGACATGGGATCCTGAAACACTCTCCCTATCAGCCCAGCCCTCTTGTGACAGGGAAGATCGGTAATGTCCTCGCCTGAAAGAAGGATCCTGCCGCCGTCTAAGGGAAAAACGCCCGCTATCGCATTCAACATTGTGGATTTCCCCGCGCCATTGCTTCCAATTATGGTCACAAAGTCTCCCGCAGCCAGAGTCAGATCTAGCTCATGAAGCACCCTCTTCTCATTTGTGCTGTCTCTATTGAAGATTTTGGTTATCCCCATCAAGCGTAGCATCAGACTGCCTCCTCAACTTTGCTTTGGCCCTTGGCTCTGCCAAACTTGGGCAAAGACATCGCCACCACTACCAGGACCGCGGTGACCAGTTTCAGATCTGTTGTTCTAAGACCCATCCTCAGGGCGAGAGAAATCACTCCTCTGTAAAACAACGAACCAAGACTTACTGCCAGCAAGGACCCGGGAATCGTGCCCGCAGGCAACAGGGTTTCTCCTATGATGACTGCGGCCAGGCCCGACACGATGGTGCCAACTCCCATCCCCATGTCTGCAAAACCCTGAAGCTGGGCCACTACCGCCCCCGCCAGGGCGATCAAGGCGTTACCTAGACAGAGACCCAGGATCTTCATGCCATCAACGTCAATGCCCTGGCTTCTGCCCATATTGGGGTTATCACCGGTTGCCCTCAGGGCCAAGCCGAGTTCTGTTTCGAAAAACTTACACAGCAACCACGAGACTGCTGACACCAGAATCAAGCCGAAGCACAACCACTGGTACTGAAGGGGAACCCCTACAGAGGACAGGGCATCCGCCACTGTACTTGTGCCCAACAATGGCAAATTTGCTCTTCCCATGATTCTTAGATTGACCGAATAAAGACCGGTCATAGTCAGGATGCCTGCCAATAGTGGGGCTACCCGAAGTCTGGTATGAAGAAGGCCTGTGACTAGTCCGGCCAAAGCGCCTGCAAAAGGGGCTAGGGAAAGGCCCAGCCAAGGGCTGTAACCCTTCCCTATCAACAATGCTGCCACTGCGGCCCCCAAAGTGATGCTGCCGTCTGCCGTAAGGTCCGGGAAATCCAGGACCCTATAGGTTACAAACACTCCCAGGGCCATCACCCCGAAAGTAAGCCCCAATTCTGCCGCCCCTATTAGGATCCTCAAGTTCAACAGGATTCGCCTCCGGTCTACTCGGTTATTGCGGTCACCGCTCTCTCCAGTACTGAGTCTGGAATGTCGATGCCCACGATTTCCGCTGCATTCAAGTTTACGATGACCGATATCTCAGATTGGATCTCCACAGGGATATCTCGGGGTTTAGCACCGTTTATGATCTGCAGCGCTTGCATTCCCGTTTGCTTCCCCAATTGGTAATAGTCCACGCCGGCTGTGGCCAATCCGCCTCTAGATACCGAGTCCCCTTCGGCCGGGAAAAGGGGTATCTTCTCTTCATTACACACCTTGACAACAGCTTCTATGGCCGAGACTACAGTGTTGTCACTGGGTACATATATGGCCTCAACCTTGCCAATCAAAGACTGAGCCGCCTGCAGAACCTCACTGGAGTTGGTTGGTGTGGCTTCCGTTATGGTAAGTCCGTTATCCTCCGCGTATCGCTTGACTTCAGTTACCTGCACTATCGAGTTTTCCTCTCCGCTGTTGTAGATGACACCCAGTCTGGTGACGCTTGGCATGATCATCCTGATCAAGTCCAGCTGGGTTTCGATGGAGACATAGTCAGACGTGCCAGTGACGTTTGTACCTGGTTCTTCCAGAGTCTTCACCAATTTGGCTGCTACCGGGTCTGTCACGGCGGTAATCAAGATCGGCACTTCTTTTTCCGCGTTGGCCATCGCTTGAGCGGCCGGAGTAGCGATGGCTAGGATCAAATCGAACCTTTCTTCGGAAAACTGTTGCGCAATAGAACGGATAGTGGGTTGATCTCCTTCACCGTTTGCGTAGGTCACACTCAATTTGTCCCCTTCTTCATAGCCGTTGATCTTTAGAAAATCAAGGAAGCCCATTCGGGCAGAGTCTAGCGAAGGGTGGGTGGCGTACTGAATGATGCCAACTTTGACAACCCGGGACTCGGGGGATACAGCGGGTTCCTTAGGAGTGCACCCGCCACCGACAATCAACAGGCAAACCGCTAACAGCATTACAGTCTTGATCATTGTTCGCATTTGTCACATCTCTCCTTTGTGTAATCAGGACCGAGACTACTCATTGGCGATGCCGCTTCTGCATCAAGCCTCCTTTCGCATTCCACCGTGACTTCTTGCTTGCGGCCAGCTTCGACCAACGAGCGCCGCTGGACAGATGCGATAAAACGAAAACCTTTCGCCCTTAGGGACGAAAGGTTCAATCTTCGCGGTACCACCCTATTTGGCAGGCAGACTGCCCGCTCTACAGAAGTACGGGAGAAATCTCCGATACTCTTTCCTTGTAACGGCGGAACCCGGCTAGGACTACTCTGGTTTCACCCCAGCGGTTTGGAAGGGAACTTCACTCGGTTCAGTTCTAAAGGTGCTTTCAGTCGTGACACCTTCTCCCTGAAGAACCTTGCCGACCTACTTTCCTTCCGCATGACCTTTGACCATATTGTGTTTAGTGTATTCTAGGCAGCGGGATTTGGTTTGTCAAACATATTCTGCAAGAGAAGGTTTTCTTGGAGCCCGACGCTAGGTTCCAAAATAGGAGAAATGCATATAGTCACGCTTTGTACGCCAGTCGGTACCGCCCCAACCCCACCCTCGTGATCGGAAGGCCTTGACCACATCGCCGTTAGGTTGAATGGAATATGGCGACTCCCCTGGCTTCCAAAATGAGCCAACCCCCACACGACCATCATTCCAGACCTCGTAGTTTTCGTTGGGGTTGATGTCGATGGCCGTCCCCTTGGGATGCTCACCGCCATAACCAGGTCGGTACCCATGGACACTGTGAATGGGGAAGTGCTCGGGGCCATTGTAGATCTCATCGAAGATGGCCGCCACGTCATAGGCAACCCACTTGTGTACAGTCACTTTCTTGGTTTTGGTGACCTTTTGACCCGTCTCATCGAAGTCCCACACTTTGATTTCAACAGTGGTCATGTACTTGGACGCTTCATCTGAGTTTCTGAACTCAAAGCAGCATTCTGAGGTTCCATAGACAGTGATATTCAAGCGGGCGAATGGTGCGATGACTCTGCGACCCGAGTCGAGCGCCGCGACCGACACCAATAACTGGCCCCCTTCAAGGCTCCGGTTTTGTGGCTGCAACATGATCTTAGTAGCCGTAGTGAAAAAGCGCTGCGTTGAAGTGGCTCCAGGGAAATCGACTTGCACTAGGTATTCGGTAGCCCCCCTCACGGCCCCCCACTTCAGGGTAACACCTTCATTTACTCGTGTGCATGGTACACATCTTGTTGGGAAGAAGACTTGCGGGGCGCTCAAACTGCTTGTAAACAATGGGGCAGCGTCAAGCGCTTCCCGGGGCGCGAAGCATAGATACGCCCTGGTCAGCAAAACGATAGCCTGTTCGGCTGTACACGGTTTTTGGGGAAGTAACTTGTCGTTTTCCCCCTTGATTATCCCAAGGCGCGTCATTGCTGCGCACGGGGTCCTGGCCCAATCGCTGATCTCTCGGAAATCGGCGAACTCCGTTAACGATGCCTGAGCGATGTCTCCCTCGAGTCCCTCACCTAGATGGCAGAAAACGATCGCCTGATAGAGCATTTTCGCGATCTGCTCACGACTCAAGGTTTCTTCACGACCGAGGATGATACCGCCATCGGCTGCTCTTCCCGTCCCGTTTACGATGCCTGCGGCAAACGCCCTATAATAGTAACTGGGGATATTGTCCTCATGGAAACTTACGTGGGTTGCTTCGATGATGGACTTACCCAGCAATCTCTCGCACATATTGACTGTAAGTTCAGTGAAAGCGTCCTTTGTGATGTCTGCAGAGTAGGTCTCAATGTTATCGGCACTGGGGCCGAGAAGCCCCCACTGTCGTGCCAGTTCCAGCTCCATCTCTGCCCAAGGAGATGGGAGTAGTGCCGCGGAGACTGGCTTCGGGAGCATGAAAGACAGGAAACAAAAGACAAACCCCAGGGCGATAGCACGCCGAATTCTCACGGTTTACTCCCCCGTCGTTCTTAATTCTCGGTAAGACGACTTTGACGTCAGCACTTTCAACTACTTCGACCTAGACGTTTGCTTCCCTGCAATGTTCACGATGGAGTGGAGAAACGCCGTGAGATTCTTGTGAAACCCACAGGCTTGCTTGGCAGTCTCAACGGTGAACAGGGGCTCGGAGACTCTGGACCTGGCCGGACCGCGGTGAACTAGCTGTATCGTCTTGGCAACAGGTCCCTCTCCATGCACGTGAAATTGGTAGGGCTTTCTGTCTACCGCGCCTATAGACCATTCAATAGCCCTGGCAGAGTCTCAACGTGGCGCGGTTCACACACTCTTTCTACTATCGCTTGCCAGGTCACCACTTGGTCCTCTCCACTACAGCCGCTTCGGATAACCAGGTCATGTGAAACCCCGGGTATAGGCCCGGGATCCACCTTAGGAAGTATGCTTTGGGACTGTACGCGGCTTCCACCGTAACAGAAGGTTCTTGGCATAGTGGTGGGTTCCTGACAGTGGACCATACGGTTATCTCGGAGAGTAGCGCCATGCATGCCTGCATGTTTTGGACAGCTATCTGTGTGGCTATGGCCTGAGCGGACGTGGGATCAATGAGGACTATGCCTTCCGAAAGACTATCCCAATCCAGTGCCTGAGCCCCTGCCAAAGCGCCCAAGTCACACGCAGCTTGGACTGCTTTCTTGGCGCAAGCCGCGATTCCCAAGTCAACAACAAGGCCTGTTGTAAGGATAGCAATGGGAAGGAACAAGACCACAAGGACCATGACCCCTCCTGTCTGCTCTTGTCCCCATCGCCACAGACTGCGCATATTACCTTGGTACGAACTCACTTCTGGTCACCGCCTTTGCCGTGAGTCCTATCGTGTGTCCCACAATAGAGCCGATTACCGGGCTTTTCACTCTGTACGAGTACCCTAGTTCTACTGTTATCGTGGTACCGTATATGGCCTGTCCGGGCGCTATGCTAGAAGTGACCGAGGATATATCAAACCCGGCTGATGATAGGAGTTCGTTTAGTCTCGAAAGCGCATTCGGAGTCCTGCCGCCCTCAACCGCACACACTCTTGCCACTTCTCTTGCGGTTGAGGTAAGGACCATCTTATCGTTAAGCAGTAGTCCCGTCTCCAAGATTGCAAAGAGGATAGTCACCAACAACACTACGACTAGACTGAACTCGGCCACGGCCTGCCCATTTTCGTCTCCGTTCAATGATCTGACAGCCATAGATCTTAGTGCGGCGTCATCTTGGGCGTAGGTAAGAACCTGGTCGGGGCCCGGATGCTCGTGGGGAGTATTCACAACACCAAACCTCCCGTCTCTATTGTTCTGACGATTGTCGGCGGGCGGGCCCTTGGGAATTGTTCTAGGAACTCCCCAACGAAGCCCGCCGGCGCCGCCAATGAGGATACACTTGGATAGGTCTACAGAACTCAACGAGGGACCACCGGGTATCTCCAGCATGCTATCTGGTGAATGTCTCCGAACCGGGTCTTTACGGAGTAGTCCCGCTGTTAATAGCTTGCGTAACGCCTTCTATCTTGTCACTGAGCGCAGTTCCTAGATTCCCCAACACCGTAATCACCGCTACCGTGACCAATGCGAGCACTAACGCATACTCGGAAACGGTAGCCCCTTGCTCACCACTGAGCACCGACTTCACCCTTCCCATGACTCGGTCTCTCCACAGACGAACTTGCACGTATGCCTTCAGCATGTTTTCACCTCCTTTACCAGCGACTTCTAAGAAAACTCAGGACGTGAGGCACGATTGATACGATCAAGACAGGCGGCAGCAGAAACACGACTGTGGCCACTGAGAGTCTGACAGGAAGCGCGTTGAACCTCTCTTGATCCTCCTGGTAGATGGCATCCTGAGATTCTTCGGCGAGACTCTGGAGCACCATAGAGACTGGGGTGCCGAGGATTTCTGCTTGCATGAGCATAGAGGAAAGGCGTTTGGCCTCAGTCACACCATTTCTCTCCATAGCCAATAGTGCCTTGCCCAGGGATTGTCCGCCTTCCAGCCTGCGATTAACCTTCTCCATTTCGGCTCTAAGGGATCCGGTAGTTCGCCTCGAGGCGATTTGAAAAGCTTGAGGTAAGTCAAGTCCTGCTTGAGCCACAGCCGCCATCCCCTCAAGCATCGACGGCCACTGGGCTCTCACGCTTTCTCTCCATCTGCCTTTGCGCTCTCTCTCCAAAATGGCTGCTCCCCACGACACAGCCGTCCACAAGACCGCCAGGAAAGTAACCGGGCCAGCCACAAAACGTCGGAAGCAGTAGATGACGGCTAAACACGTAACCGATGTTGTTAGATTGCGCCGTGACTGAAGCGCGTCCATTAAGGTCCTGCCCTTATTCGGTCCTGCGGTGTTCGCCACGAGCCGGTCTTCTCTACCGGTGAGAAATCCGTATCCCAGCAGAGCTGCGGAAGAGCCCGACAGCAATCCCAAGATCAAGACGTTTTCAAACAAGGGAACCAATGGCTCATTCCTCCCAAAACGCTGTCTCCTGCAGACAGTCGTTGGAATATGTTCTTTGTGGTCGGGCCCAATAGCACGGCACGTTACTCTCTTGCGAAAACCATTGCTCGGGATGGCTATGACACTACCGCAACGTTGTGGGCGTCGCTTTACGGATGAGCCACCAGACCACCAACACTCCCAACACCCACAGGAGCAAAGCGACCAACAGTAAAGCCCGCCCGACGGGGTCTGTTAGCAGGATTGCCGTGGCTCTGGAATCGAAGCGTGCCGTGTAGAAACCTATAGCCCAGGGCATTAACGTGAGAATGATGGCCGTCAACCGCGACTCGGTCATCATTGCGCGCGCTTCCCGCTTTTTCATCCGTCTCCTGCGCAAAGTGTCGGAAGCCTGACAGAGGAGTGTAGGCAAGTCTCCTCCGCTTACGGCCCCTAACTGAAAGATCCCAGATACGTACTCCATGTGCGGGTCGCCTTGGGTTGCTGAAATCAGAGAGTCTACTATGGAAGAGCCCGCTTCATACGCCGCGAAGGCTTTCCTCAAGCGACAGTAGGGCTCGGAGTCGCCTTCGAAAGACACCGACTTGAGACTTTGTGCGACTGTGTCCCCCGCACGGATGTGAAAGGCCAAAGAGGAACAAATGTCTTCCCATGCCGACTGATTCTCGGAAGACACCGCTACCGACCTAACTCTCGCCCTTTCGACAAGATATCGGATCACTCGACAAATATACGGCGAAGGATGCCCTGAGGCAGCCTGGCCAAAAGCCCAACCCTTTCTTGTGTGGGCAAGATCTGAGACCACCAGAAACGCCGACGAAGCGAAAAGGAACGACGGCAAGACTATGGCCTTCATTTGCCCACCGCCCTGAGAGCATCATCCAAGAGTGCCGCCCTATCACTACCGACCTTGTCGGCGAACCAGTCTGGCATGTGGGCCGAGCCGATGGCTTCGTCCAGATCGTAAACGGGATGAACTCTTAACGCCCCGCCGTCCACTCCCACAAGAGACACCTGAGCGATCACTCGTTCGCCCCCGGGACGCTTGGCTTGGTGAACGATGATGTCTAGAGCAGCGCCAATCCAGGACTCCAGCACTCCCAGAGGCACCATCTCATCGGACATTAAGGCCATGGCCGCGAGTCGCGAAAGGCAATCCCGAGATGAGTTTGCATGAACGGTAGAAAGACACCCTTCATGGCCAGTGTTCATGGTAGCGATTAGGTCGAAGGTTTCTTTGCCCCGGCACTCGCCTATGACGATGCGGTCGGGGCGCATCCGCAAAGCGTTCCTTAGTAGATCCCTAACTGACACCAAACCTTTGCCTTCAACGTTCTCAGGTCTGGTTTCAAGATAGACCACGTGGTGCCCAGGCACTCTGATTTCGGACGAGTCTTCTATGACAACGATGCGTTCAAGGTGCCCCACAGCATTGGTTAGAGTGTTCAAGGTAGTCGTCTTGCCGCTTCCGCTTCCACCAGACACCACTATGTCCATTCGCGTATCTACGCAGATTCGAAGAAAATCGGCGACTGATGCGGGCAAAGTGCCCATGGACACGAGTTCTTCGAGTTTGGAGTATCTCTCTGGAAACCGCCTTATGGTGAGAATGGGTCCGTTGAGAGCTAACGGGGGCACAACTGCGTTGATTCTAGAACCATCGGGCAGCCGGGCGTCAACGTAGGGGGACGACTTGTCTACTCTGCGCCCCACGCTTCCCACCACCCTGTTGATTAAGTCCAAGACGTGCCCTTCGCTCTGAAAACGGGCTTCAGTCTTGACAAGGGTGCCATCCCTTTCGATAAAGACCTCTTCGGGGCCGTTGACCATGATCTCCGTTACCTGAGCGTCATCTAAGAACTCATCGATTGGACCCAACCCGCACATTTCCTGCACGATCCGATCGGCAAGGTCCCGGCGTGTGAGTCTTCCCACGTATATGTCGTCGGAAACCAGGAGTTCAGACACCAAAGCGGTTATCTCGTGGCGCTTATTCCGGTTCATCCTTGCCTCCACAACTTTCTGAGCGTGGCTCTCCAGCACTCTCTCCCGAATGAGTTCGGTGACTTCCTCTATGGATCTCTCCTTGGTCTCTCTCAAGAGGTTCCCGCTTCGATACGGCTCTCTTTCAAGCTTCTTGAGGATACTCACCAGAACAATCCCCCCCTCTTCTTATTTGGCCTCTTTCCGCTCCTGCCATCTGCGACCAGCCCCGGGGCGATGTTTGACACCACTTGCCAAATGGCGTCGGAAACTACGTTGCGAGAGTAGAGAACGATCGGTTTCCCCTCGTAGACTGACCTTTCTACCAACCTGCGGTCATCCGGTACGACCCCGATAAGATCTATCCCTAAGAATTCTTGAATCTTCGACTGAGGCAGGATAGAGTCTTTGGCCGCAAGGTTCAAGACACCACACAGAGTCTCGCTGGCCAGGCCCAGTTTTCTGAGGATGTCCACGGCCATTTTGCACTGCTTCAGCGCAGCCACATCTTGGGTCACAACTATGACCACCTTGGAAGCAGCGTCGATGCATTCGCCCACTATGTCGCTGGTTATGTCCGGAGGAGTGTCTATAAACAAGAGCCCCCAACGCCTAGAAGCCAGCTTGAGCAGATGTCTCACATGTTCTGGAGTGACCAAGTCTGAGAGTTCGGGCCGCCTCGGACTGCAGATGACGTTGAGGTTCGACGGTCCGTGCCGCTGAGAGTATTTGTCTAATCCTTCAGGTCTCAGATCACCGAGGACTGGCGCCAATTCGGTAATGGTCGGCCCGTCCGTAAGATCAAGATGCACAGCAACGTCTCCAGAGTACAAGTCGAGATCCAATAAACCTGCTTGACCCCGGGTAGATATGGAGGCTGCACAAGCTAGGTTCGTAGCCAGAAACGTCTTTCCGACTCCGCCTTTTGGGCTCCAAACCACCACGGTTTGTGAATGAAGCACACTTGGAGGCGATAGGAGTTGAACTTGATCACTGGAACCGTTGGCATCGGAGTCCAGGTTGTCATCTAGGACGACTAAGGAAACCGACGGGAAAGCCGCTTTAAACCTGTTTGCCCACGCCGAAAACGTCTCCCCTTTTGTAGACAGACTAGCGTCGACCGCCACAATATCTGCGGGCATGTTCGTGACTATGAATTCGACCAACGCAAGATCCCTGAAAGAACCGATTACCTTGGCGCCAGGCCATCTTTTCAGAGCAGCTGTCTCGGATTTCGCGGTGCCTGCCACTATCAGGCTGGGGCTCTGATTTGTCATCGGTATGCTCCGCCCCAGTCGTCCTTGGGTACAAGGGCCAGATACACGCTGCCTGTCTCCATGGTGCTCGCAAGCAATTGGCATTCCTGTGGACTTAAGACTACTAGAGCACCTACGAATTCCCCGGACGAAGGATCGCTCACGACTTCAATCACCAAGACATTGGGGATCACCAGCGATTCTCCGGCAAACGCTCCTCTTTGTACGCAGATAACATCCACTCTCTCGCCACTTTTGAGTACCCCACCGATACCGCGAGAAGAAGGAACGGGAACAAAGAAGCCCCTGGTCTCTACGGAAAGAGCCAAAGAAAACCCTACTTCTCTCGTCTCTCTCGAGACATGAGGTTTCAGAACCACCTGGCCTTCACAAAGACAGGAAAGGGCATAGGCGCCCACGACGTCGTTTGGAGATGAGAAACTCCCTTTTGGAACTGCGCGGAGGGGCATGTCAACCAGCCGCAAATCAGAAGCGTCCACCCTTCCATATGCGTCAATGTCCCGAGAGGCAACCACCACAGGCTGTGTTTCTACAAAACTCGCAATGAGGCGATACGACAGGAAAAAACTCGCAAGGCCTAAGCATACCGCCGCAACTAATGATTTGTGCCTACGAAGAACGCTTCTCAGCGCCTCTCACCTCTCTCTTGGCCGGTCGTGCCCAGCAGTGGAAAGCTGCGAAGGGCGCCGGTGGCCTAAGGTAGCCCAACCGTCCATCTCGCCTGTCCAATATCACCCCTTTCCCAGGCGCACAGGCGGTCAGAAGTTCAGCCGGGCACGACCACTGGTAATTCTTACCAGGCGACACAATCCTACACGGGAACCCGGTGTAAGTCAACAGGTGCCGACAAATTTTCCAAAACTTGGTTTACTTCCTGTCTAACCCTGCTATACTGAGGAGGGCCGGTGGGTTTGGAGGAACACGAATTGCGTAAACGGTCGAATATGCAACAAGGTGTGCCTAGGTTGAGGCGAATCCTGTGTATAGGCTTCATCCTGGCGGTCGCCTGTTGGCTATGGTTTCCCGGCGGCAGGGCCCTGTGCGACGGGGATCCCTGGTACCAAGACATGGCCTATCATTGGGCGGGGCAATACGTCTACGTTCTGTGGCAGGAAATGGTCTGCGATGGACAAGTCTACTATTACTCAGGAGGCCCGCTTGCATGGTATTTTCCGGAATCGTCCTGTACCAGAGCCCAACTGGCCACTCTGCTCTGTAAGGTATTCGCCTTGCCGCCAGTATCGCCCGGCATTTCCTCGTACCCAGATGTGCCTCTCGAGTACTGTTTCCTTCCCGGAAAACCTGGCTACGCTTGGATTGAAGGGTCGCTGGCCGGTGGAATCTGCTTTGTACCCCCAGGTCAGCCCTTCTTGCCCGACGATCCCATCTCCAGAGAAGATGCTGTGGAGCTCTTGGTCAGGTCGCTCGATCTGTTGGAATTGGCCCAAGCGATGAGCGAATCAGAGGTTTCGTCTCATCTGCAGAAGTTTAGGGACTACAATTTAGTGTCCCCGGATCGGCGGCACTCGATGGCGTGCGCCATCAAGTTCGGTATTATCGACGGTTATACAGACTGGACTCTACGGCCTCAAAACTCAATGCTCAGAGGGGAGGCCGCAGCAGTAGTCTACAGGTCATGTCTCATACGAGCAGTATCATCGGTGGATTTGTTCTCCCCGGACGGCGACGGAGTGGATGACACCGTGACATTTCACCTGGGTTACCTCCGAAACCGAGGTATCAGGGAGTGGCAGATGGTCATAAGAGACCAATACGACAACGAGGTCTACAATTTCAATCCTACCAACCAAGAGGGAGTTCCCCCGACTCAGTTGACTTGGGACGGCCGAAATCGCTCAGGAAACGCCTTGCCTGCCGGCGAGTATTCTTACCAAGCGTGGGTCAAAGACTACAACAACAATCAATTCTTTTCGATCAAGAGACCTATCGCCATCGTGAGACACTCACTTGCTTCAGGGATTTCGCCAATCTCTTGCGTAGATGGACAATCGCTTACCGTCACTGCTCTCACGACTCCTGCGGCCACAGACGTTAGGGCGGTTTTCGCCGACGGAAACGAGCTCAGCCTGACGCCGACATCAGGAGCTACAGCGTGGATCGGATCTATCATTGTTGGGCCGTCGTTGCCCATAGGCAAACAAGACGTGACCGTGACAGCTATTTTCCCCGGCGCCACAAGACAGCAGGTCCTCTCCTTCACAAAAATCAAGAGACTGTGGATAGTCCCGTGGCTTGCGCCTAACCCAGTAACTGCCGGGGGTGTCTTGAGCCTCTGGTCTAGCGCTTCAGAGGGGATTACGTCCGTTCAGGCGATATTGTTGGGTGAGACAGTTAGTCTCTTCAGAAACCCCGCGGGGAACGAGTGGGAATGCGAATTCCCGATACCTTTGACTACTCCAGAAGGGGTTTACACGGCGGTGTTCACTGGAAGCGACGGTGTTGATTCGGTGTCACAAGAAGTGACCTTTACCGTGGATCAATCCATATACGATAGACTTAGCTACGTTCTTACAAAGTGACCCGCCGCACCCGACGTTTCCAAGGATCAATGAGCGTCTTGGCCGTCGCCCGACAACTGAGGGGCGACGGCCTTCTCCAAAGGAACCATCGATGAGCGAACCTCGGCCAATAGCCTCACTACTTCGCCGTAGGGGACCCTGTGAGATTTGTCGTCGATAGATCTGGTATTAAGGGATTTTTGAAGCATGGCTGAAGATTCCCGCGCCTTTCCGCGGGCGGCGGATATCTTACCGGCCCAGAAAAGAGCGTCGGAGTTTTTGGGATCCAACTTCAGAGCCTTGTTGACTTCATCCCACGCGTCTCTTGTCTTACCCATGGCGAAATACACCTCTGCTAATCCCAGCAAGCAGTCGATCATCTGCGGATCCTTCTGAAGAGCTTCTTGATAGGCAGCGGCAGATGATACAGTATCCCCTTGCTCTTTGAGAACATCGCCTATAGCTAGACCAAATACCGAAACATTATCCGAAGCCTTGTTGAATTTGACCGCCTCGGACATGGCCTCGTCTAGACGGCCCATACGAGTCAGGCATTTGGAGAGCATGAGGTGCAAGTTAGGGTCCCACCCAAGATGTAATGAGGCTTTCTTCAGGAGTTTTTCGGCATCAGAATAGTCTCCTTCAGCGAAAGAAAGGCTTGCAAGAGCACAATAGGCCTCTGGGGTCGCCTTCTTGGTATCGACTGCCTGCCTGTACCGATGATTCGCTTTACGGTAGTCGTGCCAGACCCAACGGTTAAGAAAGCCGGCGTGTTCGTGAATGATCTCGGGCACAAACGCCTTCCCTATGCCGAGCCACACTAAGGGTCCCAAAAAGGCAAGTCTGCCATCGAGCCCCAGCAGCCGCCAAGCCCCGAGTCCGACCAAGATAAGCGCCGCAAGAACATAGTTCCACCAGTGCCTAAACGAAAACCGCAAGGGTTCCCTCATGAAGACCCCCCCGGGTGTTATTGTCACCAAGGGGGACTCAAAGATTCTCCTAGTAGATTGAGAAGACTAGATACCGTTATCCAACGGTGTAGCCTTTTCGGTCATGAGTTCAGTGTACTTCATACCTGCACCCGTATTCAGCACAAGAACCGTGTCAGAACTGCCTACAAGCCCCATATCCTTGATGAGTTTGGCCGCTCTCACAGCGGCAGCCCCTTCGGGGCAGATGAGAGCCCCATCCTTGCGGGCAACGGCCTTCCAAGTCTCCAAGATCTCGTCATCAGACACTGCCAGAGCGGTACCTCCGGAGGCCCGTACTGCTTCCAGCACCAAAAAGTCGCCCAAGGCAGATGGAACTCGTATGCCTGAAGCGATCGTCTGGGCGCCAACAAACATTTCGGCTCTGTCTTTTCCCTGCCTGTACGCCTTGACGATTGGGCAGCATCCTTCTGCCTGAACAGCAACCATCTTGGGAAGTCTGCCTTGCAGGAAGCCCATCTCTTTGAGTTCAAGAAAAGCCTTCCACATGCCTATCAAGCCGACTCCGCCTCCGGTTGGGTATATGATGGCGGCAGGCAAGTTGTCTCCGAACTCCTCCCATATCTCCAAGCCCATAGTCTTCTTGCCTTCGATGCGATAGGGTTCTTTGAGAGTGGCAGCCTCGAACCATCCGTACTTTTGGACAGCTTCTTTGATCACTCGGCCCGCGTCAGAGATAAGACCCGGCACTAGGTAGGTATCAGCCCCATAGGCCACACATTCGGCTTGGTTCGTCGCGGGAGCATCCTCCGGCATGGCCACTACCATTTTCAGTCCTGCCCTAGCCGTATAGGCCGCCCAAGCTGCCCCGGCGTTTCCCGCAGTGGGCATAGCCAGGCACGTTGCCCCAAGTTCTTTGGCCTTGGAGACTCCAACGGCGGCGCCCCTAGCCTTGAAGGTACCTGTGGGATTCAAGCCCTCGTCTTTGAGAAGAAGATTCTGGAGGCCGTATGTCTTCCCCATTTCAGTAAGAGGAAAAACCGGAGTCCCGCCTTCTCCCAAAGATACAATGCTAGTCTCGTCTACGAGGGGAAGAAGCTCTCTGTAGCGCCATACTCCTTTGGGACGATGCCTCCATTCTCCGGGATCAAACTCTCTGGCCATATCATGAAGATTGTATCTAACCAATAGAGGCGTCCCGCACTCACAGAGGTTATGTAGACTAGAAGGTTCGTACTGGGTGTCGCACTTAGGACACTCTAGGTTCTTTATATATGTCTTCACAGAAAACACATGCTCCCTTCACTCCGGCCAATTATCGTGTGGCATCGACAATTCGGGGAACTCCTCGGGCGTTTCCAACGTGACTCTCCCCAATTGCCCCTCTCTGAAAGCGTGAATAAACATACCGTAAGCCTTGTCTATGTCTAGAACTCCGCCGGGTCCAACAATTCCGCGAGACGCGGCGAAACCTTCGATACTATTCAGAGGCTCTTGGTCTGAGGCGATCTTTGACGCGAGCCACAAGGCGACTTCTTCGGGATCGTATGCATTCTCCCGCAAGGCCCACACGGAAGCCAGCTTGTATTTGGCCTCTCCTTTGACTTGGGAAGTGTCCAGTACACCAGGGGTATCCAACACAGTGAAAAAACCACCTGGACCGGTCTTGAGCCAGTGGCTACCTCTGGTTAATCCAGGTCTTGCACCGAAAGGCGCCTTTCGGTTGCCCAAGAGTCTATTGGCTAAGGAGGACTTGCCCACGTTGGGAGTACCAAACAACATGATCCGAAGAGGGCGTGCGTACAAGCCAGGGCCGGCTTTTTCGTCAAGGCGCCTCTTCTCTAGTCGCAGATAGTCCAAGACCGGAGGCAGTCCTGCGCCCGAGTGACAGTTCACGGCGAACACGGGTTCTCCCATAGCCTTGAAAGCCTCGAGCCACGTTGCCGTTAGCGCGGGATCGGCCAAATCGGGCTTAGCCAAAATGTAGACACGCTTCCTTTTTCTCAAGTAAGGCTCGGCAAGTTTGCGACATGTCCACGGAATCCTGGCATCAGCCAGAAACAGGAACACGTCAACCAAGCCTAGAGCCCTAGGGCTCGGAAAACCCGGCTGACGCATTCTTTCTGTTTTCTTACGTTCCCGTCGTTTCACTTCATTACACCCATCTTTGAAGGCGGCCAGATCCTCACAATCGCCTTGCCCTTCACAAGATCTGCCTTGATGGGCCCGAACATCCTGGAGTCTTCGCTGTTCACCCTATTGTCACCCATGACAAACAGGAATCCTTCGGGAATCTTGGTTGCGCTCATCTGGTACAAGCCAGGGTTCTGAACATATGGTTCGTCTCTCAATTGGCCGTTAACGTAGACTCGGCCCAACCTGATCTCGATGGTATCGCCCCCTTGGGCGATGACTCGCTTGATGAAGTCTCTACTGGTATCGAAGGGATATCGGAATACCACTATATCTCCGCGTTTCGGCTCAGCAACCCTATACGCAAGCTTCAACACCAAGAGCCTTTCGTTTGTGTACATAGTGGGTTCCATTGATGGGCCATCTACCAAGAACGTCTCAACAACAAATACGCGTATCACGATGGCCAAAATCAGGGCTAACAGTACGATTTCCAGAATATCCCGAAGTGTGTCCATTACCGGCTAACGCCTTGCCTCGGCTATCCTTGCGGACTTGCCCGAGAGTCCCCGCAAGTAGAAGAGTCTTGCTCTTCTCACCCTTCCGCGTCTCACTACTTCAATGCGATCGATCCTGGGTGAATGCACGGGAAACGTCCTCTCTACCCCGATCCCCGAAGCGACTCTGCGTACTGTGAAGGTCTCGCGCAGGCCACCGCCTTGCCGCTTAATCACCACACCCTCAAAAGCCTGAAGTCGTTCCCGAGCGCCTTCAACTACCTTGAGGAAGACCCTGACTCGATCCCCGGGTCCGAACTTTGGGATATCGGTTCTCATTTGCGATTGATCCAGAAGTCTCAAAACGTCCACTGCCTGTCACTCCTTAAACCCGATAATCATCTTGCGCCGACTCTTCCTGCACGACTTCTTCCAAAAGGCACCTGTCCTCAAAAGTGAGACATGCGCTATCTAGCAGGTCTCTTCGGAGTCGAAACGTTCTTCTAAGCGATTCTTTCCTACGCCATCTAACTATGGCGGCGAAGTCGCCCTCCAAGAGAACTTGGGGAACCTTCATGCCCCTGTATTCGGGCGGTCTCGTGTACTGAGGTCCTTCAAGGAGTCCCGACGAAAACGAGTCGTCTTGGGCAGACCTGTTATCTCCCAACACGCCCGGGACAAACCTCGCCACGGCATCCAGTACGACCATGGCCGCGATCTCTCCTCCGGTCAAGACATAGTCGCCTATGGATATCTGGCGGTCGGCCAGTTTGCGGATTCGCTCGTCAAACCCCTCGTAGTGACCGGCGACTAACGTCAGGTTGTTCCGCCCGGCCAAATCCATTGCCATTGTCGACGTAAACCGTTGTCCTTGGGGAGTAAGTAGCACTACGTAAGGTTTCTCGCCCAAGGAGCTTTCTACCCATTCTACAGCTTCGTATATGGGTTCCGGCTTCAGCACCATCCCTGGCCCTCCCCCGTAAGGGTAATCGTCTACTGTCTTGTGGGGGTCAGAAGCGAAAACCCTGGGATTCACCATGGTTATTTCGAGATGCCCGTCTTCACAAGCTCTCTTTAGGATGCTGGCATTTAGCACGGACGTGAACATTTCCGGGAAAAGTGTCAGTATAAACACTCTCATTCTTCAGGTTCTCTCTCTTGGGATGTCACTTCCTGAGGCAGGGAGACGGATATGGAGCGACCCTGCCTTATGGCAATAACCACATCGTCTTGCAGCACAATCTCGCACGTCTCAAGGTCCGACCACAGATCTCCGACTCTTAGTTCGAAGATCCCCTGGACTTGGCCCCGGGTGATCTCTTGGCCATCCTTGAGGTTCGCGATTTCCCTAAGGCGACGCATGAGCTGCTCCTTTCTCTGGAGCAACTCCTGTCGTGAGCGCTGAACCTGGGCGGCTACTTCCTTTCCCCCCGAAGCCTCCACGGTCCCAAGCCTCGCCAGTTCCTGGTCAAGCTCCAAAATCGCCTTTTGAACTTCAGCGCCCAACTGCGCCCTCAGAGAGGCCGTGATTCTGGACTTCACACTAACGGGCCTTGAGATAAACACGGATAACGCCTTCTTCCCTACCTGCTACTCACGAACTTCCACAGTGGCTCGAATGCCTTCCTTCATGGCTGCAGCCTGAACCAGAGCCCGCACGGCATGGATCACGCGCCCCTTTTTCCCGATGATCCTGCCCATGTCCTGAGGAGCGACTCTCACCTCAAATATCTTGAGCTTGTCGCTATCCACTTCCGTAACCTGAACGTTGTCGGGTTCGTCCACGATGGACTTGGCTATGAATGCTACAAGTTCAGAGAGCATCATGCTTCCTTCTCTTTTCGGGCTTCTTGCCACTTGGCGATTACTCCTGTGCGGTTCAAGATGGCCCTCACTGTCGGTGTGGGGGCTGCGCCACGCCCCAACCAAAGAAGGGCTCTTTCTTCCTCAACTTTCAAGGTAGCCGGATCCGTCGTAGGATCGTAGTACCCAAGCTCTTCAATGGCTTTGCTGTCTCTTTGTCGCCGCGAATCAGTTACCACGATGCGATACGACGGCTTCTTCTTGGCGCCCATCCTCTTGAGTCGAATCTTTACGGCCAAATCAACACTTCTCCTTTCGCTACCCTAGATGCGCAGCTTTCCCGTTCTTTCCAGTGACCCCATCTGGAAGAGCATCTTTCTAGCCTGAGAAAACTGCTTAAGCAAGCGATTTACATCCTGAACCTGAGTCCCGCTCCCTCGAGCAATCCGCCTTTTCCGCGAACCGTCGATGATCTCAGGTCTTCTCCTTTCAGCCGGCGTCATGGATCGGATCATGGCTTCCACCCGGCCCCATTCTTTGGGGTCCACATCTACATTGATCTTCATCTTGTTCATGCCTGGAATCATCTTAAGAATCTCGCCGAAGGAACCCATCTTGCGTACTTCTTTCATCTGGTCTAAGAAATCTTCTAAGGTGAACTCCTTTCGCCGTATCTTGCGTTCCATCTCTTGAGCTTTCTTCTCGTCAAAAGCGGCCTCTGCCCTTTCGATCAAACTCAAGACATCGCCCATGCCCAAGATTCTGGATGCCATCCGGTCCGGGTGGAAGACTTGAAAGTCCTCAAGTTTTTCTCCAGACGAGACAAATTTGATAGGTTTCCCGGTGACTTTGGCGATAGATAGGGCGGCGCCCCCCCTGGCGTCAGAGTCTATCTTGCTGAGAATAACGCCGGTTATCCCTACCGTCTTTTCGAAAGCTTCGGCCACTTTTGTGGCTTCTTGCCCAGTCATGGCGTCAGCAACCAGGAAAACCTCTCTAGGGGAGGTTGCTTCTTTTATCTTGCGAGCCTCGTCCATCATCTCGTCATCCACCTGCATCCGGCCTGCGGTGTCGATGATTACAACGTCCTGGGCCGAGGCCAGGGCCTTTTCCACACCTCTTTTGGCTATCATCTCTGGCGGAGTATCGTCATCCATAGTGAAAAACCCGACTCCGGCTCTCTGAGCCAGGATCTCAAGCTGACGCTTGGCGGCAGGTCTATAGACGTCGCACGACACTAGAAGAACTCGACGTCCGTTCTTTTTGAGAAGGAGTCCAAGCTTGCCCGCAGCCGTCGTCTTGCCAGAACCTTGGAGGCCGAAAAGAGCCACAACCGAAGGCGGGTTTCCGGATAAATCGATTGGCCTGGTTCGAGTCCCCAAGAGAACGATGAGCTCTTGGTTCACGATCTTTATGACTTGTTGAGCCGGGGTCAGGCTCTCCAACACTTCCGCCGTCATACACTGTTCCTTCACCGTAGCTATGAACTCCCGCACCACGCGAAAATTCACATCGGCCTCCAGCAGAGAGAGTCGGACTTCTCTAAGCGCTTCGTTAATATCGCGTTCCGAAAGCTTGCCTTTCCCTCTGAGACTCTTGAACACTCCTGCCAAGCGGCTGGCTAAGTTTTCAAACTCCATTGGACGACTCACCCCCATTCACCAGGGAATCCAAGAGATACACCACTTCTTGCCGGACTCTGTCCCAGTTGTCCTCGTTCATCTTGCGCAAGAGACTAAGGGCTCGCGAAGCAATCTTGAGGCAAGCCTCAGACTTTGCCGCCAATCCCAGGGTATCTTCGTATCGCAACACAGCCTTAATCCCTCGTTTCAGGGCATCTTCCGAAGCTTGCCTGGAGATGGAAAGCGCCTCGGCGATCTCTCCAAACGAGAGGTCTTCTCCGAGTTTCATCTCCATGACCTGTTTTTGTCTAGACGGCAGGAGTTTCCCATAGACATCCAACAGGACGTTAAGGCCGTGCACCCTTTCGGGCAGCCCGTTCTCATCCGGCTTCAAGATTTCATCCTCACTGTCATGGTGTACATCTTGACACCAGATAATCCTACTGCAAAGCAAGAGCCAAGGTCAACGGGAATTGGCGCTCATTACTCACCTTCAAACAATGCCTTGGCAAAACTCTCGGCGTCAAATTCCCTGAGATCATCCACCGATTCGCCGACTCCGACTAGTTTAACGGGAATCTCAAGGTCTTGGGCTATTGCCACGGCGATCCCGCCTTTGGATGACCCGTCCAGTTTGGTGAGACATATGCCTGTCACCCCGACGGCATCGGTAAACACTTGCGCTTGAGAAAGGCCGTTCTGACCTGTGGTGCCATCGATTGCCAGAAGTACTTCGTGGGGCGCTCCGGGGATTTCTCGAGCAACAACCCTGAGAATCTTCTTGAGTTCCTCTATGAGGTTTTTCTTAGTGTGCAACCTTCCGGCCGTGTCTACCAGAACATAGTCTACCTTCCGAGCCACAGCCGATCTTACCGCATCGAAAGCCACCGCCCCTGGGTCCGAGCCTTCCTGGTGACTGATGATGGTCGCCCCGGATCGTTTTGCCCAAACGGCCAACTGGTCTCCAGCTGCTGCCCGGAAGGTATCGGCGGCAGCTACAATAACGCTCTTCCCCTGATCCGCCAGCTTCTTCGCCAGTTTTCCTATGGTTGTGGTCTTTCCGGATCCGTTAACCCCGACCATCACGTATACGGTAGGTCCTCGGGAACTGACCTCAAGAGGACGCGACGCTTGCTGTAAGATTTCCTTCACCAAAGATTCCATCAGCCCGAACAACTCTTCTTGAGTCCGTATGGGGTTCTTTTTGTTCTCTTCCTGCAATCTTTCGCAAAGGAGCGAGGTGGCTCGTACACCAACGTCTGCCTCTATGAGTGCCTCCTCAAGGTTATCCAAGAATTCGGTGGTGATCTTCCCCGGCGAGAACACCTTCAGGATTTTCTCTGTCACCTGTTGAGAAGTCTTGGCCAGCCCCTTCTTGAACCTCTCCAAAAAACTCACTCGAAATCCCTCCACCCTGAACCGCTACTGAACGCTTCCCAGGCGCATTCCAAACACTCGGGATACGCCGGGTTCGTCCATGGTGACTCCGTACAGAAGATCTGCCGCTTCCATGGTGGCCTTTTGGTGGGTGATCACTAGGAATTGGGTGTCCTTGGAGTACCTCTTGAGGAAGCCCCCAAACCTTGCCACATTGACTTCGTCCAAGGCTGTGTCAACCTCATCCAGGACTATCATAGGCGAAGGTCTCACCGAGAGAATTGCCAGTATCAAGGCTATGCCACACAGCGACCTCTCCCCGCCTGACAGGAGATTGATGTTCTTTTGCCTTCTCCCGGGAGGTGCGGCGACAACTTCCACGCCCATCGTTTCCTCCATAAGACGCAACTCGCCATCACCGCCCCCAAACAGGTCACGGAATACTTGACCAAAATTGTCTGACACCAACCGAAAGGTATCTAAGAAGCGATCTTGCATCTCCTTGTCTACATGCTCTTGGGTCTTGCGAATCTCCTCTATGGCCATTAGAACATCGTCTTTTTCCTTGATGATGGTCTCTATTCTGTCAGAAAGCTCCGACAGCTCCTCCTCGGCTTTCAGGTTCACACTGCCCAGAGCCTTCAGGGCGGAATCAAGCTGTTCCATTCTGGCCACGCCCGAAGAACGAGAGATCCTCTCTGTGGGCAACTCATCCGGGTTTATTACCCCGAATTCGCTTGCGATATAGGACAACGTTTCCTTGTGAGCCGCCTCGAGACTCTCCATCTCGTCTTCCCACTCATTGAGTCTCGTCTCCAGGGCCGTCCTATCCCTGTCCGCCCTCTCCAACTCAGTCCTCAGATCCGCTATTCGGCCTACGACAGCTTCTCTCTCTGCCACCGCGTCCTGGAAGCGGTCGGTCAACTCCTTAACCCGGACGTCCAACGACTGTACCCTCTGGGCAAGTTCCCGCTCTTCGGAAGTGGCTTCATTCAGTAGTCCTTCTTGCCTCGATATTTCCCGGGATTCCTCTTCGATCTGGCGAGTAAGCGAGTTCTTCTCACTGGAAAAGCTCTCTCTTTGGCGCAGGACGAAAGATAGATCTCTGTCCACAGATTCCTTTTCTGAGGCCAGGTTTCGCACCCTTTCGGAGAGTTCTCTATCTCGGGCGAGGATCTCTTGCATCTTCTCCTCTGATTGACGTAGCTCCGCTTCCATGGATGCCATCTTCATGGAGAGGTCAGATTCTTGAGAAAGAATGTTCTCCAGGTCTACTTTGAGTCTCTCAACTTCTCGGGATAGGGGGCGCACAGCCAAGGCCCGCTCCTCAATCTCGGCCGAAAGGGCAGCCACTGATGCCTGAAGTCTCGATTGACCTTCGGCAAGGCGGGCGGCCTGTGACTGGCGGAGAGAGACATCAGCTCTTGCTTTGTCCAGTCTGTCCTCTAGGTCCTGCCTTTCTCTCTCAAGAGACCTCCTTTGACTCTGTACTTGAGCCAGCTCCTGATCGAGTCTCTCCATGGCTCTGGTTATGTCTAGGATCTCTTGTTTGCGTCGAAATATCGACTCGTGACGAGGCGCGTCTCCTCCGGTGATTGCACCTCCTGGGTCCAGAGTTTCCCCTGACAGCGTGACCACCCGAGTTGCCCAGCCAGAAGCTTTCATGAACTCAAGGGCGATATCCATCGTATCAGCCAAGACTACCCTACCCACAAGATACTTGGCGCAAACGGCCACCTTTTCCGGAAAACGCACAACCTCAAGAAGGGGTCGCACTCCCGGCATACTCCTCACAATAGATGTAACTCTGGAGTTGATCTCACGTGGCCTGATAAGGTTCAGGGGAAGAAAGGTAGCCCTCCCGCTCTTGGCCGCTCGCAACATGCTTATGGCTTTCTTAGCGGCATTCTCGTCTTGCACGACGATGTTCTCTAGAGCTCCTCCGATCGCAGCTGCCACAGCGGGGATATATTTGGGGTCCGAACTCAAGAGCTCTCCCACAGAACCCTCTATACCCGTCAATGTTCCCTTCGTTCTGGCTTCAAGCACAGTGCGAGGACCTCTTGCGTATCCCTCAAATGACTGTTCGAGGTCGGTCAAGACCTTCTTTCTCGCCTCAAGACCGGCGAGTTGCGATTCGATGCTGGCTTGAGACGAAGAGACCTTTTCAATGGCCGCCAGAATCCCATCGCGACTCGAATTAACAGTTTCCTGCTCTTCTAGAGCTTCGCTTAGACGGTATTCCGCCAAACGTGACTGCTCGCTGAGTGACGCCAGCTCCCTTTCTTCGGCCAGCACTCTCTCTTTTGAAGTGTCTATCCATTGTTTCAGACTTGACAGTTCCCGCTGTTTGCCTTCTAGGTTCCGCCTGATATCCTCCCTGGCCCTCTGACATGTACTCAGATCCGAAGCAAGTGCCAAGGTGGCTTTGCGGACCCCTATCACGTTGGCTCCCAATTCCCGAAGATGAGCTTCAGTCTCTACCCTGGTTTCTTCTGCGGCTCTTAAAGCATCTTGAGCGCTCTTTTGCTTGGATGCCAGTAACTCCAAGGACTTCTCGAGACTCTCATCTTCCGCCCGAACTCTGGCCAAGTCGCGCTGGATGGCTTGTCTGCGCACTTGCCTCGATTCCAGTTCTCTCCCGAGGACCTGACATTGACTCCGAAGCGAGTCTCTTCTCTTTTCAAGAGATACTAAGCTGGCTAGGGCTTCATCCCTGTCTTTGGAAATCTCGCGCAAGATAAGGTCAGCGTTTTCACTCTGTTGTCTCAGGGCGGCAAGCTCTCGACTCATAGCTGGGATCGAAGATTGGAGAAACTGGAGGTCAACTCTGCCCTTCTCAATGCGGCGGGAAAGACTGTCTATTTTTCGGGTCTCGTCCTCCGACTGGTAGAGCCACATGGAGATCTCGATAGCGCGGCGTTCTCTTGAGATGCTATGGTACCGAGAAGCTACGTCTCTATCTTGGGACAATTGAGCCCGTCGCGCCTCCAACTCCACCAAAAGATCGTCCAATCGAGCAATATCGGCTTTAGCGGCTTCCAGCCGGGATTCGGTTTCTTTCTTGCTGATCTTTACTTTTGCAACCCCCGAGGCCTCCTCTATCCACGTACGCCTATCCTCAGGGCGGCCTGACACAAGTTCTTGGACCATTCCCTGCCCTATGACTACATAACCCGTATGGGATAAGCCGGTGCCAGACAGAATCTCAACGATGTCTTTCCACCGCACAACTTTGCCGTTTATTCTGTACTCGCTAGTGCCGTCTCGGGTAAGCCGGCGTTCTATCTCTATCTCAGACCCGTTATGACCATCTATGCCGTCAAATAGGAGCTTGACTTCGGCCATTCCCATCGCCTTCCGCCGCTCAGTTCCGGCGAAAATCACGTCCTGCTGGCGCATAGACCGCAACACCCTTGGGTTCTGTTCGCCCAATACCCAGCGGAGCGCGTCGGCGAGGTTGGACTTGCCGCAACCATTGGGGCCAACGATAGCGGTAATGCCAGACCCAAGAATCACGTCTGTCTTATCGCAGAAAGACTTGAAACCACGCAGCGAAAGCTTTCTTAGCACCTTGCCAAACGCCCTCCTATACCTCTGCTATGTAAAGAACTCTACCTAACACTGGTAAAGGGATATCCCGACACGGCCATAAGTTCTATTCGGTCTCTGAAATTCCCTGGGAGTGATACGACCTTGTCCATTGTAGACGACATGGCAAAGCTTGTCCTCAAGAATCCCAACATTTCTGCCAAAGAGATCGCCCGTTCTCTGGGCTACGCGGAGCAGAAATCCATCTACTATTGGCTGCAGAAGGCCGGTTTCAAAGGAATGAGAGACTTCCGTCAGGCGGTCTTGAGCCGGAACGGGTCTAATCGGTACGGTGTCTTGGACGCAGGTCTTGCCAGGGATCGAGAAAGCCGGTTGCCCCGAAACATGGGGAATTACCTAGCCAAACACTTGGGGCCTGGAGCCTATGGAATCCTGGTGTCGAGGGATTCTGGAGAAGTGGCCAAACCGGGAGACATGGCCGTGCTCGACCCCGACGCCCCATTGGGGCAAGGAGACTTGGTAGCAGCAAGAATCGACGGGACTACGGGAATTCTGAGGCGTTACGAATTGTCCGGACAAGCGGTATATGTAGATATCTCCTCCCCTGACAAGGTACTATTTCCCGATTTCGTCGTTGGGAAAGTCGCCGCTATCGTCCGAAAGTATGTCTAGAGCCAAGAATTTGCGAGCAGCCTCTTCCTGAGCCTCCTTCTTCGAGTGGCCTCGTCCCACCGACACTTGCTTCCCGTTCACTATGCACGCAACCGTATACACCGGTCTGTGATCCGGGCCTTCAACAGAGACTACCCGATACTCCAAAGTGGAGCCCGGCATTTGTTGAACCCTCTCTTGAGCCTGGGTCTTGGCGTCGATGGGTGCCTGAGAAAACTCCATCGGTCCAAGCAGCGCCCGTACCAGTTCCAGCGCAGTGCCCCACCCTTTCTCTAGGTAGACGGCGCCTACAACGGCTTCCAGAGTTCCGGCTAAGTTCCGAGGCCTCATGCGGCCTCCTGAAGCATCCTCCCCTCGGCCCAGAAGAAGGTGTTTTCCCAGATCAGCATCCAAGGCGATCCTGGAGAGAGACGCCCCCGATACCAGCTCCGCTCTCATTCTGGTAAGCTCCCCTTCAACTGCGTCGGGATGCATCTCATAGAGCGTATGGGCTGCCCCAAGGTGAAAGACCGCATCCCCCAGATACTCCAACCGCTCATTGGATACGGAGTCTCCCTTTTCGTTAGCATACGAAATATGTGTTAGAGCCTGCTTGCGAATACTGACGCTCAGGCTGGCCAGGGCATTCTCGAAGACTTCTCTCAGTCTAGATATCTCCTTAGGACTAGGCAAGCGTTCTGCCCTCCGAAGCCGAAAGAATTTTTCAGCGCGACATCCACGCGAGCGGTTCTGGGTTTGTTGGGAACATAGTCCAGGTCGCATTCGGGGTCCGGGACTTCGTAATTGATGGTTGCGGGCACGACCTGCCTCTCTAGTGTAAGCACGGTTGCCGCAGTCTCAACGGCTCCCGCAGCCCCTAGTAGATGCCCTATCATAGACTTCGTCGACGACACTAGTACTCTGTAAGCGTGATTCCCAAGTGCGCTTTTAATCGCCATAGTCTCCGAAGAGTCGTTTGCCGGCGTCGAAGTACCGTGGGCGTTGACATAATCTACATCCTCAGGCCTAATCCCTGCAGAAGCCATGGCGTTCTTCATAGCTCTGGCGGCCCCCTTGCCCCCGGGACTTGGCGAAGTAATGTGGTAGGCATCTGAACTCATACCGTAGCCCACGATCTCGGCGTAGATTCTGGCGCCTCGCCTTAACGCATGAGAGAGGTCCTCTAAGACCAATACCCCGGCACCCTCCCCCATCACGAACCCGTCCCGTTCTTTGTCAAACGGACGGCACGCCTTGGATCCCCGATGATTCTGAGTTGAAAGAGCTTTCATGGATGAGAATCCGGCCAGGGCCAGAGGATGTATAGAGGCCTCGGTACCGCCGGCGAGCATTACATCGGCTTCGCCGCGCTCCACTATTCGATAGGCTTCCCCTATGGCGCTGGTCCCGGTGGCGCAAGCGGTAACCACGCTGTTCATGGGTCCTTGAAGATTGAGATCGATAGCCGGATGACCCGACGCCATGTTCGCGATTATCATGGGGATGAAGAAAGGAGACACCCTACCGGGCCCTTTCTCCAGAAGCACCTGGGCCTCCTTTACAAGGGATTCAATCCCCCCTATGCCTGTACCTATAATAGCCCCTGTGCGCTCTGGATCGCAGGCGTTTCGCAGGTTTGCGTCCTCGTAAGCCATTCTGGCCGCCACCACAGCCAACTGAGAGAACCTGTCCATCTTGCGGGCATCGCGACGATCGAAATGATGGAGAGGTTCGAAATCAACTTCGGCGGCGAGTTGGCACGGGAAGTCTCCCGGGTCAAATCTGGTGATCCTGCGAATCCCAGATCGCCCTTCCATAAGTCCGTTCCAGAAGGTTTCAACCCCGAGACCTATGGGCGTTACGACTCCGATCCCCGTAACAACTATGCGCCTTCCTGTCACGACCGGCCACATCCTCTCGCAATCAAGATGGTCCCGCGATTGAAACGCACCGCGGGACCTACTCTGCTACTCTCCTGCGTTCTCGTTCAGGTAATCCACTGCCGCTTTGACTGTGGAGAGATTCTCGGCATCTTCATCGGGTATAGTAATCCCGAATTCGCTTTCAAAGGCCATTATGAGGTCAACTATCTCCAATGAGTCCGCACCTAGATCATCAATAAAGGATGCCTCCATGATCACTAGAGCCTCATCGACTCCCAACTGGTCTACTATTATTCTCTTTACTCTCTGAAACACGTCTGGCTGGGACATCTGTGTCACCTCCTCCTTGTGTTAGTTATGTTGTGGCGCCCATGGACATACCGCCGTCCACTGGAACTACCTGTCCCGTGATATAAGAAGCGGCAGGAGACACCAGAAACGCGACTACCGAGGCTACGTCTTCAGGCGTCCCAAGCCGACCCAGGGGTATGGACTTCTTAAGCCGCTCTGTAACTTCACCGGGAAGGCTGGCTGTCATGTCGGTTTGTATGTATCCCGGAGCTATCGCGTTGGCAGTGATCCCATAACGACCGGCTTCCCTTGCCAAAGCCTTTATGAACCCAATCATGCCGGCCTTTGAGGCGCAGTAGTTGACTTGACCTAGATTACCCGTTAGAGCCACCGCCGATGACACGCCTACGACTCTCCCTCTTCTTCGTTTCATCATGGTTCGCAGGACCCATTTTGTAACGTTGTATGCCCCTTTCAGGTTGACATCCAAGACGTTGTCCCAGTCATCTTCGCTCATCCTGATAAGGAGCGAATCTCTGGTGATGCCGGCGTTCAGGACAAGCACTTCCACGGGCCCCAGATCTCTTTCCACGGTCTCGACGAGACTTTGAGCTTCCTCGTGCGAAGAAACATTGGCCTTGAACGCTTTGGCTCGGCCCCCCGCTTCTTCCACCGCACTCACGGTCTCTTGAGCCGCTTCTTCTCCGGACACATAGTTCACGCCTATTACGTACCCAATCCTTGCCAGTTCAATGCTGCAGGCACGCCCAATGCCCCTAGAGCCACCTGTAACCAAGGCAACAGCCATTTTAACGAGCCTCCTCGACTGCATCAAGAAGCGGCCCCAATTCTTTAGGCTCAACGAACGAGATTCCGGTAACACCGGGGTTAATCCGCTTCAAGAAGCCTGTCAGACTCTTGCCCGGCCCCATTTCCACAAACAGTCCCGCTCCGTCCCTAATCATAGCCTCAACCTGCACTTGCCATAGGACGGGTGAGGTAACCTGCTCTATCAAAGCCTCCTTTACCGCTGAGGCTGACCGGAGCACTTCACCATTGACATTAGAGTATACGGGAATCTCGGGCGTCTTCACAGTAACCCGATCCAGGTCCTTGGCAAGTCTCTTCGCGGCCGGTGCCATCAGCTCACAGTGGAACGGGGCACTCACTAATAACGGAACGCTCCTGCCGCCCCTCATCCGCACTTGTCTCATAACGTACTCAACTGCCCTCTTGTGCCCAGAAATCACAACTTGTCCGGGACAGTTGTAATTGGCCCCCGCAACTATCCCCAACTTTTCGGCGTCGAAGCAGATGGCCTCAACCTCAGCGCAAGACAAGCCTAACACGGCGGCCATCGCTCCTTGGCCAGGAGGGCAAGCCTCTTGCATGTACTCGCCCCTCCTTCGAGTCAGAAGGAGAGCGTCCTCCAGACCCAGAGTGTTGGCCACTACTAGGGCCGTATATTCGCCTAGGCTCAACCCGCCAAGCATATCTGGTCGAAGCCCGTGGGACATGGCCACTTTGGCACAGGCAACCCCAACAGCGCAAAGAGCGGGTTGGGCGTTCTTTGTCAAGACCAGTTCGTCAAGGGGACCTCTGAATATCATCCGGACAAACCCCTGACCTAGAACCTGATCAGCCGTCTCCAGCACGTCTCTAGCTTCGGGGAACTCCTGATAGAGTTCTCTTCCCATGCCTACCGACTGAGCTCCTTGCCCGGGAAACACCCAAGCTATCTTGGTCACGCCTTGCACCTCCGAGAACGATCACTTCACATCAGGCGCAACAAACAGGCCAAGAGTTCCCGGACCCGTGTGTGACCCGATAATGGCACCGATCTCCGATTCTTCGTATCTTCTGACCTCGAAGGCAGACCGCATTGCTTCTTTGAGCTTGGCAGCCTCCGAAGGGGCTTCAGCGTGAGTAATAACGACATCCAGAAGGACGCCTTTTGGAACCCTTTCTTGGACTAGCTCGATCATGCGCGGAATGACTCGTCCTTTGCCCCTGACGCGATCCACCGAAGTTACGTATCCTTCCTTATCTAGCCCAAGAATGGGCTTCAGATTGAGCATGCTCCCTAGAAAGTGTTGAGCCCTGCCGATCCTTCCGTTGCGGGCCAGATAGTCGAGAGTATCCACAGAGAAAATGGTGACCATGTTATCGATAGCGCGCTGTATTTTCTCAATGATCTCCTCTGAGGAACAACCGGACTGAGCCATCTCGTTGGCAAGAAGGACCATGTACCCGTGTCCGCCCGAGGCTTGTTTTGAATCGATTACGTGGATTTTGTTTGAATTGGGCAGAGTATCTCTGGCTATGGTCGCAGACTGAAATGTACCGCTTAGATTCGACGACAAGGTAATGGCGATTACCTCCGAGCCGTCTTCAGAGAGGTCCTGAAAAACCTTCTGAAACGCGGCAGGTGAAGGTTGGGAAGTGCGCGGATGATGGGGCGATGTTCGCAGTTTCCGGTAGAAATCGCCACCTCGCAATTGGAAGCCGTCTAGATACTCTTCATCGCCAAAATGCACCGTGAGGGGAATCACAGATATTCCTTGAGATTCAAGCAAAGCGGGATCAAAATCCTGAGAACTGTCTGTCACGATCCGGACCCTCGCCATAGTCAACTTCTCCTCTCCTAGAGAATCACGGCCACAGAGCCCCAACTCAGCCCGGCTCCAAAGGCCGTCAACACCACAAGGTCGCCTTCTTTCGCCCGCCCGCTGCCTTTGGCTTCCCAAAGGGCCAACGGTACCGAAGCCGACGATGTGTTTCCGTAGTTTGCGATGTTCACCATGACTTTCTCCATCGAGATACGAAAGCGGGCGCAAGCCGATTCTATGATCCGGATGTTGGCCTGATGGGGTACGAGCAGATCAATTTCATCGGTTTCCTTGCCACACTTCTTGAGCAACTCCGCTATAGACTCACCCATTATCTTGACGGCGAATTTGAAAACAGCCCTGCCATCCATGTGTATGTAGTGCATCATCTCTCTAACCGTTTTATCGCTGGCAGGGTTCCTGGCCCCCCCGGCCGGAAGGGATAGCAGAGAAGAAGACTTACCGTCGACACCAAGGTCAAAACCCAGTATGCCTGCACCTCCATGAGCAGGAGTCAGAAGAGCCGCGCCCGCTCCATCACCAAACAGGCAACAAGTATTTCGATCCCTCCAATTGACTAAGCGGGACAGGGTCTCTGCGCCAATCACCAAGACCTTGTCATAGACTCCTGACGATATGAACTGAGCGCCCGTAACCATAGCATATATGAACCCCGTACAGCCAATTTCTATGTCGAAGGCCGCCGCTTTCGATGCCCCCAGGGCATGTTGGACTATGCATGCCGTTGCTGGGAACATGTAGTCCGGGCTGGCCGAAGCCACGATTATCAGATCAACTTCTTCGGGCTTTACTCGGGCGTTCTGTAGACAGACCTTTCCCGCTTCTATGGCCAAGTCTGAAGTCGCAGTACCTTCACTGGCGATCCGCCTCTCTCGGATGCCGGTCCTTTCAACGATCCACTCGTCAGAGGTATCGACCATCTTTTCCAGATCGGCATTTGTGAGAATATGAGGCGGCACATAGGCACCCAAGGCTGCGATACCCACACATCTAGCGGCCATAGTCTACTCCCTTTCTATCGTTACCTCTGATAGAGTCCTGATCATGGTATCCGCAACATCTCTCTCAAGAAATGCTCGAGCCTCTCTTATTCCGTTAAAAACGGCATTGCCGTCGGATGAACCGTGACACTTCACAACACACCCGTTAAGGCCCATTAGGGGTGCCCCGCCATAGGCTGTGTAGTCCAATAGCGCCCGAACTGTATTGAAGGCCGGTTTGAGAAGGAGCGCAGCCGCCTTCCGCAGGGGGCCCTTGCTGAGTTCTCTCTTCAAAGTCCACAGCTGAAACCCCGCAGTGCCTTCACACGTTTTTAAGAAGATATTGCCCGTAAATCCATCGGTAACAACAACATCGGCCACACCCGAAAAAACATCTCTGGCCTCTATGTTGCCGCCAAATCTGATTGGGGCCTTCTCAAGAAGCTCGTAAGTTTTTCTGGCCAAGGTGTTTCCCTTCTGAGCTTCTTGGCCGATGTTCAGAAGACATACGTTTGGGTCCTGCCAGCCCAACACTTCTCTGGCATAGATGTACCCCATAACGGCAAATTGAACCAGAGTCTGAGGCCTGACATCAGAGGAAGCGCCCAGGTCGACAAAGAATGTGCCCCGACCGGTTACTGAAGGGATCACTGTCCCCAGGCAAGGCTTATCAACTCCGGGAACCCTCCCCAAGACGAGCACGCCACCTGCTACTAAAGCCCCGGTAGAACCTCCGGAAACCAGCGCACCGGCGCGCCCCTCTTTTACCGCCAATAACCCTCGGTATATCGACGAATCTTGTTTGCGTCGGATAGCTTGAAGGGGTGGCTCATGGGGTTCAATGACTTCCGGCCATACCTCTGTCTCAACGGAAGAAGACGCCACTTTGCTGTTGAGCAACTCCACGGCTTCGGCCGTACCCAAAGCCAATATGCGAGCACCGGAATCAACGGCCCTTTGGCAACCTTCAACGTTCGCGTAAGGGGCCCCATCTCCACCCATTAGGTCTAATGCGATAACCTCTCTTGCGCTTGCCAACTGAGAAAGCAAGGAATGCTCCTCCCCGCGAGATCTTTGAACGTTCTAGTCAAGGGCGAAAACCAGGAACTTGCCCCGGAAGACCTCTTCCCCTCCGGCTCTGGTCTCCACTAAGACTACAGACTTTGTGCCTTTCACGCGAACGACCTGTGCCTTGGCTATGAGAGTCTCTCCTACTCTTACAGAACGCTTGAACTTGAGATTTGCTATGCCGGTGACTACGTTCTTGGCATCTATTACGCAGATAGCCAAAGAATCGGCTTGGGAAAATATGTAGTGGCTTCTCACAATGCCTGTTCTTTCAAAGGCCATTTCAGGTTGGGTGACAAATGAGGATATGGCGCTCTTGCCTAGTTCAACATCGATGAGCTCGCCCACAATCTCCCGCTGAGCCAAGGAGCGAACTCGCCCGTAGGCTCGCTCGGCTACTTCTTTTGTTCGAGTCCTTTGGTCTGGAATCCCCAAAGCCATCCTGTCCAAACGTATCGTCTGAGCGCTCACCCCGAAATGCCTTGCCAACCTCCCGTCTGATAGGAAGGGATTTTGGCTTAACACTTCCTTGAGTCGTTCTCTGCGCTCTCTTGGTCGCGGTGACACCACACTCCCTCCCTTCTTTATGACCTGGTATTAATAGTTTGGTATTGGCACCAAGTATACAATCGCAACCCACACCTTGGCAATAGGAACAGAAAATGAATAACTCCGGTTTCCCGGAGTCCTCACCTAAGCGTCACGACACTACCTCAGTTTATTTTTCTTCCTTGATTGGAACTACCGCTCTGCCCTTGTAGTATCCGCACTGGGGGCATACGCGATGAGACAGGATCAGGGCATGGCAATGAGAGCACTCTACAAGATTGGGTGCCTCAAGTTTCCAGTTTGCCTTGCGTTTGTCGCGTCTGGACGCTGATTGACGTTTTTTCGGTACGGCCATTCTTCTTGCTCCTTTCTTCAAACGCCTCCAAGAGCTTTCGGCCAAAGCGACTAGGGCCGACCTCTTCCTTTTGGCACCCACAATCGCCTTCGTTAAGGTTCCCGCCGCATGCTGGGCACAGTCCCTTACATTCATCCGTGCAAAGAGGCTTCATGGGCAGATTCAAAACGATCTCGTGGCCTATCATCTCGTCGAGACCGCAAAACGTCCCTTCCAACGGGAAGATCTCGACTTCTGTTTCTTGTTCCTCTGCACTCGTCGCGTGGTCTACAAACTTCCCTTCGCAATCAACTGCAAAAGCCTTGAGGAAAGGCGATAGGCATCTGGAACAGACAAGCTCCGTTTCTCCCTCCGCGCGGCATTGCACGTAGACGTCTTTGCCTAAAGAAGTGGCAACTCCGCCCACGGTTACAGGGCCGCAAAGACCCAACTCCTCACCCACAGAGCCCAGATCTCCCAAAGCCTCAATCGGGAGACTGGAACCGGGCTTTCCCAATATGGAAGAGACGTCTATCTTCAAAAAGGCGGCCCCCCGTTGCCATGCTCCAAAACACCACTTACGGATTATATCCATCCCAAATTCCGGGTGTCAAGAAAGCGCGCGTCCTCCCATATAGATTAGGGCAGGCAAAGGAGGCCCAACAAGATGACTTTGGCGCCGTTGTTAGCGATCTCTACCGTCGCAATAGTCCTAATCGCCCTTCGCGTATCCAAAGATGCCGCGATGTCACTGCTCTTGGCTGCGGTAGTGGTCACTGTTGCCCTTTCCATGATCCTTATGCCCGAGCCATCATTTAGAGCTGCAGAGAGAGGGCTCAAAGTTTGGTGGGAAATCGTTTTGCCCGCCCTGCTTCCGTTTTTCATAGCGGCGGAACTTCTCATGGGCATGGGTGTAGTGCATTTCATGGGAGTTCTCATGGAGCCTTTGATGCGGCCCCTTTTTAACGTGCCGGGCACCGGCTCTTTTGTGTTTGCAATGGGGTTGGCCTCGGGATATCCGCTGGGTGCCGCGCTATCGGCCAGGTTAAATCAAGACGGCTTGGCGACCAAAACCGAAGCGGAACGACTCATGTGTTTCTGCAACACCTCGGACCCCTTGTTCATGACCGGGGCAGTGGCAGTGGGGATGCTGAAACGAGTGGATGTCGGCATCTACATAATCATGGCTCATTACCTATCTACCCTTACCGTGGGAGTACTCATGAGGTTCTGGAAGCGTGACTCGCCTAAATCGCACCCCATTCCTTCAGACGGAAGAAGCTTCATCGTCATGAGGGCATACCGTGCCATGAGACTGGCTCAGAAAAAAGAACCCAAACCTTTTGGCGAAATCCTGGGAAACGCGGTTAACAAGTCAATAAACACGCTTTTGGTTATCCTGGGATTCATAGTCCTATCATCAGTCGTCTTCGAGATTCTGAAGGCGGCCGGAATGGCCGCAGCGCTATCCAGTATGCTCTCAACTCTTGTTCCAGAGAGACTAGTGCCGGCAACGCTCCACGAATCCATAGTAAGCGGGATTTTCGAGATCACTATTGGCACCTCCATGGTAGGCGCAACCCAAGCTCCTTTGATCACTAAAGCGGCAATAGTAAGCGCCATAATAGCCTGGAGTGGCCTATCGGTTCACGCTCAAGTGGCAGCAGTCATCCAGCCGGCTCGCATGTCCATATGGCCCTATATTGGAACCAGGTTTGTTCAGGCAATACTGGCGGGCCTGTACACGGTGCTTCTGATGAAGCCCGGCGGCGCCAGATGGTCTCTGCCAACTTTCGAACCTATAATCATGAGAGGCTCTCTGGCTTGGTTCGAGAACCTTGGCAGGGCTGCAACGACATGCACAGGTATCATAGGCGCCATGGCAATCATATGCCTCATGATGGCAGCAGCGAGTTCACTGTTGAAAAAGAACTAGGCTCTCCTTCGTTTCCTAGTGGGAACCGGCTCCTCGCTGGCCCAGTCGTCGTATTCTCCGCCGGCGGAGGCCGTGGCGGCGGCTTGTCGCTGGGTTTCTTCGACCGGAGGTGCGCTCTCGGTTACCTGCCTCTGTGTATCCTTCTCGGTCAAGAGTTCCTTTCTACCTTGCCGAATGCTTTCAGTGGCTTCAACGAGGACTTCCTCGACTCTCCTCATGAGGTCATCTGCGTACTCACGGGCCCCTAAGTTGATCTCTCTGGCTACTTCCCTGGACTTCTGCATGAGTTCCTCAGCTTGGATTCGAGCCTCTTTGGCTATGGCTGACTCGGAAGCCAGCGATGCTATCTGTCCTTGGGCGTCTCGCAGAATCTCATCGGCCTCTCTTCGCGCTTCGGCCAGAATCCTCTCGCGCTCCTTCAAGAGCCACTTGGCGTGCTCTATTTCCTGGGGAAGGGCTGCCCTTAGATCGTCTATCAAGTTGAACACTTCATCCTCGTCAACCATTAGGCGTCCCACCAAAGGAAGTCTGGCACACTCCAAGAGGTATGTATCCAGTTTTTCAAGAATAGCCATTACGTCCACCATCTACACCTCGTCTTTCTCGCCGCTTTTGGTGCTTTGGGCGATTTTTAGATCGTTTATCCGCTGGAGCACCCGCTCCTCCACCAGAGGGGGAACCAAACCTTTAATGCACCCCCCGTAAGAAGCCACTTCTTTGACCAGACTAGAACTGAGATAGAGGTACTTGAGAGCCGTAATCATGAACACAGTCTCCAGATCTGGAGACAGTTTCTTGTTCATCAGAGCCATCTTGAACTCATAATCGAAGTCCGAAACCGCTCTTAGACCCTTTACTATGACCCTGATACCCATGGCCTTGCAGTACTCCACCAGGAGCCCCGATGCCGATTGGACTACAACGTTGGGATAGTCGCGACATACGCTCCTCATCATCTCGACTCTCTCTTCCACTGTAAAGAAGGGATTCTTTTCGATATTCGTAAAAACCACAACGCAAACCTGGTCAAAGCACTTGGAGGCCCGAGCGACGATATCCAAGTGCCCGTTGGTAACAGGGTCAAAACTGCCGGGGTACACGGCCTTTAACACGATCTCGTCCTCCAATCCGAGTCATCTCTCGTTAATAGTGCATAAACCGGGGTGCTTTTGTCCATAGTAAGTCGCGAGAGTCAGGGTGCAATCGAGAGATTGCCCCTAACAGGCTCTTCCTCCGGTTTCTCCTCTCCCAATGCCGCTTCAAAAGAGGCGGCATTTTTTTCTAAGTCTCGGTCGATATCTCGTTCCACTATGGCTTCTAGGCAGATGCCTGCAAAACCTTCTGATCAGAGTCACCCGGAGTCTCGCAACAGCAAATAGGCGCCTATCATGAAGATTAGAGCTCCTACTATTTTACCGGGCGTCATCTGGGCCTTTACATCCGTGATTCCCAGGTGATCAAGCACCAAAGCCATGCTTATTTGCGCTGCCACTATTGCGGTGGTGGCGACGCCCACTCCTATATCGCCAATACTCTTGAGAACGCCCCAGATTATGACCACACTAAGCGGCGCTCCCAGGAATGCCCACCAAGGGGCTGTCCCGACTTTGCGAAGGTCACCTCCCGACAGCCCGGTCAGGAGGATTAGCCCCAGTATGACTGAACCTGCAACGTGTACAACAAAAGACGCCTCGAACGACCCGGCTTTCTTGCCTAGAACAGCGTTTAGAGCACCCTGTACTGCCATAGATGCTCCTGCTAGGGCCGCTATAAGAAGCGATTTCCAATTCACTAGGATCTTCCACCTTTGCTCCCACGACATAAGACTTGCGATTTCTTGGGTAGTATAGCACCGAGTCAATCAAGAGAACCCCAAAGCGAAGATCACCGAGGAGGCTGAAGCATGTACTGGGAAGGAAGCGTCAGGACTGACTTGGCTGTAGAGCGCGCTCACATATTGGGCCGCCGAACTGGCGGACCCATGCCTGGTTTAAACATTCAGGAAGAGTCCATAGACAACATGAAGTTGACCAGGGTTCAGGTAGCGACACCAGAGGCGGCAAAGCAAGTAGGCAAGCCACCTGGCCGCTATTTCACCCTGGAATGCGCCGATCTCAGGTACAGAAGCAGAACCACACTCAAAACCGTGGCCGAGGTGATAGCTCGGGAGATCGCCCACTTAGCGTCGCTTCCCAGAAAGGGAGATGTATTAATAGTGGGTCTCGGCAATTGGCAAGCTACTCCCGACGCCCTGGGACCGCGGGTTGTTTCTCAACTCATGGTAACCAGGCATATCCGAGAATATGTGCCTAAAGAGCTTGGCGGAAGGTTGAACCCCGTGGCAGCCATTTCACCTGGAGTCTTGGGAATAACCGGGATGGAAACCATCGACATTATCAGAGGCATAGTCCAACAGATTAAGCCTGAACTAGTAATCACCGTTGATGCCCTAGCTGCAAGGTCACCGTCAAGACTTTTGTCTACCATCCAAGTGGCAGACACCGGTATACAGCCCGGTTCGGGAGTGGGCAACAAACGTCCCGGCATCAACATGGAGAGCCTTGGAGTGCCAGTATTGGCGATAGGTGTGCCCACCGTAGTATCGGGTGCCGCCATCGCGCAAGAAGTTCTGGACAGCTATTTCGCCAAGTACAACCCTCACGCCAGGGCAACACTTGATTCGGTGACAGATTTTCTCACCAAAGACGTCGCTGACCTCATGGTTACCACTAAAGATATCGACGTAGAGATATTAGAAATGTCGAAACTCTTGGCCGCTGCCCTGAACCGCGCCACTCAGCCCGCCATCAGCGAGGAGGAAATGCTGGACTACTTGCAGTAGAGGGCATCGTGTTTTCACAATCACATTTTCAAGAAGGAGCAGCCAAGAAGGCTGCTCCCGACTATAGACTTACCGGACTAATACTGCTTTGGTTGACCGGTTCCCACGGCGGAGAACCTACCCTGAGCCAGACTCTGTTCTGCAACCTCGATCATGCGCCTGACCATGTGCCCGCCTACTGCGCCGCAAGTTCGCGAAGGAATGTCGCCCCAGTAACCGGCCGGAGGCTGAATTCCCAACTCGTTGGCAACCTCGTTTCTGAAACTGTCAAGGGCCGCACGAGCCTCGGGCACTACTGCTATATTTCTCTTCTGCCCGGTACCCACTGAATCACCTCCTCTCTTATTCGAAACTTATTATGTTCACTTGCGGCCCTGATATTCTGGCAAAACTTTGCAATTTTTATCTTGACATACTATACTCGGTGAACCTGTCACCATATCGATTCTTGACTTGTCTCAATAGTCTTCGATCCTCTTGGGTTCCCATTCCCCTTGATAGCCGAGAAATGGTCAGTCTGGCTTCTTCTCTGGCTTTGTTGAGCGTATCCAAGGATAACGATAGCTGGGAGAGACGGGTTTCAGTCTCGCCGCTTTGCCGAGAGCCGAAGAACTGACCGGGTCCGCGGTGCTCCAAATCAAGTTCGGCCACCTGAAACCCATCGGTCGTTGTCTCCAGGGCGAAAAGTCTCTTTAGACCTTGTGAGGTTTGAGATGAAGCAATCAGATAACAGTAGGACTGAGCTTGTCCGCGGCCAACTCTCCCTCTCAATTGATGCAAAGATGCCAATCCGAAAGAGTCGGCGTCCTCAACGACCATGCAGGTGGCGTTTTCCACATCCACGCCTACCTCGATCACCGTTGTAGAAACCAAAACATCGATCGCCCCCGCAAGAAACTCCTTCATAATTCTGGCCACGTCTCTCTTGGGGAGCGCACCGTGAAGAAGTCCTATTCTGGCACCTCTCAAGTAGGTCGCGCGAAGCTCCTCACTCACGATTTCAGCTGCTTTACGAGGAGTATTGCCCTCTCTAATAACTGGACAAACTACGTAGGCTTGGTGGCCGCGAGCGATTTCCTCCATGACTTTCTCATAGGCCAGATGCCTTCTTGACTCCGTAAGAACCGTCGTTTTGGGAGCTACCCTGCCTTCCGGCATGACATCGATGATTGAAATGTCTAGGTCACCATATAGGGTTAACGCTAGAGATCTCGGAATAGGGGTGGCGCTCATAACGAGAGTATGAGGGACAAACAGCCCAGAGGTCTCAGTTAGCGCCAAGCGCTGCTTGACGCCAAAACGATGTTGTTCGTCGGTGACCACCAAACCCAGGTTGTTCCACACAACGTGCGGCTCTAACATGGCATGAGTGCCGATGAGTATCTGGATCTCACCTCTACTCAAGCGACGGAGCGTTTCTCGCCTTTCATTGGCCGAAAGACTTCCCGACAGAAACCCGCAGTTAATGCCTTTGTCCACCAAATTGTCTATAGTCCGACGGTGTTGTTCGGCCAAGACTTCGGTAGGTGCGAGAAAAGCCCCTTGGTATCCGTTTTCCACAGCGGCGATGAGACTGTACAAGGCCACAACGGTCTTGCCGCTGCCGACGTCTCCTTGTATGAGACGGTTCATCACCCACCCACCGCTCAAATCCCGGCGAATGTCCTCAATAGCCCTCGTCTGAGCTTTCGTCAACCTGAAAGGCAAAGCTTGTACAAATCTATCGGATGCGTCGAAGTTTTTGAACTTTTCGGGGCCTTTGGATCTCTTGACCTCTTCTCTCAGCGCCATGAGCCCGACTTGGAGGTACAACGCCTCGCGAAATGCGTGGGTCTTACGAGCCATGTTCCATTCCGAGGCTGACCGAGGTTTATGAATGATCCGATATGCTTCCTTTTCATCGAGGTAGCCTAACCGATGCAACATGTCGTTGGGGACGGCGGGCACTAGTTGGTCAAGACACTGCTCCAAGGCGTCCTGCACGAGTTTTTGCAGAGTTAAAGACGTGATACCCTTAGTGCTATGGTAGACTGGAATAATCGGGCCCTTCTCTACGGCGTCATGCTCCACCCTCCAAATTGGATGCGCCATCTCCAGTCCGTTCCGACGCCATTCCACACGACCCGAAGCCAGAATTGTCTGACCGAGTCTCATGCGTTGGTAGACATAGGGCATGTTGTACCAGACAAGAAACACCTGATATCCGTCGTGAGATAGGCCTACCCGCAGAGCTCGTCCTCTTTGGCTTGGGACAAAACCGAGAGAAGTGACCCTGCCTTGAACCGTAACCTCGTCGCCTGGCCGCACTTGTTTTATCGGCATAACCTTGGAGAAATCGTCAATCCTGAAAGGAAAGTGGTTAAGGAGATCCCTAACGGTGATGATGCCCAAACGCGACAAAACATCGGCCTTCCTAGGCCCCACACCCTTCAGATACCTCACTGGGTCATCCAAAGAGATACGGTTCCTCATTCCGATGACACTATGTAGTAGTATAGAGGCTGGCCGCCGTCCTGCAGTTCCACCTCGATATCTGGAGGAAGAACCCTTCTGACTGCCATGGCCGCAGCCTCACCTGTCTCCTGGCTAACGTCCTTGCCACGGTAGATAGTGACGATTTCGTGGTCGGGTCTCACCATTGACGAAACGATGGAGACCAGAATTTCCTGAGGATCCTCGCCGACCATCTCTACCTTGCCGTCAATAAGGCCCAGAATATCGCCTTGGCGCATGACATGTTTTCCAAATTTCCCATTTCTGGCCGCAAAAGTTACTTCTCCTGTGCGTACCCTCTCTATAGCCTTCGCCGCCCGTTTGAGATTGTGTTCCATGTCCATAGAAAGGTTCAAAGACAAAAGGGCCGAGACTCCTTGAGGAATGGTCTTGGTTGGGATTATGTACATGTTTCGCCCGGTCAACTTCTTGGCTTGCTTGGCAGCTAAGAAAATGTTTCCGTTATTGGGCAAGAATATGATCTTCTTGGCATCGACAGTCTTGACCGCAGCGGCGAGCTCTGCAGTGGACGGATTCATGGTCGGGCCGCCCTCAATAACCAGGTCGCAGCCTAGGCTTTTCATGATGTTCGTCAGACCCGCTCCCGTAACCACAGTAACGATTCCGGTCTCTTTTGCGGGACTTATGGCCCTGGGGCCAGGAAGAGACCCACTGGAAACCGCACGGCTTGAGGTGGCGCCTACAGCCGTGGCGCTTCTTTTTGCGTTGAGCGCCATAGCTTCTTGAGCCTGTTCGACCATGTTGTCGATGGTCACCTGAGACAAGACTCCGTACTGGAGGCAATAGGTCAGCACGTCGCCTGGAACCTTGGTGTGCACGTGAACTCTTGCAAGGCTATCGGATCCTACCACCAAGAGCGAATCTCCCAACGACTGAAGATGCTCCCGTATCTCGGCCAGTGGCAGATCTATCCCTTTGAGGAGAAACTGAGTATCGTATGGAAATGCGATATCTTCAATGTCTAGGGTTTCATCGTGGGCTATAGTGTCTACTTCAGAGGGGGCATAGGACTGTGTTTCTGCCGAACTTCTGAGGACTCCGGTGGAAAGGGCCGACAGCGCGCCCTCCAATATGTAGACGAGCCCCTTGCCCCCTGCATCTACCACCCCTGCCTGCCTAAGAACGGGCAGCATTTCCGGAGTCTTCTGAAGCACTTCCTTGCCGCGAGCAAGACAAGCGTGAAGGACCTCTTGGACTGTATGTCCACGGTCTCCCAAGTCCTTGGCGCCGTCGCGCATCCCCCGCAAAACAGTGAGAATAGTCCCTTCTACCGGTTTCATCACTGCCTTATAGGCCGTAGAAACCGCCTCATCAAGAGCCAAGCAGATGTTCCAAGGAGGCACTGCTTCCTTTCCGGCGAAATGCCGCGCTATCCCCCTGAATATCTGGGAAAGGATGACGCCCGAATTTCCTCTCGCCCCCATCAGCGCACCGTGGCTTGCCAGTTCAGAAGCCCTTGAAAGACTAACCGACTCTTCCTTCAGAACACTTTCGGCGGCCGCTGAGAGCGTAAGATACATATTGGTCCCGGTATCGCCGTCAGGGACAGGGAAAACGTTGAGCGCGTCAACTTCTTTCTTATGTTTCGCCAAATACTCCGTCGAGGCGGCGATTAGGTCTCTAAAAAGCCGGCCATCTAGCACCTGTTCACTCATGGTTAGCTCCCCGAGTTTGCTTGTACCCTAATTCCTTGTACGTTGACAGTAACTTTTTTCACCGTTAATCCAGTGGCATTCTCTACTGTATATCGCACTTTGTCTACGATCATCCTAGCTACTTCAGTGATCCTTACTCCGTATCCCAGTATCACTGAAAGATCGATGTAGACAAGATCTCCATCGATGGATACCGACACTCCCCGAGACAGGTTCTCTTTGCCAAGAAGTTCGGATATACCGTCTGTCATCTTGCGTCCAGCCATCCCAACCACTCCATAGCACTCAGTGGCAGCGGCACCGGCAATAGTGGCAATGGCTTCTTCCGACAAAACCAGTCTTCCTAACCTGGTCTCAACTTGCTTGCCTGATAACGGCGTCACTTCAATCCTTCCTTCGTACCCGCATATAAAGACAGGCCGGGTTTATATAAATTCTATGATTCTCTCTGCTTTTCCTCCCAACTGTCTTATGCTAGAATAAACGGGCTTTGAGAGTCGAGCAAGGGGGTCCTTTCTGTGCCTAAGTGTGAAATATGCGGCAAGACCAAATCTGTGGGCCATAGGGTCAGCCATTCGAACATCAAAACCAAGAGAACATGGTCGCCTAATGTTCAGAGAGTCCGGGCGGTCAAAGACGGCCGTCCCTGTCGCGTGTATGCCTGCACCCAATGCCTCAGATCAGGCCGGGTACAGCGTCTGGCCAAATAAGATTCTCTCCAAGAACGAACACCTCTCGCGTATATTCCGCGAGAGGTGTCTTGCTCATATACCCTAGGCTTTGTATCCGAAAAGGCCGAGAATGACCCTGACGACCCCCGAGAAAGCTCTTGGGACCTTCATGACACGCACCTTCATAAAGCGTTTCAAGTACGCCTAATCGTACTTGAGGCACCTCCTTACGCTTCTTACGGGCTCTTCACCAACATCCAAGCGCCCATTACCAAAGCGGCCCCGAAAGCGCAAAAGAAGACCCATGATGGTATGGATGCCACAAGGATCGTTACGCCCGCTACTGCCATAATAATGGACGCTATGACTCGACTCGAGAACCCACGAGTTCTGGTCCTCAATATAAATCACCGCCAAAATAGGACAACGCCTTCACCCTACACAGTATATTCATCCACGCTCAATGGTGCCCATCCTCAAGCAGTGTATGGCCAGTCGCCTATCTTTGGCACTAAACACATAGTTGCCCGCCACCAAAATGTTAGCCCCGGCCTCTTGCAGGAGTCCAGCGTTATCCCCTGTGACTCCGCCGTCAACCTCAAGATCCACTTCTTTGCGGGAGTCTTGGATGATCTTCTTTACGTAGGCTATTTTTCCCAGCATCGACTCTATGAAGTCTTGACCGCCCCAGCCGGGATTCACAGTCATCACCAAGACAAGATCAAGGCTGTCTATGATGTAGGGCAAGAAGTCCGGGGGCGTGGACGGGTTCAAAGCCACACCGGCTCGGCAGCCGAACGACTTGACCACTTGCAGGGCACGGTGTAGGTGTCGTGTGGCTTCAACGTGGATAGTCAAGATGCTGGCGAACGGGGCAAACGCCGGAATCGCCCATTCTAAGCAATCTACCATCAAGTGGATATCCAAAGGGACCCCCAAACTGAAAAGACCTTCGGCCACTTTGGGACCGTAAGTCAAATTTGGCACGAAGTGTCCATCCATTACGTCCAGATGCAAGTAGTCAGCCCCGGCATCTTTCAAAGACACGGCATCTTTGGCAAGATCGGTCGGATTTGCCGACAACAATGATGGGGATACAAGGATCTTATTCATATTTGCGTTTCACCTTCTCAAGGCATTCGTCCAATAAGACTAGATAGCTGGCATACCGCTCCGGGGCTATCTTCCCTTGGGCGAGAGCGTCCTTTACCTGGCAAAGGTCTTCAGTCTTATGAAGACATCTGGGAAAATGACATAAGTGGGCGTACGCTGCCATCTCGGGGTAATAGTGGGCTATCTCATGAGGTTCACACGTGACTGACTCAAGTTTGCTGAACCCTGGCGTATCGGCTAGGAAACCTTGTCGCCCAATTCTAAACAAGGTAACGCCTTTGGTAGTGTGTCTTCCTCGCATGGTGCGCCCCAGTTCCTTTGCCTCTATCTCCACGCCCAGAAGACCTGAAAGTAAACAAGACTTGCCTACTCCGCTTGGGCCCGCCACCACGGCGACCGTGCCCTCGATGATGCCGGCTAACGATTCAAGACCGATCCTTTCGGTGGCGGACGTCACCCGCACGGGATAGCCGGCTTTCTCATAGATCTCCTTGAGCGCGCGAATCTCTTGCATGTTTTCGATATCGCACTTGTTGATGCACAGAGCCCCTGCGATGCCTTGGGCCTCGGCGTGAACTAACAGCCTGTCGATACCCACACGATCTATGGGAGGATGGGTCAAAGCCGTGACTACGATCATCTGATCGACGTTGGCCACCGGAGGCCTAATCAAGAGATTCTTTCTGGGAAGGATATTTTCGACTAGGAACTGGCCTCCCTGTTCCCTTATCACCGCGAGGTCCCCAGGATACACATCAGAGGATTCTTTGCGAATACGTCCTCGGAAAACGCACCGGTATTCCCTCTGTCCGGATAATACCATGCAAAAAGCCGAATGAACCCTGGTGATCCTGCCTTCTAGTCTCTCCTGCAACGCCTCGCTCCCTTTTCACTGTCGCGGAGGACGAATCGTCTGAATAGAGACTTTACCGCCTACGATCGTGCGCACCACAGCCGAAGAACCTTGCCACGTGAACCTAATCTCGCGCCTCTCACCGGAACGCAGATTCCCGTCGAAAACCTGGCGTTCACCTTGCTGATCCTTGACGAACACTTGGACATTGACCATGCCGCCCCTAGGGTCATAGGGCGCTTCCACAACCTTCACAGCCGTATGCTCGTTGGCGCCGGGGCGCGAGGCCACAACCAGCGAAACCTTGGTTCTAAAGGGTACCTCTTCGCCAGGTTCGGGAGATTGGCTTATGACTCGCCCTTCCGGCACATCAGGGTCTTCTCTCAGGACGATATTTCCCACATCGAGAAGACGCTCCTCTATCAGTCTAACGGCTTCATCCTGCATCTTCCCAATCACATCTGGAACCTCTGCGGTAATCGGTTCGGGGCCCTTAGACACTTCCAGATCTACGAATGAGTCCCTGGGGACATCCAAACCTGGATAGGGATTCTGGCCAATCACGAGGCCCTTCGCCACAGTATCGCTGGCGACCTCTCTGATGTTGCCTACTTGAATGCCTGCGTTTTGGATTTCTACAATCGCTTCCGTCTGGGTCATACCTCTGACTTCGGGAACTCTAGCGAGACTCTGACCCTTTGAAATGAGGCAGTAGATCACCCGGCCCTTCTTGGCTTGCTCTCCACCCAAAGGATTCTGCTCTATCACTTGACCTCTGGCTAAGGTATCGTGGGGTCTTTCGCCTGCGATCTGAAACACGAAGCCTGCCTCATTTACGATGTTTTGGGCTTCAATGTAGTTCTTGCCCACTACATCGGGGACCGTCAGTATTGGAACGGTGAGCCATGCCTTTATCCGCAAGAACGCATACGTTCCCAGAACCAGCACTACAACAGCAAGAGCCAAGAATACCTTGGCACCCGCTGACATCCGTCTTCTCTTGACCGGTCGCCTCCCCAAGTCTACCTCATCTCCTTCGGAGAGCTTCACAGAGGCCTCTCTCTCCACGCTCTTGGATGGAGGTGACTCCAGGCGAACCCCCGTCTCAATGCTCCTTATGGCTTCCAGCATATGTTCAGCCGAAGAAAACCTGTCTGCCGGATTCTTGGCCAAAGCCTTTTGCACCAGTTCATCCACTTCGGGAGGCACATCGGGACGCGATGATCCTACCCTCGGGACTTCTCCTTGAACATGCTGTAAGGCAACCGCCACAGGACTATCTCCGCCAAAAGGAGGCTTGCCGGTGAGCATCTCGTACAATACCACGCCCAAGGAGTACAGATCCGAGTGAACCGTCACAGTGCCATTCTTGGCCTGCTCTGGTGACAAGTACGGAGCCGATCCGATGACCACATCCCGTGACGTGGTGGACACGCCACCCAGAGCCCTGGCAATGCCAAAGTCCGCAACTTTCACGTCACCCTGGGGCGTGATAAGAATATTCTGAGGTTTGATGTCCCGGTGAATGATGCGCCTGGCATGAGCGTGAGCAAGACCCTGGCAGATCTTTGAAGTAATCTGTAACGCTTCTGGAACGGAAAGCCTGCCCCGGGCTCTTAGCATGTCCCTAAGCGTTTCGCCCTCAACCAATTCCATTATTATGAAATACAGTCCGCTGTCCTCTCCCACATCGTAGATGCTGACTATATTGGGGTGAGACAGAGACGCCACAGACTGAGCTTCCCTGCGGAACCGGCTGATGAACTCGTCGTCTTCGCTCATCTCGGGCCGAAGCACTTTGAGGGCAACGTTTCTGTCAAGGACGAGGTCATAGGCCTTCCAGACGACGCTCATCCCTCCGCCGCCGAGTCTTTCCAGTATTTTGTACCGATTGAGTACTTTTCTACCCGCGATGTCTCCCGACGCCATGATCCTCACCTCTCATCTGCCGAGACCAAAACATCCGGCCACAAGAGAATCACAGTAGTATTGTCGTAACCGCCCCGGCTATTGGCCGCCTCGACCAACGCCTCCGCAGCTTCCTCTCTTGGGCTATTATTAATAAGATCGACGATCTCCTTTGAATTGACGAGGCTCGTAAGTCCATCGGTGCAAAGCAGTAGGATATCACCTGGACGAAGGGTTTCAGAGTATATTGACGCGACCAAAGAATCCTGAGTGCCCAGCGCACGGGTAAGGACGTTCCTCCCGGGATGACTCATGGCTTCTTCTTCTGAGATACTCCCGTTACGCACCAGTTCTCCAGTGACAGAGTGGTCGTCGGTGATCTGGCGAATCTTGGATCCCGACACTATGTAGGCCCTGCTGTCGCCCACGTGTCCGACGTAGACTCTTCCTTCCTTTTCTTTCACCAGCGCCACTGTCAAGGTCGTGCCCATCCCGGGAAAACCATCTTTCCCTAACCCTGCCTCAAGCACCAAGCGATTGCTGTGTATGAAGGCCTCCCCAAGGGCAGTTTCGGGATTGTCGCGGGGCAACGCCAAAATGTAGTCGGCGCAGATCTTAACCGCCATGGTCGAAGCCACTTCTCCGCCATCGTAACCACCTATACCGTCGGCCACCATGGCAAGCCATAGGTCGTGGTTTCCCAGGGCTCTGACTATCCAAGAGTCTTCGTTGTCTGAACGCACAAGGCCCCTAGACGATTGCGCGCTCCATCTCAACGCCCATCCCCCCAATCCCTCTACGCCAAATAGTTCTCATCTTTCTTCTTCGCCAAGACCCAGTTGCCCACAGGCTGCGCTTATGCCTCCTCCAAGACTACGACGCACAGTCACCTTCACTCGGTTCCTTTCCAATCGTCTCCGAAACTCCAGAACCTTCCGGGGTTCCGAACGCCTAAATGGGAGCCCGGGCACCTCATTCCAAAGGATCAGATTGACCAGAAGATCCATGCCCGACACCAAAGATGCCAGTCTATCGGCCTCCGATGGGGAATCGTTAATCCCTCCCAGAAGCATATACTCGATCGTCACTCGCTGCCCAGTCGTCAGAGCGTAATCCTTTAGCGCCGACACCACCTGTTCTATGGGGAATCGCTTATTGTACGGCATTATCCGATCTCTCACGTCGTTGGAGGCGGCATGCAGGGAAACCGCAAGACGAGCCCCACGGGAGTCTTTGGCGAATCTCCGTATGGCGTCGGGAATACCCACCGTAGACACAGTAACCCTTCTACGAGAAAGCCCATACCCACGAGGATCTGACAGCGTCTCTATAGCCCCTAAGACTTCTCGGTAGTTGAGAAACGGTTCCCCGGTTCCCATAAACACGATGCGTCCGATTCGCTGCCCCTGGTCGCGGCACATGCCCAAAAGTTCTTCCAGAATCTCGCCTCTTCGCAGATTCCGACCGAAACCCAGTTGAGAAGAAGCACAGAAAGCGCACCCCACAGGGCATCCTACCTGAGTCGACAGACAGGCCGTCAACCCATAGGAGTACTTCAACACTACGGATTCGCAAACAGGCGTTCCATTCTGGCCCCAAAGGTATTTCTTCGACCAACCGGCCTCGCCTTCCTGCGCCCGCAACAGGTGTAGCCGTCTGTAATTAGTGAAAGCCTCCAAATACTGCCTGAGAGACTGTGGCAAGTCCGTCATCTCGTCAAAGGAAGCCGCAAACCGTTTGAAGGTCCAAGCCCATACTTGTCTTGCCCTGTAGGGTTTCTCACCTTGCAGCGATAAGAGATCGGAAAAACTCTGCAGATCTAGATCGAGAAAATTCGGCTTATCGTCTTCCATTATGAGGCTTCAATCCTTTTGTTCGTTCCCGTCTTGACCGCCTTACCTACAAAAAAGCCGTCAGTCCCAGATATGTGGGGCAAGAGATAGCGAAACCCGGGTCCTTGAAAACGGCTATCTTCCGAAAAAAGGCCGCGAATCGGGTCCATGGCCGGATCTTCGGGGCGGAATTCGGGCCTCCGTTCTAAGAAATCGCGCCATACCTTCTCGTTTTCTTCTTCCGTGATCGTGCAAGTGCTGTAAACCAATACCCCGCCCAACTTCACGCGGGATGAAGCTTTTTCCAGGAGGACTCTTTGCCTGGCCGCCATGACAGGGACGTCTTCTGGACGCCTGTTCCACCTGAGATCCGGGTTTCGCCTCAGAACACCCAGGCCAGAACAAGGCGCGTCCAGAAGAACTCTATCGAACAAGTCATCGGGCACGTCCTGGGTTGCATCCAGAACTTGAATTGTGAGGTTCGTGAGGCCCAAACGGCGTCGCGCGTCGTGAACCATGTCTAGCCTCTTAGGATCAATGTCAGTGGCCAGAACCTTACCGGAACACCCCACCAGGGCTGCGGCGTGCGTAGCTTTTCCGCCCGGAGCCGAGCACACATCCCACACAGTATTACCCGGCCGTGGATCCAGCACCATTCCAATGGCCATGGCGCCTTCATCCTGTACCGTGAAATGACCCTCTCTATAACCCGGCATATCGGCGACTCTGCCGCCGGATGTGACCTTAACGGACTCTGGCAGGTTACCTATCTGCGCTCTATATCCCGAATGGATTAGGCGTTCCAAGAAGTCATCTCTGGACACTTTGGCCGTGTTCACTCTGAGGTGCAAAGGGGGCACCCGGTTTTGCACAGCGCAGTACCTGATTGCATCGGATAGGCCAAAACGTCTTACCAACAAGTCCACAATCCACTCGGGGTACGAATATCGGACGGAGACATACTGCAAAGGATTCCGATCCAGAGACGGGACTTCCACATGCCCCAGACACCTAGCAATCTCCCTCAGTACCCCATTGCAGTACGCCTTATGGCCTTTGGTCTTAAGACAGCTCACCACAGAATCGATAGCGGCGTAGGGAGGAATCCCCATGAGAAGGAATTGCGTTACGCCCAGCCTCATGGCATTTCTGAGGATAGCCGGGAGCAGTTCTAACGGCCTCTTGGAGAAACTCCCCAAGTACCAGTCCACAAGCCCCAGCCACTTGGTGGTAGTGTTCACCAGATCCAGCGCAAAAGAGCGCTCTCGAGAATCATCAATGGCATCCAAAGACAAGGCCCGTGAGTCATCCTCCCGGGCTGTCAGTATTGCGAGCGAGACCTCTCGGGCATTAGGTTTCACATTACCTCCGCCTGTCCCTTATGAGGAGAAGCCGCAAGAACTGGGCCACAGCTACTGCAGTAGCGGCAACATAGGTTAGGGCGGCTGCGTTGAGCATGTTTCCTACGACCACTGATTCGTCTGGGCCTACATAGCCCGAAGCCAACAGCATATCCATAGCCCTTCTGGATGCGTTGTATTCCACTGGAAGCGTTATGACCTGAAAGACCACCGCTCCCAAGAAGAACAAAATGCCTAGATCCATCAAGAACCCGGACTGAGCCAAGAAGCCCACCAAGAAAAGAGGCCAAGCAGCGTTAGATGTGAACTGCACCACAGGCACCAATCCGTTCCTGATCGAAAGGGGCGAGTATCCCACAGCATGCTGTACTGCATGACCAACCTCGTGGGCGGCGATACTCAAGGCTGCCACAGAACGGCCCCCATAAACCTCGCCAGACAGACGAAGTGTCCGGTTTCTAGGATCGTAGTGGTCGGTGAGAGCGCCTGGTACCTGCTCAATCCTAACATCCCTTATCCCCGCATAGCCAAGGAGTGAAGCTGCCACCTCAGCAGCGGTTCGACCGCTTCGCGAGTAGACTTGGGCATATGTGGCATAGGTTGACTTCACCTTGAATTGCGCCCACATAGCGAACACCATGGCTGGAATGACAAAAAGCAAATAGCCCGTATCAAATAGGAACACTATCTTCCCTCCCTTGTACCGACGCTATCCGAACTTCTGAAGTCCAGCGCTTCCTTTAGATCTTCCTATCATGAATGCCCGAAACGACATGGGCTTCTTGCCTTCGGGCTGAACTAACTTAACCTGAAGGACGCCAACTCCACATGAGACGAGGCCAAAATCGTCCTCTGTGCGTACAACGGTGCCGGGATCATCCTCCGATTCTAGGGTTGTCATATGCGTCTCCCATATCTTGATACGAATTCCATCCCAGAAAGTAACCGCGCCCGGCCTTGGAGAAAGCCCCCTGACCAGATTATGTATTGAGCGAGCCGGAAGAGTCCAGTCAATGATCTCTTCCCCTTTCCGAAGGTGAGGTGCCCTAGACGCTTTGCTGTCATCCTGTGCTGTTCTTCCTGCGGTGCCCGACAGGACACCGGACATGGCCTCCACAAGACAGTGAGCACCCAGATCCGCCAGGCGTTTCTCCAGAGTACCGTACGTCTCGTCCGAACCAATTTCTACGGTCTTTTGCAGGCAAATGTCTCCGGCATCCATCTTTTCGCTCATGTATATGACGCTTACACCCGTAATCTTGTCTCCGGCAATAACTGCCCTTTGAACAGGATTGCCCCCTCTGTACTTAGGTAAGAGCGACGGGTGCAAGTTAAGACAGGCAAACCTAGGCAGTTCTAGGAGCTCCTTGGGAATCTTCTGTCCGAAGGCTACCACTGTGATAAAATCTGGCTCCATCTCGCGGATTCTTGCCACCACATCAGGATCGCTTACCGACAAACACTCCAGTACCGGGATACCTAACCGCACTGCGGCCTCCTTCACGGCAGTGGCCTGGGGAACAAGTTTCCGTCCGGCCGGCCTATCGGGCTGAGTTACTACGAGTTTGACTGTTACTCCCGAATTTACCATGCGTTCTAGTGACGGCACGGCAAACTCGGGGCTTCCCATGAATACAGTCGTAACACGCTTGTCTTCGCCTGTGGACTCATCTGGTTCCCCCTCTTGAGGCACTTCTTTCACCATTGTAGCTCTATCAATGTAGAGGATTCCGTCCAGGTGATCGATCTCATGCTGCAGAGCTCTTGCCAAGAGACCTTCCCCTTCGATCCACGTTTCGTGCCCGTCTCTATCCAGCGCCTTAACTGACACTCTGGCGTGTCTTTCAACTTCCCCAACGTAACCGGGCCAGCTCAAGCAACCTTCCCAAGCAGTCTCTGTTTCTTCGGAACGGTCGATAATCTCCGGGTTTATCAGAGAGTAGGGGCCTTCACCGGTGTCTATGACCACAAGGCGACGTGACACCCCTATCTGGGGAGCGGCCAATCCTGCACCCGAGACAGCCCTCATAGTATCCAACATGGTGTCCAGGGTGTCCCTAACTCCCTTATTGACTCGAATAACCTTTTTCGCCTTCTTACGAAGGACTGGGTCTCCAAACTCTCGTATGGGAAGTACGGCCAAAACACATCACCTTCTCAAAAACCGACATTATGACGCGTCCACGGGCTCTACGTCAAGAGACACCTTTATATCTGACCCCAAAAGTACGCCCTGAAGGGCCTGGACATATATCTTAACCAAGGTTTTGTGATCGTGGCCGCGCAGGGCAACTTGCCATCGAGACTGCCCCCTACACTTGGGCTTTGGCGTGGGGATCGGCCCGAGCACGGCAACTCTATCACAATTCTCACAACAGTTCTCCGCGAACAACCTCGCTGCCTCTTGCACTCTAGAAGCATTCTTCCCGCTGAACCTCACTTTGAAGAAGCATTTCGCCGGCGGGTAACCGAGGCTCTCCCGATTCTCGATTTCTAGGTTGTAGAAATGCTCCGGATCCGAGAGCCCGAGCACGGCATGATGTTCTGGGTTATACGTTTGGATGACCAAGTGCCCTCCGCCGGAGTCCTGTCTCTCTTCTGCAAAGGCCAGAAGCTCCGAGAGAAGGTGGAACACCTTTTCTGATGATGTGAAATCCGGGAGGTTTAGGATGGTGTCTCCCGACAAGACTCCCACCATGGCCACTTTGGGCCTAGGTCGAAGGTTTAGAGCCATCTGAGTGCCCAACAGGCAAGCGGGTCGATTCTCGGCAAAGCGTTCCGAAAGCGATTCTATACTCTGATCTCTTGAGGTGTCTTTATCAAGGCGATAGAGGGCAATGCTCGGAAACTTGGACAAGAACTCCTTCTGAGCTCGCTCAACTCCGAAACCTAAGAACCGCCATCTGTGTCCCCCGCAAACAGGGCATTCATCCGGGGGAGCCGTCTGGTAGTCGCAGATGTGACACCGAATCGTGGGACCCTTGGAATGGTACGACAAAGGAGAACCGCAATGGGGACACATCAGCGTATTTCCGCAGTCCTGACAAGTGATCGAGGTCGCCTCGCCTCGCCTATTGAGAAATAGAAATGCCTTCTCGCCTTTTGAAAAGGTCTCTCTAAGAGCGTCCGCCAGATCTTGGGAGATCACTTCCCTGCGTGTCCCTCCTTTCCTTATGTCTATCACCGTAACTCTACCGGAAAAGGAGGAGTCCTCTCTCGAAAGCGCCATCTCTCCCGTCTGGACCCTCCTGTAAGCATCCAGGGACGGGTGAGACGCGCCAAGAACCAGATGGTATCCCGCGAAAGATGCTCTCATTCTCGCAACGGTTCGCCCATGGTAGAAAGGGGTTTCAAGGGACTTGTAAGAATCCGACCATTCATCGTCCACAATGATGGCGCCCAGTGCGGGCACGTCCACAAACACCGAAGAGCGCGTCCCAAGTACGACACAAGGCCTGTCTGACATGGCCCTCTGCCAAGATTGCCGCCTCACTAGACCCGTTAGATATGAATGCAGAACCGTTAACCTGCCGCCGGCCACGAGTCTCAGCTCTTTTTCTGCTATGGGGATATCTTTGGTCTCTGGGACCAATACGAGCACACTCTCGCCATGTCCAAGAACGTGTTTAACGGTCTCCCGGTACCTCTCCCATCGATATGGCGCCTTGCCCCATACCAAGAGCGGCTTGGATACTTCTCTCCTCGGTGGCTTTGGATCGGCGAGGCCCGATACACTTGGGGCTTGAGCAGCGTCCATGGATTCTGGCGTAGCCTGTCTGGCACGAGGTGCGACCGGGGGCCACATCAGGGACATTATGCACGAGAGTCCCACACAATAGTGCTCGGCCAGGACTTTGGCGAATTCCAGCATCTTGGGACCCGGAAGAAATCTGAGATCGTATGCGTACATGATGTCCTTGACCTGTAAGTCCTTGGGCTCCTGAACTTGTGCCACCACAAAACCATCTCTCCTTTGGGCGCCGAAGGGAACTCGGACCTTGGCTCCGTACGGAAGAAAGTAATCTTGGGTGAAGCGGTAGGTAAAACGCTTGTCTCCCAGCCTTGGAACATCTATCAAGACATCAACGTAAGTGGCCACCAAGACTACCGATCGGCCCTCTTCTGGGACAAAAGGTCTCTCAAACGATCCAAGATGGCTTCGGCGATGCTCTCTTTTGAAGCCAGCTCGATGTCGTCCAACCGACCATCGGGATACACCAAAGTCACGGCATTGGTATCCGAGGCAAATCCCCTATCGGGCAAGCCCACCTTGTTGGCACATACGAGATCGAGGTTCTTGGCCTTTATCTTGCCCAAGGCGTACTCCACGAGATTATGGGTCTCGGCGGCAAAACCCACCAGAGTCCTATGACCTTTATCCTTTCCCAAGGTGGCCAGTATGTCCGGCGTTGGCACCAACACCAGTTGTTGAGAGTCGCCGGTCTTCTTGATCTTGTGCAGACTCTTATTCTGTGGAGTGAAGTCTGAAGGGGCCGCTGCCCCGATCACCACGTCTACTTGGTCATAGACAGAAAGGCAAGCATCCAGCATTTCCTGTGTACTCACTACTTTGAACACTTCAGCGCCCCGGGGAGTGGGAATCTCGGTAGGCCCGGTCACCAGAATAACTCGGGCTCCTCTTCTGACTAGAGCCCCGACCAGGGCATAGCCCATCCTTCCCGTTGAAGGAGGTGAGATGTAGCGGACCGGGTCCAGATACTCTCTTGTGGGGCCGGCGGTCACCATAACCGTCAGCCCGTCAAAATCACGGGCGCTCACAAGGCTTTGTACGACGCTCTGGACGATGACTTCCGGCTCGGGGAGCCTTCCCTTGCCCATGGCGCCTGAGGCTAACCTACCGTAAGACGGTTCAATAACCTGGTATCCCCACTCTCGGAGCGTCGTCAAGTTCCTCTGGACAGCGGGACTCTCGTACATATTGTTGTTCATGGCAGGGCAGATGATTTTGGGGGCCGTGCACGCCATAACTGTCGTAGTCAGGTAGTCGTCAGCTATACCCGATGCGATTTTTCCGATCACGTTGGCTGTGGCTGGGCATATCAGGAACAGATCTGCCTTTTCCGCCAAGGCAATGTGCTCCACGTTCCACTGCTTGGGCTCGGCAAACATCTCGACGACCACGGGCGATCCAGAAAGCGTGCGAAACGACAGTGGAGCCACCAACTTGGTGGCATTTCGAGTCATGATGACGTGAACCTGAGCCTTTTGCTTGACGAGGCGCGACACGACCTCAAGGGCTTTATAGGCCGCAATACCGCCCGAAACACCAACTAGAACGGTCTTCCCAGATAACATGCTCGCTCTTGCCCTCCGGTCTGTGTGTATTGTCAAGGGCACCTCTCGGGAGGTGCCCTCAAGTCTGCCTATTGCTCAAGGAACACACGGGTCCGAGAGGTTATGACCCGTTTCGTCCTCAGCCGATTCAACCTTCTTTGGGACAACCCGAATCCTTCCCGAAGCTATCTCTTCCAGAGCGATCGTAACGGGCTTGCGACCCTCTGACAGAGAAGGCTCCTTCCTGGACACTATCTGCCTCGCCCTCTTGGCTACGGCCACCACTAGACTGTACTTGGATTCGATTCGTGTCAGATCCCGGGGTAGGTACACCATCCAATGCCCTCCTCTGAAGGGGCGTCGCCTCAGCGCTCCGTCGGGCTCTTTCCCCCGCGATTATTGCCAAAAGTCTATCTTTGGCACGGTTAAGGTCAGCATTGATAATAACATAATCATAAACAGAGAGATCTGCCATCTCGCATTGTGCGGCCTTGAATCTCAAGTCGCGCTGCTCCTCGCTTTCTGTGCCTCTCGATTCGATGCGGCGGCGCAGTTCCTCTAGGGACGGAGGCAAGACAAAGATAAAGACCCCTTCCGGGTATAGGCGCCTGAGAGTCCGAGCCCCTTGAACGTCCTTTTCCAGGAGGACATCCAGTCCTCTTGCGAGACAATCCTGGATATCCTTGGACGGCGTACCGTAGTAGTTGCCGTAAACCTCTGCCCATTCTTCAAGGAGCCCTTGGTTCTTCTTTTCGAAGAACTCGTCTTTCGAAACAAAGCAATAATCCTCTCTGTCTACTTCTCCCGCGCGAGGAGCTCTAGTAGTCAGAGAGGGGCAAAAGCAGATGTCTTGAACTTCGTCCAACGCGAGTCGGCGCAGGGACCCTTTGCCACATCCCGATGGCGCCGTTATGACGAATATGATGCCTTTTTCCATAGTACCTACATTCTATCTGTCCTGGAGTCTAGAGACAACCGTTTCTGGACTCACGGCGGAAAGAACGATGTGTCCAGAGTCAGCCACGATAACGGCCCTGGTTCGGCGGCCGTGGGTAGCGTCAACTAGCATGCCTCTATCTCTGGCCTCCGCAATGACTCGTCGTATGGGAGCACTCTCAGGCGAGACCATGGCGACAACCCGGTTTGCGGCCACAATATTACCGAATCCGATATTGACCATCCGGACACCCATAGAATGATGGTACCTCCCGAATACGCTACTTCCCCAGGAAACGCGCCAGAAGGGCCTCTTTCTGCCTTTTGCCCAGGCCCTGGACGCGACGCGATTCGTCGATTCCGACCTCTTCCATGATCTTCTCGGCCTTTACCTTTCCCACGCGGGGAAGGGACTTTAAGAGATAGGATACTTTCATTCTCTGGATGACAGGGTCGGTTCCCTCTACTACGTCAGATAGCTTAATCTCACCCTTTTTGAGCCTTACACGAAGATCGGCTCGGGCTCTACGCATGGCCTGGGCTTTTTCCAGTGCTTTCTTCTTCTCTTCTGGAGTCAAACTTGGAAGTGCCACAGTTTCCCCTCCTAACAGTTTTCGGCCTCCAATAAGGCGTCTATGTAGCCAGTTCGAGGGCATATTCGCCCCAGTTGGCAGAATTCCTCTTTTTCTGTCAGGGTAAACGCCAAAAAGAAGCAAAAGCCTGCCCGTAATCTTCTTGGACGGGCCATATTTGAGTCTATTTCCTCAAACGTAAATGCCAATCGGAACCACTGTTGTTGTCCCAGTTGCCGGCAGAATCCCTGAAGCACAGATCAATGCACTTGTCACCTTCGGGCATAATGGACGCGGAAAACGAGCCGTCGATTCGCCGCTTCATCTCCGTTGTGCGCAGGTTCTGCCAACCATCCTTGCCGTAGTGCAAGAACACCCTATCGGCGCCTGAGTTTACCAAGAGCCCTCTGTATCCTATCTCTGCCGGGATTCCTTTGGAGAGAAGAGATGGTTTAGTCCAGACTCTCGGATCAGTCAATTCCAATCGCCTCCCAACGCGTTCGTTTCGACACCATTCTGCCCTCTCCCGCCCGTCCCAATTCTAGAAACATAGCGTGGGACCATGCCAGAGGAGCCGCCGATAGCGGGACAGAAGTCACGCAACTGATCTGTTCCGGCATAACACCGCTCGGAAGACTCACAGCGTCAAACCAATCAATACCCTGGGAAATCTCGTCTTCATGCAGAAGGCCAAGCTCAAGGCCGCTCAGAAGACGCCAGGCTGTGGTGACCAGCCAAGGGTTACCCGGCACATCGCCTGCGTCAGAAGGCCTCTCGTACCAGTCACCGTGATACCTGGCTAGCCCGAGAACAGGCCCAACCCTTGACGGAACCGCCAGAGACTTGGATAGTCTGTTCCAGGTGATCTTCGAGAGTTCCGAAGCCTTCCCAAATAACCTTTCGTCAATTGACCAGAGTCTCAGTCCCGAAAAGAGAAGCGGGATCAGGAAGAGACTGGCATCTTCAGTCCAATCGAACCGGCAATTCTTATCGGTAAAGCCTGCGACTATTCCGCGACAGTAACCCCGGGTCTCGTTGCCCAATATGGACACCAAACCATCAAGAAGACGTCTTGCGCCTTCCCTATAGCGAGTGCCACGCGCTCGCCCTAACCTGTCGCTTATGACCCCTGCCCAGTATAGCCCGGCTATGCAAGACGCCTGAGTGAAAGAGAAGACTCCTCGCCTTTCTTCCCAAAGATCGAAAGAAGGTCTGCAAAGGGTTCCGTCCTCCTGCACGTAACCCAGGGTAAACTCAGCGGCCTTCTCGATGAATGACGGGTATATGGATTCCAAGAACTCCAGAGAACCTCCAGCAGCGAGGTAGTCGCCCGCCGCCACAAGGCACAGAGAAGTCTCATCTTCTTGAATCGGAAGGTCTCCGGGTGGCAAGTCTCGAGGATGCCAGCCAGATCCAATGGTGCCGTCGGGACGGTATCTCTGCCAGAAGAAGCCTCTCTTGTCTATGGTCCTTTGGCAAAACTCTAGGAAATGTCGAACGTGGTCGAGAAGGCCAAGTCTGGCCATGGTTGAAGCGCACATGGCCGCATCCCGATGCCAAACGTAGCGATAGTGGTCTCGAAAATCCCCCATAACTCCTGTGTCGCATGAGGCAACTATGGCGCCTCCTCGATCGGCATGAGACAGAAGCACTTTGAGGGAGACGCTCTCCTCTACAGGTAACGACGCCCAGAATGATTCGGATCTCTCCACGATTCCCGAGACTCCACGGGCTTCGGCCTGCTCCATAACGCAGTCAGACTCGTCTCTACTGGGCCCCAAAACAAAAAAACAGTCCATGGTGAAACCATTCTGCCCACACGTGCCCACCGCTCCCAACATGCTCTCAATGAGTCCGTGGTCGATTGAAGGTCCTCGCACATCCCCAGTAGTACCATCTAGAGACACCCCGCCATCCCGGACCTTGGCCACGGCTTTGTGGATAACCGGTTGCCCAAAGTCTCGTTCCAGGGGCGATCTGCATGGCGTGATGCCGGACACCAGCCAAACCTCACCTTTGTGGTGGTAGAGGCGGGCAGTCGTGGGATCCCAGAAGCCACATTCACCAACGGTGTTCTCTCCAAGGTTGTACGCTTGCCTGAGGTACAAGCCTAGAGGTTCCCCTTCAGGTGCATCGGCCTTGATCCTGCGCACCCAAATGCTTTGATACGGGTCGACGCAATCCAGGACGGTCAGAGACAGGGGGTAATGACGGTGCTCGATTGTCCAGGAAAACACCATGCCTTGTCCGAAGTCTCCTGCGATAGTCCAAGAGTCGTCGCCAACCTCCGAGAAATGCCCCCTGAACCACGCAACAACCCGGTTTCGTGAGTTCTGGGCAGCGTGGTTATGAAGTCCTACGATGGGCCAGAAGATCTCGCGCAAACTGCATGTAGAGTCAAATCCCAGGTACAATGAGCCATTCCCCAGAACCGCAGGACGCATAGGGACCCTCCTTGCCTGGAATAAATCCGGCAGCAAATCCTCATAATCACTACAGCCGGTCATTGAGCCGTCATTTACCGATTCTAGCCGGGCAGGAGGTAGACTATTCGTGCTCTGGTTCTACGCTCTCACGCTCTTGATAACGATTCTGGGTTCGGCCTTCTATTTCTACCGGAAGAACCGTGGCCGGGAGGCGTCTGCGCCGGAAATCGACGACCTCAAGAAGGGCTATGGCGGCAGAAGGCCTTTGCCAGGTGCTAACCTGAGAAAAGACAACCTGAGCAAAGAGGTTGAGCTCGACTGGGAAGCATCAGAAATTATCGAGTTTCAACCCGGCGCTTGGGCACTGCCCAAAGATGCGGCCCCAGACAGCTACGAAGAGACTGATAGCGAGACTAGAGAGACGAAGAGAGAAAAACATGCGGAGAAATACTCACTGCCGGCAAAGTACGGAGCAAACCGTTTGGTGCTCTTGGCTAGAGACCCGTCCTGGATATACGCATACTGGGACATATCCCACGAGAAATACCAAGATATGTACAGGCGGCACCTCACCCAATGGGAGGTTTCAAGGCCATTACTCAGGCTCTACGACGTGACCTCCGGAACGAGAGGCGAGAATCTTGATGTATACGTCGATGATGCAGCTGACAACTGGTATATAAGGGTAGCAAAGCCCCGGCACAAGTTCATGGCCGAGTTCGGCGTACTCTTCCCAGGTGGATTTGTGCCTATGTTGCAGTCTAACGTCGTGCAACTGCCTCCCTACGGGGTATCTCCCGTTACGTCTTTGGAATGGGCTCCACTTGATTGGGAATCTCATTACGGAAGAGACGGAGGATTGTGCGGTGTGAGTTCGCCCATGGACTGGGGAGGCAAGATAATTGACTAGTGGCTATCTAAGCATGATCCTTCACGCTCATCTGCCTTACGTTAAGAACACCAAGAGCGAAGATTCGCTGGAAGAAAGGTGGCTTTTTCAGGCTATCACCGAGTGCTACATACCCCTATTGAACGGCTTCTACAGCCTTCTTGAGGAAAACGTGAAGTTTCGCCTCGCCGTTTCTCTGTCGCCCCCTCTTCTAGAGATGCTGGCAGATCCACTTCTCCAGGCGAAGTACAAGACGCACCTGGAAAACTTGCTGGAATTGTCGGAGAAAGAGGTGAAAAGAACCTCCTACGACAGTCGAGTTCAACTTCTAGCCCGCATGTACCGGGACAGGTTTCACGAGCTCCTCAGTGACTACACCGACAAGTATAAGCAGGACCTGATAGAGCCATGGCGGGTCTTGGAAACGGAAGGACGCGTCGAGCTCATGGCCACGGCCGCCACCCACGGGTATTTGCCCCTACTGTTGCACAATGAGGCGGTTGTAGCCCAGATTAAGGCCGGCGTTGCAGCATTTCGAAAACACTTTCACCACGAACCCAAGGGTTTTTGGCTTCCAGAATGTGCCTACGCGCCTGAAATCGAAGAACCTTTAAAAAACGAGAACCTGGCCTATTTCGTCACAGAAACCCACGGTCTGTTGTTTGCTACGCCGAGACCCAGATTTGGCTATCATGCCCCCATTGTCACTCCCAATGGCCTATTGGCTTTTGCCAGAGATCCCGATTGCTCCAAACAGGTGTGGAGCGCCCAGGAAGGATACCCGGGAGACGGCGTCTATCGGGAGTACTATAGAGACATCGGCTACGAGCTTCCCGAAGATTACCTCGGAAACGCTTTGCCTGGACGAACAAGAGTTCCCACCGGCATCAAGTACTACCGGGTGACTGATAGAAGGAGCGACCACAAACAAATATACGAGCCTGGCCAAGCCTTGGCAAGAGCGTGGGAACATGCGGGAAACTTCGTCTTTTGGCGAAACAAAGAAGCCGGCCACTGGTCGGGGGTTCTGGGTAGAAACCCCATTATGGTGGCGCCATACGATGCTGAATTGTTCGGCCATTGGTGGTACGAAGGGCCTGTATGGCTGGCTCACGTTTTCCGCCGTCTATCCCAAGAAGCGAGCCAAGTCACAGCCATTACCCCGTGGGAATACGTGCAGCACTACCCCGTCAACCAAGTGTCTCAGCCTGCAACTTCCAGCTGGGGCTACAAGGGCTATCACGAGGTGTGGCTGGAAGGCTCAAACCATTGGGTATACAGACATCTGCATGAGGCTCAGGAACGCTTGGCCAGGATTTCCCGGGCAAACCCGAACGCCAGAGGACTGCAAAGGCGCGCCTTGAGTCAAGCGGTTAGGGAGCTGCTCTTGGCCCAATCCTCTGACTGGCCTTTCATCATGAAGACTGGGACACTTCCGGATTATGCCAAGGACCGGTTCGTTACTCACATCGGCCGCTTTCAGAAACTCTGCGATGAGATCGAGCAGGGCGCACCGGATCCGGGACACCTGCTGCACCTGGAGAAAGTGGACAGCGTGTTCTGGGACATTGATCTGGCGGGGCTTTATGCCGCTTCCAGCACCCAAGTGCCGTGACTCAGGAAGGAATGATGCTGTTGTCGGAGTCCATCACTGCCCAGGAAAAGACACAAAACCTTAAGGAGCTGGGCACTACTGCTACACCTTCACCCAAGAGTGGAGTCTTTTGTCTGCCGATTATCGGACAGATCGAAGGCCACATCGTCCTGCCCTCTCAAAACAAGACAACAAAGTACGAACACGTGATGCCTCAGCTGGTGGCCATTGAGGAAGACCCCGAGGTGTCCTCGTTGCTCATATTGCTCAACACTGTAGGCGGAGACGTAGAAGCCGGGTTGGCTATCGCCGAGCTCATTAAGAGTATGTCTAAACCTACAGTCTCCTTGGTTCTAGGCGGCGGACACAGCATTGGCGTGCCTGTAGCAGTAGCGGCGACCTACTCTTTCATCACCGACTCTGCCACTATGACAATCCACCCAATAAGGTTGGCAGGAACGGTCCTAGGGGTCCCTCAGACCTACGAATACCTTGAAAAAATGCAGGATCGAGTCATCCGTTTCGTCACACAAAACTCAAACATTACCGAGGAGAGGTTCAGAGAGCTCATGTTTCGTACAGGCGAACTGGCCAGAGACATTGGCACAGTGCTTGTGGGAAAAGATGCCACCGAAGTGGGTCTTATAGACGAGGTTGGAGGGTTATCCGACGCCTTGGCCAAACTCAACCAGCTAACCCAGAACCATGAAAGGCCCCAGACCACGCAAGACACACAAGAGACACACGCGACACAGGAAACACACGAGACAGGGGGCGGGAAAGCATGGTGATATATACCATATACCCGCCGGAGATTGTCCTTCAATCTGAAACCGAAGACAAGAGGCGCTACTTCTCTGTGGAACACCAAGGACGCACATTCGTGCTTGAGCTAGTCGACGGTCAAGCGCAGATAGTCCGCCTAGTATCTCTAAACCCAAAGGACTATCTGAATCCCAGTTGGCAGCCGGGAACCAAATTTAGCTTTACCCTGCCTAAGTAGGAATGCTCGTCCTCCAATCCGGTCTTGCTCCTCGTTTGATTCGACGTCTATTGTATGAGTTCCTTCGTGATGTTTTTGTATACCAGTCCAATCCTAGATTATACGGGACAAAACATCAAACCGTCATGTGACGATGCTACTAGTGTGCAATTCATACTTCAGGCATGACACTTATCTGGCATACGGTGTCTTCCCTCGAACCGTAAGCCACCACTCCTTGAGGCGATAGGCCGCCGGATACTGCCCTATGATATCCACCTGCGTTCCTATAACAACCAGCGGAAATATGGTCTCGATATCCCAATTATGCATACGAATGCAGCCGTTTGACACGTAAGTCCCTATGGCCCAGTCGGCGTTCGTACCGTGGATCCCGTAATTGCCCCAGGGAACATCTAGACCCATCCATCTGGTACCCAGAACTTCCCATGCGGGAAACATCAACTTGTCTACCACTCGCCAGCGGCCTGCCGGAGTCGGAGTGTCATACTTGCCTAAACCCACTAAATGGGGGCCATAGGTCCTTCCCGAATAATGGAACACAAGAGTCCTCGATCTGATGTCGATTACGATTCTACCAAGGTCAGAAGCATAGGACCAAAATGCCGGTCTGTACAAGCGAGTGATCCCCCGTATATCCTATGAGGAGCTGGAGCCGGTTGCCATGGTCAACTCAGCAACAGCCACATCAAAGAGACTGTCCCGACTGCAAAGCAATAATAGGAGAAGGCAGAAAGGCGTCCTTGCCTGACCGTACGGAACACGGTTCCGAGGGCGAACACACCTACGATTGAAGACACTAAAGCCCCCACGAAAGAATTGACGGTTATGAGAGGCAACCCAGTCTCTCCAAGAGAGCGAAGATCTAGCAAAGCGGCGCCAAACACGGCCGGCAAAGATAGAAGAAACGAGAATCTGGCCGCATCCTGGCGGGTGATACCTGACATGAGTCCAGCCGCTATCGTGATGCCTGACCGGGAAATGCCAGGTACAATGGCAACAGCCTGAGCCAACCCCACCAGGCAAGCGCTCCCCAAGGTGACCGAAGGCATGTCTCTTTGATACTCTACTCTCGCGCCGTCCCGACGTCTTCTGTCTGTAGGTTCGGGCGACCCTTTTCCGAATCTCAACACTAACCCGGTCACTATCAACCCAACAGAAGCCACGGCGCTAGAAGAAAACAGGGGTTCTATCAGTCCCGAAAAAACGATGCCGGTCAAAGCCGCAGGGATTGATGCCAAGACCACGTAGCTCATCAGTTGCAGAGCACGCCGGCGCTGATACTTCTCGCCAGGAGACACGATAGCCGCAATCAACCAAGAAAGTTCCGATCTTAGCATGATAAGAACTGCCAGTCCTGTTCCCACATGCAGGCTGATGCTGAAGGACAAACCCGGTTCAGGTAAACCCAATAGGCGGGAACCGAGGATCAAGTGCCCCGAACTGGAGACAGGCAAGAACTCAGTCAATCCCTGAATAACACCCTGCACAATCGCCTGAACGATGCTCAAGATTGTGACACTTCCGTTGTGCCCAGAATAGCCTCTGCGACGTTCACTGCATGATCGCCAATTCTTTCCATGTGGGTAAGAAGATCCAGATAAATCACGCCCGCCGCCGGATAGCAGGTACCCTGATTAAGACGTTTTATGTGCAAACCCCGAAGCTCCTTTTCCCTAGCATCTACGACATCGTCCATGGAACCTATGCTGGCCGCCATGACTTTATCATCCTTTTCTAGGCATTCAATGGTCTTAGTCAGGATTTCCGATACGCGTCCGGCTAGATCCCTTATCTCTAGGAGAGCCTCGTTGGAGAACACGAGCCTGTGTTCTTCTTTGTAGTCAACTAGCTCGAAAATGCCTGTAGCGTGATCCCCGATTCTCTCCAGGTCTGTGGCGATGTTGATCATAGATGTTAACATCCTGGCCTGTTCTCGGTTAACGCCTCGTTGCGATATGGCGGATACATAGACGCTGATGTCTTGTTCAAGCCCATCGATAACATCCTCGATTCCGTCAAACCGTGCTCTTTCAGGCCCGGAGTCCCCTAGAAAAGCACTGATAGACGCGTTGAAGTTCTCCTGGCATAAACGAGCCATCCTGACGACTTCTTTCCGGAGCTGGATGACGGCCGTGAACGGTGCCGGAATGAGTCTTAGATTAAGATACTGAGGGCCGTGGACCACTGTGTTATCCTCGCCCTTAACTACAGAAGTAACGAACTTGGCGAACTGTCCCAAGAAGGGAATTAACAGGACTGTAACGATCGCATTGAAAAGAGTGTGAGCGTTGGCCACCTGGCGTGCAACATCCGTGCTGGACGCTTCTGCAAGCCTTTCAAAGAGTCTAAGGAAAGGCAAGGATACCAAGGTGCCAAAAAAGTTGAAGAAGAAGTGCGCCATGGCGGCCCGTTTGGCCGCCAGCGTCGTGCCGACCGATGCCAAAAGAGCGGTTGAGGTAGTGCCTATGTTGGCCCCAAAAACCATTGGTACGGCAGCGCCAAGCGGCATGATACCCCTTGCGGCCATGGCGACCAGAAGTCCGGTAGTTGCCGAAGAAGATTGCAGAGCAACAGTGAACAACATACCCACTACAACTCCGAGAATGGGGTTCCGCTGGCTCTCGACTATCATATTGACGAACGGGGCGTAATCTCTTAAACCCGCTAGAGCACCGCCCAAGACCGATATCCCAAGAAAGAGGAGCCCGAACCCTATCACGCAATCGCTCAAACCCTTGATTCTCCTGCGCTTGCCCCCGAGCTTAAGGACCATTCCCAGAGCGACGGCCGGCAAAGCGGCCTTTTCAAGATCGAAGGCCACAAGTTGAGCAGTCACGGTAGTACCTATGTTGGAGCCCATTATGACGCCTATAGCTTGTTCAAGAGTCATGAGACCGGCGTTAACGAAGCCCACTACCATCACAGTGGTTGCCCCGGAAGCCTGAATGATGGCGGTCACCACCGCACCTACAACCACCGCCATGAGCCTATTGGCTGTTAGAGTCTCGAGGATTCTTCGCATTCGGTCGCCAGCCGAGCGCTGGAGCCCCTCGCCCATCTTCATCATGCCGTACAAGAACAGACCCACTCCGCCAAGCGCGGTCAAAATCGACTCGAGATTGATGGTCAACACCTCCTGCACAGCAAAAAGCCATACCCGACCATCTATCATAGTACCACATGGACCTTTGCTTGTGGGACAATCCCATGCCAAATGAGGTCCATTTGTTGGGTCAGGAGTCGCTCAGAAGCGACTTGAGCTTCTTGTACCCCCAAGTGGAAGCCACGAATAGCAGCACCAGTCCTGAGACCACCACGGCAGCGTATGAGACAGACCTGAGAAGCCCCGGAGCAACATCTTGAAGAAGCCCTTTGGATTGAAGGACCGACGGCAGGAACTGCACCAACATGCACAGGAATACAAACCCCATGGACGCAAACATCGTGACCAAGAGTTTGCCTGTTCCCGTTCCACTCTTGGATGCTCCAAAATCCATTTTCATGGCAAAGTCCGGGAAGGAGACATCCAATAGGATTTGCAGCGACGACACCCCCACGACAACGGCCGCACCCAATAAGAGGGACAGCCACATAGGCAATCGCGGCAAGCCTCCGACTAGGCTCCCCACAAGGCCAAGAACCACTATGAAGAACCCGGGAAGAAACGCGTAAGTCATCTTCGCCCAGAAGAGCTCGGACGGCTTAGTAGCGTTACTCTGGAGAATCCAGAAACTACGCCCCTCACGGCTCACAGATACTCCACCGGTTTGGGCAGAGGTCACTGCGCCCATGAGCGCCGCCATCATTATCACAAGGGTTGCCATCATGTCGGAAGTCCCGCTTCTTTGGGACCTGGTCGTGTTGAAAATGAAAAAACCCAGAACTATGATGCTGGTCACCAGACTATACCACACCACGGGATCGCGAAAGAGGGTCTTCATGTCCTTTCTGAGGACAGCCCAATAGGTACCCTTGAGATTGGCCGTTAGTCCCGATAGACCTGCCATAGATGCCTTCTTGACGGTAGGCTTCCCCTCTTCTTCGGCCTTACTCGACCACCCATGCAAGTAAGTCCCAGTAGATGCTTTTATTGCAATGTACGCTGCAATCAAAGCGCCCAGGGAAAGCGAGATTAGGTACGGCTTGTAGTCTAAATTGAAGCGGGGAATAGTCCCTAGAACGCCCCTAACTAACCATGTGCTTGGAAGATACCATGCTCCTGCTATGGGGGATGCTCCGATCTGCCTTAGAAGGGCTTCCTGGGATGCAGTATCTCCCACGGCGCTCAGTCTCGCGCTGATGACCTGACTTGCAAGGACCGTAATGACGCCCCCTATGGCCGAAACCGCCACAAAAACAGTCTTCATTTTCCGCGTTGGTAGATAGCGCATGGCTACCAGAAGCATGAGCGACACAACCGAATGTACCAGAAGCAGGAGAAAGGCAAATCCCGAAAACGCTGCCACGTAGAACCAAAACCCAGCGCCCGTGGCATGCCCCCATCCTGTCCACCCAGGCAATCCAAAACCCAGGACCAAGGCAGCAAGGGTGGCGTAGGAGATGATGAACTTGGATAAGAACACTGACTGTGCCGGTATGGGCTGCACGAGCAGAAAACCTATATCGTCAGACTCATATACGATCCTGTAGGTCGTCTGCAGCCCGGTCATGAACACGATCAAGAGCGACGACAGAGCTACACCGTTCAGAATGCTTAACGACAGGGCGTCAACTAGCCCTGGGACGGAGCCAAAAGTGTTTTGTGCGTAGGTGAACAACATGAAAGAGCCATAGTAAAGCCCCAAAACGATACAGGCAAAGAAAATCGAATACACGCTGATCCGAACAGTCCTCTTGAGGCTTGGCTTACCGCCGGGTGTGAGAATGGAACGCAGGTCTCTCTTGAGGATCATAGACACGTATTCCATGCCTGCACCTCCAAGTGGGAGTCAAACTTCAGCGCGGCCCCGCGCCGAGGTGCTTAACCAGTTCACGGTATTCCTCCCCGCCGGTAAGCTTCAGGAAAAGGTCCTCCAGGGAACTATTGTCTTGCCCTCTCTCGGAGCCCACCCTTTTCCGAAGGTCATCCATGCTCCCCTCTGCCAAAACACGGCCTTTCTGGATGATGCCTATCCTGTCGCACATGCGTTCAGCGATCTCCAAGATATGAGTTGATAAGAACACCGTGCCGCCTCGAGAGGCGACTTCCCGCAACACGTCCTTGACTATGCGGGCGCTCTTGGGATCGAGACCCACCGTAGGCTCGTCCAGAAAGAGAACCTTAGGACTGTCCAAGAGAGCGGCGGCAATGCAGACCTTCTGCTTCATACCGTGGGAATACCCTGCCAGAAGCTCATCCTGCCGTTCGTCCAGTTCGAACATA
>JBMNKF010000008.1:0-138786 GCA_050952065.1 Bacillota bacterium
TTTAGAAGACGCGGGCGAAGCGGCAGGGGGAACGACAGGGGATGAGACAATGGAAACGACGAGATGAGGAAGGCCGTCGAGGCGATATTGCCTCATAGGGCGCCCTTTCTTTTTGTGGATAGAATTATCTCGCTGGAACCGGGGAAAAGCGCTGTTGCCGAGTTTGATGTATTGCCCAGTCTGCCTGTGTTTCAGGGACACTTTCCCCTAGAGCCCATTTTGCCGGGAGTCCTAATCCTTGAAATGCTAGCCCAATGCGGAGCCTTAGCGGTCTTGTCCATGCCAAAGATGCGAGGCAAGATAGCATATTTGGCTGCAGTAGAGTCGGCAAGATTCCGGCGTCCTGTGAAGCCCGGTGAGACCCTGCGGGCTGTGACCGAGTTGGGGCCCATTCGACGGGGCATCGGCCGAGCCTTGGGTGTTGCATACGTAGATGATGCGGAAGTCGCAAGGGCCACCGTGGCCTTCGCTACACCAAATTGACACCAATAATGCTCGATGTTACCATTGCAAGAGCATTGTGCCTAAGGGAGGTCCGCTTATGTCAACCCATAGGAATGGGCAGGAAACTGTTTACCTCTGAGTCTGTGACGAGGGTCATCCCGACAAAGTGGCTGATCAGATAGTTGACACGATCTTAGATGCCATTCTCGCAAAGGACAGATTCGCTCGGGTTGCCTGCGAGTGCGTGGTCAAGACGGGATTCGTCTTAGTTGCGGGCGAAATATCCACCGATTGTTATGTGGATATGCCGTCTATCGTGAGAGAGACCCTTCGCAGGACTCGGATATACCAGAGCCAAGTACGGGTTTGAACGCCGACACGTGTGCTGTTTTGACGGCAATAGAGAGCAGTCACCTGATATCGCCATGGGAGTGAACCTCTCTTTGGAGTCCAAACAAGGTGAAATGACGGATACTATCGGAGCCGGTGACCAAGGGCTCATGTTTGGCTATGCTTGCGATGAGACTCCACCTTCATGCCTATGGGAATTGACCTGGCCAACCGTTTGGCACGGCGACTGGCGCAGGTAAGGCATGAGAAGGTAATCCCTTATCTTCGCCCTGACGGAAATGACCCAGGTAACTCTTGAGTTATAACGACGGCGTTCCCGACCCGAGTCCATACTGTGGTGGTGTCTGCCCAGCACGCGGCCGACGTAGGGTTGGATAGGATCCGTCAAGATATCATTTCCGAGGTAATTGAAGAAGCCATTCCCAGCGGAATGATGGACAACCGTACTAGGATCCTTGTCAATGCCACAGGACGCTTCGTATAGGAGGTCCTCAAGGTGATTGTGGCCTACCGGTAGGAAGATTATCTCCGTATACCTATGGTGGGTTTGCCCGCCATGGCGGCGGCGCTTTCTCGGGCAAAGACCCAACCAAAGTCGACCGCTCAGCCAGCTATGCTGCAAGATATGTCGCTAAGAACGTAGTGGCGGCGGACTCAGCAGAGAGTGCGAAGTCCAGGTAGCCTATGTTATTGGAGTGGCCAAGCCGGTATCTGTCACCGTGGATACAAGGGCACCTCCAAAGTGCCCGGGCAATGCGTGGAAGAAGCGGTCATTAGGGCTTTCGACTTCGCCCCGCAGCAATTATAGATAGATTTCGATCTGCGCCGCCCTATATACTCCCAGGTTTCGACCTATGGCCACTTTGGCCGCGACGATCTTGACCTCCCTTGGGAGCGTCTCGATCTTGTGGACGACCTGCTGAAGCACGTGTAGCGCCCATCTTCTCTTCCCCACATATGATGGCGGGAGGGTTCTTGGTTGCTTGACCCGAGGAGAGTCCCCTTGCTCCTGTTGGGGATTTGGTGTATTCTGGAAATCACTCAAGAGTTGACTAGATCGCGATCTGTGCCGGGCCAATTCGGGCTCTGATTGTGGTTAAGGATCATCCGGACCTAATGAAGGGGCTGTCCGGCTTCTATGGTTCAAGGTGGGTTTTGTGTGCCGTTCTTATCTAATTGTATCGGTGTTGTTGGAGAGTACCATGGAAGATGCCTGGCGCACTTTTGGGAATCCTAGTAAACGATGGATTGGTCGCCGACAGAGTCTCAGAGAGGCGTGCCGCACCTAATCCTTAGCCTATAGAATGCGTGTTGAGTGTTTGCTACCGAGGAGTCATCTTGATGCAAAACAAGGTGAAAAACCATATTCGTGGATTGTGGGCGTCCTGGGCGTCGTGTTATACATTCTCGCCTGTAAGTCGGGCCCAAGGCGGAATCCGTCAAATGATTTGCCCTCAGTATTTTGCTCTGTTGGGTACTTTTGTCATAACCGACTTCTACCGTACCCCGCTAAAGCATGGTTACAGCGGGAGTTTTGGCCTTGCGCCTATAGTGGCTGCTCTTCTGACCGTAGGCATGCCGGGTGCCATATCTCTCAATTTGGCCACGATGGTAGCCTGGCTTGCTAGACGAAAGTGCTTTCGCCAATCGTTTTACACAATGGGTTTGCAAGGTTGTTTCTACCGCCGTCGGCTACTACGCTGGGCGAACTCTAGGTGGGGCTTTTGATGGGCATCGTGCCTCAGTGAGCCTGGTGATCTTCGCAGCGGTCTATTTTTTGGTGAGTGCAATCCTGTCGTGGGTCTTCGGGAGGATGAGTTCGACCTCCTTGGCCAATCAAGAGAAGATGTACAACCTCAGCTATCACTTTATCCATACTGGATACTCCTCGGCATTCGGCGCTCTCATGGCCAATACGCGACAAATTGGTGGGGACCCTGCTGTTTTATGTGTCGTGCTCCATCGTCTCGATTACGGCGGTCCTCATTAGCAAGGCCGGGCACAGGGCTGTGAACGATGAGATAGAGTATGAGCGGGTTAAAGCGATGGCCGCGACCGATCCCTTGACAGGTCTTTACAATTACAGACAGTTCCAGATCGCTTTGAGCGATGCTCTACAGGAGGCAGCCAGAACTCGGGGTGTCGTCAGTCTCATATACCTGGATCTTGACGGGTTTCGGGAAATCAACAATACCTATGGGCACCAATCGGGTGACGACACTCTCAAACTAGTGGCCGATGTTCTTCGGTCCTCGTGCCGGGAAAAGGACACCATCTCCAGGCCAGGAGGTGATGAGTTCACTGTGGTCTTGCCGGGGGCATCCAAAGATGAAGCCTACGGGGTGGTCAAGAGGATCAGCGCCAATTTGTTGGGCGTCAAAGTCGTATCGAAAACCGCCGGAGAACTACCGCTTGAACTCAGCGCCAGTTACGGAGTGGCGACTTTCCCAGAAGACGGCCGCGATATCATAAGCATCATTAAGTCGGCCGACGACGAGCTGTACCGGAACAAGAACATGAAGAACTTGACATGATGGAGCATCTGGTGGGGCGCCGCATTTCCAGTTGGTTTGGGGACCTCTTGTTTGGAGTCCCTGGGAATTGCGCCTTGTGCGGCTCAGTCTTAGAGCCAGAACGCTTGAGTGTAACGGAGATCTGCAGTCCCGATTCGGTCATGGGGATTTGCCCTCTTTGCCTTGATGACCTTCGAGTGTCCATGCGTAGCGTGTGTGCTATCTGCGGCATTCCCATGATTGGCTCTATGAGTCTTTGTTCGGACTGCCGCTCCAGTATGGGATATTTCGATGCCCAGAGATCGGCAGGGTTATATCGAGGAAACCTGCGCAGGTGCGTCAGGCGTCTCAAGTATGGAGGCGAGCGGTGGCTTTCGGGTCCTTTGGGCCGTCTTGTGGCGGAGTCCGCGCGCGTGTTCTTGCCTTTGGATATAGTAGTGCCGGTCCCTATAGACCCCGGAAGTCTCAACCAGAGGGGGTTTAATCAGGCCAGGGATTTGGCCGGGAAAGTCTCCACGTGCCTTAAGGTTCCCATGGAAGACCCGTTGTGCCGGGCTCAGCGGCGTGAACACCAAGCGTGGCTTGGCAGAAGGGATAGGCGAGGAAATCTTAGGGGAACCATGGAGGTTAGAGAAGGAGTTGACCTCACCGGTTTGAGGGTCCTCGTAGTTGACGATGTTATGACAACCGGCGCTACGCTGGACGAGGCCGCTCGCGCTCTAAGAAAAGTGGGAGCAGTCCGGGTGTATGGGGCGACCGTGGCAAGGACATCTCTTGAGTAGAAGCGGTGCATGCGGCAAGTAGGGCCAAAGGTCGGTGCCGAGCGGGGATTGGGTCTCCCTGCCCAGTTTACGGGGGCAAACTAACGCTATACGGGTACTTTCCGATTACAGCAATGAGCGGAGTTGCGAGTTGCACATATCTCTCAAAGGGTGATAAACGGTGATGATTTCTCGGGCTCAAATCGCAAAGACTGTCGAAATCTATAGAAAGCAAAATGCCAACCGTGCCGAAAAGTGGTTGGATGGCACGATGGAATGTGCAAGACTTGACGAGTGCCTTCCTCTTAACAAAAAATACCTCGATCAGGTTCGCAACATTGTGCGGGAAACCCCCGATGTTCGCACCGATAGAATTCAAGAATGCCAGGACAAAGTCACCCAAGGCAAGTATGTCGTTGACTCCAATGAAGTTGCTGACAAGCTGCTTGGCAGGCTGTTCGCCGACAGACTCAGGTAGAGGAGAACGTTTCTACGAAACCAAAAAGCCCCGGGCACTGGCACCGGGGCTTTCTCTCGCCATTTAGTTTAGGAGACTACAGCTACATTGGCTGCTTGCAGCCCCTTGGGACCGTCGACGATGTCGAACTCGACGATGTCACCTTGGTTTAGTGTGCGGAATCCCTCAGTCTGAATAGCGGTGTAGTGCACGAAGACGTCTGGTCCGTCGTCGCGCTCGATGAATCCGTAACCCTTTTCCGCGTTGAACCATTTTACTTTACCTTGCATTTCGGGACATTCCTCCTAATTCCTTGACAACGGGTCCCGGCCACGTCGTCTCCTGGAGCTTTGCGCTCGTTCAGCACTATAGCATGCCCCAAAGGGCCAGTCAACAGACATTTATTGTGCCAACTGTGGATAGTGTGGGTAACTCTGTTGATAAGCAGTTAGGGCGCGATTTCGTTCTGGGGATAGGGTTGTGGATTGTCACAACCGGTCGAAAGACGCTGTGGCAAAGATATCCTTGTGTCGAATCGTCATGAGGTCCGTCAATCGGTGCCTGTCTGGAAGGATTTAGTTCGCGTTGCGGGAATAATATAAGCCAAACGGGTAGTGGGAGGGATATCAGTGGAGATCCTCGTTAGGGGCAAGAACATGGACGTAAGTCCGGCTCTCAAGAACCATGCAGAGAAGAAACTCAGCAAAATAGACAAGTACCTCCGGCAGTCAGCTCTATCCTGTCAGGCGACATTTTCTACGGAGAGAGATAACTATGTACTGGAAGTAACGGTGGCTCTGAATGGCTACCTACTTAGGGCTGAAGAGTCAGCCCGGGATGCTCTCACTGTGTTGGATCTCGTCATGGAGAAGCTGGAGAGACAGATAGAGAAGTATCGCACTAAGGTCTTGAAACGAGACAAGACAGACGTGCCCCTGCCCAACCACACCAACAGCCAGGAGACAGGCCGCATTGTCCGGGTGAAGAGATTCCCCATCAAGCCCATGCCTCCTGAAGAGGCCACCATGCAGATGGAACTCTTGGGCCACGACTTCTTCGTGTTCCAGAACGCAGAAACTGGTTCTGTCAACGTCGTCTATCGCAGAAAGGACGGAGATTACGGCCTGATAGAGCCAGAGGGCTAAGGGCCACAGACTATGTTTCAGCCAAGGGTTACTGCTTTAGTGTTTGAAGGTGGACAAGCAAAGACCTCCTTGGATGAGATCATGACAAGGGTCCGGCGCTCGGTTGTGTTGGATACCTTGGAGAGACTTCAGAGTGTTGACTCCATTGAGGAAGTCGTGCTGGTGACCAACTATCCCGACCTCGGCCGTGAGGCAGAGCGTCTTGGTGTGACGGTCGATTGCGAAGCCCCGGGAAGTCCCAAGTTCCATTTTGGCCGCAGGCTTAGAGAGGTTATCGTAAAGCGACGGCTGGAAAACGTCATTTACATGGGAGGTGCTGCGGCTCCTTTACTTTCGGCCCAGGAGTTTGACGACATCGCTCAAGCTCTCAAACGGGAGCGTAACTTAGTGATCATGAACAACGTGCAGTCAGCCGACTTAGTTGCGTTTTCGCCGGCTAGGGCGGTCGACGAAATTGAACTTCCCGACAAGGACAACTCTCTGGGTAACCTCCTTCGGGATATCGGTATGCGACGTCTGTTGGTTCCCAATTCAGGTCGCGTGAACTTCGACCTTGATACTCCCACCGACGTTCTAATTCTGGGCATGCACCCAGATTGCGGCGCCAGGACAAAAGAGACTCTGGCTTCTCTAGATTGGTCGAGGCGTGCTATCGACGAGGCTTTTTCGGTACTTAGACAACCGTCACGAGAAGTAGCGGTTATCGGGCGTGTGGGCCCGGCGGTGATCCAGTATATAAACGCGAATATGGTTCACAGAATGCGAGTTTTTTCCGAAGAAAGAGGTATGAAGGCTTTAGGTCGTGAAGACCGAGGAGAGGTTGTCTCTCTTCTTGGGTTCTTCCTTGAGGATGTGGGGCCGCGCAAGTTCTTTAGTCACTTGAGCAGGATTGCAGATGTAGCGTTTATTGACACTAGGGTGATTTTCAGTCATCTGAGGAAGTACCTTTCTGATTGGGACCGGTTTCAATCGGACTTGGGGCATTACGAACTCATTGAAGATCCTTGGACCAGGGAATTCACGAAATGCGCCATTGAAGCCGAAATCCCAGTAGTCTTGGGAGGGCACAGCCTTGTTGCGGCCGGTCTTTGGCTTATGGCTGAGATGATAGCCAAGGAAAGAGAGGACCTGGGCTATCGCCATAACACTTTCGTTCTGTCAAGGTGACGTACCTTTAAGGCTCTAGGTGGTTAGGAAGGTGAGGGTGTGGCAGAGGCAAGCCGCATTGTGCCGGTTTCAGAGTACGAGAGTGTTCTGAAGCGGGTTAGGGACGTCATCACCGCAAGAGTGGTGGCGGCGGCGGATGGATCTATCGAAGAAGTTCATATCCTTGCGGGCGCAGGTAGAGCCGTCAAGTACATAGTCCGCGATGTTGAGTCATCCATCATCGCGGCTTTCGGCGTGCCTCTAGACAGGCGCAAAATATCTGTGGCGCAGATAGGCCAGAGCGCTGCTTCACGAGACTCGAAAAGGGTTCAGCTTGTCAAGGTGGAGATAATCTCTGAGGCAGATGGTGCTCAGGTTGTTGTCCATCTAAAGTGGGCCGGGAAAGAAGTGAGCGGGTGCGAGCGGGGCACGCCGACGCCTCGCAACTGGCTGGTGTTGGCGGCCAGTGCCACTATGAAGGCCCTGAGCGAATATGTTATGCCCGAAGTGTCTTTTCACCTGCAAGATGTCACCGTGGCACAGGTAAAGTCTTTGAGAGTGGCCTTGGTCTCAATAATCGCATCGTTTTCGGGCCGGGAACAGCTTTTGACGGGGTCTTGCCCCGTATCTCTGGACGAAAGGGAAGCCGCTGTCAAAGCGACGCTAGATGCTCTCAATCGCAGGTTCTCGGTGTTCGCAGATCAGGATGGCTAACGAGATGTGTCGTAAAAGGTGAATTACCGCAAGATGTAGAAAAGACTGGTTGCCGGCAGCGAGCTGTTTACAGAAGCGGAGGCTAAGATCCGGGCTAGCGGTTCGGAGATGCCGACTCCGGGGGTTTCGCTCGTGAACAAGCTCATGAAGGTCCTTCTCGCCATCTTTGCGATGGTTTTCGCGGGAGCTTCGCTATGGCAGCTGGGTTAACGACGTGAACAGGCGCTGCCGGTTAGTCTCGGAGGGTCCACTGGTGCAGGGAAGGCAGGTTGTGTTCAAGACATACTGTTACGTTGTCGCAGGGCTCGGTTCTTACATCCTGGCGACAAATATTCCCGATCTTAGCCGGGGCCTTTCGAACGCTGTCTTCCTAGCCTCGTTAGTCGTTCTCGGTGAACTATCGCCGGTTCCGGTCCCCAGAGGCAAGGGGAGTGTATCGGTTACTGCGCCGCTGCTTTTTACCATCGTCGTGCTTCATGGTCCGGCTTACGCGGCTTGGATAGCGAGCATAGCCACTCTCCGGAAGAAGGACCTTCTTGGCCAAGTCCCTTTGCACATCGTTTTGTTCAATAGAGGCATGCTTGTTCTTTCGATTCAGTCGTTTTCCTTTGCATACCTGGGATTAGGCGGCAGGCTTGGAGCCTTCGGCGGTTACCGGGACCTCATGGCGTTAGTAGCGGGCGCCGCGCTGTTCAACCTTGTGAACTCCATAATAGTATCCATAGGGTTCGCTTTCATGCTCAACACGTCAGTATTGAGCGTTTGGCTTCAGAATATCTTTCCGAGTCTTCCCAGCATTCTTGCGCTGATTCCTATTGGTGTTCTCATGACAGTGGTGTGTGTCCAGGGGGATGCCTGGTACCTTCTTCTATTCTGGATACCGCTATTGGTCGCCAAGTACTCTCTTGAGAAGTACAATGACTTACGCGAAGCCTACAGCGACATGGCAGGTGCCCTGAGTAACGCCATCGATGTTAGAGACTCCTATACCAGAGGCCACTCGGAAAGAGTGGCTGAGTATGCCGCCATGCTTGCCAAAGAACTCAAAATGACAGACGATAGGATTGATCTTATCAAGTATGTGGGGCTTCTTCACGATGTGGGAAAGGTGGGAATCAGGGACGCAATAATAAAGAAACCGGGTGCTTTCACCTATGAAGAATACGAGGAAATGAAAGAGCATGCGGCCATGGGCGCCGATATGCTGATAGGCATGAAGTTCCTTGGCAAAGGCCAGCAATGGGTTCGACACCATCATGAACGATGGGACGGCAAAGGCTTTCCCGATGGCCTGAGGGGGGAAGACATACCTCTCGAAGCGCGTATGTTGGCCTTGGCAGATTCTTTCGACGCAATGACCACCGACAGGCCCTACAAAAACAGGATGTCTTTCGAAGATGCCAAGAAAGAGATCCTGAGGTGTAGCGGGACCCAGTTCGACCCAGACCTGGTGCCAGTGATGGTCAAAGTCATCGACAATATGATCGCGAACCGGAAGTGACGGCATGTTCGCCTTTGTCGCCGTATTGGCCATAGCGGTTGGTGCTTGTCTCGGTGGGAAGATCGCTCGTTTGGGTGATGTTGAGATTCCGCGGTTTCGGTTCTTGCTGGCGTCGCTTGTGTGTGGCGCAGTCTTGGCTCTTCCGGTTTTTCAGTCTGCCCCTGCAGATCTTAACCTGCCTTTTCTGATCACTCTGCTATCCTATGGGTTTCTGTTCTATTCTCTGTTCCCCAGCCTTCACTTACCGGGATTGAAGTGCGTGGGGGTAGGCGCTCTGATGAACTTCCTTGTGGAGACGGCAAATCGCGGAAGGATGCCCGTTAGTTTGGCGGGTTTTCCCGAGGACGTGGTCTCAGCCGAACTTCAGAAGCTTGCCCACAGTCTTACTCATCAACCTATTGGCCCCCATACTCGACTTGTGTTCTTGGCCGATCTGTACAGGTTCCGCCTGCCCGGGTTGAGGTCATCCATGTTCAGCTTGGGTGATGCTGTTCTTGGCATCGGCATCGCATGGTTCATCATCAGCGTCATGGTACGCGGTTTCCCCCAATCCTCGGTTGATGGTAGTATTGACTGAGGTTAGGGGGGATCCTCGTGTCATTGTTCAGAAATCTCTTTAACCCCAACGCCAGAGAACTAGCAAAAATCAAGCCACTGGTAGAGGCTGTCTCATCTTGGGAAAGTACCATGGAGAGACACAACGATGAAGACTTGGCGGCCAAGACAAGCGAGTTCAAGCAGCGAATCGCCAACGGTGAGAGCATGGATGAGCTGCTTCCCGAGGCGTTTGCCGCGGTTCGCGAGGTAGCGAGAAGGGTCTTAGAAATGCGGCCCTTTGACGTTCAAATAATGGGAGCAGTCGTTCTTCACCAGGGGCGCATAGCCGAGATGCAGACAGGTGAAGGCAAGACTTTGGTGGCGACTTTGCCGTCATATTTGAATGCCATAGGCGGCAGGACTGTGCACGTGATAACCGTCAACGACTATTTGGCTAAGAGGGACCGCGAGTGGATGGGCCAGATCCATCGGTTCTTGGGCTTAGAAGTGGGCCTCGTGGTTCCTGAGATGGATACGGCCGCTAAGAGGCGTTCTTACTCGTGTCCAATAATATACGGTACCAACTCAGAATTCGGATTCGATTACCTGAGAGATAACATGGCGTGGCGTAAAGAAGATCTTGTGCAGACGGCGCTCGACTACGCTATCATCGACGAGGTTGACTCCATCCTCATTGACGAGGCCAGGACGCCCTTGATCATTTCTGGTCCCAGCGAGGGTTCCACCGACGTCTACAGGAAATTCAGGGATCTTGCCATGTTTTTAAGGAAAGACAGAGACTATACCGTCGATGAAAAAGCACGCATAGTGGTCATGACGGATGAAGGGGACAGGCGAGCCGAGGAATGGTTGGGTGTTGGCAGGCTCGATTCGGAAGAGAATCTTCAGCTTCACGCCTACATTAGGCAGGCACTTCGGGCTAAGGAACTCATGCGGCGGGATATCGATTATGTCGTCAAGGATGGCGAGATACTCATCGTTGACGAGTTTACCGGTCGCATACTCCCCGGGCGCCGGTATTCTGACGGGTTGCACCAGGCGATTGAGGCCAAGGAGGGCGTAACCGTCAGGGAGGAAACCGATACTCTGGCTACTATCACCGTGCAAAACTACTTCAGGATGTATAAGAAACTCGCCGGCATGACAGGTACGGCCCTTACCGAGGAGGCCGAGTTTCGGGAGATTTACGGTCTTGACGTGGTTTCGATTCCCACCAACAAGCCCCTTATCAGAGATACCATGACCGATTCCATATGGAAGACAGAGAGAGCCAAGTATAGGGCTGTAATTGAGGAGATCGCTGAGTGCCATCAGCGGGGCCGCCCGGTTCTCGTGGGGACAAGATCCATAGAGAAGTCCGAGTTGGTTTCGGCCCTTCTGGACCAGCGAGGCATCCCTCACGAGGTGCTTAACGCCAAACATCACGAGCGGGAAGCGGAGATCGTGGCTCAGGCCGGGCGCAAAGGCAGTGTTACTATAGCCACCAATATGGCGGGACGAGGCACCGACATACTCCTGGGCGGTAACCCGTCGTTCTTGGCCCGAAGAGCTCTTCGTCGAGAAGGATACTCCCCTGAAGTCGTGACTTTGGCGTCAGAAAAGGTGTTGCCTGAGGACTTAGCGAGGAGGATACTTGCGGGCGACGTAGATGAAGCGCTGCAACAAGTAATAGACGCTCGGGAGCGGTATCAAGAACTGTACGCCGAATTCAAGACAGTCACCGATGAGGAGCACGACGAGGTAGTGAGACTCGGCGGTCTTCACGTCTTGGGAACCGAACGACATGAAGCAAGGCGAATAGACAACCAGCTACGCGGGCGTGCCGGAAGGCAGGGTGACCCGGGTTCTTCACGGTTCTACCTTTCCCTCGAGGACGAGCTAATGCGCCTTTTCGGAGGCGATGCGCTGACTTCATTGATGGACCGCATTGGTTTTTCTGAAGACGAGCCTATCGAGCATCCTCTAGTATCCAAATCGGTTGAGGCGGCTCAGAAAAGGATCGAAGCCCACAACTTTGCTATCAGGAAGGACGTGCTGGAATACGACAACGTCCTGAACAAGCAAAGAGAAGTCATCTACGGTGAAAGACGGGAGACTCTATTCAGAGAAGGCCTTACCGGCGTCGTCTGGGATATGGTGTTACGAGTCCTAGAGAGGGCCTTGGATCTGTATTGGCCGGTCAACGCCAAAAAGGAAGAGATTGACTTGGCCTCGTTGGCGGCGTACCTTAGAGACCTTTTTCCCGGCCTATCGGGAACTCTGGTAGGGGATGGCCAGGACAGGGAAACGTTGTTGGTGGTGTTGGAAGATGCGTTCAGGAAGGCGTTTGACCAGAAAGTCGAGCTTATGGGCGAGCATGCTACGGATTTCTTGAGGATAATCCTCTTGAGAGTTGTGGACCGCCACTGGGTGGAACATCTGGGGGCCATGACCGATCTGCGAGAGGGTATCGGGCTTCAGGCATATGGCCAACGGAACCCTCTGGTCGAATACACCAAACAAGGCTATGAGATGTTTACGGCTAGAGTTCAGAATATCGAAGAAGACACGGTTCGTCACGTTTATCGGATTGCTGTGAGACAAGAGGGCCAAGGCGATCGAATGGCCCCGGCCAGAGTCCGGCGAAGTATACCTGTGGCGACATCTAGGCCAACATCTGCAGGCGCGCAGCGCACCGCTCCTGCCAAGACTCCTAAGGTAGGCAGGAACGCACCTTGCCCTTGCGGAAGCGGGAAGAAGTACAAGAATTGCTGCGGCAAACTTGCTTAGCGGCAGACTGACGTGGGCTAACAGGATTTTGGGAGGTAAACCTATGTACCAAGAGGTAATCAGGGATCTGCGGTCGTCAGAAGAGAGACTGAACAACATCGGGAGGTCTCTTTGACTTAGAAAGACTCAGGAAAGAACTCAAGACCGCCCGAAAGGAGATGGAGAATCCATCGGTATGGGAAGACCAGAGGCGCGCTCAGGAATTGAGTAAGAGGATTTCTCGGATTGAGTCAAGACTCAATACTTGGGAAGGCCTTCGGAGAGAGATCTGCGAGAACCTGGAAATCGCCGCTTTGGCCGTAGACGAAGGAGACATCTCGCTCGTCTCTGACTTGGAAGATGCAGCTGCGAGAATTGACAAGAAAGTCACCGAGTTGGAGTTGACCACGTTTCTTTCGGGTGCCTATGACGCTCGGGATGCCATCGTTTCGCTCCACGCGGGCGCGGGAGGCACCGAGGCTATGGACTGGGTGGAAATGCTCTATCGCATGTACGTGAGATGGGCCGAACGCCGCGGGTTCAAGACTGAGATCCTTGATATGCTTCCGGGAGAGGAAGCGGGGCTGAAGAGCGTCACCTTCGCGGTAAAAGGCGAGTATTCGTATGGTTTCCTAAGAAGCGAAAAAGGAGTCCACAGGCTAGTCAGGATTTCGCCTTTCGATTCCAACGCCAGAAGGCATACGTCATTTGCGTCAGTGGACGTCTTGCCGGAAATGGACGAAGACGACGATATCACTATCAATCCTGAGGATGTCAAGATAGACACTTTTAGGTCGTCGGGAGCGGGAGGTCAAAACGTCCAGAAGGTTGACTCAGCTGTCCGGCTCACTCACATTCCAACGGGCATAGTGGTTTCGTGTCAGAATGAGAGATCTCAGTATAACAACAAGGTTGTGGCAATGAGATTGCTTCACGCTAAACTCCTGGCTTTGCGCGAGGAGGAAAGGCGCAAAGAGATAGACACCTTGAGAGGTCCTCAGAAAGAAATAGCCTGGGGAAGCCAGATTAGGTCCTACGTGTTTCAGCCTTACACTATGGTCAAAGACCACAGAACCGGTACTGAGACGGGAAGCGTAGAGCGGGTCATGGATGGAGATATTGACGAATTCATCTACGCTAAACTGCAGAAGGATGCACAGGGTGTGGCACAATAAGCATTCTTGAGGAGACAGAGGAAGATATGAGAAGTCATAGAGCGTTACTTGTGGGACTTTGCGCGCTGTGTCTCGGTTTGGTAGCCGGGTGGATGGGTAGGGGACTTGCTGCGCCTGAGGCTGTTCTCCCTGGAAGTGAACAGGATCCACTGGTCACAAAATCCTACGTTGACATGAGGTTGGCGGAACTATCCGGGTCTTCTCTGGCTGTGGTTGAGGTGCCTGCAGGGAAAGCGCTGATCGGGTCTGCCGGCACGGAGTTGATCCTCAGGGCCGGCACTGCCAAGGCGATAGACTCGGATATGGGCGGCCTGTCTGACGTAACCGATGGGGCGGATCTGAGAGAAGGACATCCAATTCCTCGGAACCACCTGCTCATCATCCCCAGAGACGATGGACGAGGCATTCTTGCCGTCAACGCCATAATTGTCTTGGTTCGAGGCTCGTACGCAATTCGGTAGGCTATCAGCAGGTCGAATCCAACACCGAGAGCACTATGTCAACGTTTTCAGCGGCAAGCGATATGAAACGAGGGAGCGATTCCTTCAGGTTCCTTGCTAAGGATACCCGGTTTTTGGCCAAGGAGTAAACGGCCTTCTCGGCATCGTAGGCGGTCGAATTTGGGTTGGGCAGTACAGGGCAGCAGGTCATTCTGCAGAAAGCTCCTATTTTGGGGTCGATCTCTACGCCCAGAAAAGGTACTCCAGCCCGGGCAGACAATATGAGCGTGTGCAGCCTCATTCCTACGCAAAACTTGCCCCGTTGGAGTACTCCTAGCGCTTCCGCAGGCGAGAGTCCAGAAACCCAAGGTACGGGTTCTTCGCCTAGTTCAGAGAGTTGTTGGTTGTAATACTGCACTAAGCCCAAATCCCTTTCCTGCATTACCATAAGACATGGCTCCAGTCCCTGGGATCTTATGCCCAACGCTGACTTGACCAAGGAACGATAGAACTCTTCTGGTGCCTTTCCCGGCCTGAGAGCAAACCACACGGGCGAACCGCTCACGCCCATGTTTCTGAGTATCTCATCTGTTCTGTCGTTTGGCACTGGGTCTAGCAGAAAAGCCGGATCGGCGGTTACTTTCACAGGACGCTTAAGCCCTATAGACCGTAGGGCATCCAGAGATTCCTCGTCTCTGACCGTGATCTCTCTTGCGCCAGACAGAGCCAATCTCGTCAGGTATTTGCCTATGGTAGATTTAAGAGGGCCTATTCCATTGGCGTACACAACCACCGGTGTTTTGAAAAGGTGGCAGAGGAACAGGATGGAAAGGTAGTAGGCCAAAGATCTGAAAGATGTTGAATCCTGTAGTAGACTGCCTCCCCCAAACACCGTCACTTGAGTTTCGCGGATAGCGCCCAACACGCCAAAAAGCGACATCCTCGGAAGTGCCCTTATATTGTATGAGCGAGACGTGATTTCGGGTGATTGGGACAAAGCCGTTATCTCAATGTCAGGGTCTTTGGCGCGAAAGGCAGCTACTGTGGATGCCAGTATGGCTTCGTCGCCTATGTTCCCGAACCCGTAATACCCGGAGATGAGGATTTTTCTCATGGCCACACCCTCTTTTCCGGTAAACGCGAGTGAAAACGGGGCTTCTTCCCACGGATCATAGCAGAAAAGGGTGCCTGTGTAAAAAACGCCCGGTCGGATCGCGGCGGGTTCACGTTGCTTAGCGTTTTTCCCATGAATGCAGGAGTATGGGGAAATTGCGGCTTAGGTGGTCGTGTATGATGGTTTTACGTCGCACTCTCGTTTTTCATGCACAAATATGGCAAACTGTAACCGGACATGCATTTGTGAGCCCAACGAAGCATGAAACGGTGATCGCGTGGCTTATGTAGACATTCTCGGCGTAGAGTTCTATCCGGTAACCCTCATGGGCGCTGTTGGGGCCGTGGAGTGGATGCTGTCGAGAAATGACGGTGTTACCCGGCTTGTGGTGACCGCCAACCCCATAATGATCATGAACGCACAAAGAGATCCCGAGTTCAGAGCGATCTTGAGGGGCGCAGACTTGATAGTGCCTGACGGAATCGGTCTCCTTTGGGCTGCCAGGCGCCTAGGGAAGCACCTTCCGGAGCGTGTTACCGGTGTAGATATGGTTGAAGCGCTACTAAGGAGAAAACCCCCATTGAAAGTGTTCCTCCTGGGAGGGCAGCCCGGCGTCTCCGATCGTGCCAAAGATGCGATATCCGGGGAGTATACGGGAGTCGAAGTTGTGGGTACCCACCACGGGTACTATGAGCCTTCCCGGGAAAGCGCGATAGTCGATGCGATCAGGGCCTCCCAGGCAGATCTTCTCCTGGTTGGAATGGGCTCTCCCAAGCAAGAGAAGTTAATATGGAGGAATCGTCTGAGGCTCGGGGCCAGGGTAGCTATTGGCGTCGGCGGAGTTCTAGACATACTCTCAGGCAAGGTTTCAAGATCTCCGACAGCATTTCAACGGTTAGGCCTCGAGTGGTTGTATCGGTTAGCCAGAGAACCTCGCCGACTCAAGGCTGATATGGCTCTGGCTGCTTTTGTCATGAGGGTACAGGTTCAGGCTTTTCGTCAGAGGAACAAGGCACACAAGGGAGACGAACGGGATGACGGAGATAATACAGTCTAAGTCCAGGGCCATCCGGCGCCATATTGTGTATATGGTAGGCGAGGCGGGTTCCGGACATCCGGGGGGTTCTTTGTCTTGCGCAGACATTTTGGCGGTACTGTATTTCGGAAACGTACTACGGGTCAATCCTAAGGACCCCCGGTGGCCGGACCGGGACAGACTGGTACTTTCCAAAGGGCACGCTGCCCCTGCTCTATATGCTACCTTGGCTGAAAAGGGTTTCTTTAGTGTTGACCTGCTGTCGACCCTCAGAAAGTTCGATTCGCCCCTCCAAGGGCATCCTGACTGCAGAAGAGTTCCCGGGGTGGAGGCCTCAACCGGGTCTTTGGGGCAAGGGTTGTCGCAAGCGGTAGGGATGGCTCTCGCTGCCAGACTGGATAAGAAGGACTACAAGGTTTGGGCAATATTAGGCGACGGTGAGTGCCAAGAGGGCCAGATCTGGGAAGCGGCAATGTCCGCGTCTCACTATAGATTGGGAAACCTGGTGGCCGTCATAGACCACAACCACCTTCAGGTAGATGGCCCAGTGAATGAAGTCATGTCCGTAGAACCCATCGGCGCAAAGTTTGAGGCTTTCGGTTGGCGCGTGGTATCCGTTGATGGGCATGACGTTCAAGCTTTGCTTACAGTCTTCTCGGAGATCCCGTTTGATGGACACAAACCAACCGCCGTAGTAGCGGAGACAGTGAAAGGCAAAGGCGTCTCTTTCATGGAGGGCGTAGCCGGATGGCACGGCAAGGCCCCAAAGGGCCAGGAACTGGAAAAGGCGCTTTCAGAACTGAAATAGCCAGAAACACATTCGCAGGGAGTGTCTTCAGTGGAAAAACTCGCGGCCACAAGAGACGCCTACGGTGAGGCTCTCAGAAGCTTAGGCGAAGATAACCAAGATATTGTGGTGCTGGATGCCGATCTTTCTCAATCCACCAAGACAAGCATTTTTGCAAAGGCATTTCCAGATAGGTTCTTTAATGTAGGCATAGCGGAATGTGACATGATGGGCATTGCCGCCGGGTTGGCCCATTCCGGAAAAGTGGTTTTCGCTTCCACTTTCGCGGTCTTCGCCACAGGACGAGTCTACGACCAGATCCGCCAATCCATAGCGTACCCAAACATCAACGTGAAGATCGTAGCCAGTCATGCCGGAGTGACAGTTGGGGCCGATGGTGCCTCGCATCAGGCATTGGAAGACATCGCGCTCATGCGTGTCCTTCCCAACATGACTGTGATAGTGCCCAGTGATGCAAGGGAGACACGTGATGCCGTTCGACTTGCGGCATCTTGGCCAGGACCAGTGTACGTCCGCTTGGGCCGCGAGTCTGTTCCCATAGTGATGCCGGATGGCATTCATTTTGAGATCGGAAAAGGAACGCCACTTTACCCGGCGATCTCTCGTGACCGGCTCTTGACCAAGGACCAAGGCCAGCGATTTGATGTCTTGATGGTGGCTTGCGGCGTCATGGTTAAGGCATGTTTGGAAGCGGCTGCAGGGCTTGAGAAAGAGGGATTGAACTGCCTTGTCCTTGACTTTGCATCAATCAAACCTCTGGATGAGGAACTTCTTTTGGCATGCGCAAAGATGAGCAAGGTTGTAGTGACAGCCGAGGAGCACAGCATCATAGGTGGGTTGGGGAGCGCCGTCTGCGAGTGCCTGGCGGATGCGCATCCATCGGTAGTTAGGAGAGTAGGCGTGAGGGATGTGTTCGGACAGTCCGGGACGGCGGCGGAGCTTTTGCGTGCGTACGGCCTGATGGCCGAGGATGTTGCGACGGCTGCAAAAAGGGCTTTGGGGCTCTTACCCGCTACCCACGATTGTCTGTGATAAAGAGTCTTGATTGGAACAGGAATGAGTCATAGTCTGTCGAATATGTGATGAGGCGGAGCCTAGCTTCAGCATGTATTCGACAGGTGATATGTTTGATTTCCCTCAGGGAAGTATCCAAAGTGTACTCAACGGGCATCTGTGCCTTGGATGGTGTCTCTTTGGACATATACAAGGGCGAGTTTGTTTTCATAGTGGGAGCGAGCGGGGCCGGCAAGTCCACTCTTATCAAGCTTCTATACCGCGAAGAATCCGCGTCCCAAGGGCAAGTCGTGGTGGCAGGAAGGGATCTTGGCAGGATGCGGCGAAGAGAAGTCCCCTATCTGAGGCGGCGGATCGGTGTAGTATTTCAAGACTATCGACTTCTGCAGGATCGTACCGTGGCAGAGAATGTCGGTTTTGCCCTGCAGGTCACAGGTGCAGCAGGGCGCGACTCCAAGAAGAGAGTTGCACAAGTGCTCTCTTTGGTGGGGCTTAGAGACCGGCAGTCGGCTCGGCCCAGCGAGTTGTCAGGCGGAGAGCAGCAAAGAGTCGCTATCGCCAGGGCTTTGGTGAGAAACCCCGATATTCTTCTGGCGGACGAGCCTTCCGGCAACCTGGATCCCAAAACCGCTTTGGAGATATTCCAGGTCATAGAAAGGGCCAACCTATTTGGCACCACGGTGGTTGTTGCCACCCATGCCAGAAGCGTGGTTGACTCCATGCACAAGAGAGTAATTGAACTGGAGGCTGGTTCCGTCGTACGGGATGTCCGGAGAGGAGCGTACGACCATTGAGGCTATCTGCAGGAGGTTATCTCTTGTCCGAAACGGGCAAGAGCATTTGGCGCAACAAGATGTCATCCTTTCTGTCGTCCGCTACCACCGCCCTTGCCCTGTTCTTATTGGGTGTAACATTCCTTATCAATATGAATCTGACTCATATGTTTGGCGTTGTAGAAGAACAGATGGAAATACAGGCTTATCTGAAAAACGACGCAAGTGAGGATGCCATCGGCGCAGCTTTTTCTCAAGTGAAGGACTTGCCTCATGTTGTGGAAGCGAGACTTGTTACCAAAGAAGAGGCTTTGCTGGAATTCAAGGAGATGTTCAAAGATAGTCCTCAGGTTATAGAGGGCTTGGGAGAGGACAACCCTCTCCCTGCCAGCATTCGGGTAAAGACAGAAGGTGCCGATCTCATCAAGGGTGTGGCAGAACACATTAAGTCAATTGAAGTGGTTGATGATGTAATATTCCAGGAGGAAGCCGCCGAAAGGTTGGCATCCCTGGGCAGAGTGTCCCGGGCGGTATCCTTGGGCGGAATGTTGGTTGTAGGGTTAGTGGCTGTCATGGTTATTGGGAATTCCATTAAGCTGTCAATCGACGCGAGGCGGCACGAGATCGCTATTATGAAGTTGGTGGGCGCCACCGATGAATTTATAGCGGGGCCGTTTCTTCTTACGGGCATGGTTCTGGGCACGATCGGGGCGCTAGCCGGAGCGGCAATCGCTATGGGCCTTTACGTTTGGTTGTCTTCAACGATAGAGACGGTCTTGCCGTTTATGCCGTTGCTTAACCTGGGGTCAACCACCGCTGTGCGCATGCTGGGTGTCATGATCGGTACAGGGGTTCTGGTTGGTGTACTCGGTTCGTCCATTTCGCTTAGGAGGTACTTGAGAGTCTGATCGGGAGGTTCTGGATGCTATGGCAGTGACACGAAGAGCGTATCGACTGACCCTGGCCATATTGTGCGTGACGATGCTCGTCTCCATTTTATGTATTCCCAATGGATTTGTCCGTGCAGACGCCTTGGACGAAAAGTACAGAGAACTCCAAGAATTGCAGGAGGAAATCGATGAGTACAAGGCGCAAATATCTTCTCAAAAAAAGACCGAAAACGCCATCGTGAGCGAAATCCAGCGCCTTGACAGAGAACTGCTCTTGGCAGAAGCCGAACTCAATTACATAGCAACTAGGATAGATTATCTAAACCAAGAGATAAGTGAAACCCAGAGGGCAGTGGCAGAAATAAAGGAGCGACTGGTCGCTCAAAAGACCGCCTTTGACGCCCGCCTGGTGAGCATGTACAAGTCGCGAAACGTGTCGTACATTGAGGTGCTCCTTCAGTCCGAGAGCCTGTCGGATTTTCTGTCACGGGTACACTACCTGCGAAATGTAGCGGCGCACGACAACGAGCTTATCGGCGGGTACAAGGCCGATCACGCGGATCTGGTTGAACGCCAGGAGACCCTTGAGAGAAACCTGGCCCAAATGGAGACTCTCAAACGCAATCAGGAGAACAAGCGGGTTGAGGTAGCTTCCCGAAGCAAGAGCCGCGAGGAGTACTTGGCCCAAGTCCAGAGAGACCGGCAGAAGGCGGAGGCAGCTCTTGACGCCATGGAAGCCGAATCCAGGGCCTTGGAAAAAGTCATCGCGGACCTTCAAGCCAAGAACCCGAGGCCCAAGAATGACGAGCTGTCTATGATCCGGCCCGTGAGTGGAGGCTGGATAAGCTCGTATTACGGCTATCGTCCCCATCCGGTTTACGGCGGCACCAGATTTCACTCAGGCATCGACATCGCTGTCGATAGCGGAATAGACATAAAGGCCGCCGAAGATGGCGTTGTCCTTTTGGCAGAGACTAATGGCGGCTATGGGCTTTGCGTAATCATTGACCACGGTGGCGGAGTCTCGACCTTGTACGGGCACGCTCAAAAGCTGCTTGTAAAGAAAGGGGAGGAGGTCACCAGGGGCCAGGTCATAGCCAAAGTCGGATCTACGGGTGTGTCAACCGGCCCGCACCTACACTTTGAGGTTAGGGTGAATGGAGCCACACGAAACCCTCTCGACTGGTTGCCTAAATGATCGGAGGTAACCTACCCCAGGCGTGTCATCCCACGTTGGTGACTGGCATCCCCATATGCTAGACTGAATACAACGTAGGAGACTTTTGATTATTTCCACTTGCACGCCCTAAGGGGGCTTTTGGGCATATGGTATCCAAGAAGAGAGCCTGGGCTATTTGTATAGCTACAGCCACGTTGGCTGCTTTTTTGGGGGGCGGCCTTAGTCTCTACTTCGCGTTTCGCACAGGTCCTTTGGGAAAGATCTGGGGGATCGTTGAGATCCTAGACAGGACATTTTACAAGCCCGTAGACAGGGCTCTTGTGTTTGAGGGGGCCGCTCGGGGTGCCGTGAGTTCCCTAGATGACCCTCACTCTGCGTATTTGAACGCAGCCGAATGGCAGGAGTATCTCATCAGGACCTCCGGTGAGTATACGGGCGTGGGGATAACCATTAACGCCAGTGAAGACGTGGTTCGTATCGTTGAGACTATGAAAGATAGCCCGGCCGAAGCGGCAGGGTTGAAGCCAGGCGACATAATCCTCAGGGTCGATGGAGATCCGGTGAAAGACAGCGAGGATGCGTCCGCAAGGATCCGCGGTCCCGCTGACACCAGCGTTAACCTGGTAGTTCTTCGCGGAAACGAGACCTTCGAGCGAACCATCATAAGAAAACATATCATGATCCCAGCGGTCAGTTGGAGCATGCTGGACGACCAAGTAGGTCTCATTCAACTCATGAGTTTCAACGAGCATTCCTTCGTTGAGACCAGAGACGCTTTGGACAGCCTCAGATCCCAAGGAGCTAAAGCGATGGTCCTGGATCTGCGCTACAACGGCGGCGGTTTTGTGGACCAGTGCCTCGCCATATCCGATCTCTTCATTCCTAAAGGAAGAGTGGTTAGTCTGAGATATAAAGACAAACCTGAACAAGTGAGCTTGTCCAAAGGCGAGGGTCTGGGCATGCCGCTAGTGGTCTTGGTTAACGGTGCCACCGCCAGTGCTGCCGAAATTCTGGCTGGGGCGATCCAGGATAGGGAGGTAGGAATCCTGGTGGGGTCCAAGACGTTCGGTAAAGGCGTTGTCCAAAGCATTTTCTACTTGCCGGACAAGTCTGTGGTCAAGGCCACAACCGCCGAGTACCTAACTCCCAATGGAAGGGCTATCCACGGCCAAGGACTCACTCCTGATATTGAAGTCCAAGGTGATACAGAGCAGATGGCCAAGGCCCTTGAGCTGGCCATGGCATCGCTGGAAGAGGCCGAGTAGAAAGGGGCATGGCTTTGAAACCACTGGCGGACCTGTTGGTCTCGGTCTTGAAATCCTATCCGTCGATGTTCTTGAATCCGGTTGTATCAGTGCTGTATCTCGTAGTCCTTGCTTTGGTTGCGGTGCAATACGGACGGCTGCAATCAACCGAGGAAAGGGTGTACGGCAGAGCTCAAAACCGGGCCTTGTACCAGACTGTGGTATCAATAGGGCTGGGGCTTTTTGGGGGGCTTTTGGCCAGCATACTCCTGGTTGTGGTTGGAGTGACGGTCAGTGACAGCGGTATAGGATATCTGTTTCCAGTCGCTTTGGCCCTATTCCTTGTCCATCCTCGGTTTTTGTGTTTCTCTTACGCAGGCGGTCTGATCAGCATGAGCCACCTCCTTTTCGGTTGGCCCAGCGTGAACGTGCCTGCCATCATGGCTCTAGTGGCCTGCCTTCACGCTGCCGAGGCCTTACTCATCAGGATTAGCGGTAGCGGCTGCACGACTCCCTTATACATTGAGGGTAAGGACGGCACAGTGTCTGGGGGGTTCAGTCTCCAGAGGTTTTGGCCCATCCCCCTTATGGTGTTGTACCTTGTGAAAATACCCAGCATCGAAGGTATGCAGGGGTTGATTCACTTGCCCGATTGGTGGCCTCTGGTCAGCGCGCCGTCGGTTCCAGGGCCAGGCACGCCTGTATTTGTGACTATGCCATTAGTGGCCGCCTTGGGATACGGTGACTTGAGTATCGCCCGCAGTCCCAAAGATAAGGCCAAACAGACAGCCAAGACCCTGGCCCTTTACAGTGCTGCTCTACTGGGGTTTTCCGTTGCGGCTTCACACTGGAGCGGTTTTTCGTGGGTGGCCGCCTTATTCGCCCCCGTGGCGCATGAAGTGGTTATCCAGATGGGGGCCAAAGAGGAACTGGAGTCGGTTCCTTATTACACGGCAGCTCCAGATGGCGTGACAGTAATGGATGTCTTTGATCGTGCTCCCGGAAAGAGAGCAGGTCTTGCCAGAGGAGACGTTATTATGGAGGTTGGCGGGGTTCCGGTGCGCACCAGGGAAGAACTGAATAGCGCACTGAAATTGAGCGAATCAGGCCCGATCACACTGAAGGTGCGAAAGCGAAAGCACAAAGGCGTGCGGGAAATCCGAGTTCAACGCGCTGACGAGCCGCTAGGAATCGTGACTGCTCCTGAGTTGGGCGACCAGCCCATCGCAAGTACCAAGTCTGCTGGAATTCTCTTGACCTGGCTAAGGCGCCTTATCCAGTGGATTCACCGCTGACCCTCATCCTTTACTTCAAGTCAGAGACCGGGACAATATAGAACATTTATTTGCTTTTGGCATGACTCATTATATACTAATTTGGCGGGGGTAGACTCTTGGGCGACTTCAGACTGGTATCAGACTATACTCCTAAGGGCGATCAGCCTTCGGCCATCGAGTCGTTGGTTGAAGGCGTCGATCGCGGAGAGATACATCAGGTCCTATTAGGAGTAACAGGCTCAGGCAAAACGTTCACCATCGCCAACGTTATCCAGAGAGTGAACCGTCCTGTGCTGGTCATATCTCATAACAAGACTCTGGCTGCGCAGTTGGCATCAGAGTTCAAGACCTTCTTTCCTCAAAACGCCGTAGAGTATTTTGTGAGCTATTACGACTATTACCAGCCCGAGGCTTACGTGCCCCAAACTGATACGTACATCGAGAAAGACGCAACCATAAATGATGAGATTGACAAACTCCGACACTCTGCCACAAGTTCTCTTCTGGAAAGAAGGGACGTCTTGGTCGTGGCTTCTGTGTCGTGCATCTATGGTTTGGGTTCTCCTGCAGACTACAAGGGCCTCATGGTGTCCTTGCGCCCCCACATGGTGAGAGATAGGCAAGAAATTCTAAGGCAACTCGTGGACATTCAGTACACCAGGAATGACGTGGATTTTCAGAGGGGCACTTTTAGGGTTAGGGAGACGTTCTGGAGATCTATCCCGCGAGGGCCACCGACAAGGCCATCAGGGTGGAACTCTTTGGCGACGAGATCGAGCGTATTACCGAATTTGACGTTCTAACCGGACGGGCAATAGCTGAGCAGAACTACGTGGCCATCTTCCCGGCAAGGCACTATGTTACTACAGACGAGAAGCTCCAAAGGGCAATAGAGTCTATCGAAGAAGAACTCAGAGAGCAGCTCAATCACCTTCGGAGCGCAGGCAAGATACTCGAAGCGTACAGGCTTGAGCAAAGAACCAACCATGATCTGGACATGATGCGCGAAGTAGGCTACTGCTCTGGCATAGAAAACTATTCGAGGCATCTGACTCAAAGAAGCGCAGGCGAGCCGCCATACACCCTCTTGGATTTCTTTCCCGAGGATGCTCTGGTGGTAATCGATGAGTCCCACGTCACCATCCCCCAGATAAGGGGGATGCACCTGGGAGATCGGTCCCGAAAGGACTCACTGGTGAACTACGGTTTCCGTCTTCCTTCGGCTTACGACAACAGGCCCCTCACCTTTGAGGAATTTGAGCAGCGGGTCGGCCAAGTCATATACGTTTCCGCCACTCCTGGCCGTTACGAATTGGAGCGCGCCAGTAGGGTAGTCGAGCAAGTCGTACGGCCCACAGGCCTTTTGGATCCGTCCGTGGAGGTTCGGCCCACCAAAGGTCAGATCGATGATATGGTCAAGGAGATGCGGGCTCGGGCTCGCCAAAAGGAAAGAGTGTTGGTCACAACTCTGACCAAACGCATGGCCGAAGACCTAACCGATTACCTGCGGGACATCGGCATTCGCGTTCGTTACATGCATTCGGAAGTGGAGACACTTGAGCGCATGGAAATCATCCGCGATCTTCGATTGGGGGCTTTCGATGTTCTCGTAGGCATCAACTTGCTCAGAGAAGGACTTGACCTGCCGGAGGTCTCCCTCGTATGTATTCTGGATGCCGACAAAGAAGGCTATCTCAGGTCCGAGACATCTCTCATCCAGACCATTGGGCGGGCCGCAAGAAATGTCAACGGCAAAGTCATAATGTATGCCGACAGGATCACGGGGTCTATGGAAGCCGCTATACGGGAAACCGAAAGACGTAGGCAGAAGCAGGAAGCTTACAACAAGAAGCACGGGATAACTCCTTCTACTGTCGAAAAGGCTATTCGCGATGTTATCCAGACGCAAAGGCCTATTGCGTCAGAGGGTAAGTACTATTGGCAAGAAAAGGACATCAAAGATGTGCCCGTCAGAGCTATACCGGACCTTGTGGCCAAGATGAAGAAAGAGATGAAACAAGCGTCGCGAGACCTGGAGTTTGAGAGGGCCGCCCTTCTGCGGGATATGATATTCGAGCTGGAAGACCGCTTACGAACCAAAGGTATGCGAGGGTTGGTCGATGTTGAGAGATAAGATCGTCATAAAGGGAGCGCGTCAGCACAATCTCAAGGGGATCGATCTTGAGATCCCCAGGGACAAGCTGACTGTCATAACCGGTCTGTCGGGTTCGGGCAAGAGTTCTCTAGCCTTCGACACGATATATGCCGAAGGCCAAAGGAGATACGTTGAGTCCCTGTCGGCCTACGCCCGTCAGTTCTTGGGTCTTATGGAGAAACCGGATGTGGATTACATTGAGGGCCTATCGCCCGCCATTTCTATCGATCAAAGGTCAGGCGCAAGAAACCCAAGGTCTACAGTGGGCACAGTCACAGAAATATATGATTACCTTCGGCTTCTTTTCGCAAGAGTGGGCCGGCCCCACTGTTTCGTCTGTGGTAAACCGATAGCCAAGCAGACAGTCGATCAGATAGCCGACCAGATTGAGGCTCTTCCGGAAGGCACTCGCTTTTCGGTGTTGGCCCCTCTAGTCAGAGGCAGGAAGGGCGAGTACGAAAGGGTTTTCGATGACATACAGCGTGCGGGCTATATCAGGGTGCGCGTGGACGGAGTCACCGCCGAACTCCAAGAGCATTTGGGAAAGCGTCTAGAGAAACAGAAGAGGCATACTATCGAGGCAGTGGTTGACCGGCTGGTTCGTCGTCCGGGGATTCGAAGCCGGCTGGTGGATTCAATTGAGTCGGCTCTACATCTATCGGGGGACCTAATTGTCATCGAGGTGCAGGGGCAGGGTGACTTGGTCTTCAGCCAGTCTCTGGCGTGTCCCGATTGTGGGATAAGTTTCCCCGAGCTTGAGCCAAGGCTTTTTTCGTTCAACAATCCTTTTGGTGCGTGTCCGTCGTGCAATGGACTTGGGGTCAACATGGAGTTGGAGCCCGAACTGATCATTCCCGATCCCAGGAAGTCGATTTCCGACGGGGCTATTGCTCCTTGGAACGGCACTCCCGACGGCTATTACGCCCAACTTCTTGACGCCGTGGCTACGCATCTGGGGATTCCCACAGACGAGCCAGTGGGTTCTCTTACCGATGCTCAAATCAACATAATACTGTACGGAGCCCCTGGTGAACGCATACCATTCCATTACGAGAGCCAGTACGGACGACAGAGTCACAGGATGATCGCCTTTGAGGGAGTCATCCCCAATTTGGAGAGGCGCTACAAGAGCTCCACCAGCGAAGATGTTCGGACGTACATCGAGGAGTTCATGGCCGCCAAACCGTGCCCTGTTTGCCAGGGTGCCAGGTTGAAACCAGAGGCGTTGGCTGTAACTCTGGGCGGTAAGAACATCCATGAGTTGACCAGTATGTCCATTGAGGCTGTCTTCCGGTTCATGGCTGGACTCAACCTATCGTCGCGGGAGAGACTCATTGCCAATCAGGTCCTAAAGCAAATCCGCTCAAGGCTACAGTTCTTGATTGATGTGGGGCTCGGCTATCTCACATTGACAAGACACGCCGGAACCTTAGCCGGAGGAGAGGCCCAGCGGATTCGGTTGGCAACACAGATAGGTTCTGGGCTGGTGGGCGTGTTGTATGTCTTGGATGAGCCCAGCGTGGGACTTCACCCCAGAGACAACAGGCGTCTCTTGGGCACCATTATGCATCTTCGGGACATCGGAAACACGCTTATCGTTGTGGAACACGATGAGGACACCATCAGAAGTGCCGACTACATCGTGGACGTGGGGCCGGGCGCCGGTGAAAACGGTGGGCGCATCGTGGCCGCGGGCAAGCTCTCTGACATTATGGCCAATCCCCACTCCATTACTGGGCAGTACTTGAGCGGACGCAGGCAAATCCCCATTCCGACCCGCAGGTCCCCAAGTGACAGGTGGATTAGGCTGAAAGGTGTGCGTGAGCATAACCTCAAGAACATCGACGTGGATATCCCCATTGGGGTGTTTACATGCGTCACAGGCGTTTCTGGATCGGGAAAGAGCACTCTGGTCAATGACGTCTTGTACCGAAAACTGGCATCGACCCTAAATCGGGTAAGGCAAAGACCGGGAGAGCACGATGAGATCACTGGTTTGGAGCACTTGGACAAGGTGATCAACATTGACCAGAGTCCCATAGGAAGGACCCCCAGATCGAACCCGGCCACATATACGGGGGTGTTTACGGACATCAGAAACGTATTCGCAATGACTCCTGACGCAAGGGTGCGAGGGTACAAGCCCGGCAGGTTCAGTTTCAACGTGCGGGGGGGACGATGCGAAGCGTGTCGTGGTGACGGCATCATAAAGATTGAGATGCAGTTTCTGCCCGATGTATACGTCCCCTGCGAAGTGTGCGGAGGCAAGAGATACAACAGCCAGACTCTGGAGGTTAGGTATCATGGCAAGAACATAGCCGAGGTACTGGCCATGACTGTCGACGAGGCTCTGGAGGTCTTCAAGAACGTTCCCTCTATCAGACGGAGACTCCAGACTATTGAAGATGTTGGTCTCGGATACATTCGCCTAGGCCAGCCTGCCACAACCCTGTCAGGCGGAGAAGCTCAGCGCGTCAAGCTGGCCACGGAGTTATCCAGGCGGGGAAACGAGAGGACGCTGTATATTCTCGACGAGCCTACCACCGGACTGCATTTCGAGGATACGCGGAATCTTCTAGGTGTATTGCAGCGTTTGACGGACCAGGGGAGCACGGTAGTGGTAATTGAGCACAACCCCGACGTGGTCAAGAGCGCCGACCATATTATTGACTTGGGCCCCGAAGGCGGAGACGGCGGAGGGACCGTCGTCGCTACGGGCACTCCAGAAGAGGTTGCCCAGGTACCCCAGTCTTACACCGGTCAGTTTCTCAAGAGAATCCTTCAACGCGAGATGGTGATGTGTGGCGCGACCGATGGCGGGAGAGCCTAGCAGGATAGAAGGTCGGGCTTGGGTCGGTCTCAGGGGAGACCGTTATCTCTTGGACGAGAAGACCAAAGAGGTAACTGAGTCGCCCGGGGTATATGTTTACCGCGGCTCTGGAGGAGAGGTCCTGTATGTAGGTAAAGCCAATAACCTTCGGAAAAGGTTGCGTTCGTATTTTGCCTCCAATTTGCCACCCAAGACGGAGGCATTAATGGAGAGAGTGGCCAGCCTCGAGACAATTGCCGTGGAATCTGAGGTTGAGGCCCTTATCCTCGAACTCAACCTAATCAAGAAGCACAGACCCAAGTACAACATCCTGCTTACCGACGACAAGCAATACCCCTATATACGGGTGGGCCTAAACGAACCGTGGCCAAGAGTAACGGTGGCCAGGCGAATGCAGCGCGATGGAGCTCGGTATTTTGGCCCCTTTACCAGGGGGACGTCTGTCAGGGAGACTCTGACTGTGTTGCGGCGGTTGTTTCCCTATAGAAATTGCTCAGACAAGGTACTGGCTCAAACAACAAGGCCTTGTTTGGATTATCATATTAACCGTTGCCTTGCCCCCTGTGCTGGGAAGGTCGATGAAGCCACATATGACAGGACAATCAGTGAATGCATCAAATTCCTGGAAGGCAGATACAGAGAAGTGCGAGAGAGTCTGCAGAAGAGCATGAATGAAGCTGCCGAGAAGATGGAATATGAGCGCGCTGCTCGAATCAGAGACCAAATCCGGAGCCTTGATGATATCACCGAAAAACAACGGATTGTTTCTCCCGATATGAAGGATAGAGATATCTTGGGCCTCGCACGAGCATCTGACAATGCTTTCGTGGCTCTCTTGCCTGTGCGCCAGGGCAAGATCATGGGGAAAGACGGGTTCATTCTCCAAAGCGCCGGGTCTGAAGATGATGCCGGGATCCTTGAGGCATTCATTACCCAGTACTACTCCTTGGCACCCTTCATCCCGGGAGAGATCGTCGTGCCTGTGGACCTTTCTTCGCGACCGGAAATTGAGGCGTTTCTCAGGGCTCAGAAGAAGGCAAACGAGGCTCGGGACAGGGTCGTGCGGCTGAGAGCACCCAAGCGAGGGCGTCTTAAGGGTCTTGTGAATATGGCCTGCGACAACGCTAAGACCATGATGGCTGACATTGTACCCAGGGTTCAAAGAGAAAAGCAACACAATCTAGAAGCTATGACGAATCTGGCCAAAGCTTTGGGCATGAAGCGTCTTCCCATACGTATAGAGGGTTACGATATTTCCAATATTTCAGGCCAAGAGACAGTCGCTTCCATGGTTGTGTTGTCCGATGGCAGACCAGATAAGAGTCAATACCGCAAATTCCGAATGAGACTGCAAGGGAAACCCGATGATTTTGCCATGATGCAGGAAGTCTTGTGGCGGCGTTTCAAAAGGGGCCTTTCTGAACGAGAGGAGATGAAGACTACAGGTCGAGGTGGTAAGTTTTCTGTGTTCCCGGATCTCATCCTAGTGGATGGAGGAAAAGGTCAGGTTAGCGCCGCTAGAAAAGTTCTCGATGAGCTGAATCTCGATATACCCCTTGCCGGGTTAGCCAAGAAAAACGAGGAGATCTATCTTCCTGGTTGCGAGGAGCCACTGGTACTTCCGCGAGATTCCGGCGCGTTGTATCTGGTCATGAGACTTCGGGACGAAGCCCACCGTTTTGCCCTTGCCTATCACCGACGACTTCGGGGCCAGAGAGGTCTCCGTTCTGCGCTTTCTGAGATTCGCGGAATAGGACCCGCCAAACTAAGAGGACTCTTGAATGCTTTCGGCGATGTTGATTCAATCCGAAATGCCTCCATAGAGGAAATTGCCAAAGTCAAGGGCATAGGCCCTGCTCTTGCACAAAAGATCTCTACACATCTTAAGAAGAAGTTTCCTTGACATTGTTTCTTGCAGAAAGACCCCGCGCAGTTGCCCGTTAAAGGCTCCTCCCAGGATCCCTCAGAATAATTCAAGGCAATGTTAATATTGTTAATATGAGTATTGACTTTATCAAGGCTCGGCCATATATTATCTTCGGAAGGTGAGAGCGATGGCAAACGAGGTAATCGGCAAGTGTCCGGTTTGCGGTGACCCCTTACTTGTGAGCGAACTGTATTGTCCTGGCTGTCAGACCAAGATCTCGGGGAGTTTCGACCTCTGCAAATTCTGCAAGTTGAACTCTGATCAGCGGGCCTTCGCGGAGGTGTTTATAAAGAATCGAGGCAATATCCGTGAGGTCGAGCGAGAGCTGGGCATTTCATATCCGACAGTGCGCAGTAGGCTGGAGAACCTGATCAGGGCGTTAGGTTACACACTGGGTCCAGACGAATCGGAGGGGGCCTCAGAAGATCTGAAAGCCAAAGAAAAGCGGGAAATCCTCGACAAACTGGCGCAAGGCCAAATCACCCCTCAAGAAGCCGCCAGGATGCTGAGGACCGTCTCAAATAGGTGAACATCAGTTGCACAGGGAAATGCCCTGCAGTGCACGGCGGGGTTTCCACATAAAGACTGTCCGGGCCGGGGATAAAAGGCAACAAACGGGCAGACCCAAGAGGGGGAGTACCAGGTGTCCAAAGAAGAGAAACTTCTGATTCTGCAAATGGTGTCCGACGGCAAGGTTACTCCGGAGGAAGGAGTGGAGCTCCTTCGGGCTGTAGCGGGCGGCGCAGGAGCTGCGGAATCCCAGCAGGCGCTCTCAGAAAACCTAGCGACAAGCATCCGTGAAGGCGTTAAGCGCAGCGTAGAAACGGCTGTGCGCTCAGCGGAAGAAGTGGCGGAAGGGGCCGCAACAGAGGCGGAGCGAGTTGCGGCCGATGTGGAACGACACGTTGCCCGGATTGGAGAGAGCGCCGGGATCCAACGAGAGGTGGTTGGCGAGAACATCGAAGAGAGTCTCACGGGACTTGGCAAAACGATCGCCCGTATGTTTAGGCGGGGCTTCGGCGCAGGTGGGCCTCAGAGGGAATTTCACGAGGAGTTCTGCGGCGAGTTTCCCGAACAGGGTACGCTGGACGTGGGTTTGAGCACGGCCAACGGGCGGGTCACAGTTAAGACATGGGACCGGCCCGGATTCCACCTGGACGTGCAGAAGAGAGTGAATGCTGATTCCGATGCTGAGGCTGAGAATCTTACCAAAGATGTTTTCACGTTCACCAGTGAAGGTAATGTGCTGCGGGCAAGGAGCAAAGAACCCCAATATGGATGGTGTGGATCAGTAACGGTGAGTTTCACCCTGACCCTCCCGAAGGATAGGAAAGCATCTTTGGACCTTGCGTCGTCCAATGGACGGATCACAATCCAGGGCGTAAGTGGACCCCGATTGAGCGGACGTACTGCCAATGGAAGAATAATTGTTGATGACTGCAGTTTTGATACGTGTGATGTCAACACCGCTAACGGCCGAATCGAATATGAGGGTCAGGCCAAAGAATTGACGGCCGACACGGCCAACGGAAGGATAGTGGCCAATATTGAAGGAGCCGGTAACTGGAGATTAGACTCGGCTAACGGTCGCATCGAAGTGAACATCAAGAAGACTCAAGGTGTGGGTTACGAAGTTGACACATCAGCCGTTATGGGGAGGATCCAAGTGAGCGGCTTCGAGGACGTCATCATCGACGAGACCAGACACAAGACAGGGGCGAGACGCTACAAAGCTAGGAGTCTTGGGTTCGATGAGGCGGAGTGCAAGGCGACGCTTAGAGCATCCACAGCCATGGGCAGGGTGATCGTGTCAGCCTAAAGGAGTGGATACACGTGGATGAGGAGAGGGTTCGGGTACTCAACATGCTGAAAGAGGGCAAGATCAATCCCGAAGAAGCCCTAAAGATCCTCGAGGCAATGGAAACGGTTCCAGATAAGGATACAGAGATGCCCCAAACTAAGGCCAAGTGGCTCAGGGTGAGAGTAACCGACCTGAAGAGCGGAAAGGCAAAGGTATCGGTGAACCTTCCCATGGGACTTGTGGATTGGGCCCTCAGGGCTGGGACCCGGTTTGCGTCACTTGGTGGCGTAGATCTGAATGGAATGGGTGTCGATGCGGAAGGCCTAAGAGCAGCCATAAGCTCAGGGCTCAAAGGAAAGATCGTAGATGTCATCGATGATGAGGATGGGCAACACGTGGAAGTCATCCTAGAGTAGGCTTCATGGAGGTTTCGACCGGTTAGGACTCGATGGGCGTGGAGGTCAAGGCACAGGCACATCCCCCACGCCTTTTAGATTTTCTACCGTCTTGCCTTTTGCGCTCTGATATCTTGAGCAAGAGTGGCCAGGCGACGCAATCTGTGATTCACGGCAGACTTGGAGATGGGCGGAGTCAGGAGCTGGCCGAGTTCTTCCATGCTCAGATCTGGGTTATCAAGCTTCGTCCTGGCAAGTTCACGAAGTGCTCTCGGAAGATGGGAAAGTCCCTTCTCACGGTCAATCAATTGGATATCCCTGATATGCCTCAGGGACGCCTCCACTGAACGAGACACATTGGCCCTATCCATATTGACTATTCTCTGAACCGAATTCTTCAGGGACTTGGCCGCCCGGACGTTTTCGTAGCGCAGTACAGCCTGGTTTGCCCCCAGTTGTTTTAGGAACTCGGATATCTGGTCGCCGTCCTTCATGTAAATCACGAAGGCGGAGCGTCTTTGCACGATACCACTCCGGAGTCCCTCCCGCCGCATCAAAGACTGAGCCAGCATCGCGTCTTGCCTTGTTGCGAACACGATCTCCAGATGATAGCCTCTGTTGGGCGACGCGATAGAGCCGCGGGCTAAGAAAGCCCCTCGCAAGTACGCTCTTCTGCACGAGGAGCTCTGGCGAAGGAGGTCTTGGACCGGCAATTCCACCTGCTTCATATCTGTGTCAACCGAGACTCTTCTGCGGCCAGACCGAGACTTGTCACTGGGAACCCGCGTCCTTAGGGAAGGCGAAAGACCGGATCCCTCTTTTACGAGGTAGTACAATCTTCTGATCACAAAGGGTTCAGCGGTAATAGGAGCTTCTCCTGTCTGGTGGTGCCCCGAGGACAGTTGCCGCCTAAGAGCCAGCGCTTCCACAAGAGATTGGGAACGTCCATTTACCCGGACCCGGGACAGTTCTTCTTTTACGCTTCTAGAGAAAGTATCTCTGTTCATATCAGTCTGTCACTGCCGCTTTGCGATGAACATCGTTCGCGGTGGCTGCAAAGTCAAAGATAGAACGAGCAAGTTGCATGGGATCGTGGCGAGCGAGATCTCCTGAGCTTAGGTAATTGCCCGCTATTACAGAGTATCTCCTTGCAGTGAGTGTATCTATGTCGGCTTTGACTTGGAATCTGCCTTCTTCGGCGTATCTTTGTCCGATCTCGTCAGGAGCCTTTGCCGTATTTACAAGTACATGGGTGAATAGGCGTCCTGCGTGTTCCTCGATGGCCCGAACGTGGTCGGACGCAGAGTAACCATCCGTTTCTCCGGGTTGCGTCATGATGTTGCACACATAAACCTTCCATGCTCGGGATTTCTTCACGGCGTTCCTGATGCCCTGCACCAGTAAGTTGGGTATTACAGACGTGTAAAGGCTTCCGGGCCCGATTATGACTCCATGGGCGGCCTCGATTTCCATAACGGCTTCATCTAGTGCCACAGGATTGTCTGGGATCAACCGTAGACGGGACACTCTTTTCTTGGCCTCGGGAATGGCGTATTCTCCGACGATTACCGAACCATCGCTCATCTCTGCGGAAAGAGTGACGTCCCAAAGAGTCGCAGGAAGGACCTTGCCCTTGACTGCCAGCACCCGGGACATGGTTCTGACGGCTGCCTGAAAGTCTCCGGTCATCTCAGTAATGGCTGCCAGGAAGAGATTGCCAAAGTTATGCCCCTTGAGATCGCCCTTGTTAAACCTATGGTTTAGGAGGGATGCCATGTCGGATTCATCTTGGGCTAGCGCCAAGAGGCAGTTTCGAATGTCACCGGGGGGCAAGATGCCCATGTCTTTTCTCAACCTGCCGGAACTGCCGCCGTCATCGGCTACTGTGACTACGGCGGATAGATCGCACGGAAAAGCCTTGAGGCCTCGCAAGACACATGCAAGGCCTGTTCCTCCCCCTATAACAACGATCTTCCGATTCTCCCCGGGCAATCTACTGACCTCCGGATTCCCCTCGTTCAATATCCCTATGCTCGATCACCACTGTGTGTTCTCTCAATTCAAGATGGGCTTTAAGCAGTTCGCCTATAACCACTGATCTGTGTCTGCCTCCTGTGCAGCCTATTGCGATGGTGAGGTGAGTCTTACCCTCTTCAACGTATTTCGGCAAGAGGAAATCCATGAATCTTCTGAGGTGGGCGAGAAAACTGGCAGTGACTGATGGTTGACACACATACTCGATTACAAGCGGGTCTAGTCCCGAGAGGGGTTTGAGCTCCTTTACATAGTAAGGATTTGGGAGAAAACGCACGTCAAATACTAGGTCTGCGTCCATGGGCAGTCCATGTTTGAAACCGAAGGTGATAACGGTCACCAACAGTCTTTGCAGTTTGACTCCTTTGAACAATACCTCGGTTAGCTGCCGCCTAAATTCAGCCGTAGAAAGATTGGACGTGTCTATGATTATGTTGGATGACGACTTGAGGTCTGACAGCATCACACGTTCTTCTCGTATGCCTTCGAGTATGCTTCCTTGGGGTGACAGCGGGTGACGCCTGCGGGTTTCCTTGTAGCGGCGGACCAATGTGTCGTCTTCGGCATCTAAGAACAGCACTGTCGGTCGAATACCTTTGGTTTCCAGCGCCCTCAGAGCGTCTGCCAAATCCATGAAGAACTCCCCACCCCTGATATCCACCACAATGGCTATCCTCATGTCTTCTTCTTTCACGCGGTTGTAAAGATCGGTGAATGTGGGAATCAGAGATGGCGGAAGGTTGTCTACACAGAAATAACCGAGGTCCTCAAGGGTTCTTAAGGCCTGGGTCTTGCCTGCTCCTGAGAGCCCGGTGATGATAATCATGTTGTGACTATTCCTTGCCAAGGGGTTCACGCTCTCTTCGCCCCACTGGGGAGCGCCAAGGAGGGCTCCTCCGGTGCCGACCGGACGCGCTACAGATTCTCCCGGAATGAGCCCCAAGCCACTCCAAAACTCCCCGAAGCGAGAGGGCTTGCACAGGAAGTCTAGATTCGCGCCAGACTGCCAAGCCTTGTATATGCTCTGCCCTCGGCGCAAACCGAGTTCCGGAATGTCTCCCGGTTTGAATCAGCCTGGGCTTGGGGTGAGACTTGTAGCTATCGTTAGGCATGAATATACTCTGGCCCTTATATTCAACGTCGTAGTAGGCCATTCCTTTACGACGCTTGATAGGGTCATATACCGAGCTGAAATCCCTGGCGATCCAGTTGGCCATGACCAGGGGTTCCGATCCAGGATTTACCGTCACGTGCCCGTGGAAAGGCGGGATTAGAAGGATGTCACCTGTCTCAAAATCAGCGACAATGAAATCGTCGATCTCCCCGGTGATCTCGCCGCCCTTCTGAAGCAGGAAGTGGGCTCTCCCTGAGAGGACCTGGTATAATTCAGGATACGTCCAAGGCTGCCCCGGGACTCGGGGGTGATAATGGCCGACAGTCTTTACGTATTCTGAGCCGATGGTACCTGGATAGACCACAGTTATGTCATAGCGAAGACCCTGACTGCCCATGGCACGCTGATCGTCGGCCGCCCCCGTTCCTCTGTACATTCTATAGAGAACATCGGGCCCGGTTTCTCCTGGGTAAAGGAGAACCGCCGATGCGTCCGAAAGGCGCCTCTCGGCAGGTTCCACCGCAAGTGTGCCCGGCCCGAACCGGAGTAAGCCGTCTCCTAGCCACAAATCAAACCCAGCCAGATCGGACAAGTCGATCCCGGACTCTGGAGTTGTCACCATATGAGTTACCATGCCTCCAAGACGGGGCTCCCTTGTGGGACGCCCCCCACTTTGCAGTAACTTACCCTTTAGGACTCCTGGGCTTGCATATTAGTTCCAGCACTTCAGTGTCGAAGAAGGTCTTAGCGTGTGAAGGCTTGATGACCATTGCGGTATCGGCTCCTCCGCCGGACCCACCCACGGCGATCACAGGTTTGCCAAAAGGTATGAGCCCAGCATCCAGCGCCATTACCGCGATTTCTACGGCCACTTTGACACCTTGAGAGAACATGCGCAGGGTTTGAGATATTATACCTCCAGGGTACAGGCCGCCCTGCTGGTTGGTGATGGCCCTTTCTACATTGCCCAAGAGGTGAGTGGTGGTGAGTATCTCTACTCCTTGTTTCTTTAGTTCGTGCCTGGTTGCTTCTCCCATCTCGTCGTATCCCGGTTCTCTGAAACCCACGTGATGAGTAACGCATACGATTTTGGGATCCTTTCCGATGAACGGGCGCACTGAGAAGCCGGTATTTGACGCTACCACTATGTGTTCAATGCCGAGCTCTAGAGCTCTCTTCAAGGCTAAGCGGGCTGTTTCCTCGGTGTTCTCTCTGCCTCTGTTCTCGAAGTACACTGCCATTCCGATCCCTCCGGTATGTAGTATTGAGCGCCTTTGGGGTCTTCCATCTGGCATCTATTGTAATTGTACTTCCATCAGGTGTCAGCTGGCCCCAGAAGGTTTATCTAGCAACTGAGCGAATGGTATTCTTATGGATGTATGAGGGGGCGTGCGTGGAGACTTGTTCAGAGAGATATGGTACTTGACCAGCTGGAAGGATGCTCTCTTGGCTATCGTCGACATAGCCATTGTGGCATACCTCTTCTACCGCATGTTTCTTCTCATACGAGGTACCCGGGCGGTTCAGCTACTCAAGGGAATTGCTGTGCTGCTGGTCTTGGTGTCGGTCACCGATTGGCTGCACTTGTACACCATCAACTTTCTTCTGGTGCAAGTCAGGACCATGTTGGTTGTTGCATTGCCCATTGTCTTTTACACAGAGATTAGACGGACGCTGGAGCAGCTAGGCAGGGGGAGCCTTTTTACGGGCTCGGTTATGGGCGGAGGGGGTCAGACTTCCGAAGCCGTGGTTGGCGAGATTGTCAAGGCGGTTTCGGCCATGGCCGCTGAACGCACGGGAGCATTAATAGTGATTACCAGAGAGGCAGGTCTTCGGGAATACACCGACGACGCCATACCTATGGATGCTCTGGTGAGTTCGGAACTTTTGCAGAATATATTCGTCAGGAATACACCGCTTCACGATGGCGCGGTGGTGATTAGGGGCGACAGGATAGTGGCCGCGGCGGTATTTCTTCCGCCCACCGAAGAGACTGTTGCGGTAGAACTGGGCGCCAGACACAGAGCAGCCCTGGGGATTACCCAGATAACCGATGCCGTGTCGGTAGTGGCATCCGAAGAGACAGGGACTGTGTCTCTAGCGGTGGGTGGACGACTTTTCAGGGGCCTCGACAAGACGACCTTAAAGGAAAAACTGACTGAAGTTCTGGACGCGCACCTGAGCCTGCCGAACCTCTTGAGCCGGGGGTCTTCCTCATGATAGATAGGGTGCTTTCCAGGGACACTGTAGCCAAATGGGTGGCCGTGATTATGGCGGTGCTGATGTGGTTTCAGGTTGCCGCAGACAAGAACCCCATAGAGACCAGGATAGTCAACTTCGATTTGGTCATGAACCAGCCTGCAGGCAAGGTCATCGTAAGTGCGAACCCGCCCAAAGTAGCAGTGACGCTTCAAGGGAGGGCAAGTACTCTGGCCCGGCTGGATAGCCAGCAGATAAAGATAGAGCCCGATCTATCGGGGGTGCCGGTGGGGTCTCTGGTTCAGGTTCCTGTTACGTTCGATCCTCCAATCAGTGGGATTAGAGTGCTGGACGTCAACCCCAACACTGCCACAGTGGAGCTCGATAGTCTTCGGTCAAAGGAAGTGGCCGTCCACATAGAAATGCGCGGTGTGCCCAACGAAGAATACGAGGCGGGCGAGCCTCAGCTCAAGACGGAGTCAGTCAGAGTCAACGGACCCAGTAAGCGCGTGGACAGGGTGTTGTACGTGCTGGGAGAGATCGATGTGGGAGGAGCTACCTCAGAGGTTAAGGCCACGACACACCTTACTCCCAAGGACGCAGTGGGCAACGACGTGGAGGATGTGGTGGTGGACCCTGACACTTGTGAGGTGATTGTACCGCTTGATCGCAGACCGCCGGCCAAGAAGGTGGCAGTTGCGCCGCGCACCATAGGGTCTCCCAAGACTGGGTACCGGGTGGACAGCGTTACCGCGACGCCGGATATCGTTCAAATTCGCGGTGCTACCGAGGTCATAAGCGCAATAGACTCCATTCCCACAAGCTACGTAAACGTATCGGACAGAGATGCTTCTTTCGCCGTGTCTGTAGACCTTGACGTGCCCTCGGGGCTAGCTCACATCCAGACAACCAAAGTGAGCGTGTATGTGAAGATCGTGGAGGATATGGTAGTCAAGTCATTTAAGCGCCTGGTTATCCCCCAGAATGCTCCGCCGGGCTACAGGTGGGATGTTGAGCCCAGAGAAGTAACCGTAAACGTGAGAGGCCGGCGGGATATTGTCGAGGGTATAGGTGAGACCGATATTCAGGCATATGTTGATGCTGAGGGCAAGGAAGAAGGTTCTCACTCTTTGCCGGTGGCCGTCATTTTTGCCGACAGTATCAGTAAGAGCGTCGGGTTGGCCGAGATCGTCCCGGGCTCTGTAACGGTGACATTTACCAAGCGATAGAATTCGAGGGAACCTAGATGAACCTTTTTGGCACAGATGGTATCAGGGGAATTGCTAACGTCGATCTCACTTCTGAGATAGCATTTCGATTGGGAAGGGCTATGGGTTTTCACCTCAGATCCGATGCGGACCTGGCCGTCGGCAAAGACACCAGGGCTTCTGGGGACATGCTCGAGGCATCTATTGTGGCAGGTATCACATCCGCCGGGCGGAATGTTATCAGGCTGGGCGTCATCACTACTCCTGGGCTCTCTTATTCCATAAGACATGCAGGGCTGGGCGGCGGAGTCATGATTTCTGCCTCTCACAACCCCGCGGAGTACAATGGCCTGAAAGTGTTCGGCCCCGATGGCACTAAAGTGCCAGATGAAGTAGAGGAAGTGCTATCAGGTTTCATCCTTGACGGCTCTTCCAGGAGTCTTCCAACGGGCACCGCTATAGGAAGAGTGATTCCAGGCGAATATCTGGTCGACCGTTATACGGACTTTCTAATCGGGATTCCCGGCAGGTCACTTGCGGGATTGAGGTTAGTCGTGGACGCCGCCCATGGTTCTGCCTCACGCTTAGCGGAAACCGTTTGGCGGGGGGTTGGAGCCAAGGTAGAGGTCAAGAATTGCAGCCCCGACGGCGGCAACATCAATTACAAGTGCGGTTCTACTCACTTGGCACCGCTATCCCAAGCGGTCCGCGATTGCCAGGCTCATGCGGGTTTTGCCTACGACGGAGACGGAGATCGCTGCATGGCCGTAGACGAGGATGGCTGTGAGATGAACGGCGATCACATGATGGGTGTACTTGCCGAGGACATGGCATCCCGAGGGGCTCTTAAGGGTAACACAGTAGTCGGAACGGTCATGTCAAATTACGGCTTGGAAACCTTTCTCAGAGCGCGAGGCCTCAGACTGGTTCGGACTCAAGTTGGAGACAGGTATGTTCTTGAGAAGATGCGCCAGTGCGGGTACAGTCTGGGCGGGGAGCAATCGGGACATTTGATTTTCCGGGATATTCTTGAAACCGGAGATGGGATTCTCACGTCTCTCTTGGTAGCACAGTTACTGGCGGACTCGGGCGGTTCCATGTCAGACCTTCGCAGGGCCATAGTTGATCTGCCACAGGTGCTGGTTAACGTAAAGGCAGACAACCCGAAGGCCCTTGCGGCCGATGAAGAGGTGATGGAAGCCGTCGCCAAGGCAGACCTGCATCTGGGCGGTAACGGCAGGGTTCTTGTAAGGGCTTCAGGTACAGAGCCTCTTGTCCGAATCATGGTAGAGTCTCAGGATGAATCTCTGGTAACCTGGTGCATAGGATACTTGAAGGAGGTGATAGAGAAGCGAAATCGTGAGCGATAGCGAGCGGCAACTTGGGAGACGCACAGCACTAAAGGCCAAGAGCAGCAGCGGGATTGTTGGAGATGTTAGTTGAGTGTAGCGCCAGGACTTCCTCCCTTATCCAATGTGCGTGGCGTAAGGATTGAAGTTGACGAGGATGGGGTTAATCGAAATATTCGGCGGATGCCCCACGGTTGATCACGACCGATAGAGGCCATCAAAGACTCCGGGTGACCGGAAGACAATATGGACCGGGTGATTCCTGCCATATTTGACTGCTATCTTGAAGGGTCGCACTGCCGACTCCTGTGCTTTTTGCATTGAGCTGGCGCTCCAAAGACCGAAACGCAACTAACATGGTCAGGAGTGAGATTTTCATGTGCGGAATCGTAGGTTACGTAGGAGACAGACAGGCGGCCCAGGTACTTAGGGATTCGCTGTCCAGACTTGAGTACAGAGGATACGATTCGGTGGGTATATCGGTCCTGAATGAAGTCGGGATCACCACGGTGAAGGCCAAGGGAAGAATCGCCGATGTGGCCGTGAGGTTTGACCGTTTGCCCCAGGCCACCATGGGAATTGGGCACAGTCGCTGGGCAACTCACGGTGTGCCAAGCGATGTTAACGCACACCCCCATTGTGATTGCACGGGCAAGATAGCCTTGGTTCACAATGGAATAATCGAGAATCACCACGAACTGAGAAAAGCCTTGTTGGCGAGGGGCCATCGGTTTAAGTCCGAAACAGATACTGAGGTGGCAGTCCACATTATCGAGGAGAACTACGACGGGGACCTACTGCAGGCGGTTCTCAAGTCCGTGCCGATGCTGGAAGGATCCATGGCTATCGTTGTGATGCACGCTGATGAGCCAGGACGGATCGTGGTATATCGCGCCAGGAATCCTCTGGTGATTGGAATTGGCGAAAACGAAAACTTCATCGCCTCGGATATTCCGGCGCTCTTGCCGTACACAAGAAGGGTCGTGGCGCTCAGTGACGGCGAGTACGCCACGGTCGAGAAAACCGGGGTCACGGTTTACGATGGTGGTGGGCGAAGGCTCGCCCGTGAAGCGATGCTGGTCGATGTACGGTCGGAAGAAGCCGAAAAGGGCGGATTCGACCACTTCATGCTCAAGGAAATCCACGAGCAACCCCAGGCCTTTTCCCATCTCATGTCAGGACGGTTGCATGGGGACAGGGTGGTTCTGGGGACTTCCCAAATCGGACTCAGCGATAGCGAGATAAGATCTCTGCAGAAGGTTTTTGTGGTGGCGTGCGGTACAGCCTATCACGCAGGCCTCGTGGGAAAGGTCCTCATTGAACGCCTGGCGGCGATACCAACCGAGGTAGTCCTGGCCTCGGAGTTTCGATACGGAAACCCTATTGTCCCAGAGGGTACTCTGTGCATCGCAGTGAGCCAATCAGGGGAGACGGCTGATACCCTGGCCGCGGAGCGCGAAGCACGCAGGCTGGGCGCTCGACTTTTGGCTATTCTCAATTCGCCTCTTAGCACTCTGGCAGGGGACGCCGACGGTGTATTCGATCAAAGAGGCGGTCCCGAGATCGCTGTAGCGTCCACCAAAGCATACACGACTCAGGTTCTGTCGTTTGCGCTCTTGGCTGTCAAATTCGGTGAGGTCAGAGGGACGTTGTCTGGTTTGGAGGCTCTGGAGTTCGTTCGTGAGATGAAGACGCTTCCTGGGAAGGCTCAGGAGGCATTGGCTACCGCTGACGCAATGCGCGAATTGGCTAATAGGGTGGCTTCAGCGGAGCACGTGTTCTTCCTGGGGCGCGGTTTGGACTATGTGGCCGCTTTGGAGGGGCAATTGAAACTCAAGGAGATCTCCTATATTCACTCCGAGGCATACGCCGCAGGGGAACTGAAGCACGGGCCCCTGGCCCTAATTCAGCCGGGTGTTCCGGTAGTTGTATTGGCGACAGACCCCGCGTTGGCAACAAAGACGGCTTCTAACGTGATGGAGGTCAAGGCTAGGGGTGGTTGGATCATCGCTGTAGGCACAGAAGAATGCCTGAACAAGATCGCCCTGGATGAGGATGATGCCCGTGTGCCGGTGCCCGCCACTAATCCATTGGTGTCGCCGGCCATCTCCGTCATCCCGCTGCAATTGCTTTCGTACTTTACGGCTTTGGCTCGCGGTAACGACGTGGATAAACCGAGGAATTTGGCCAAGAGCGTGACTGTGGAGTAGGGGACGGTGTTTGGATCGTGTTTCTAGCTCACATGACCACGACCACTCAACTCTGCTGGAAGCGTCGGGTTACAGAACAAGTGGTGCAATTGGACAACTTGTAACCAAGGCCTTGAAAGCTCTCCCAAGAGATTGCAGCAGTGAAATGATGACAGCTGCCGTAAGAAAAGTCCTGCCCAACGCAGTGGTTATCAGTGCGGCTGAAGCTCGAAAGATCAAGACGATTGATGACGCAATAAGACTGTTGCCCAGAAACAGCAAAGCAGTGTTTGAAACTATGCCGTACATGAGCCAAGAAGACGTTTTGGAGACGCTTAGAATCGTTGTCAACGGCCATTTAAATCTCCCCACTTTCGGCCAAACTTTTTCCCCACCTCCTTTGTCGTTCGCTGACGTTTCGAATCGGTAGTGCTAGACAGCTTTAGGCCAGCGGCGCCACCTCCTTGCCGTCCCTCTTCACGTGATCTCTCAAACGGTAGCTGTCACCTTTTAGGTTGAACAGGTGAGCGTGATGCAGCAGTCTGTCGAGGATCGCCGTGACGATGACCGAGTCGTGGAAGACCCCGGACCACTCCTGAAACGGTCTGTTGCTCGTCACGATGACAGCCTGTCGTTCGTATGCCTGGTTGATGACCTGGAAGAAGTGGTTCGAGGCTGTCTTGTCCAGACTGAGAAACCCTAATTCATCGATGATGAGCAGGTCGAACTTGGCGTAGCGCTCAAGCTCTCGTTTGAAGTTGCCGTCAGCCAAAGAGGCGTAGAGGTTGTCGACAAGGTCCTGGGCTGTTGTGAAGCGTACGTTGTACCCGGCTTCCACGGCCAAGTGGCCCAAGGAGATCGCCAGGTGCGACTTCCCGACACCACTGGGTCCCAAGAAGATCACGTTCTCTGCCGCTCTCACGAAGTCCAGGTTTGCCAACATCCGGACTCGCGCCTCGTTTACCGCCGGCTGAAGTCCAAAATCGAACTTATCCAGGGTCTTTCCGGAGGGGAACCGCGCCACGCGAAAGCGGAGTTCCTTCTGCGTGGCGTCTCTGGCCATCACCTCTTGGTCCACCAGATAGGTCACCAGTGAGAGCGGGTCTTTGAAACGCATGAGCTGCTCACGTTCAGCATCCGACTCGAGAATCTCACGGAAACGTCGCAGTTTCAGGCGCTTAAGTCCTGCCTCAAGGCTTTCCATGGAACTCATCTCCCGGCCACCTCCACAAGTTTGACGTAGTCGCCCAGGGAGCGGCGTTCCACCTCTACATAGGGGCCATTGTACGGGGCCTGAATGAGCTGTCGAGGGTCAACAGGAAGAGCGCCGGGGACCTGGAGCTGTTTCAAGACAATCTGCTTCAGGGTCCCGTAACTGTACTGGCCAAAGTGGTTGGCTCGGGACATGGCCAAGTTCACTGCCTCGTTCCCGTACTCGGCGGCCAGCGCCAGGATCTGCCGGGCTTGTTCCCTGAGATGACCCTGCCTTGACCGGGCCAAGCCCTTGAGGTAAAGAGGCGCCGAGTCGCCGATGCTTTCGAACTGGGTCTGCAGAGAGTCTTTCCTCTGACGCAGCCCGTGGAAACGGTCTTGGTAGTGGGCCTCGTTAAGCACCAGACGCCCTCTTTCCATGCATCTTCCATGAACAGCCACGCGTTCTCCCCCCGCGAAGGCCTCCAGCCGGTCAGGGTAGACACACACCTCGATTCTTTTCCGGGCGTAGGCCGCGGGCACCGAGTACTGATTGGTCTCGAAAGAGAACGTGCAGTCCTTCCTCACGAACCTTGTTACTCGTTGGAACACGCTAACCGGCCTTTCGGGCAGGGCTGCCAGCGCCTTTCTCTCTTCGGAAAGCCGGTCCGAGGGTACTTCCATCGTGGCTTCGTGGACCTTTTCGTTGGCCACCTCATCACACCACTCCAGCGCTTCCCGGTTCAACGATTCGGGGTCAGTGACAGGCCTGCCGTAGAAGAAATCCCATCGTACGTACTTGATGCTGCTTTCGACTTTGCCTTTGGATTCAGGGTCATTCAGCCAGCAGGCTTCCGGTTTGAACTTGTACCTCGCGGCGAACCTCAGAAGGTCCTCACTGAACTGGATGACCGAGCCGACTCGCTCGCTCACCACGGTCTTGGCGTTGTCAAAAAGGACAACCTGCGGCACTCCGGCTATGTACTCCAGAGCGTGCTTGAGGCAGGTTAGGAATGTGACCATGTCCTGGGACGTGGTAAACTCAACGTAGCGAACCCGTGAGTAACTGAGAACGAAGGAGAAGGCGTAAAGTGGGCGACGGACACCGCCAAGCGTGATGTGGCCGAAGTGACCCCAGTCAGCTTGAGCCTGTTCCCCGGGCAGAGTCTCAATCGGGCGGTACACTCTGGCGTTCCGGGGTCTTATCTCGGACACGTAGCGCCTGACGGTCCTCTCAGAGCCTTGGTAGGGAATGTCGGGCAGCAGTTCAGCGCCCTTTCCTCCAGGGCACGATAGAGTGCTTATCTCACGGTAGAGCCGGACCGCGCTGAGTTCCGGTAACATCTCCAGTCGATATTGGAGGTAGCGCTTGTAGGGGTCCAGAATCGACGGCCATTTGGCCGGGTTCTTGACGAATTCATCGACATCTAGGGCAAGGCTTTTCCGCACGGTCTTGCGGTCAACGCCAAGGCGGCGGGCTATCTGGGTCTTGTTTAGTCCCTGGCGGGCAAGGAACTGGATCTCCACAAGTAGTTCAACTCCAATCAAGTTGGCTTGCTCCTTTGCTGAGAAGGTTGATTGCTGGTAACAGAAACCTTCTGCTCGGCTCGGAGCAGGCCTTCTTTATTGTCCTAAAGTGGGGACGATCTTGTCCGAAAGTGGGGAAAAAGTTTGTCCACTTGTGGGGATTTTATCTTGTCCGGCTACAATCGTAGGTCGCGCGGAAGGCAATAGCAGGTATTTGGTCCTCGACGTTCAACCAGATGGTCTTATCGAGATTATCCTCTCGTTCTGCTTCGTGTGTGCGAAATGGACAGAGATGGGCAAGTGGTCAACGGGACACAAGAAAGTAGACGATGTGATTTGGTGGCTGGTAGAAATAGTCACTATCTTCCTTATCTGCACGATATGTGGCCTCAGAGAAGTAATTGAGGAAGACGTCATTTTGATAGAACCCGTGCCACTCTGCTCGTGTGGAAACTATGCAAGTTGGAGAGGTTATTGGTATTGTGTCAGGTGCGGAGTAGCCTTCTGAAACGCTAGGTATCCGCAGGTGAGTCTACCAAAGACTCACTTGCTATCTTTCATTTCGTAAGAACCTATCAGGAGGTTCTGGACATGTCACGAGTTTACAGACACAGAATGCCCTTCCATGTCTGGTATGTGAAGGAGTACGAGAACTACTTAGAGGATATGGCAAGGGAGGGGTGGCGGTTTGTTGGAAATAACCGATTCATAAGATAAGAGACGAAAGGGATCCGACTAGATACAGAATCTTGCAGGGTTCTCGCGACCTAGATAGCACATTATTGGCAAGACTCGAGGAGAAAGGGTGGTCTTATACAGGGTCACTTCTCAAGTCGAAACTCCACCCGAACTGTTGGCATGTCTTCGCATCGAAAGATCCTGAAGCACCAGATTCATACTTCCGAGAGGCCTTGGAAACGACGCTCAGATCGCTCGGGGATACGGTATGGACATCTATTTGGCTCCGGTTCAACTACTTGATCATTCTTGTTGTTTTTCTGTCTGTTCGTTGGCGGTCTTTTTTCTTTGCCGCATTGCCTTACAGACCACTCTATGAAGTGCTTATTTATGGTAGCCTGATCGTCGGAGACATCGTATTTGCATCAGATCTGGTTGCGGCAAGGAAGTATGCGAAACATGTACATGTATATGAACGATTTGGCACATCTTATGCTCCACGAGATTGGCGACAACTCGCTAAAGACATTAAGAAACACAGAAGAGTCACGGCTATGTTACTAACCGCCATATACGTTTTCATGTACCTTACCTTCCGGTTGATTCAAGTCTAGACAGTTGGCACAGAATCCCACAGCCGTTTCCACCTCATCAATATGGTCGGGAAGACAGGACTTGAACCTGCGGCCTCATGGTGTCAAATCATAGAGTATCCGGAGCCTACCGGTTTCTCCGCCATCCGAAAAAGGCAGCCAGAAACCCAGCACAAAGACATGACTATGCCCCATCCATCATTACCTGGGCGGGTTTTACCGCCCTACCGAGGATATGGACAGCGAGGTCTTTGGCGGTCACAACCACACCTGCGCGGAACTCATCTTGGGGGGATCAAGAATGGCTCCTAGTGTACATCTGGATTTTCCAGTGTGCATCTTGATTTTTGCTCCACAGGCGACGTGTGAAATAGAAGCCAAAGTGTGCCCTAAGGAACTCGGATGTGCTCTCATGGAAACGAGAAAATGGACGCCCTTGCGGCCCCCGAGATAAAAACGCAGGAAATCAAGCTGTATACTGGCCCCCTGGATTGAGGGGGCCAGCAACTTGTCAAACTGAGGTTCATTAGTTGCAAAAACCGCGTTCTGCGAGCTAGTACAGAGGGCCGTCCAAACCGTCCACGACTTCTATGCCTGAGATCAAACCATCTTTGATGATGTAAACTAGGCTTCTCGTGTTTTCGTCTGGCGTGTAGGAATACGCGTAGTCATAGTCAGTGCCAAACCAAGCCTCGTCGTCGTAGCTGATCCTGTCAACCTTCCGGAGGTTGCCGGGTTCAAAATGCCCCAATAGGAATTCCTCGGTGTCGGTGATGGCAACGTCCTCCGCGCGGTAGGGCCGGTCTTTTGCCCGAAGCGTAATTATCCTGTAGACTCCGTCGGCCGGGTTCAGGTAAGTCACCTGGAAGTCGTCGGACTCCACTACTGTGACTTGCCCGAAACTCTCGGCCCGGTACGTTTCACGACTCTTCTCGGGAAGATCGAAGCAGAAGGGAAAATCCACAGGGTATGCCCCAAGGTATATGCCGCCGGGATACGCGCGGTTTTCCACGATGGGTTTCACTATCCCGAACGGGCTGTCGTGCCAGTACCTTATTGAGTACGCGATGGACTGACGCAGCGCATGAGCTTCCTCAATTGAGAAAACCTGATTCAGAGAGGAACTGTATAGCACGGGGTTTGCATCCCACTGAGCCATCACAATGGTTGCCAAGCCTTCGGAGTAAGCGCCGTCTGATGCTAGCTGAGCCTTGCCGATGTAATAGTCACGTAACTGTTGGTCTTGGTTGTCAGGCGAGTTCTCCCCAATCGCGGCATCACGCAGAGCGAGCCATAGCGCGTTCCACCAGTGGCCTGGTGCCTCCGGGCTTTGGTTGTCGTAGGCTTCATGCAGTTCAGACCAGGTGGCGATGGTGAAGTTCTCAAGACACGGGAGAAGTTCGTAGTCACTCACGTTTTCGCCCGCCAAGAGACGGGGCATGTAGTCGTGGATGTTGCCCGTCGACACGGAAAACTTGCCGCTCTCAGGTGAGGTAGTCTCGTTGCCGGCCCCGTCTTTTTCAACGACCCTCACGAGGTCTGTGATTGTGCCTCCAGCGTGTCCAATGAGCCGGTAGATCACTACGCAGGCTTCACGCCGGGTGGTATACCTTTGTGGTCCGAAGGAGCCGTCATCGTAACCTCTCAGTACGCCGTATTCGGAGGCTGTCCTAACAAAGCGCTCGTATGCTGCTGTAATGATTCCGGCATCTGTGAATTCAACTGGCTGTGACTCCCCCGGATCGCCTATACTTTCGCTCTGGTTTTCGCCCAGCGCGCGACCCACGATAAGGGCCATCTCAAGCCTAGTAATGGGGTCGTCAGGTCCGAACGGGGCGTGGTACGGGTGAGATCTGTGGTCTGACTCGATCTCCTCGGCGGTTCTTCCAAACCTTCCGTTGAAATCGTCTGCCGTGACTAGACCCAACTGATGCGCCCTGGCGATGTAGCCGTATGCCCAGTGTTGACTTAGGCCTAGGTCAGTGAAGGGCGTTTCGGCATCTGTGTCTAAGGGCTCAATGTCATACGCTCTGAGCAGCATGGTTACGAATTCAGCGCGAGTCAGCGTGCCATCAGGTACGAACAGGCCGTGACTTCTACCGTTGACGATCCCCCTGCGATGTAGCTGGAGTATGTGTGCGTCACCCCAACCAACAGAGCCATCCACGTCTACGAACGGACGGTCTGTGGGCAGTTCTGGCGGAGCGACCTCCTGGCCTTTTTCAGGTCGCGCACCGGAGACGGTGAATGTTTTTCTGCTCTCTCCCGCAGAAGTAGTCAGCACCAGTTGGTAGTCGCCCGGTTTTACCTGGACATCGTAGTTGTCCTTCTGATTCCAGCTCCAATCTAGCCCGTGCCCTGGTTGCAGGTAGATGAGGATCGCCGTGCTCATAGGCGTGAAAACCAGTTCGCCATCCTCGTCAGCTATGTACCACGGAGCTCCACCCGGGATTTCGACAATCTCGTCAGTGCCATTCTTGAAAGCGAAAAAGACTTCTTGTCCCGTGAGGAAAATGTCTCTTGATAGGCTCAGTCCGTGGGGGAAGGCTGCCCACTTTGCCCTCAACTCTTCCTCGCTTGCCTGGGGGCTATCGGCCGGGGACGAGACTGGCCGGTCGAGATTACCCAGAACGGTAGCGTTGCTAACCGTATCCGCTGCTGCCAACACTGATACCAGGAGGACCACTAGGATGATGCTGACAACTCTCTGACTGATTCTCATTTTGCACCTCGTTGTTGTAGTCTTTGTCTGATTGGACGAGGGAGTCATGCTTGTGTTCCTCTCCGTACGCTACGTTCACTCGGATACAGGCTGGTATGATGCACAAAGCATCCCAAAGTAACTGGGCAGTCCATAGGCCAGAAATCTTCCTCTTAGAGGTACAACTTGGCTTACACCGTAGAGTATAAGCATTTGCCACAGGCTGTCGGGTTGCGCTTTGGCGACGAAATCGAGATCGAAATCCATTAGCGCTTCGAGCCGATCCTCACGGACTATGTCCACGATCATCCGATCATAACGCTCCGCCGCAGGGTCAAACCCATAAGGGCCCTGGGCAGTATGGGTGTGGGCGTGGTCTGCGCTGGCCACGAAAGCCACGCGCTTGGGTGATTGAGCGGCTATGGCACCTATGATGCGCCCGAACTCAACTAGCTGAGCCAGGGGTATGTCTCGGGTAGGCCCAACGAGTACAACATCGGGCCGGCTCTCGTCCCTGGCACCGAAGAACGCCAACGGGACAAGGGCGCCGTAATCCAATTGCATGTTGGACGCCGGGCCGCTCAAGCCCCCGTAGTTGCACCCAACGACTGGGATTCCCGCCTTTCGGGTGCGGGCCACGATCTCCCGTGCAATAGCGCGGTCGCAGCGGAAAACTGCCTCTACTGTTCCAAGGGGACCATCAACTTTACCTGAGCTGTATTCGGCCGTGACCACAGCGTTGTAACCTTCCAGACGCAATCCGTGCGGAGTAGCGATAATTGTCACGTCTGGGCTGCTTGCCTTCATTTCTCGTCCCAGTTGATCCATGGCTGTCCGCAATTTGACGACCTCATTGGACGTGTCTCCAGATTCAGGCAGTATCTCTGTTCCGTGCGGGCAAATGCAGGCATACACTAAACTCATTGGATCTCTTCCTTTCCCGGGCGTTTCTCGCAAAACGCCATCTGGAGTCTTGGAGTAGGGATTTACTGTAATCCCAATACAACTTTAGCACTTGTTGGCATATTGGGAAATCGGTGGACGTTGTCATGGTATCTCTGTCCGTTCCCAACCGTTGGCCACGATTCTTGGTTGACACGATGATACCACAGTCTTACCCTAATTATTAGACACTTGCTTAAGCGTTGAGGTGAGAACGATATGGACGAAGAACGCTCGTCAGGCGAGCAAAGGGATGAAGATGTGTGCGATGTCTACTGCGCTTCCCAAGGGATTGACAGTCTGCGAGAGACCCTGGCAGATGTGGCGGGCCTATCCGAAGTCTTCAAGGTCTTGGCCGATGAGACAAGGACGCAGATCATCTACCTTCTTTCCCAAAAGGAACTGTGCGTTTGCGACCTCGCCTCAATTCTTGAGATGACTTCTCCCGCTGTAGCCCACCACTTACGTCTGCTCAGAGCATTCCGGTTGGTCAAATACCGCAGAAGCGGGAAGATGGCTTACTACTCCCTGGATGACGACCACATTCTGAATATGATTCGAGAGGCTCAGGATCATTACGCCGAGGAAAACACCAGATAGCCTGCCTACGGGAGTGATTGGCTTGCGGTATACGATTAAGGGCATCAACTGTCCTCATTGCGCCGCCACAATTGAAGAGTCTCTCAGGAAGACACCGGGCTTGGAGGATGCCGCATTGAGCTTTGCAGCCGAAAGTATTAGCTTTCCAGAGGATAGGTTTGATGAAGTGCGGCGCATAGTCGCTTCCATCGAGCCTGAGGCAGAAATAGTGAGCCCACACGAAGTCGGTACTGTGGGTAGTGAGCATAGCCACAGACCGGCGTGCCGCCGCGACCACGATTACTACAGTGAACGCGTCCACGGTGATGCGCACGGTCATAAACAGAGCCATGAGCGCGACGAAGGCGATGCACACGATCACGGTCATAGCCGTGAACACGACCGCAGCCATGCACGTGACCACGAGCACAACGATGAACACGACCATGCACACAGCCATGACCACGGGACAGAACTTCAGATACCGCTCATCGTGATCTCAAGTGTCTTGCTGCTAATAGGTGTCGTCTTTAGCCATAGACTCCATGCTACACCCAGTTCTTGGGCCGAATACGCGGTTCTCATACCCGCATACCTGCTAGTCGGGTGGCCCGTGATCAAGAGCGCGTTTGTCAACCTGTGGCGCGGGCAGATTCTCGATGAAAACGCCCTAATGACTATCGCAAGTCTCGGCGCGCTGGCTATCGGCGAACTGCAGGAAGCGGCGGCAGTCATGGTTTTCTATTCAGTTGGAGAGTTCTTTCAGCACCGTTCGGTAGACAAGTCCAGACGGTCTGTCTCGGCTCTGTTGGATATTCGGCCCGAATACGCCAACTTGAAAGAAAATGGCAAGACCCGGCTAGTTCGGCCTGAAGATGTTCATCCGGGCGATCTGATCATAATCAAGCCGGGAGAAAGGGTTCCTTTAGACGGAGAAGTCACGGACGGCGACTCCTTCGTGGATACGTCGGCTCTGACAGGCGAGGCAGTTCCTCGTCAAATATCGGCAGGTCACACCATTTTGGCAGGCATGGTCAATAGTCATGGTCTCTTGACAGTCAGAGTCACCAAACCCTTCGGACAGTCTGCAGTATCTAGGATTCTAGAGCTAGTTCAAAGCGCGGCATCCAGGAAGGCCCATACCGAGCAGTTCATCACAAGGTTCTCGAGATACTACACTCCCTGCGTAGTGATCCTAGCTCTTGCCGGGGCCGTTCTTCCTCCTGTTTTCATACCCGGTCAGATGTTTTCAGATTGGGCTTACAGATCCCTGGTCATGCTTGCGATTTCTTGCCCGTGTGCCTTGGTAATATCAGTCCCGTTGGGCTACTTTGGCGGCATAGGAGGAGCCGCCAGAAAAGGGATACTGGTGAAAGGCGCCAACTACCTAGACGCCCTGGCAGAAGCCCATACAGTCGTATATGACAAGACCGGGACCCTCACAAAGGGCGTCTTCAAAGTCACCCAGATAGCCCCGGAGGAAGGTTTTAGCCCAGAGGAGGTCTTGGGCTACGCTGCAGCGGCTGAGGCTTACTCAAGCCACCCCATAGCTCAGTCGATTCGGCAGGCCTATGGAAAAGACATCCCTGATACAGAAATTGAGCAGTACTGCGATGTTGCAGGTCACGGAGTGAGTGCCACGATCCGCGGTAGACGGGTCTTGGCCGGTAGAGACACCCTTCTAGCACGGGCCAATATAGACTATCAGGTGGTGGACTCACAAGGGACAGTGGTGTACGTGGCCGTTGATGGCGTGTTTGCCGGCTTCATCACCATATCTGACGAACTCAGAGAAGACTCCAAAGACGCAGTTAGGCGCCTCCGGAGCCTTGGTGTCGGGAAAATCGTGATGCTCACCGGTGACCAAGAGGCTGCCGCCGAGAAAATCGCCAAAGACCTGGATCTTGACGGCTTCTACCCCGAACTTCTCCCAGAAGACAAAGTAGATAAGATAGAGAAGATGAAATCAGTGCTTCCGAACCCCGAGCGTAACAAGCTCGTTTTTGTTGGAGACGGGATCAACGATGCCCCCGTAATCGCCCGGGCTGACATTGGTGTAGCTATGGGCGGACTAGGTAGCGACGCTGCAATCGAGGCAGCGGATGTGGTTCTCATGGAGGATGCCCCGTCCAAGCTCGCTACTGCCATCAGTGTTTCCCGGTGGACTAGGCGCATAGTCAGGCAGAATGTGGCCCTCGCTCTGGGAGTTAAAGGCTTCTTCATAGTGCTTGGAGGCTTCGGAGTCGCCACCATATGGCAGGCTGTCTTTGCCGACGTAGGTGTAGCGCTTTTGGCCGTCTTTAATTCCATGAGGACCCTCAGGTATTCTGGAGAGTAGGTTGTCGGGGATGGTGCGTTATGGAGGGACAGCAAGTCTCAGGAAGGGTTTTCTCTCATCACAGAGAAAATGTCGTTGCTGGTCTCGCTATCAACTCCGACAAACCGACTACTGAACATTGAATCCGCGCCAAGTGGGGGCGACTTAATGAAACACGACGAAGCTACGGATGTTATCAAGACAGTTCGAGATGCAGTCTCTCAAGTCATCATAGGGAAGACCGACGCAATAGATATGGTTTTGACGGCGTTTCTGGCCGGAGGGCACATACTTATCGAGGACGTTCCGGGCGTCGGCAAGACCCTTTTGGCTAAGACTCTGGCCAAGTGTCTTGGACTCAGTTTCGGTAGGGTTCAGTTCACTCCAGACCTGCTACCGTCAGATGTCACAGGTTCCAGTGTCCTCAATATGAAGACCACGGAATTCGAGTTCAGGAAAGGTCCGGTGTTTTCGGACATTCTTCTTGCCGACGAAATTAACCGCGCGACTCCCAGAACTCAATCAAGCCTTCTGGAGTGCATGGAAGAACGTCAGGTCACGGCAGACGGCGTTACCTATCCGCTGTCACCTCACTTTTTCGTCATGGCCACTCAGAACCCTGTGGAGTTGCAGGGAACCTTCCCTCTTCCTGAGGCGCAGTTGGACAGGTTCTTGGCTAGGGTGCGTTTGGGGTACCCAGAGGAGGACGAGGAGCGCGCAATAGTGCATCGATTCGAGAAGGGCGTGCAGTCGGTGAAACCTTTCCCTGTGACTAAACCTGAAGAGATATTGCAGGTGAAGGACGTTGCCAACGAAACGCACTTGTCTCGGGAAATCGTGGGGTACGTATCAGAGATATGCCGAGCTACCCGGGCCCAACCCGGTGTCGAACTGGGGGCAAGTCCCCGGGCAACTCTTTGGCTTTCGCGGGCCGCCAAGAGCTATGCCTTCATGCAAGGTCGCACTTACGTGCTTCCCGATGACGTAAAAAAACTGGCGGTTCCGGTATTGGCTCATCGTCTTATGCTTTCGGAGGATTCCTCCCTTCACGGTGTCCTAGCGGAAGAAGTCATACTTGCGGTACTAGAACGAGTTGAGGTACCTGTGAGTTCATCAGAGGGAAAACCCTAGTGTCGGCCAAAACGGTAATGGTTTGGGGCTTGATGCTATTTGCTGTGGGGCTTCTCTTTCACAGTCGAGGAACCACTGTAGGCGGGGCCTATCTGGCGGTGGCAGCCGGGTTGAGTATTGCCTATTCAAGAGCGTCGCTCAAACGCCTGAAGTATCGGCGTGAGTTCAGCTCAAGGAAGGCGGCAGTCGGTGACGAAGTCAGTATTAGCATAGGCATAGAGAACCTCAAACCTTTGCCCGTCTTGTGGCTGAAATGCGAAGATGAGGTACCCAGCGCTGAGACCCTGGGGAGGCTTCCTGCGACACCTCATTACAAACCCGGTCGAGCGGTACTCACGAATGTTGTTTACCTGCGATGGTTTGAACGGGTGGAACGCAAGTTCCGCGTGAAGTGTCTGACCAGGGGTGTCTTCAGGTTTGGTCCGATCACTATGTCTTCCGGCGATATCATGGGGCTCAAGGAGACTTCTATAGAAGTAGCCGATCACGACACTTTGACAGTCTATCCGAGAATGGCTCGAGTTGTGGGAATGTCGTGGGGAGAGCGCTTCCCTCTGGGCGATTCTCGAGATCGCGGGTGGCTCTATCCAGATCCTCTTAACATAGTAGGTACCAGGCCATACACTGCGGGGACACCCATAAGGCAGATGGCATGGAGGGCCACAGCCAAGACCGGCAGTTTCCAGGAGAGACTACTCCAGCCGACGGTGCAATCCAGCATCATCGTGGCGTTAAGCCTGTCAACCGGCGAACATTACTGGGAGGGTGTTAATCCTGACAATCTGGAGACAGCAATTTTCGTGTGTGCGTCGTTGTGCAGGGAATTCGCTAAGCGAGGCGCTCCGTTTGGTCTGTTCTGCAATTCACTGTCAGCTTCACCGTCCCGCGGTCGTGGTCTGCTAGTGGCTCCAGGTTTGTCGTCTGGGCACTTCCAGAAGGTTTTGGGGATCTTATCTACGCTAAGGATGCCTTGGATGGAGTTTCATGTGGCCTTGAAAGGCTTGTCCCGAAGTGTCGCTCCCGACATCGGGCTGTTGGCAATCATGCCGAAGCAGTTGGAGGCCGATTGGGAGCAACTCTTGTCCATAGCAGGAACCGGGAGGGTGACAACGGCAGTCGTTCTTACCAGGGACGAGCGTTTTGCATCGTACTATCGGAAGATCCCCACCTATCTTGTTTCTCCCCCTGTGGATTGGCGCACATCCGAGGTGATCGGCTTTGCCCGCTTGGCCTGATGGAGTGATAGCTGCTCTTGCCGAGGCGGTTGTCGCCTACCGGTTGGTTGTGGCAGTGAACCCCGCCCTTGCTGTGGGGCGAGCAGGATGGGCCTTTTTCTTGATCCTCCTGGCGTACTTCGCGGGTTTGACCGCTGCCAGTCTGGCACATTCCAACTCCGAGGCCCGATTCTCCAGAAGGCTTCTGGCGTTTTGGCTGATTCCAGGGCTCATAGCGGGATTCCTGGTCTTCCTGGTAGTGAACCGTATCGGTTTTGGCGCCATGGTTACTTGCATCTTTGCATGGTTCTTGTGTTCTGGTAGAGGTATTGCGTTCCTCACCAAACCAAGGAGTTCCCAAACCGTAAGAAGGGATTTGGTTCTAGGGACGATGTCTTTGGGATTCCTATCTTTGGTTGCCCGTGATGGCAGCCGATGGATAGTCTTGGACGTAATCATTTTTACACTTCTGTTGTCGGTTCTTCTGATGCTAAGTCGAAGGCGAGAAGTGTCCAATTGTTCTTCTCTGGAGGAGAGTACCCCCTGGCTTACCGGTGGTGCGGTTTTCATAGGTCTGGCACTCATCGCCGTCCTAGTCTTGTATGCATTGGGGCCAGGCGGTGCCCAAGTCATCTTTGGCATCTTCGGAGTGCTATGGAAGTGTTTCACTACGATACTTACGTACCTGATGATGCCGCTCGCCTATCTGATCCAGTGGATGATTATGGGTCTTCAACGGCTCTGGGCGGGCAGAAAGACCGAGGCCCCAGATTTCCTGGTTCCAGAGGTGGACGAACGCATTAAGGAGTATTTGGACGAGCGCGAGTTGACTCATCTGCCAGAATGGGTCAAGTGGCCGGTCTTCCTTATAGTCCTCTTTTTCACAGGGTACTTAGTGTGGCGCTACATCTCTAAGTACTTCCGCACACGAGTCCGTCAGCGGCCAGGTGAGACCCGGACGAGCCTGGCGCGAGGTGAGGCTCCAAGAGAATGGCTCAATGAGGCCGTGGGAGGGTTGGCGGCATTGGTATCCGGGGTTGCCGCAAGGCTGCAGTCCTTGTTTCATAGGGAACCGCGAACCCTGGAAGATCTGTACAATTCTACCTTGATGTTGCTTGCCGCTAGGGGGCTTCCCAAAGATCCGCCATTGACGCCCTATGAATACCGAGATTTAGCCAATGATGGTATTCCCACTGAAGAGGGCAGAGAAGCGTTGAATCAGATCACCGCGATTTTTGCAGAGTGCTTCTACGGAGGAAAGAGGCCCCAAGAAGACGAACTGGCCTTGGCTGAGACGGCCTACAAGACAATCAGAGGGATGCAGTAGTCCAAGGTCTCCTCACGTGTGACCCTATCCAATGGCGCCCTGAATGCAGGTTTCATACATTGTGTCAGGGGACATAAGAAGGAGGGGATTTGGATGGAGACTCGGTTCTTTCGCTGGCCGCGGAGGATTAGTTCTGCGGAGTTGAGGCTTAACCAGGAGTTCCGGTTGCTCTGGGAACAGCACGGCGCTTGGACCAGGATGACCATCATAAGCCTTGTTTTCGGCTTACCGGACACCAATTTCGTCGTTCAGCGCCTTCTCCGTAATCCCGACGATTTCAGGCGGGCTTTGGAGCCCTTCTACGGACGCGAGGCAGCGTTCGAGTTTGCGCATCTGTTAAGGGATCATCTGGTTATCGCCAGTGAGCTGGTGACTTTTGCCAAGAAGGGAGACACTCGGGCGGCGGAAGATGCAGAGAGACGATGGTACGTTAACGCTGACCAGATAGCCGCCTTCTTGGCGAGCATCAATCCTTTCTGGAGCAGAAACGAATGGCAGCGGATGCTACGTGAGCATCTCGCCCTGGTCAAGAGAGAGGCAGTTGAAATGCTTCAAGGTCAGTACGAAGCCAGCATCCAGACGTACGATGAGATGGAAATGCAGATCCTGACAATGGCAGACGAGATGACCAGAGGTATTGTCAAACAGTTCCCACGGAGGTTCTTCTGATAAGTCATGTGATTGCCCCTGTACTGGGCTTACTCATCGCACGAGAGTAGAGCGCGTCATGAACGAATTAGAAAACCCATTGACATTTGTGCTGTCTCGATGTAACCTGCAATACAACTGAATAACAACTCAATATCGAACTGGACCTTATCCAGAGTAGGCGAGGGACTGGCCCCATGAACCTGCGGCAACCGGCAAATCCGCGCGGTGCTAATTCCAGCAGACTCCGTGAAAGACGGATCTGACAGATAAGGGGAAATATGGCGCCTCCCTGACTGTCAGGGAGGCGTTTTTGTACCTAGTGAGGTGGCCTACATGATTGAAGTACAGGATCTTTCGGTGACTTTCCCTTCTCCTTCAGGAGAAGTAGCAGCTCTTTCCGGGGTAAGTCTTGCCGTCAACCAAGGAGAGATCGTTGCCATTTGCGGGCCGTCAGGAGCCGGCAAGACCACTCTGCTCAGGTGCCTCTCCATGCTGCAGGCTCCAGATTCGGGGCGGATACTCGTAGACGGAGAGGAGATCTCCTTTGCTGTGGGCAGAGACTTGAGCAGGATCAGACGGAAAGTGGGCATGGTTTTCCAGGGGTTCAACCTTCTGAGGTCCCGAACCGCTCTGGGAAATGTGATGCTTCCCCTAGAAATCAGAGGGGTCTCTAAGAAGGATGCTTCCAAGAAGGCCGCCGAATACCTTGAGATCGTTCATATGGGCCACCGCAAGGGGTTCTACCCATCGGAACTTTCTGGCGGGGAGAAGCAGAGAGTGGCTATTGCAAGGGCTTTAGTAACGGAGCCCGGGGTGTTGATCTTGGATGAACCTACATCGGCCCTGGATCCCGAGACTGCCGATTCGATAATCCAGACTCTCCAAGAAATCAACCGAACCAAAGGCATTACCATCCTGGTGGTTACGCACCAAATTGACCTCCTTTCGCCTATCTGTGACCGGATCACTTATCTGAAGGATGGGAGGCTTTCCGACACCCCGGAAGCAGGAGCGCTGGCGGCGGCTATGGCGCCCGTGTCCGCGGGAGGTGGCTGCAATTGACCTGGCTCGCGACTTGGTTGACGTCTGCGGCTTTCCAAAAATGGGCGGGGCTACTCTTCACCAACACCCTTCAGACTCTTGGCATGGTGCTGTTGTCGCTAGTTGGAGGCGAAATCATTGGTCTTGTCTTGGGCATTACTCTTATCCTGGTGCGTCCGGGGGGACTCAAAGCTAACCGCAGACTGTATGGCATCTTGAACTGGATCGTGAATACCGGCAGATCCATACCTTTCATTATCCTATTGGTTGCTATCATGCCGCTAACGAAACTATTGACCGGCACTTCTATAGGGCCAGTCGCTGCTATCGTTCCCTTGACAGTTTCGGCGATTCCTTTTGTGGCTCGCCTTACAGAGACAGCTATGCTTGAGATAGAGACGGGAATCATAGAAGCTTGCGTGTCAATGGGCGCCACGTGGCAACAGATCGTTAGATACGTCCTGGTGCCCGAGGCGCTTCCATCGCTTGTGGCCGGTGCGGCCACTACGGCGGTTAACCTGGTAGGATACTCGGCAATGGCAGGAGCCATAGGAGGGGGTGGTTTGGGGGATCTAGCCATTAGGTATGGCTACCAGCGTTGGCAAACCGATGTGATGCTGGCTGCTCTGGTCATCCTGGTTGGCATGGTCCAGGGCATGCAATTCATTGGCGATCGCGTGGCGCTAAAGTTCAGGCGACGCTAAACCGGCATTTCACATTGTTCCATAGGAGGAGAATAGAAATTGACAAGAGCGAGAAACCGAGTTTTTCTGACACTAGGCCTTGTCCTAGCGATTTGCCTGGCAGCATCGTTGAGCGCTTGCAGTAAGAAGGCCGTCAAAATCGGAGCCACATCGGTTCCTCACGCTGAGATATTGGAATTTGTTAAGCCGTTGTTGGAAGAGGAAGGGCTCGAGCTCGAGATTATCGAGTTCAACGACTACGTTCAGCCAAACCTTCAGCTGGCTGACAAGCAGCTCACGGCCAACTTCTTCCAGCATATTCCGCACCTTGAGGACTTTGCGGCCGAAAGAAACTTGCCTTTGACTTGGGTTGCCAAGATCCATATTGAGCCCATGGGGATTTATCCGGGCAAGGTAGGTTCCCTAGAAGACCTGAAGGAAGGAGACCAGGTTGGGATTCCTAACGACGCCACTAACGCCGGCCGCGCTCTGGTTCTCTTGGAGAAGGCAGGCCTCATTAAGATTACGGAAGGCGTGGGTGTTGCCGCAACAGTGCTTGACATAGAGGAAAACGCCAAGGGTCTCAAGATCGTCGAGTTGAGCGCTGAGATTCTTCCGAGATCCAAGGACGATTTGGCTGTTGCCGTTATCAACGGAAACTTCGCGATTCAGGCAGGCCTTTCACCTCTAAATGACGCTCTGTTTATCGAGGGCGGTGACTCGCCATATGCAAACGTTCTGGCGGTCCGAGAAGGCGACGAAGATGACGCGACCATCAAGAAGATCGTGAAGGTTCTCACCAGCGATGCCGTGAGAGAGTTCATTTTGGAGAAGTACAAGGGCGGAGTCATCCCGGCGTTCTAGAGAGATACAGTCTGGGAGCGGTTTCGAGTGGAACGGCGCGATTCAGTGGTATTGGCAGTTGAGTGGCAGGGTGGCTTGACGGGGTGGCCTCCCTGCCACTATCCGTGGGGCGGCCAAGTTGGCGAGATACTGATATTGTACTGATATGGTGATGAAGCGTAAAATGGTCAAATCATAGTTTTGGGTTTGGAGGAAGCGGAGTGGCTATTCTGGATACTGTGCTAGAGGCGATTGGGAACACACCCATGGTTAGACTGCGAAGGATTCCGGAGCAGGGGGATGCCGAGATTCTGGTGAAACTCGAGTCCTTGAACCCAGGAGGCAGCATTAAGGCTCGTCCGGCTTACCGGATCATTAGTGAGGCCGAAAGGCAAGGAGCGCTCGGCCCAGGTTCTGTCATAGTTGAGGCCAGCAGCGGGAACCAGGGCATTTCTCTGGCCATGATCGGTGCCGTGAAGGGCTATCGTGTGGTGGTGTTCATGCCCGAATCTATGAGCTTGGAGAGAAGAAAGATACTGCAGGCATACGGAGCTGAGGTCAGACTCACACCCCTAGGGAAAGACATCAAGGAAACTCTGGAGATCTGCATTGCAGCTGCAAAGGAGTATGCCGAGTCCACCCCCGGGGCGTTTAGGGCGCAGCAGTTCGAGAACGAGAACAACCTCAGGGCTCACGAGGAAGGTACCGCCAAGGAGATTCTTGCAGCGACCGGTGGGCGACTGGATGCTTTCGTAAGCGGTATAGGAACTGGCGGCACCATAACCGGAATAGGGAGAATCCTAAAGGAACAAATACCCGGCGTGCAGGTTATTGCTGCCGAGCCCGACCAGGCCCCACTAATCAGAGGCGGTCCTGTGGGTTTGCACGTTCAGGAGGGCATAGGTGACGGTATTGTTCCCGAGATTTTGGATAAGTCGGTTATCGATAGAGCGGTGCTCGTTACCGATGAGGAAGCGTGCCGGATGGCAAGACGTCTTGCCATGGAGGAAGGCATCTTCTGTGGGATATCCAGCGGCACGAATGTTCATGTGGCCGCGAAAATCGCCAACGAACTGGGTGAAGGCAAGAGGGTTGTTACAGTGATACCCGACGGTGGAGAGAAGTACCTGAGTACGGCGCTTTTCGACGAGACGTAGGTGATTCACGTGGTTTTCCCAGCATTGGCTCAGAATACGGAGGCTTTCACGACATCTTTCATGCTGTACAGTCCCGGCTTCTGGCAAATTATGAACCTTGCACCTTTCACTGCGCCGTGGGCAAAAACGTCGCGTGATAGAGCCATGTGGTTTATCTCCAAGACTTCTCCCTGCCCGGCGAATATCACGTTGTGTTCGCCAACGATACCTCCGCCACGGATGGCATGAATGCCAATCTCGCCCTTCTGTCTTTTCTGCGTTTTAGAATACCTTCCGTAGGTGTAGTTTGGCGAGGATGCAGCCTTTAGAGTTGTACTGGCTCTCAGGCTTTCGTCGATGGCGTCTGCGATAAGGAGAGCAGTGCCGCTGGGCGAATCGACTTTTTGATTGTGATGTTTTTCCACGATTTCTATGTCGAAGGTGTCCCAAAGAACCGGCGCCGCCCAACTGACCAGGGATGCAAGCAAATTGATTCCCAAGGACATATTGGCGGAATGGAGGATCGGCACGGTTTTGGATGCTTCTTGGATCATCTGCCTCTGTCGGGCATCAAACCCTGTGGTGCAGATGACCAGGGGAACGGTCCGAGTCGTTCCGAAGAGGAGTAAGGATTCAAGACAGGTATGATGGGAGAAGTCGATGACAATGTCCGCACTCTCTTTGACGTGTTCCAGCGACTCATATACTGGATAATGCGGTGTGGTTTGTGAGGGCATTATGTCAACGCCGCAGACGATTTCCATATCGGGTTCCGAATCCAATACTCGGGTCATCACCTGGCCCATTTTCCCGTTGCATCCGTGCAGAAGAACTCTCATCTCGGTTCCCCCTTGTAGCGAGTCTGTTGATTAATCAGAACCGAAGCCATCAGTCTTTGACACTTGATCTGCGCCCCTCACTAGAGGTCCATCGAAGAGACAACTCGTACAGGGCTATGCCTACTGCCACTGCAAGGTTCAAGGAGTCAACCTTCGCGCTGTGAGGGATGACCACAGGTGTCCCCATGTTAAGATATTCGTCTGGTAGACCGCCGGATTCGTTGCCAAAGATCAGCGAGTATGGAGCGTTTTCGTGGATCTTTAGTTCGCGGATGTTATGGCTGCCTTGAAGCATGAATGGGAGCATGTGCCTTTGGTGGTGGCTTCCGTACGTCTCAAAGGAGTCAAAGTACTCCACCTCTAGATGGAACAATGCTCCCATTGAAGAGCGAATGACTTTAGGATCGAAGACATCCACCCCGGGGCTTATGATGGCCAGGTCATGGACTCCGAATGCCGCCATGGTGCGGGATATGGTTCCCAAGTTGCCCATATCCCCAGGATTGACCAAAACTACGTGATGGGCAGAATCACGAAGCTTCATTTCGTACTTGGAGAAGACGCCCACGGCCAGGCAATTGCCTTTCTTGGCCAGAGATTCCACTTTGGTGTCGTTCACGCTAACGTCTACGCCTAGATTCTTACAGATGCTTCTTATCTTGGCGGCACCTTCATTTCTTGAGGATGCTGAACTAAGGATAACCTGGCGAACCGAATAGGGCCGAGCCTCTAGAAGCTCAAGGGTAGGGAACACACCTAAGGCGTACGAGTAATCTGATCCCTTCTTGTAGGCTCTTACTCTCACAGGGAGATCCTCCTCGACCCATCTGCATCATCTAGATCATCTCGCCCGGCTCTTCTTGGCTCACTCCAGATTTTAACCTTTTTCCGGCTCGTTTGCCCAGAAGTGAACGGTTTTGCACTTGCCCTGTCTTCTGGCATCAATAGTGGTCGGGCCAAGATTACTAGTCGCTTATGCCGAACTCGTCCCAGAATGCAACGAAATCCGCGGCAGCCTTCTCGTAATTGGCTTTCTTTTGGTCGTAGACTTCTTGGGTTATCTGTGCTTCTCGAAGCTGCCATTTGGCCAGCTCAAACTCGAGTTTCTTTATCTCGTAGTTCTGTTTCATGAGCGTCCCTTTTATTGCCCCAACGGCATTGGTGAGAGCCATCGCAGATTCGCCCGTTAGACTCTTGCCCAGTTCCTTTGTTTGGTTCGCCCGGGTGAGAGCGTTCTCCAGCGAGAACCTGGTGCCATATGTTTCGCTGACAGTCTCGTCAGGGTGGACCGGTTCTAGGGAACCTTCGATGGAGGGCTCCAGAGTGATCGGTTGCTTCTGTGTTTCACGGGTGCATGCCGCGAGCAGAACGCCCAGGCTGGCCACTACTATTAGTGAGATGGTGAGTTTTCGGTTCAACAATATACCTCCTAGCAGCGTGTGTTCGTCTCATTGAGACTTCCATGGGGGCACTAGGGTTCCTTCTGGGAAAATGATACACGTTTGTTACACGCCGAGACCGTAATGAAAAGCGATACTGACATAATGATGTCGGGTCGAGATAGCAGTCAGTGGACCGCAAAGGTAATTAACAATACGGGAGGCTTACGCGATGAGAAGGAGAAACAGGCTCGTTCTTCTGGGGTTTGCTTTCATGGGGTTGGTGGCAATGCTGTATTTGGCGGGGTGCACGCCCAAAGTTCAAGGTGCTCCTCTAGACGATGATGGCGCCACAGTTGAAGGTACGACGATCGAGGTTACTCTGTACTTCAGCGACGATCAAGCCACGGGAGTGCTTCCAGAGAAGCGCACGATCGAGGTGACTGAAGGCGAGGGGGAAATCCCCATAGAGAAGATAGCGGTACTGGAACTCATTGAGGGCCCTTCCAATGAGGACCTGAGGAAGACTCTACCGCCTGAGACACGACTTCTTTCGATAGTGGTTAACGATGGCGTCGCCGTAGTGGATTTCAGTCAGGAGTTTCAGACCAAACACTGGGGAGGTTCGGCAGGTGAAGGGCTAACCATCCAGTCCTTGGTAAAGACGCTTACATCCATAGAGGGGATTGACAAAGTTCAGGTGCTCATTCAAGGCGAGGTCATTGACAGTCTAGCTGGGCACTACGATTGGTCAGAGCCATTTGCTCCGGAGTCCGAGTGACTAAGACCAGCGAATCACCAAGTACAATCCCAAAAGACCACTGGCTATTTGGCCGGGGGTCTTTTGGGATTGCATCTAGATCGCGCCTATTCTTCCCAGTTCTTGGTTCGCACCCAGACCAACATCTGTCCCGGTTCTCGGTTGTCCCAAACGCAATAGGGGACTGCTCTGATGGGAAATGGCTTGGTCAAAGGCTTCTTGGAGGAGTAAAGAGTGTTCTCCCAGCCTTGGTCGTCAATGATCTCGCCCATTCCGCTGATTACTGCGATTCCCCCGAGAAGGTCCGGTTCGTACTCCACCGAGAGCTCGGCATCATAGGGCAATGAGATCCTGTTGAGGGGTGTGACGGGATTGTCCACTTCCTCCAGGCAATATACTATCGGGCCTCTCTGGAGGGCGATCTTGCCGTCCATCTGCCGGGCAAACGGATGAGCGGACACTTTCTCCACCGGCATATCGAGTTTCAGCACAACTTCGTTTCCGCTAGACCACTCTCTTTCGATCTTGGCGTATCCTTTTGTCACGATCCCGTCCAGGTCCACTGGAGTACCATTCACTGAGATACTTGCCTTGTTGCACCATCTGGGAATGCGCAAGGCCAGTGTAAAGCGGAGTGGTTCGTCAACATCGACACTCAAGCGAACTGTGCCATCCCAAGGGTAACCGGTGTATTGTTCTATATGGACGTTTTTCTGTCCTATGGACAGGTCGACCGAGCCTTGTACATACAAATGGACCCAGGCTTCAGCGTCGTCTACTGAGTAAATGTACTGGCCAATCCCGGCGATCATCCGAGAAATGTTGGGCGGACAGCAGGAGCACCTAAACCAGTCTTGCCTATGGTGGTCTCCTAGGCTTGCCATAGGGTTCTCGTAGAAGAAACGGTCACCGCTTAAGGAATATCCGCTGATAGTGCCGTTGTAGAGCGCTAGTTCCATAACGTCGGCGAATTGGGAGTCTTTCTCCATCTGAAGAAGTCGATGTGCCCAGAACACCAGGCCTATCGAGGCACAGGTCTCGCAGTAAGCCGTCTCCTCGGGAAAATCGTAGTGAAAAGTGAAGCCTTCGTGGGTCCTTGTCTGACCGATGCCTCCAGTTACGTACATCTGCTTCAGACAGAGGTCTTCCCAGAGTCTCATACAAGCTTGCGCAAGTGTTCGATCGCCCGTTTCCTTAGCCACATCGGCCATTCCGCTGTACAAATACATGGCTCTGACTGCGTGCCCGACTACACGGGTCTGTTCTCTGACAGGCAAGTGGGCCTGATTGTACTCATGGTTTGTCCGGATAGGATCTTCGCCTCGCTTGAGCGCCTCCTCCTCGTAGTAGTGAGGTCTTGTGCCTCGAGCGTCGATGAAGAATTGCGCCAGATCGAGATACCTACGCTTCCCAGTTGTGTGGTACAGCTTTACCAGGGCAAGCTCGGCTTCTTCGTGTCCTGGATATCCCTGGAGTTTGCCTTCTTGGGGGCCAAATACGGAGTCTATGTAATCGGCGTACTTGAGCATGATATCAAGGAATTGTCTCTTGCCAGTGGCCTGGTAATAGGCAACCGCGGCTTCAGCCAAATGCCCGAAGCAGTATAGCTCGTGTTTGTCCCTAAGGTTGGTCCATCGCTTATCTGGTTCCACCTTGATAAACCAACTATTTAGGTAACTGTCCTCCCTCTGCAGGGTCTCGAATCTCGAAACAATCTGGTCTATGATTTTCTCCAGGTTGGGATCCGGATGGATGGACAGCGTGTACGCGCTGGCTTCGATCCACTTGGCGATATCTGAGTCCCAGAAGATGTGGTGTGCCGAAGGGTCGCCCGGTTTGTGATTGGGGTCTATGCTGTCCAACCTGCCCGTCTCTTTGAGGTGCTTGTACATAGCAGGAATTGTGACTGTGCGGTTGATCTCTGCCCTCTTCCGCCAAAACGAATCTTTAAGTTTGACCTTGGTAAAATCTACGGGTCTTAAAGTTGACATTGCTTCAGGCTCTGACACTGGTCATTCCTCCCCCTAAGACTCTCTTAATCCCATAAAGTGACAGCTTGTCCTCAGAAAGAGCCTTGTGTCTGGAATACCTCGACTATCTTGTTGGCCGCCTTCAAACCGTTCCCTGTCAGTTCAATCACTACTTCATCTTCAGGTCCGATCCACCCGTTTTCCAAGAGATTTTTGAAAGCGGCAGCAGCCGTGGCAGAAGTCGGTTCCACTAGCACACCTTGGTGGGCCAGAGTCCGTAGTCCTTGCCACAACTCGTCATCGGTTACCGTAGCGAAGACACCGCCTGTCTCTCTGACCGCTTGCAGTACTTCTCTTGCCTTCAGCGGTGCGGCGCTGGCTATTCCTTCGGCAATTGTTTCGCGTTTTACGATAGGCATTGGCTCTTCTTTGCCCAGCATCCACGCGGTTGCCAAAGGTGCGCATGCATCTGATTGGACCGCCACTAGACGAGGGACTTTTGTTTCGGGGTATTCGGCCACAATCTCATTGATCGCCTCATATGCCGAGACGATCAGGCTGCCGTTTCCGCAAGGCGCAATCAATACATCGGGGAGGTTGTAGTGCATCTGCTCCCAAATCTCGTACACATAAGTCTTGATGCCGTGCTCGAAAAACGGGCTCCAGTTGTGGCTCGCGTAAAAAGTCCGACTGCCGGCTTCCATGGCCGCCTTGGTTGTGTCTTCTCGCGTGCCTTCTACTGTGACCAGGTTTGCTCCATATACGGCGATCTGCGCCATCTTGCCCAGTGATGTGTAGGAGGGCACATAAACATCTATAGCTATTCCGGCTTTTCCGCAGTAGGCAGCCAGACTCGCCCCAGCGTTGCCAGAGGAATCTTCAACTACCGCATCAATTTTCCACTCTTTGAGTCTTGTGGCCATGACTGCTATTCCCCTGTCCTTCTTGGAGCCTGTGGGAAGAAGGTAGTCAAGTTTGAGATGGCAGTCGCGGTCATATAGTTGGGTCGAAAGCAATGGCGTAATGGACTCACCCAAGGAGACCCTTTCTTTGGTGATCGGAATGGCCTCGGCATACCTCCAAAGACTCCGTTCACGGCCTTCCAGGTCCTGTATTCTGGGAGCTTTGGTTCCTTCAAGGCGCAGATATGCCCCACAATCACACCGCCAGCGCGGGGATTCCAGACCGTATTCTTCAGAACAAGACGAGCATTTCAGTTTCATTGGTGAGACCCCCAGCCAAACTATAACCCAAAGCGGCTTGTAAAGCGATACCTCGGTGTTTGAAGGGGCGCTAGCAGTAGTCGAGGGTTGTACAAAACCTTTCGATAGCAGAGGAAACTTGAGTGAAAAAGCCTAATAGTATGAAGCGACACCCTGGAAAGGAAACTGACTAGTGTTGCATGGCACTGTACCATTCACCAAACTGCACGGCCTGGGCAACGATTACCTCTATGTTAATTGTTTCGATTACCAGAGAGACATGAACTGGGGAAAACTCGCCAGGGAGATGGCGGACAGACACTTTGGCCCCGGGTCTGACGGTCTCATTTTGGTGTTGCCATCTGAGATTGCTGATTTTCGAATGCGAATGTTCAACTCCGACGGGTCGGAAGGTGATATGTGCGGCAACGGCATGCGGTGCTTCGCCAAGTATGTGTACGAACGGGGCCTAACCGAGAAAATGTCATTCACAGTTGAAACGCGCGCCGGCATCGTTGAGTCTCATCTCACCGTGGACAATGGAATAGTGACCCGGGTTTGCGTGGATATGGGCGTTCCCCTTTTCGGGCGGTCGGAGACTCCCCTGGCCCGACTAGATGGCCCTGAACCGGTGATGAACCTTGAAGTGACCTTGGGAGATGAGACATTTCTGGGTACACCGCTTTTCCTGGGGAACCCCCACTGCGTATTCTTCACACACAACCTGGCTGAGATCGATCTTGAGCGGATCGGACCCGGTTTGGAGCGTCACCCGCTATTCCCGCGCAAGGCCAATATCGAGTTCGTCGAGGTCAAGTCCCGATGGGAGATAGACATGCGGGTTTGGGAAAGAGGTTCTGGGATAACTTTGGCTTGCGGAACAGGGGCATGTGCTTCGGTTGTAGCAGCGGTCTTGCACGGCTTTGCCGATAGGGGCGCAGTGGTGACCGTAAATCTCCCTGGGGGCGCTCTTGAGGTTATTTGGAGACAAGACGGCCACGTGTGGCAGATGGGGCCGGCAGTTGAGGTTTATCGGGGGATCTACTTTTTGAATTCTGTACCGGTTCGTAAGGGGACGTGACAAACGGGAGGCTGGCCCAAGAACGGACCAGCCTGTAGAAGTTGTGTTCGCAGTTGTACACCTAGTATGGCCATCGGGTCCCCACTTGCCGATTACCGAAGGAATCCGGCGTATCTACCCACGATCTCCATGAGGACGACTAGCCCCTTGATTGCGAGGCGCATTCGGTCTTCTATTAGATTGCCGTCATCATCACAAGTGCCTTGACCGGGGGAGATGAAGATATTGCCGTCATAAGCGATGGTTGCTATGATTCCCATCTGAGCGAGGCCAACTTGCAGCAAGTGGGAACCTGCGTACATGTCCTCTATGGAGAAGATCGGGAAGCCCAATCCTTCCTTCCACGTGTTCTCGTAGTTGACTTCAACAGTGGCGCTGTTGTAGGACTTGGTTATCCTGAGGCCGTTCCTCAATTTGTCATGGGCGCTATCGAATTCAGAGGTTACGATGTCGTACAGCTGATCAACTTGACCCGTGTACAAGGTGGGATTGTCCCGAAGATCCTTTAGGACCTGAATTTGCGTAATGAGCGCATCCTTGCCTGGATCTAGGATCACATATTCTGCTTTGCCGTAAGAAGCCGTTGTACCATACCTGTCGCCGTGAATCCCCAGGGCACGTCGAATGCTTACCATTACATCTTCTTGGCCAATTATGAGTCCCGACGTTGCTGAGCCAGCGGCTTTGTCCATGCTGTATACGACGGCCGAAGCGCCTGTCTTGCGTGGGTCGTGTCCAACAAATGGGAGGCCCCAAGCGTTGTCTACAACATAGGGAACGTCAAACTCCTTGGCCAACTGCCCTATGCCTTTCTGGATGAGCGGTGTCCCTTGGGAGTCTTTTTCGCCGTACCCGTACCCGGGTGTATCATATCCCAGAGACGAGAATCCGGTTAGTTGGTCTTGGTGGCGTAACGCGACTTTGCATAGGGTTTCCACCGATTCTCTGGCATTCACCCGCGTTAGAAGTGGTACCGGGAAGTATTTAATTCCGTGATTAGGGTATTGAGCACCTTCCAATGGGACGACAACTACGTCCAAGTTGTCCAAACGTTTTCCCGCGAACCCAAATTCACCCGCAGTTGACCCTCTATCTGCCAAGAACTCCTTGTACTTGGGCGGGAAGGGTCTTCCGTAGCCTGCCTGGTGGTGCATATGTTTCTCTAAGGGTGCTATGTATCGTCCTCGGTATTTTTGGCCGCGTCCGGTCAAAGGGGGCGAAAACAGAGTGTCGAAGCTTACCCACAAGCCTCCTTCGCAAGTGTTTACGGGGCACACATCGAACTCGTCTCCGTATACGCTCTTTACGATTTCCCTAATCTCATCTACCAGTCTGGCCAAGGGGATTACCTTGGTGGCCCCCAGTGCCGACGCCTTCAGAACGTTGCGCCTTATTGGCGCGGGACACCCAGATATGGCTCCGGTCAAGCCTATGGTACCTTTTACATCTTCAGTGATGCCCAGGTCCTGGGCGGCCTCTTTGGCTTCAGCATAGATGTTAGCGGCGTTGGCCTGAAGGTGTCTGTACATCTGGAACTTGTACTCGAAATCCGGCATTCTAAAGCGCCCCTCTCTAATTCTCTCTGATGGTCATCCTTGTCCCGCTTGTCATCTGCGTCTATCCACCGCTTGGAACGCAACTGGCATGTGTAGCTCGATGCCTCTATCTTCGCCCGACACAAGATCTCCGCGAACCACTAGGTTCATGTGGTTGGGGAAATGGCTCAAGTCGAATCCCGCGATGTGGCCTACCTCGACTCCGCCAATTAAGACGCTATCGCCCGTAAGGAGAACCCCTCCGTTATGAAATTCTACAAATGCGAGATAGGCCACCCTGGACACTCGCGAACCCGGCTCAGCAGGTTCGTCGGTAATGATGAGTTCGTGTACTTCTCTCTCAAGTATTGCTCTGGAAGGTTGCGGAATGAGTTCTAAACTGCGGTCAAGGAGGACCCCGCGCAACACAGCCACTATGTACCCGCAAAGATCAATCTTGGCTGCGTAGGCGCCGGTCGCCAGTTTTCCACGGATATACGGATCGAGATCGTGCGTTTTCAAACAACCACCCCTCATCACAGATGAGCAGGAGCGCAAACAATATACCATATTTGTTTGATAAGACGCAATATATGGATCAAACGGCAAATGCATGGTATATTGACTATGCTTGTTCACCATTGATGAGGAATGTCCGTTGGAGGTGACCGTCGATTCTTCAGTCAAATCGAGACCAACTGTTCCAGGCGCTTGTGTCTGTCAGCGAGTCTTTTGAGCCAATGGGAGCCTGGAATCTAAAAAGAGTGTTCGGCAAGAAAGGAGTACGGATTTCCGAGGCCACCTGCGGAAGACTTCTTCGCACATTGGAAGATGCCGGGTACGTTGAGTCCGACGGCAGGAAAGGCCGCAAGATCACCTCCAAGGGCAAGAAGGTGCTGGAAGACTGGCGTTTCAGGCAGGTACGGGACAAGTCTCAAATAGCTTTCGCCCAAAGCCTTCAGATTCACGATGCCGACGAATTACGGGATGTGCTCGTTGCCAGGCGAGCAATTGAGACTGAGACCGCCGGCCTGGCAGCTCTTCATGCCACACCCGACGAGATCGCCCGTATGTTGGAACTGCTTGACGAACAGGCAGAAGTCTTGAGCCTAGGTGTTTCAGCCATCGAACAAAACACGGCATTCCACCGGACCCTGGCGTGTGCGGGCAAGAACAGAGTCTTGATCGCGGCCCTAGACGTCATATATCGCCATCCGGACGTCATGCGAGCTCTAGAGTATATCAGGGTCAAAGTGGGCTCAACCATGGTCAAGGAGCACAGGGCAATAGTCAAATGCGTCCGAGAACGGGATCAGGAGGGTGCCAGACAGGCCATGATGGAGCACATTGGCAACCTCATTGCCGATGTAGACACTTACTGGAAGGAGTGGAAAGGCCGCTAGGGCTAAAACACATGAGTGCCTTAAGAAGCATCCTGGATTCGTGCGACGTTGAGACGTTCCTCGTATGCGAGAACCTCGATGAAGGCAAGTCTTTGGGACTCCAACTCATGGCTGAACTAGGGTTTAAAGATATTGATGTAGTCTCTTGCGAGTTTGGAGGACCCGGGGTCCGCATACGTCTGCGAGGTTATGCAAACCGTCCCACTGGATTGTACCCGTGGTTGGTGTCCACGACCGGGGGCCCGAAATGATTTCCAAAAAAGTAGTGCTCATTCCACTGGACCCGGTTCACGATGTAGGCATCAAACTTATTGCCAGGGCCCTCCAGGAAAGGAGGCACACTACTGTACTGTTGCCGCCCGACCTTACGCCCGAAGAGGCCTGCGAGAGAGCCCGGGTGGAAGACCCCGATTACATAATGGTCAGCCGCACTATAAGCTACGGTACTGCGGAAGTTCTGGCCAAATTCGTGGACCTGTGTGACGCCATGGGGCTTCGAGACAGGGCAAGACTCGTCGTGGGCGGGCTATCCATAAGGCCCGAAATGGCTCAGGAGTTCGGCTTCGATGCAGGTTTCGGACCCGCAACAACCCCCGGGGAAGTTGCGGACTATGTGGAAGGATGTCTCCCGCAGATTGGGTCCAACTACCAGAAGGCCGAAAAGCCTGACCTTACCCAGGGGTTTACCTATTCTTTTCGGGACACGGAAATCGGTAGATTGTGTTACGAGATCGGGCAGCAGACTTTGGATTGGGCTACCAGACGTTCCAGCCCTGCCGTTCGGCGGGCCGAGATCCGCTTAGAAATGGCAAAGGCTCAAGAAAAAGGCGATTACGGCTCTGTCCAGGATCTTAGAGCCGAATACGTGACCCTTTGCTCGGGAGATGTTCGAAGGTGGTACGAAACCGGACGGCCCGTTGCTCACACAAGGTCCCTGGGTGAGCATGGGATTGAAGTCAGAAAATCGTCCTTTACCAGATATCCTCGTATTGTTCAAGGCCAGGCGCCGCTTGCAGGCAGGAATGTCATGATTCAGTACGGGACAGGGTGTCCCATCATGGACTCCTACCATATTGACCTTTCCCTGGCTTGGGGGGCAAAGGGTGTCATTCATTTTGACCCTTCATGGGGGGCCAGAACAGAAGGACTTCTTGAGGGTGCCGTGAGCCACGAACACGATGGTACGGTGCTTACCCTCGAGAACCTCAACCTCATAAAGGGCTCTCTCGGCCCCGACGCTCTGTGGCAAGTGCGCGCTCACAGAGGTCTCAATACGCCTGAGACCGTAGTGTTGGCTCATCTTGTTGGCGCCGACCTCACAAAAGTCAACATCGTTTACGGGAGCCTAGGCGGAGGCACAGACCCTTCTCGCCTGACTGTGGACGGAGTGGAGTCGATGCGGTTGGCGGCAAGGTTCGGCCTTCCCTTTGACGTAGTAACCAACGAAGAGCTCTGCGGTGTGCCTGCACGGAAGGCGTTTGCAGGCATGCTGGTAGTTGCAGCTATCGGATACATGTTGGGTGGACGCCCGATCCTGCAGCCTCTGTTCGCCAACTCGCCAGAGGCAATAGTCAGGGGTCTAACAGACAAGGACTATGTTGATTTTAACGTGGCCAAAATGAAGGTCCTGAGGGATATCGTGGACGCCCCTATCTGGCCAGGCGCTCCAGTAGGCTTTCTTACTCAGTTGGCTGACAGAAGCCAATCTGTGACCATGACATCACTCCATGCCGCTTTGGCCTTTCAGATGGGCGCTGTGGCGGTTACCATAGCTTCTTCAGATGAGGCTTACGCCGGGGGGCCGATTTCGGGTCAGGCTCGCGTGGATACTCTGAAGTCTACTGCAGCCGCCCTGCGATTTTTGGGGGAGACCGGTTTTCCCCAGACTCCTCTGGCAGACTCCCTAACGTCCGAACTCCGTGACGGGATCCTGAAGACTCTTAAGACAGTGGCCGCCAGAGGAGACTTTGCGTCTGCCTTGTACGAGGGATTATTCGGAGACAAGAATGATGGGGCCTACCCTGGGCGAGCAGGCAGAGATACTGTGTGGGAAATCAAGTGAGATGGCCTTTATCTTTGGAGAGACTCCCGTTATCGGGATAATGGGAACCGCCAAAAACACCGGTAAGACCACCACCCTTAACGCGGTAGCTCGTCATTTGCGACGAAACGAGACAGAGCTTGTTCTCACCAGTATTGGCTACGATGGAGAGAATCTCGATACAACTACGGTGCTACCCAAGCCCAGAGTGAACGTGGAACCCCAAGACACCGTCATTACCGCCTATCCGCTCCTTCGTTCTTCAACTGCCACCTTCAAACAGGTTGTGCACACGGGGATCCAATGTGCTCTGGGTCCGGTCTGTGTAGCTTTGGCGGCAACATCTGGGAAAGTCGTTCTGGCCGGTCCCACCGGCACCAAAGATGTGGGAGAAGTATTGCGCCACGTGAGACGAGAACAGAAGACAAAGAGAGCAAGGCAGATCATCCTGCTGGACGGCGCCTTGTCTCGAATGTCCCCCATGGTCTTGGCTACCCACGTGTTGGTGGCCACGGGAGCGGCGCGGTACCAGTATCCCGGCTTTGTGGTGCAGGACATGGAGGATATGTGGTCTGTTTTTTCCCTGCCTGTGGAGATCGTGTCATGCAACGACTTGCTGTGGCCTCATGGGTTAAGCGTAAATGAGAACTCCGAAGATCTGTTTCAGGCGGTTCTCCGACTCAAGAAACAGCGGCGCCGTTCGGTGGCGGAAGCAATCGATGGATGTGACGAATTGAAGGTACGTGTCGACGGAGTCGTTAACCCGGCAGTATTGGACGACCTTTTGGCGCGTCTTAACGATCGGGGCATCCGTGGAATCTCGCTATCGTTTCAGCATCCCATCCATCTGCTCTTGTCGGGTGATCCGTCCATGTGGCGGAACATCGTGATGAGCGGCGCAAGAGGAGGATATCGCATTAGCGTCACTTGTTCTTCCGAGCTACTTGGATTTACGGTGAGTTCCTACTTTCCTGCCTACAACGAGAGTAGGAGGCAGTATATGGCATCCTACGTTTCTCCCGGGCAGTTCATTAGGGAAATCAGAAGTCTCACGTCTTTGCCCTGCACCGACATTGTGCTTGAGGGAACTCGGGCACTAGAGTCCTGGATCGATAAGGCTGTACAATATACTGGCTCCACCGGAGACTCGTTTGGAGGGTAGGTTCAATGAAAATATTGTCAGCCAGACCGTGGGAAGACTGGGAGAAGGAACTGATTGCCCAAGTTGTCGAAGATGCGGTATTTCTGGAGGCCCGGGCGGAGCCTGGCCAAACGCTCGAGGACTTAGTCATGGAAGCAGACGTTCTCTACGGATTCCCGAGGTTTCCTATGGACGCTATAGTGCGCTCTCCCAGCTTGAAACTGATACATGTGGCTTCCACAGGAGTTGATTCGCTTCTCACGCCCGAATTCCGGAAATCGCCTATAGTCCTCACCAACAGCAGGGGAGTTCACGCCGATCCGGTCGCGGAACACGCTTTGGCTCTCATGTTCGCGGTTGCCTATGGGTTTCGGGCAAATCATGCCCGGCAGACTGCTCGCATCTGGGCCGAGACTCCTTCCACTCGCCTATATGGAAAGACTGCAGGGCTTTTGGGTCTAGGTGCTATTGGCCAAGGTATCGCCAAGAGATGCAAGGGCCTGGATATGAGAGTGATCGGCCTTCGGCGCACTACAGGTGACGGCGGACCCTACGTGGACGAGACTATGACACTAGAGGGCTTTCCCAGGTTATTGGCCCTATCAGATTTCGTACTGTGTTCACTTCCATTAACTCAAGAGACTCTGCATCTTTTGACTTTGAGAGAATTCACTATGATGAAACCCACTGCCTTCCTAATAAACGTCGGAAGGGGTGCGGTCATAAAGGAGGACGATCTTGTCCAGGCGCTTTCTTTCGGGATCATTGCCGGCGCCGGCCTAGACGTCTTCGAGGAAGAGCCGCTTCCTTCTTCCAGCCCTCTATGGGGCATGGAGAACGTGGTGATAACGCCTCACGCTGCAGGACCCGCTTCCGAGAACAGGCGCAAGTCCTTCGATATTCTCTTGGAGAACTTGGGACGCCTTCAGAGAGGCGAACCTTTGCTTAACCAGGTAGACAAGGTGTTAGGATACTGAAGGAGGACAAAGCATGTTGCCCGATGTGCGAGTGGGAATAGACATTGTACCCATCAAGAGAATCGAGGCCAGTCTGACTCCTAGTCCCACCCGATACCTGGCCAAGTTCTTGACGGCCGCAGAAGCCTCCTACTGTCAGAAGGCAGGCGGTGTGTGGAGTCTTGAGAGAGTGGCAGGCAGGATCGCCGCCAAAGAAGCCGTAATGAAGGTGTTGGGACAAGGCTGGCCGAGAATCTCGTGGACACACATCGAGGTTCTGCCGGGTTCCAACGGGCGCCCTCGTGTCTCTCTTTCGGGCGAGGCTCGAACTCTTTCTGAGTCACTTGGTATGAGAGACCTGGATGTCTCCATCACTCATGACGGGGGGTTCGCCGTTGCAGCCGCTTTGGGCGCCTTCAGTCAGGAGGTAACGTCATGCTCCAACTAGTTACGGCCGAGCGCATGAGAGAACTGGACCGAAGGGCAGTACAGTCGGGCATTTCCTCGCTCATACTCATGGAGAATGCAGGGAGAGCCTTGGCACACCGTGCCTCGGAGCTTCTGGAGCATCGCCCGTCCGATATTGCCGTGCTTGCAGGACCGGGGCAAAACGGGGGCGATGGGTTAGTGGCCGCCAGGCATCTATCGGCCATGGGCCACCGGGTGAAGGTGGGTTTATTTGGAGCCAGTGAAAACCTCCCCCAGGAAGCTTCCCTTAACTTAGGTATGCTGTCGGTGTGCCCCGTACAAGTGTTGTGTGCCTCAAAAACCCCGCCCCAAGAAGTCTTGGCATGGCTGGGGGAACCACACCTCATAGTGGATGCTCTCTTAGGCATAGGCCTGAAGGGTGACCCGCGTCCTCCCATCAGTGTGGCCATTGAATGGATAAACTCCGCGGAAGCGCCCGTAGTGGCCTGCGATATACCTTCCGGACTCGACGCAGACACGGGTTTTCCGTACACCCCGACTGTCAAGGCCGGTCTTACCGTCACAATGGGCCTGCCTAAAGTGGGGATGTATTCCTATCCAGGCCGTTCATACTGCGGTACCATAGTGACCGAGTCGCTTTCCCTCCCGAGCACTTTTTTCCATAACGCTTCGCTTACCAAAGCAGTGTTCCTAGAAGATGCTAGAGAACATATGCCCAGAAGGGCGTCCGACCACCACAAAGGAATGTCGGGCCGAGTCACTGTGGTTGCGGGCTCTCTGGGTATGGCCGGAGCCTCAGTGTTGGCAGCGATAGGAGCCCTCCGCGGTGGTGCAGGGACAGTCACTCTCTTCTGTCCGGGGAGGGTCTACGAAGTATGCGCTTCAATGGCCCCCGAGATCATGGTGATACCCGTGGGCGACGGGGCGACAATGAAACCTGGAGACGAACAGATTTCTCTTGTGCGAGAGCATATGTCCAAGTCCTCCGCGGTGGTATTGGGGCCGGGATTAGGTAGAGGTGAGTCCCAGACAGCATTCGTGGCTCGAGTCCTGAAGTCGTTGACGGTTCCTTGCGTGCTTGACGCCGATGGGCTTTTCGCTTTGGGGCATTTGGGTGGCCTGACATATCTTGCCGGACTCGCGGGCAAGTTTATCCTGACGCCTCACCCAAAAGAGTTGGCGGATCTTATGGGTTGTTCTGTCCGGGATCTTGCTGCCGACAGAATGGGCCATGCCATGAAGGCTTCACACGAAGCAAAAGCCGTGGTCTGTTTGAAGGGAGCAGGTACCTGTGTGGCGAACTATACAGGGGAAGGGCTCGTCAACACTTCGGGAGATCCAGCCATGGCTACCGGAGGTGCGGGTGACGTCTTGGCCGGCGTCATAGCCGCCTTGATCGGTCAAGGCCTGTCTCTGTGGGAGGCGGCATGGGTTGGCGTGTTCTGGCACGGCCTCGCAGGAGAGATTGCCCGAGACAAACAGGGATCCTACGGAGTGCTTGCAGGAGACATTGCCCAATGTCTACCTGAAGCCCGTCGGTTAATCACCGGGAGGTGAAAGGCCCCCGACCGGGCCGACTTGGAGTGGCTAAGATGAAAAGAGTAGTAGTGGGGTTTCCTGAGGAGATCCTAAGAGACATGGACGACTTACTTTGTAACAACAATCAATGCAGGTCAGATATTATAAGAGAAGCTTGCTGTTTCTACCTTGAAGAAAAGCGCAAAGCGATCCTACGAGAACAGATGAAGGCGGGTTACCAGGAGATGGCGGAGATCAACCGGATCTTGGCCGAAGAGATCGCCAGCGACTTGGACACTTATGAGACTTACGACTATATTCGTTTTGGGTGGAGGAAGGCCTGATTGGATCCAACCAGGGGCGATATCTACTTCGCCGACCTGAGCCCTGTCGTAGGGTCTGAACAGGGAGGGTTCAGGCCAGTCCTTATCATTCAGAACGACATCGGCAATAGGTACAGCCCCACAGTCATCATTTCCGCAATAACTTCACGAATAACGAAAGCCCACCTTCCAACTCATGTTGAGCTTCCGGGCCACGTGTCCGGTCTAGATAAGGATTCTGTGGTCTTGCTCGAGCAAATACGTACTATAGATAAAAGGCGCCTCAAACGACGGATCGCCAGACTGGACGACGAGATCATGGCCAAGATCGACGAGGCATTGGCGATTTCCTGCGGCTTAAAGCCGATATAGAGGGGTACCATTGCACCCGGAATTGCGAGGAGGAAACCGGAATGAGGCCCATTATAGGTATCTTGGCCGGATATGACGAAGACAAGAATGACCTGACCTGCGCAAAGACTTATGTTGATGCTGTCTTGGAGGCAGGCGGAAGACCGATACTCATCCCGATCATGCCCAAGGATTTGGCAGAGGAAATGCTTTCGGTTGTAGATGGTTTGCTCTTCCCCGGCGGTGTGGACGTAGATCCCATGATATATGGTGAACCACCCCATCCCAATTTGGGGAGGATCAGCCCACTTCTAGATGCCATGGAACTGAGCCTGGCGAAACTGGCCCTCCGCCGGCCCATTCCCATATTAGGAATATGCCGTGGGTGTCAGGTGGTGAATGTTGCAGCGGGAGGGACGCTTGTTCAGGATATTCCCAGCCAAGTAAATGGGGCCATGAAGCACAGGCAGCAGGCTTCGAGATGGTATGGCACCCACGAGGTAATGCTGGACGAAGGTTCTTTGGCGGCAATGGTCTTCGGCAGGACAAGACTGGTTGTGAATTCCTACCACCATCAAAGCGTAAGGGTTCCGGGCAACAATCTTGTGATATCAGGTAAGGCACCCGATGGAATTGTTGAGACCGTGGAGTCCCGAGAAGCCTTTCGATTGCTTTTACAATGGCATCCCGAGTGTATGTGGCCTGTGGAACGCCTATTCCTGGCGCCCTTCAATGCTCTTTGCCGGGCGGCCGCGGGGCAAGATCCCGTATGATGGCAAACACAGTGGAGGGGCCTCGAAGAAGATCTCGAGAACTCGGGATTGTGGTCGGGATTCTAGAGCCGGGGAGGTTAAACTCCATCACTGACGTTCCCGGGGTTTCCGTAGGCCACTGCACCTTAGTGGAAGGTGACGGCCGGCTCATACCGGGAAGCGGCTCGGTCCGGACGGGGGTCACGGCTGTCGTGCCCCATCCCGGTAACCTCTTTAGAGAGAAAGTCCCCGCTGCCATCCACGTTATCAATGGATTCGGAAAAGCCACGGGGCTTGCACAAGTGATGGAGTTGGGCAATATCGAGACGCCGATCGTGCTCACCAACACGTTGTCTGTGGGAACGGCTTGGGACGCCCTGTGTGAGTTCATGCTTCACGAGAATCCAGATATCGGAGTCACCACTGGAACGGTTAATCCGGTCGTAGGCGAGTGCAATGATGGGTATCTCAACGACATAAGAGGACGTCATGTTAAGCACGAACATGTCTTTCAGGCGCTCCGTTCGGCTCGTACAGGATCCGTGGAAGAAGGCAGTATTGGGGCCGGTACAGGCATGTCTTGCCTCGGGTTCAAGGGCGGGATAGGGACTGCGTCCAGAAAACTCGCCGGCGAAATCAGCCGTTGTCATTTGGGGGTTTTGGTTCTCTCCAATTTCGGCAGTCTACAAGATTTGACGGTGCTGGGCGTGCCCGTTGGCCGAGAGTTTGCTGGGAAGCGCCAGGCGGCTCCGACACCCCCAGGTTCTGTGATAGTAGTGATGGCTACTGACGCCCCGCTTTCTTCCAGGCAGATCCAGCGGGTGGCCAGGCGGTGCCAAGCAGGACTAGCCCGTACGGGCTCAACATTCTCCAACGGAAGCGGGGATTTCGTCATCGGTTTCTCCACAGAAAACCGCATTGCTCACAGCGGCCCCACTCTTGGCTCCAGTGTATTCCTCCGGGACGACTCTCAAGAGATGGCCGCCCTCTTCAGAGCGGCAGCCGAAGCTACTGAGGAAGCCGTGTACAATTCGCTGTTTGCGGCCCGCACTATGGTGGGAAGAGATGGGAACATGCGTCTTGGTCTTTCGGGAGATGAAGTGGTGAGAGTTCTCAGGACGCATGGAATAGTGTAACAACTCCCTGTGGGCGGGAGGATAAACCTGAAACTCGTCGAATGTCGTACAGAGTCTTTTGAGGCTAATTAGCCTATTGTGGGGGACAATTATGGCAGAAGGATCGGGACGGGATGCTGGCAATGTGGGCCCAAGAGTAAAGAGACCCTCTTACCTGGGGGGACCTAGACCCTCGGGAACTGAGCCCCACCTTCCTGAGAAAGGGGAGAACGGAGTCACCACCCCGGAGGAATCTCCTGAAACGCCTAAGGAAGATGTGGAGTTGTACTCATGGCGCATATGGTTGCTTCCCAGGCGTCCTCTGATCTCAGTAGTAGTCATATCGGTCATGGTCCTGTGCTTGGTGTTCGCCTACTGGGCGTTTCCTCATGTCGTATTCGTGGTGGCTGTGACCATAATCTTGCTGAACCGCTTGGCAGCGTATCTTTTCCCCGTTACCTACACATTGACCGAGGAAACGGTGGGTTACCGGACGATACTTGCCAAAGACGTAAGAGATTGGGGCCGGTTTTTCACCTATCATGAGTTTCCCGACGGAGTCCTTCTTGCCCACGATGTCCGTAGCATTCGCGGCCGTCTACGTGAGGGACTCTTTCTCTACTATAATCAGGACGGTTCGAATAAAGATCAAGTCTTGAAGGTGGTTCAAGCCAAGCTAAGCCCCCCTGCGGAAGCCCGTAAGAGAAAAGACGATGAAGGTTCATACAAGGGTGGCTTGAGATCTGCTTTGCGTCGCATCAGGGATTTTCGAAAGAGAACCTGACCTTGGATTAGATTCTTAAGAAAGGCGATGATTCCCGGGTTTGAAGTGAGAGTAATTGGATCGCTCATGGTGAGATCCATTGTTGTAGAATAATCAAGATAATTGTCACACTGCAATCTAGCAGAAGAGGAGGTGCAGTTCTTGAAACTCCCGGAACCCATTGATGCGAAAAGGCGCGACGAGATCATCGAGGCAATCGCAAAGAAGGTTCAGCAGTATGGGATGCTGGTCCCTGCGATCTTCTTTCTGGAAATGAACAAACCTCTCAGCTATATTGGCGGGCAGGCCATGCACTTTTTTTCGCCCATCGCCAGCGTGGTCTTTCAGACCTTCGAAGATTACGCGTACTTTTTCGATGACCGACAAAACGTTGAGCTCTTGATACAGCGGTTGGAAGCCCTTTCGCTGGAAGAAGAAGAGGCCAACCGTAGGGCCAAGAAGGAGCAGAAGGCGAGGAAAGGCAGTCTGCTCGACGAGGCGGTCCAGATGGAAGAAGGACCAAAAAACTCCGATCGTGATGGAAGAGATCTGCGTCCTCAATAGAGGGTTTCCGCCACCCAACATCGTATTGTTCATATTATTGGACTGTTTCTCGTAGTGAGGGAGGGGAAGAATTAGTGCCTGAAGAGAAAGTACCGATCAAGATTGACCAGGAGATAACCTCAGTCCTGGCCACTGACTGCGGTTCCACCACAACTAAAGCCATTCTTGTGGAGAAAGTCGGCGACGAGTATCGCCTGATCGTAAGAGGAGAGGCGCCCACAACAGTGGAGGCACCTTTTGAAGACGTCACCGCAGGAGCAAGGAACGCTATACGTGAGGTGGAAGAGCTTACCGGAAAAACGTTTCTTGACGAAAAAGGAGTCATAACCCCAAGGCGGCCGGATGGGACCGGAGTAGATATCTACATGTCCACTTCTTCCGCAGGTGGAGGACTCCAGATGATGGTCGCAGGTGTGGTTAAGACCATGACTGCGGAGTCCGCAGCGAGAGCTGCTCTTGGTGCCGGTGCTATCGTTATGGACGTTGTCTCGGTCGATGATGGCAGAAGGCCGCACGAGAAAATTCAAAGGATCCGTCACCTTCGCCCCGACATGATCCTCTTGTCAGGAGGAATCGACGGTGGCACTATCACTCACGTGGTGGAGATCGCCGAGCTAATCTCTGCCGCTGAGCCCAAACCAAGGTTGGGAATTGGCTACAATCTTCCAGTAATTTACGCCGGGAATAAAGACGCAAGGCCACATATTAAGGAGAGTCTGGGCGACAAGGTTGACCTTCGCATTGTCAATAACCTTCGGCCCGTTCTCGAGAGAGAGGAGTTGGGGCCCGCCCGCGAAGAGATTCACAATTTGTTCATGGAGCACGTTATGGCTCAGGCCCCGGGCTACAACAAGCTCATGGCCTGGACTCCAATTCCTATCATGCCTACTCCCGGCGCCGTGGGATACTGCATGCAGACGGCATCCAAGGAGTACGACATGAGCGTTATCGGGGTAGACATAGGTGGGGCCACTACCGACGTGTTCTCCGTTTTCGGAGAGTATTTCAACAGAACGGTTTCGGCCAACCTAGGGATGAGCTACTCCATCTGTAACGTTCTGCTCGAGGCCGGTGTGGCCAACATCATCCGCTGGGTTCCTTTTGCCATCGATGAGGGCGATCTTAGGAACAGGATCAGGAACAAGATGATTCGGCCCACTACCATTCCTCAGTCTCTCGACGAACTCGTGATTGAACAGGCGATTTCCCGTGAGGCATTGAGGCTTGCTTTCCAGCACCACAAGAGCCTTGCTGTGGGGCTTCGCGGTGTTCACAGAGAGAGGACCATCGGTGACACTTTCGAGCAGTCGGGAAGCGGCGAATCCTATATAGATATGATGGACCTTGGAATGCTCATCGGGTCCGGCGGCGTTCTTTCCCACGCCCCGCGGAGGGTCCAGTCAGCGCTCATGATGCTTGATGCGTTCCAACCGGAAGGCGTTACCATGCTGGCCGTTGACTCCATCTTCATGATGCCGCAGTTGGGTATCTTGGCGTCCATCCATCCCAAGGCTTCCATGCAAGTGTTTGACCGCGACTGCCTGATCAGGCTCGGTCATGCCATAGCGCCGGCGGGACCCAGCGGTACTGTAAAGCCCGGCGATCCTTGCCTTAAGGTTACTTTGGAGCATCAAGGCGAGACAACCACAGTGGAAGTTCCCTATGGTTCCATGAAACTTGTGCCCATTCCCGATGGAGAGACCGCCAAGGCGACTATCCAGCCCACCAGACAGTTCGACATGGGTAAAGGCCACGGACACACTCTCGAAACGACGATCAGAGGGGGAGTCGTTGGCGTCATCATCGACTGCCGCGGCCGTCCGTTCACTCCTCCTGAAGATCCAGCACAAAGGACAGCCATGCTCTTGAATTGGTTTGAGGAGCTTGACGTGTATCCTCGAGAAGCCTTGGCTAGGTACGCTCAGAAGGAGGGAAGGTAGAAATGGCACACGCATACACGCCCGGACTCAAAGTCACCGAGAAGGCCATCATTCGCAAGACTCGCCGTCTTCCTCTTCTGGGCGAGGTACTTGTGGAAAAAGGACAGGCAGTGTCTCCCGAAACAGTGGTGGCAAGGACCAACATCCCTGGCAACCCTCAGACCGTAAACATAGCTAACATTCTGGGTGTTGAGCCAGAAGATATCGTAGATTTCATGAAGAAGAAAGACGGGGATCCAGTCAAGAAAGATGAGGTCCTGGCCTTTTATAGCTCCTTCTTCGGCCTCTTCAAACACGAAGTGAAATCGCCTGTGGACGGAGTTATAGAGATGGTTTCCTCCGTCACAGGTCAGGTTACATTGAGAGAGCCTCCCATCCCTGTGGCCATTGATGCATACATCGACGGAGTCGTTGAGGAGATCCTTCCCAGGGAAGGTGTCGTAGTCGAGACCGAGGGAGCTTTCGTCCAGGGCATCTTTGGAGTCGGAGGTGAGACTCAGGGAATCGTCCGGGTAGCCGTGAATGATCCTGACGACATCTTGGACGAAGGGTGTATCAGCAAAGACGATGCTGACAAGATTCTAGTCGGGGGCTCTTTGGTGACCGCTGGTGCTCTTAAGAAAGCGGGAGACGTTGGGGCCAAAGGCGTTGTCGTCGGCGGGATCATTGATACTGACCTCATTGCTTACGTCGGAAGCGATATTGGGGTCGCCATCACGGGCCATGAAGATGTTCCCGTTACTGTCATCATCACCGAAGGCTTTGGCCGTATGAGAATGGCCGACAAGACATACAACCTGTTTAAGCGAGTTTCGGGGTTCAAGGCTTCCATTAACGGGGCTACCCAGATCAGGGCGGGCGTCATGCGTCCCGAGATTATCGTTCCCGGATATCAGCCCCAGGGGATGGCCGAGGAACAGGACCTGTCTCAAGGCCTCGTTCCGGGGACTCCTTTGCGGATCATCCGCGATCCCTATTTCGGACAATTGGCGGAAGTTGTGGATCTACCGCCCGAGCTGCAAGTCATTGAGACGGAAGCGAAAGTGCGCATTCTCCGAGCCAGACTTCACGATGGTACTGTCGTGACGGTGCCAAGGGCTAACGTAGAGATTATCGAGGCCTAGACCGCCAAATAGAGGCCAGCGCGCCTCTTAACTTGTGTGTTTATGGGGAGGGGGAAACCTCTCCCTCTTGTTTTTCCTTTGGAGGGATAGAAACCTAAAATAGAGAACAATGGTACAGACGACGCCAGAAAAGAAAGGAGTCGTGATTTGAACCTATGGATAGAGACCTCTTAACCGAATTCATGAATGAGGGAGTTATCCCTCTACGGGCCAAGTTCGACGACTTCCTTTCAGTACGTTTGGGCGTCCGGCGTGCATCCCAGATAGTAGTGCCCGCGGAGTTGCCCGACGCTCAGGTGCTTGGAAGCACAATCGACGACAGGTTTCGGCAGAAGATGGAGGGTAGGAGACTTCCCGGAGAGTCGCTCTCTGAGTTCTTTAAAGGTAAGATGGGGAAATACTGGCGCAAGTCTCAGATGGCAGAAGTCCGGTATAGAATGGATACCCTCAGAGACATCTATGCTGACGTTGTGGGCAAGGCTCATTCCTACAATACCTTCATAAGGTGGATAGACAAGCTTGGCTTAGGGCGAAAAGAGCTGGAGTCCCGACCCACCATCAGGGAGATCTACCTCTTTACTGACGATGTTGTGGCCAAAGAGTTGGATGAACTCCAAGACATGCGGAAGGACATACGGTACCAGACGCTTCGAAGACCGGACCGCGGCGCAAGCCCTCATTTGAGGGTGTTCCCCGAGGAAGGGAGCGCTCCGTACTTAAAGAGGCTTGGCGCCATTCTGGGGTTCCCCGCGTGTTGTATAGACCGTTATGTTTTCGACCGCCAAAGCGGCGTACTCTCTCCCGAAACCAGGGCTGCCAACCAGCTGATACACCTGGAGGCACCCGAGGAGCCGAATCCGTTCTCTTACTTTACTAAGGACTTTTTCCCCTGTCAGGCAGACTGCGAAGAAGCCGCGGCTTTAGGGCAGGCCATGTATGAGAGGCTTTTGGATATAGATCCGGCGGTGGCCGACAAGTACAAGAGCCACCTCAATGATAATGTGGCCTTGATAAGACAATACCCCGAGATAATCAGGAACAAAGCTGAGGCGCTTGAGAAGATAGCGGGCAGAGGAGACAAGACCGGCCATGATGATCAAGAGTAGCGGCCAAGCTCACCAGATGTCGCTGTTTGATTGGATCGATGCTCCAAAGATGATGCCGGCAAGGGAGGACTCCTGGGAAGGTATCAACGATCTGGATACTCTGCGGTCTTGCGTCCTAGAGTGCACAGCCTGCGAGTTGCGCCGAGGTGCCAAGGGCGTTGTTTTCGGAGAGGGAAATCCGGCCGCCAGAATCCTTCTTGTTGGAGAAGGACCCGGACGCGATGAGGATTTGACCGGAAGGCCTTTTGTTGGCCGTGCTGGGCAGCTTCTGGATTCGTTGTTAAAAAGTGTGGGGCTAACTAGGAAAGATGTGTTCATTGCCAACATAGTCAAGTGCCGTCCGCCGGGAAATCGTCTTCCGTTTCCCGCAGAAGTGGAAAAGTGTCTGCCGCATCTTAGGGCTCAGATTCGAATCCTGAAGCCCAGGATAGTGGTCCTATTGGGTGCGCTTGCCAGTCAGACCTTGCTTGATCCCTCAATACGGGTCACTCGAGATAGAGGCAAGTGGTTTGAGAGGGAGGGCGTAAGCTACCTGGTCACTTTTCATCCGGCGGCGGTACTGCGAGATGAATTCCACAAGAAACAAGTTGTCTTGGAGGATTTCCGAAGTCTCCAGTGTAGGTGGTTTAGGGCTTGACAGAGGATACAGTCGTGGTTGTCACCAGTCACTCTCCCCAAGAGACCAGGCGATTGGGAAGAGCTGTAGGAGATATGATGTCGGGCGGAGAAGTTGTGTGGGTCGAGGGCCCTTTGGGAGCGGGCAAGACCGTTTTTGTTCAGGGCCTAGCTTCCGGTCTCGGCATTGCGGGGCCTGTTCAAAGCCCAAGTTTCGTACTGGAGAGACACCACTATGGAAGGTTGCATCTGCGGCACTTGGACCTCTATCGTCTAACAGCGGAGGAAGCCTTGGAGGCGGGCCTCCTATTCGATGACGACCAGGAGGATACTGTCACGGTAATAGAATGGGCTGACAGGGCCATGGGACATCTAACCCCGACTATGACGGTCAAGATCGAGTTCTCCCCGTCAGGACCGGAAGACCGCATAGTATCGTTGAATTCGTCTCTTGAACATTGGAGAAAGAAGGTTCGAGATGCCGCCTCTCGTTCTAGCCATTGAAGCCAGCACGGCGCTCTTGGGTGTGGCCTTGGTATCCCGGGAGAGGGTCTTGTGTGAGGTGTCGTTGGAAAAGCCCAGAGCCCATTCATCCTATTTGTTGCCCATCTGCATGGATGTCATGGACAAAGTCGGAGTCACCAAGGACGACATCTCATGCATAGCGACCTCCGGGGGCCCTGGTTCTTTCACGGGGCTACGGATAGGGGCAGCCACCGCACAGGGTCTAGGCTATTCTTGGGATAAACCCGTGGTAATGGTACCAGCATTTCAGGTGTATCTCTATGGGGCACATTTATTGCCAAACGTCGCCGTGGCTTCGGGCAAGGCCAGCGCTCAAGCGGTTTCCGGGTTTTACGTAAGAGCATCCGAAGGGCCTTTAGAGGATCAGTGGCCAACGTGGGGATTTCGAGAGGCCGTTCCTGTGCGTCCTCGAGACGTGAGGCAGTTTCTTGAACTTTTGAAGGAGACGGGCGAGAATCCCGTGTATGTTACAGGAGATGGATCTTCTACTCTAATGCAGTGCCCGGAAAGAGAGGGTCTGACGCTCCGCTTGTTGGATCCCTACTGGGGGTTACCCAGGCCTGGCGTTCTCGGGCTCATCGGCGCCAGGATGTTTGAAGCCGGACTATCGGTGACGCCCCAAAGAGCTTTACCCGACTATATGAGATTATCGCAAGCAGAAGTTCGAAGAGCGGAGAATACCGGCCTCCCTAAACGCCTAGACAGCAGGTGAGGAACTTGGAGATTCTGGACGTGGTCTTAGAGAGGATGCAGTTGAAGCATCTTGATCGGGTTATGGAAATAGAGGCTCTCGCGTATCAGACTCCATGGTCAAGGAGAGCGTTCCAGTCAGAGATCACCGAGAATTCCTACGCCCACTATTTCGTCGTTCGTTTCAAAGGCGAAATAGTGGGGTACGTTGGCATGTGGGTCATCTTGGAAGAAGCGCACATCACCAATATTGCAATTCACCCAGATTACCGTCGGCGAGGTATAGCCCGTTTTGTCTTGGAGTCTATGTTCGAAAAGGCCAAGGAGTTGGGTTCCACCAAGATGACTCTTGAGGTGAGGGTCTCCAACGAAGGGGCAATACGCCTTTACCGGAGTCTCGGATTCGTAGACAGGGGGATCCGAAAAGGCTACTACACCGACACCCATGAGGATGCCATTATCATGTGGAAAGACGACCTTGGCCCAATGAAGCCCAGAGACCAGCAGGTTAAGTGGATGGTCTAGTTCTAAGGGCTGTCTCTATATCGTTTCTGGCGTTTTCCGCCGCAGACTGTACTCGGGCGAAAATGTCGTCGGGTTTCGCCTCGGAATCCTCAAGTCGTTCGTAGGCGAATATTATGCTCCGGGATGCCGAGACTACGGCCCCTTTGCCTCCCGGATGGAAGGCGTTTACAGTATCGGCGGCTGTACCTCCTTGAGCCCCGTAGCCGGGAATCAAGAAGATCGACTGGGGCATGGCATCTCTGAGAGCCGCCAATTCTTTGGGATAGGTGGCCCCGCATACTGCTCCTATGTTTGAGTATCCGGAAGCCCCAATGTTGTTCTGGCCAAGCGCCCTAACGGTTTTGGCGACCTCGGCGTAAAGGGGAGCTCCTGTCTGGAGAGTTGCGTTTTGAAAAGCGCCTGAACCGGGATTAGATGTTTTGACCAACACAAATAGGCCGCCCCCGTGTTCTTGTGCTTTTTTTGCGAAAGGTTCCAGGGTGTCCGGGCCAAGGTATGGATTTACAGTCAATGCATCGGCAAAAAAGCCCGACTTGGGATCGAGGTACGCGTCCGCGTAGGCCATAGCCGTGTTCCCGATGTCTCCTCTCTTGGCGTCGAGTATCACGGGGATCCCAAGGGTTCTGGCTTGTCTCAGGCACTTTTGAAGGGCCCAAAGGCCCGGTAGCCCCAGGCTTTCAAAGAAGGCCGCCTGAGGTTTGATGGCGCACGCCGTGCTCTTGGCAGCTTCTAGCGCCACGTGACAAAACTTGTCGAGAATCTGTTCGGTGTCGTAATTGGGGAACGCCTTTTTGAACCGGGAGTCCTTGGCAAAAATCCGTTTGGGATCAGGGTCTATGCCTATGACTAAACGGGAACCTATCCTGTCGATGCGTTCTGAGAGTCTATCGGCAAAATGCATCTGTCCACCTCCTGCAACATCTTATCGGATCAATCAAGGGAGGAATAGGTGTGGGAAGGATGAAAAATACACTGGATAGACTCAGGTTAGGCGGTGATCTTGGTGCTGGTCTTGGGCATCGATACCTCTTGCGACGATACCTCCTGCGGTGTGGTGTCGGACGGTCGCAAGATGCTGTCAAATGTTGTGTCGTCTCAATTGTCTCTTCACGCCGCATATGGAGGGGTAGTACCTGAGATAGCATCTCGAAAGCATCTTGAGATGATAGTGCCCGTGGTATCTCAGGCGCTGGACACCGCCGCATTGTCTAAGAGCGACATTGACGCCGTGGCCGTCACAACCGGGCCGGGGCTCCTGGGCTCCCTATTGGTGGGGGTCTCCTTCGGCAAGAGCCTGGCTACGGGATTGGGCGTACCCCTAGTGGGTGTCCAGCATCTCGAAGGGCACATTGCCGCCAACTTCCTGGGGGAGCAGGTTCCCCAGTTTCCTTTGCTCAACCTGGTGGTGTCAGGAGGTCATTCCGACGTAATCCTCATGAAGAGGTTTGGATCCTACGAGATTCTGGGCGAAACTCGAGATGATGCGGCAGGTGAAGTTTTCGACAAAGTGGCTCGAGAGATGGGGCTGCCGTTTCCGGGAGGTCCATACCTGGACCGTGTTGCGGAACTTGGCGACCCGTCTCGCTTTCGATTCCCCCACCCCAAACTGGAGGGAAGAAAGTACGATTACAGCTTCAGCGGCCTCAAGACCAGAGCGCTTCAGGAATTCTTGTCATGCGGCAAGAGCCGAGACTGTGTTCCTCATCTTTCAGCGAGTTTCAGACAAGCGGTGGTCAGGGAGCTCCTGTATCACCTGGAGGATTTGGTGAGGTCCACCGGCGCCAAGTCTGTGGCGATATCTGGCGGAGTCGCTTCCAACTCGCTGCTTCGCAAAGAAGCCCGTGTCTTGTTGGAGCGCCTTGGAGTACCGCTGTTTATTCCCCCCAAGGAGTTGTGCACCGATAACGGTGCCATGATCGCTGCTGTGGGTTACTATCGCATCCAGGCGGGGAAGCTCGATGACTTCTATTTGAACGCCAGGGCCGATCTTCCGTTATCTTCGTGGTAGTTGAAAGGTGGGCATTCCATGCCGAGTCATCTAGAGCACAGACGAGATCCTCCTTCCATGGAAGCTCTCTTGTATCAGGCGCAACAGCAGGGCATACTGCCTATCACTTCCCAGTGTGGCTCGGAATGCGTGTTTTGCTCAAATAAATACAATCCTCCGTCTTGCGAGATCTTCAACATTCCTCCGAGATCCTTGGACGATATCCGGAGTACCTTGTCCTACCTCCAGGGCGCCCCGGGTCCAATCGTCATAGGGGAATCCGTGACCAGGATTAACGAGGGAGAACCCCTCACGCATCCCAACTTTATCGAGATAGTCAGAATGGTGCGTCAAAAGTACCCTCGGAAAACCATACGGGTTACCACAAACGCCATGCTCTTGGGTCCTGCTCTCGTCGACGAACTCAAGGACCTCGGTGTCGATCTGATTGTCTCTCTTAATACTGTGGGCAAGAGGAAAGAGGTAATGGGAGATGGCGATCCCCAGAAGACCCTCAAGAATGTCAGGTACTTGGGCGGCAGAATCACATTTGAAGGCAGCGTGGTTGCCCTTCCGTTTATCACCGGGTGGGACGATCTTGAGGAAACCTTGGGGTTTATGAAGGATGCCGGGGCTTCTAGTATCAGACTACTGGCACCGGGTTTTTCCTCTAGGCATCCCCTATCCAAGAACATTTCTCCGTCTACTTGCAGCCGGCTTAGGGAGTTCGCCGAAATTCAAGGCAAGAAGCTGGACATTCCGGTCCTTATTGAGCCGCCGGATCTGCGAGATCTAGAGGCCAGGGTGGAGGCGGTCATCCCCGACTCTCCTGCCGACCGGGCAGGATTACTCAGAAATGATGTGATCCGAAAAGTGTCGGGCCGCGGAGTGTTCTCTCGCAAGGATTGTTTCCAATCGGTAAGGTTCAGGGAAAACCCCGTGATCGCCGTGGAAAGGGACGGCGGCCTCATGGATTTTCGTCTGGTGAAGCCCAGGCTGGCTTCACCAGGATTCGTCATGTATGAGGATCTATCCCGTGAAGAATGGGTCTCTTGGGAGAGGCAGGCAGGTTTCAACAGAGGGAGACCTCTGATTCTCACCTCGGTCTTGGCCAAACCACTCATCGAGGCTGTCTTGGAGATGCGCGGTCTTGAGGCCACAGTGGTCGCGGTGAAAAACCGTTTCTTTGGCGGGAATATTCAGGCTGCAGGCCTCCTGACTGTGAGGGATCTCCTGGCAGCATACGCCAAAGCGACTCGCGGACGGGAACGCCCTTCGACGGTGACTCTGCCTGCCAGGGCTTTCGATCCCTGGGGACGAGATCTCGAGGGTGTAACATACGAGGCCTTTGTGGAAAAGGCAGGAGTCCCTGTAATATTTGGGGGATAGTCGGCAGGATTGAACCGGGGTTCAGAAGAATAGTTGCGGTCAGGTACTGTCTCGTGTTTAGGAGGTGTCGGCTCTGAGTTTTTCTATCAAGGATTTCCTCAAGAAAGCCTCAATGGCCCACGGTGTCTCAGGCCACGAGTTCGTAGAGGTAGCTAACGTGTGCCGCGAAGCCTTGACGGGTCTGGTTGATGAGATTCGAGTAGATACTCTAGGCAATGTTATTGGTTTCCGTAAAGGCGAAGGTGACGGTCCTCGCCCTAAGATCATGCTGGCGGGTCATATCGATGAGATCGGCCTTATGGTGACTAGGATCGAGGAAGGCGGTTTCCTCAGGTTCGTGGGCATAGGTGTGGATCCTCGTGTGCTTCCTGGCCACGAGGTGACGGTCCACGGAAGACGCCCGTTGACGGGGCTTATTGGCCTGAAACCCCCGCATCTTACTCCGCCTGAAGAAGCCATGAAAGCACAAAAGATAGAAGACCTTTTCATCGATTTAGGTCTGCCCGAAGACGAAGTCAGGAATATCTGCAAAATTGGCGATGTAGTTACCTACAAGCGGCAGATAACAGAGCTAACAGAAGACATTCTCTCGGGCAAATCAATGGACGACCGGGCAGGCTTCGGTCTCATCCTGGTATGTCTTCAGGAGCTTCGCAAGTACAGAGTAAGGGCCGATGTATACGCCGTGGCTACTACCCAGGAGGAAGTTGGTCTGAAAGGTGCCACGGTATCGGCTTACGGTGTTGAGCCCGACATCGGAGTGGCCATCGATGTGTGCCATGCCGAGACTCCTGGAGTTCCACAATGGCGAACCACTAAACTGGGAAAGGGACCTGTCCTTTGCATGGGAGGCAATATTCATCCCAAAGTCTTCCAGCGATTGAGAAAGGCGGCCGACGAGTTGGGTATCCCGGTTCAAATCGAAGTCGCACCGGGTCCGACCGGCACCGACGCTTGGGCCATCCAGATGGCCAGAAGCGGCGTGGCCACGGCACTCATCTCAATACCCCTGCGGTATATGCACACCTCGGTTGAGACTCTCTCTGTGAGCGACGTTGAGAAGGGCGGCAGACTACTGGCCAGGTTCATCGCTTCTTGCGACAAAGACACAGTGAAGGAGTTGAGCACATGGAACTGAGAGAGCTTACTTCTCTGGTGGGAGTCGCAGGTAACGAGGATGAGGTCAGACGTGCCATTATGCGGGAACTGGACTCAATGGGTATTCCGTACGAGACAGATTTCTTGGGAAACATCATAGCCAAGAAGGGAACAGCCGGGCCGAAAGTCTTGGTAGACGCACACATGGATGAGGTCGGGCTGCTCATTTCTCACATAGAGAAGAACGGGTTTATCAGATTTGTCAGCGTTGGAGTGCCGGCTTCAGTCCTGCCGTCCAAGAGGATCCTCATAGGACCCAACAAGGTTCCCGGGGTCATCGGGGCTAAGGCTATTCACCTTCAAGAGCGTCGAGAGAGGGAAACCGTAATCCCCGTAGACCAGTTGTACATAGACATTGGAGCTAAGTCTAGGGAGGATGCAGAACGCAAGGTTAAGGTGGGAGATTACGCGGTATTCGATACCCAATATGAAGAAATCTCCCCGGGCATCATAAAGGCCAAGGCCCTAGATGATAGGGTCGGCTGCGCTATTCTTCTGGACGTGTTGAGAGAGCCTTGGGAAAAGGTCCAGGTATACGGGGTGTTTGCCACTCAAGAGGAAGTGGGGCTTCGTGGAGCCAGAGTTGCGGCCAATAGAGTGGAGCCGGACATGGGTATAGCTCTTGAAGGCACTGTGTGCGCCGACATCCCTGGCACCGAAAAGGAGTATCAAGCTACTCGGATGGGACACGGCGCCGCTCTTTCCTTTATGGATAGAGGCACCATTGTCCACAGGGGCATGCTCAGTCACCTTCTGAAGACTGCCAAAGAGAACGATATCCCCGTTCAGTTCAGAGAAGCCACTTCAGGGGGTAATGATGCGGGTGTCATCCATCAGGCCAAGTCAGGATGTCCGGTAGCCTCAATTTCGGTTCCTTGCCGCTACATTCACACGCCTTTTTCCCTTATGTCCAAGAGGGATTACGATGCGGCTCTACGTCTTCTGATCCTATTCTTGAGAAGCGTTGAAGGAGGTTTCAGACCGTGTGGGATCTCGTGAAGCGATTGACTGAAGCCTACGGCCCAGCGGGCGCTGAGGGGCCAGTCAGGGACATTATTCGCAAAGAAGTGGAGCCATATGTTGATGAAATCAGGGTGGATGCTCTGGGTAACCTCATCTGCCTCAAGAATGGTACCGGCGGGGGGAAAAGGGTCCTTCTTGACGCCCACATAGACGAGATAGGCCTGATGGTAACGCATATCGATGACAAGGGTTTCTTGCGGTTCGCAAACATAGGCGGAGTCAACCCTTTTATAGCTTTAGGCCAGAGAGTCTATTTCGAGAATGGCACGTTTGGGGTTGTGGGCAGCGAGCGCATACAGGATCCCAAAGAGATGAAGACAGAAAAACTCTTCATAGACATAGGCGTCTCGAACAAGAAGGAAGCGGAAGCTAAGGTCAGGGTAGGCGACAGTGCGGCATTCTTTCAGCCTGCTATACTTCTTGGCCAACGAATCGTGGCCAAGGCCCTCGACGACCGAGTGGCCTGTGCTGTGATCATAGAAGTTCTGAAGCGCCTGGGCAGAGTGGCCAATGACATCTACGCTGTATTTGCCACCCAGGAGGAAGTGGGACTGCGCGGAGCCCGCGTGGCGGCATTTGAGGTTTCCCCAGATGTAGGCATCGCTCTGGACGTAACTAGGACAGGTGATACTCCCAAGACCGTTACTATGGAAGTGTCGTTGGGAGGCGGTGCCGCTATCAAGGTTAAGGACGCCAGCCTCATCTGCACTCCAGCCGTGAGGAACTACATGGTCAAGATAGCGGAAGACCAAGGGATCAAGTATCAGCTCGAAGTCTTGCAGACAGGCGGTACCGATTCCGCAGCCATTCAGATGACTAAGACCGGGATACCCACAGGTGCCATTTCGATTCCGTGCCGGTACATCCATAGCCCGTGTGAAATGGTTGATCTGGGCGATTTGGAGGAGTGCGTGAAGCTTGGCAAAGCGCTTTGCGAGAGTCCATTGGAATTTTAGACAAAGGAGGTAGACAAGAGGTGTTGACACAACTGGACAAAGTCCTCGGGTTGGCGCAGAAGCTGGGTGCCGAGTACGCTGATGCGAGGTATATCACTACGACCCAGCAGCCCATTACCGTGACAAGCGACGGTGCGCCTCAGGTGCAGGCGTCCAAGAGCACGGGATTGGGAGTCCGTGTGCTGGTGGATGGGGCTTGGGGGTTCTCCTCTACGCCCTACCTTGATCCCCGGAGCCTAGAAAGGGTAGCCGAGGAAGCAGTGAAGATTGCCGAAGCATCGGCCAGGTATAAGATTGGCGACGGGGTGAAACTGTCACCGCTGGAGCCGATTAGGGCTAAATGGCAGACCCCCTACAAAACAGACCCCTTCACGGTCAAGACCGAGGACAAAGTGCAACTGCTTTCCGAGGTTGTACAGCGGGCTATGAAAGTGCCCGGAGTCTCCAGGGCAAGCGTTTCAATGATGAACTACAAAGAAGAAAAGGAGTTCAAGTCCACCGACGGGCGCCAGATTGAACAGACTACCGTCCACACAGGAGCCTCGGTGCAAGTGATGGCCAGGGGTCAAAACGAGGTGCAGTCCCGTTCGTTCTCCGACTATGTTGACGGCGGCTACGAGTTTGTTCTGGGGCTCGACTTGTCCTCAAAGGTCGAGACCTTGGGACGCGAAGCTGTGGATCTTCTGAAAGCGCCGCAATGCCCCGGAGGAGTCACTGACCTCATACAGGGCGGTGAAATGGTCGCTCTCCAGATCCACGAATCGTGCGGACACCCGGTTGAGCTTGACCGGGTCCTTGGCCAAGAAGCTACGTACGCAGGAACATCGTTCCTGACACCCGAAAAGAAGGGCAACTACAAGTACGGATCTCCCGCGGTCCATCTTGTGGCTGATGCCACCTGCCCCGGTGGGTTGGGGACTTTCGGGTTCGATGACGATGGTGTCGAAGCCCAGCGTACAGATCTGGTGGTTGATGGGATTTTTGTGGATTACCTGACTTCCCGGGAATTGGCTCCTATGTTCGGTCAAGAATCCAACGGTACCTGCCGAGCGGTTGGCTGGGAGAACATCCCCTTGGTCCGCATGACCAACATCAACCTAGAGCCGGGAGATTGGACTTTGGACGAAATCATCAAGGATACCAAACGCGGCATTTTTGTGGATAGCCCGAAGAGCTGGAGCCTTGACGATAAGAGGTGGAATTTCCACTTTGGTCAGGAGATCGGTTACGAGATCAAGGACGGCTCCATAGTGAGGATGGTCAAGAACCCCGCCCATACTGCCATAACCCCTGAGTTCTGGGGTTCGTGCGATGCTGTGGCAGGCAAAGACGAATGGCACATCTGGGGGACCCCGGGGTGCGCCAAAGGAGAGCCTGTCCAGGTTATTCAGTGTGGACACGGCGCTGCGCCTGCGCGCTTCAGGAACGTAAAGGTAGGTGTGGGTCAATGATAGGGAAAGACGATACCCTGAAAGTACTGGACAAGGTTACGTCCTTCGCCAGGGGTGTGGATCTCGAGGCCAACCTGTCGGTTGAAGATTTTAGCCTGACAAGGTTTTCTCAGAACTACATTCACCAGAACCTTAAGCGACAGAACCATGTCCTGACTGTGAGGGTAGCCAAAGGTAAGAAGATCGGAACGGCTTCAGTCAACCTCTTGGACGACGGTTCTCTGAGGTGGGTCGTGCAATCAGCCATAGAGAATATGCAGATGGCAGGGGAAGACCCCAAGTTCCCGGGATTCCCCAAGCCCGAGCCCTATCAGGACATTGTGACCTACGTTCCTGCAACTGCGAATGCCAAGCCGAAAGACAGAGCAGAGGCTTGCGGAGCGGTGATCGAGCGGGCAAAAGCGAAAGGTCTGCAAGCTTCGGGCACATTTCACACTGCGACCCGCGAGTTTGCCGTGGCCAACACGGCGGGCGTCAGAGCGCATAACCTCTCTACCGATGCCTTCTTCAGGACCATAATCGAGTCGGGTGACAACACCGGTTACGCCGATCGTCTAACCCGCGATGTCAGGGAGATCGATCCCGGATCTGTGGCAGAAGAAGCGATAGAGAAGGCTACCTTGTACCCTGAAGCCATAACCTTGGAGCCGGGACGTTACGACACCATATTTGAAGAGTATGCTCTGGCAGACCTCATCAGATTTCTAGGCTACATAGCTTTTGGCGCAGAAGCGAAGCAGCAGGGAAGAAGTTTCATGGCCTACAGCATGGGGAAGAAGGTTATGAGCGACAACGTCACTATCTGGGATGACGGCAATGATGTCAGGGGATTGGCCCAGCCTTTTGACTCAGAAGGCGTGCCCAAGAAGAAGGTTGTCATAATCGATAAAGGTGTCGCCACAGGTGTGGTTTACGACTCTCGCGCAGCGGCGGCGGAAGGGTTGAAGTCAACGGGTCATGCGGGAGGCAGTCGCGGTTGGAGGATGGGTCCCACCCCCGCCAACATGTTCATGGCTCACGGAGATTCGACCAGAGATGAGATGATTAAGTCCATGAAACGCGGGCTCTTGGTTACCAGATTCCACTACACCCACTGTCCAGAGCCTTCAAGGGTGGTAGCCACGGGCACCACCAGAGACGGCACGTTCCTCATCGAAGACGGTGAGATAGCGGCAAGAGTGAAGAACCTCAGGTTTACCGAGTCTATGATCGATGCGTTTGCTCGGGTGGAGGCGATCTCCAAGACGCAACGATTGACTCGAGACTGGTGGAGCACCTTCACGCCTGTTCTTCCTTGCGTGAAGATCAAAGACTTCACCTTTACCGGCACAAGCATGGTTTAGGTACGGTTTGGAGATACACCCCCGGCAAACACTAAGTGCCGGGGGTGTTTTCGTGCGTAAGAAGATGGAGCGCCTTTTGTCAGGCATCGTACTGGTTCTGGCAGTCGCGGCTCTGGTGTATTACACGGGGTCCGCAAGCAAGGAGCGGCGGGACCTTTCCCAAGTGAAGTTAAGAGGTGGTAGCGAGCGGGACAATCGACTAATCGGTGAGGCGGACTTAGCCCGACTCTATCCAGACCTAATCCTACGAGAGGCAAGAGGCCAAGACAAGACAGTTGCGCTTACTTTTGACGATGGTCCTGACAGAGTGTACACTCCTCTGGTTCTTGACGTACTTCGGGAAAAAGGGGTTCGCGCCACATTCTTCCTAATCGGCAATCGGATAGAGGAGTATTCCGATGTTGTAGAAAGGATAATCAATGAAGGTCACGTCGTGGGCAATCACACATATACCCACCCTGAGATAGATAAGGCTTCAGGCAGCCTTTTCAAGAGAGAGTTGTCCCTCACTGAAGAAGCTCTTGCCAGATTTGGGCTGTCGGGTTCCGGGTTCTTCCGACCTCCCTATGGTGCCATTTCTCCTTCCCTAGTGGAAGAGGCGGGGAACCTGGGGTACCGTGTAGCTATGTGGTCAGTAGACTCTCTGGATTGGCGGGGACTCCCCAAAGACCAGGTTATCGCCAATGTGGTGCCCCTTGTGGTGCCCGGTTCCGTAGTATTGCAGCACTCGGCGGGGGGACCGGGCGAAGACCTTTCGGGTTCAGTAGAGGCGTTGCCAGAAATCATCGACACACTGAGAGCGTCAGGCTATCGCTTCGTCACCCTCGCCGAGATGTTTCCTCCCACTGCCACTGTGTCCCAGTCAGATCCCTGACGGGGGACTCCCTGACGTTTTCTGTGAAGCAAAGTACTCTTGAACTGCTCCAAGAATGCCCAGGGCGGCGCTGTTCCAAGTATCGGGCTGCCTTAGACGGCTTTCCTCATGAGGGTTCGACAAGAACATGACTTCTACGAGCACTGCCGGGCATTTGGCTTCCCTGGTTACGTAGAACTCGGCTTCTCTCACGCCTTTATCCACAGTACCCAGGTGCATCGTTAGGTGCTTCTGCAACAAACTTGCCAGCCTTCTTGATTCTACCCCGTTTAGAGTTCGGCTCGTGATGTACGATGTGGTTCCACTAACGCTTTGGTCTCTGTTCCAGTCATTGTGCAAAGAGATGAATAGGTCGGCTTTCGCGCTCCATGCCGCTCTCTTGGCAAGCGACCCACTGTACTCGCTGGACCCCGGAGCGTAATCCTTGGGCGGGACTGATGGCTCGTACAATCCTCCCCGGGTTAAGTAGACGACGGCGCCTGCATTTCTCAAAACTTCGGCCGTAGCTTGGGCGATCTCCCAATTGACGTTCCTCTCGGCAAGTCCGGTTGGACCTATGCAGCCGGGGTCGTTGGTTTCGTGTCCCGGATCTAATACGATGGTTTTTCCAGCCAGTCCTCCTCTGGGGAAACGTACTTCAATGACATTGGCGCTTCTTCTAAGGAAGTACGGCGCGCTGTCTGTGTCCAACAGGACGCTTGTACCTCCGTTTCGAGGCAAAACCCCTAAGCACCGCACGGTTTCACCCTGTGACGACACGGGCGGGCCCACAAAGGATGCGCCCGGCACGAAAAAGTCGAGCGAATCGCCTTCTTTCGTGACTGTGGGGCTAGCATAGCCTACCGTGTTGAGAGTGAGCACATCGGCATCTCTTTGAGACTTTATGTCGATAGATGTGATCAAAGGAGCGAATTCTATAACCACTTTTCCCGGGGTATTTGAAACCACCCTGTAGTTAGCCTTATCAAGAAGGCCTATGGTTACATCGCTGGTCTTGACCTCTAAACTTGCGAATTCGTAGGCGTTGACGGGAAGATGCGCCTGAGTCTTGAAGAAAATCGAAGTGCTGACCACAAGAGCGTTTTGCTCGGGACGAGGGATCAGGACTGCAGACTCAAAGTCTCCCGAGACCGTGAGGATTCTCGTAGGGCCCTGGGCATCCAGTGTCACCGAGAACCCAGGAGACGCCGGTTTGTTAATGCCTCCCGTCAGCCACCCGGCTACCCACCCCGTGACTCCCCTGGGCGACACGGCGTGGATCCACTCTCCTGAACGTTCGATGACTCTTAGAACGTCGCCTTTTTGTAGTGAGGCGATAACCGGATAAGTGGTGCCTGGTCCCGAACGGAAATTCACGTCAGTGTGAGTGACTGTGGAAGTGGCGTACTTGCCAAGGCTCCAATAGGCATCTGACACTCTAAAAGACAGATCCTTGTCGGAGGTAGAACTGATGGTGGCCATGGGTCCGTAGACCCAACCCCGTACACCGTGTACTGTCTCCACCAATATGTATCCGCCCTGACATGAGACAAGGCGAGCAGATTCTCCTCTGGAAAGTACGGCGACCGCTGCAGAACCTTGCATCGCCGTCTGGGTGATCGTCAAGCTTTGGCCCGAAGGGTATACCAACAGGCTACCATCTTTCTGTGGCTCGCCTGGCACAGGCCGATACTCGAGCTGCAGCAAGTCCTCACGAATCCAGCCTGTGTCATCGCCGAGAGAGACCTTAACCCACTCTCCTCTCTTGGCCACTGCAGGGTAGACGGACCCTTTCTGTGTTATGAACTTGACCCGGGAGTCTAAGCTGGGATTCTCTCTCACGTTGACGTCGGTCTTGGTGATTCTGGCGTCAGTTCCGCCGGATTCCAGGTCTATGTCTATGAGCCAGCCGGCTATGTAGGTCTCCTTATTATTGTATCGCACCAAATACCATCCGTCTTTGGCGCCCAAGATGTCTAGCCATTGTCCTTGTGACACTTGACCGGTTCTGGCATATGAAGTGCCGGGCCCAGTCCGGAGATTGCACACGTCTCCTACTACTTTAGCCCTAAAACCCTGAAAAGAAGGGATGACAGTCTTGGGGGGGTCGGCTGCCATGACAGGTCGCACTGCAGATGTGAGTGCAACTAGCCAAAAGAGCGCCAAGGCAAGGCATTTTCTTGAGCGTCTTCGTCTGGTAGGCCGGTCCATGCTTGGTCTAGTAGGTCTCCACAAGTTGGTCACCTCTGTCCTTCCTTCCTCGGTTGGGACATTATTCTAGTAGTCTGACGCAAATCCTCCAGAATGTGTTCCGATTCGACAGTCTTACTATAGTTATCGAAGTCCGGACGAAAAAGAAAGACACGACTTAGGCCGTGTCTTAATCAATGTGTGAGCGTTTACTGGTTCTGCGTCTTTTTTTGGTAGTCCTCAATGGCCTTGTGGAGGGCATCTGCCGCAAGGTTTGAACAGTGCATCTTCGCCGGGGGAAGGCCGCCCAAAGCGTCAGCCACGGCTTTGTTAGAGACCGCCATAGCCTCGTCCAAAGTTAGCCCTTTCACCATCTCTGTCACCATTGAACTAGTGGCTATGGCCGCCCCACAGCCAAAGGTCTTGAATTTAATGTCCTGAATTCGTCCGTCCTCGACCTTAATAGTGATGCGCATTATGTCTCCGCATACTGGGTTGCCCATTTCTCCAATGCCGTCAGGGTTTTCTATCTCGCCGACGTTCCTCGGGCTAAAGAAATGGTCCATGACTTTGTCGTTGTACATCGCTCGAACCTCGCCTTCCCAGATGACGTCTACAGAGCCGACATATCCCGGAGCTTTTTCACGATAGGTGGTAACACAGACAGCACGTAATCTATATCTTCTTCGGTGGTACCTCGCCCCAGTGTCATCCGGAGAGAACCGTGGGCCAGCTCGTGAGGGATTCCCATGGCCAACAGAACGTGCGAGGGTTCCAGAGAGCCGGACGTGCAGGCGGACCCCGACGACGCGCCTATGCCAAGCAGATCTAGATTCAAGAGCATAGATTCTCCCTCCACGCTCTTGACGCTGATATTGACGTTATGAGGAAGCCTTTGGGTGGGATGCCCGTTTAGGACTGTGTCCGGGATGGTGCCAAGGATGCATTCGATCATGTAATCCCTGAGTTTCGTAAGCCGGCATGATTCTCGTGACAGTTCTTTCTGTGCCCAATAGCAGGCTTCTCCCAGTCCCACTATCCCCGCCACGTTCTCGGTGCCCGCTCGGAGTCCCCGCTCATGAGCCCCGCCAGTAGATTGAGGGCGGATTCTTATGCCTTTTCTCACGTAGAGAGCACCCACGCCTTTGGGGCCATACATTTTATGGCTGGATATGGTCAATAAGTCGACATTCACAGCCTTGACGTCCAAGGGTATCTTGCCTACGCTCTGAACTGCGTCTACGTGGAACGGGATCTCCAAAGAACGTGCAATTTTGCCGATTTCTTCTATGGGTTCTATGGTGCCTACTTCGTTTTGGCCGTGCATTACCGATATCAGGATGGTGTCTCCGGTTGCTGCTTTTTTCACGTCATCGGGGTCCACCATCCCGTACTTATCTACCGGCAGGTAGGTTACTCGGAACCCGTCTTTCTCCAGGGTTTCACAGGTATGAAGCACAGCATGGTGTTCCACGACCGTGGTGATGATGTGGTTCTTGGTCCCTCGTTGGTTTCGGGCAATGCCTCGAATAGCGAGGTTGTCGGACTCGGTGCCGCCTGATGTGAACAGGATTTCTTGGGGTGTGGCTCCTATGAGGTCGGCAACCTTCTTTCTCGCATCCTCAATAGCCGCTCTGGCTTCTCGACCCCAGCGGTGGATGCTGGAGGCGTTCCCAAACATGTTTGAGAAGTAGGGCATCATGGCAGTCATGACTTCTGCCCTTACCGGCGTTGTGGCCGAGTGATCCAGATACACTCGGCGTGAAGCAAATGTCCTTTCTGAACTCATAGAAGACGACCCCCTTTGTGCCCGAAAGCTACTCACTCACTAGATCTTCCAGGGTAAACGAATCCAGAACTGAATCTATAGCTTCTCCGACTTTCTGCCACACCGCTCGAGCCTGGCAGTTGTCGGGGCAAGTATCTGGCACCGGGTCATCGGACACGCACTTAACCGGCACCACCGGACCTTCTACGGCCCTTACGATTTCGCCCACGGTAACGTCTCGTGGGGATTTAGCCAAAGAGTAACCTCCACCGAAGCCCCTTCGGCTTACTACCAATCCTGTTTCCCTAAGAGGCCCCACGATCTGTTCCAGGTACCCTTGGGAGACTCTTTGCCTTGATGCTATATCCTTTAGCGATGCATAGGAGTTGCCCGTCCTGGCCAACTCATACATGAAGAGCACAGCGTAATGCCCTCTTGTCGACAAGGCGAACGGCATTTCGCACCTCCTCAAATCCTATTATTGTAGTAGGATTAGTTCCGGTCAAGTGTTTCGAAGAAGAGATCGGCTGAAGGTATTATTGTTGTACGACTAGAAACTCTAGCGTAGATCGATGTAGTTGTGGGGGATGGCTATGGATATTGACGAAAAGGCCCTGAAGGACATAATCGCCAATCTCGAGAAGGAAGTCGACAAGAGGCCAAGAGACAGTAACGCCAGGCTACAGTTAGCACTATCCTATATGAAGATTGGACGTCAAGATGATGCCCGGGAAGCTCTTCTCGCAGTGCTCAAACAGGACAAGAGGAACGTCGAAGCCCAGTATTACCTCGGCATTATGTACGCCGATGCCCAAGAACTAGACAAGGCGTTGGAATGCTTCAAGAAGGTAGTGGCTTTGAATAAGAGCCATAGCCCCGCCCATTACTTCACTGGGAAGATCCTGGCCATGAAGGGAGACTTTGATGCCGCTATTAAGGCTACCGAGAAGGCGCGAGACCTTTCACCGGGGAACGTATTGGCCCGGGGCCAACTAGGCGAACTGTATATCGCCAAAGGGCGAAAGGAAGACGCGATGCAAGAGTGGAAGAAGATCCTGGAAGTCGATCCGTCAAATCTTCAAGCCCTACACAACCTTGGTGCGTCCCTCACAGATGCTAGAGAATACCAAGAGGCCTTAACCCATCTACACAGAGCCGAGCGGCTCGGCTCCGATAACCCGGGTCTATACTACAACATGGGTCTCTGTTACTTGGCAACCAAGGATCCCGAGAAATCTATAACCTACTTCCTCAAGGCCAGTGAACTGGAACCGGACAATACGGGTACTCTCATAACCTTGGGCGAAGCGTATGCTTCGGCAGATCAACTGGATAAGGCCATTGAGACTTGGGATAGAGTCCTTGTCATGAAACCAGATGATCTTTTTGCCACATTCAACCTGGGATTGGCCCACTTCCAGAAGAAAGAAGTGAAGAGGGCCAAAGAGTATTGGAAGAAGTGTATCGCGATAGAGCCCGCATACACGCCTGCGCTGCGGAACCTCGCTGTCGCGGCAACCATGGAAAACGATTTTCACGAGGCCATATACCGTTGGGAGTCCATAAAGAGGGTTGACCCCAAGGCTCTCGAGCCAGACATGGCTTTGGGGGAGCTGAACTATCGAATAGGGAACCTCTCGGAGGCAGAGAGAATCGCCGAAAACCTCGTTGAGAGAATGGCCGATGTTCCTGGCATCGAGAACCACAGGCCTGTTCAGGCGTCTGCAAGGTTTCTTGCAGGAACAATCGCAATGGTCTTGGGTAAGTTCCAGCATGGTTTTCGTCACTGGGTCGCTTCTATGGAGCTGGATCCCAACTTCGCCATGTCAAACGCTACGTTCATATCGAGAAGTCTTTGGCCGGCACTATTGGCCGAAGCTAAGGCACATGCCTCCACCGAGGACGAACAGAAGGTTCTGAGGCTGGTTGGAAGCTTTGTTAAGGAAGACGCTACTCCTCCCAAGACCCTTGAAGACGCAGTAGAATACAAACAGGATACAGTGGACCAGAAGCCAGATGAGGCCAAACGCAGGAAGGGAGGCTTATCGTGGCTATTCAGGGGCAGGAAGTAAGAAAAACTCCGTCCCTATCAGACATAGAGGTAATCGCTCTTGTGGGTCCCAGCGGCACGGGGAAGTCTCATCGAGCCATGGCAGTAGCCCAGCAATGGGGATGCAGTGCCGTTATTGATGATGGCCTTCTCATAGCGGGTTCCAGGATTTTGGCAGGCACGTCCGCTAAACGAGAGGAGACTACCACTGCGGCAATACGCAGAGCGATTTTCTCCTCGCCCGATCACGTTCTAGACGTTAAGGGGGCTTTGGAGAAGTATATGCCTTCCAGACTTCTTGTGTTGGGCACATCGGTGACCATGGTGGATCGCATAGTGTCGCGCCTTGGGCTGAACGCCCCCCTTGAGTATCTCCATATCCGAGATTTGGCTACCCAAGACGAGATCCACAGGGCACTCTGGCAGAGGCGGCGGGAAGGCAAGCATGTGATTCCGGCACCTACTTTCGAGGTTAAGAAGACGTTTTCAGGGTATCTGGTGGATCCCCTCAGGATGTTCACGCGTTCCAGGACGGAACGCCAGGCCCTTGGCGACAGATCGGTGGTAAGGCCCACGTACAGCTATTTGGGGCATTTCTACATAGCTGACGCGGTGGTTATGCAGATGGCCCAGAAGGTGTGTCTTGAGGTGGATGGAGTTAAGCGGGTCCTCAAAGCAATTGTGATCTCAACGGGCCGGGGGGCGATCATCCACGTAGAGTTGGTGCTTCTTTACCGGAAGAACTACCTTGAGATCATGAAACAAGTACAACAGGCACTCAAAGAAAAACTCGAGTACCTTACGGGCATATACCTAGAACGCGTTGATGTCTCCACCAAGAAGATCAGCCTGGAATAAGTTGCCGCGACGCAAGAGACGAGTATGGGGCCAATAGACTGAGAAGGGGGTAGCGATGAAGCCCGCGTTTGGCCTGGAACTCAACCAGACACAGACCCTTTCTCTCACGCCAGACATTAGGCAAGGTATCATGGTGTTGCAGATGAGTGCCGTGGAACTAGTGGGTTTCCTGCGGGAGCAGGCAGAAGAGAACCCTCTTCTGGACGTGACAGAGAACCTGGGTGAACTCTTGCCTGAAGCCCCCGACACAGATAGCGAAGAGACTCCGGGTTATCTTGAGGGTTCCGTGGATCCGTGGCCTCAAAGAAGAATTCGGATCGGGGAGTCGCTCATGGTTTGACCCATGTGCGCAAACCCAACCTACTCTGCGGCAGTCTCTTCTCAGTCAGCTGGGTCTTTTGCCTCTCACTCGAGATGAGATGGGGATCGGAGAGATAATCGTCGGTAACATCGACGATAATGGATACCTCTCGTCTTCACCGGAGGAAATTGCCGCTTTCTCAAGAAAGCCCCGAGAAATGGTTCAGCGAGTTCTTGAACTCATACAGACTTTGGAACCCGTCGGCGTTGGTGCCAAGGACCTAAAGGAGTGCCTCGGAATACAGGCTACGGCGCGTGGACTCACAGATCTTGCCCAGAACCTGATTTCCAGGCATCTTGAGGACTTGGGCGCCGGGAGATACAAGAGGATCGCCAGACAGGAAAAGGTGCCCGTGTCTTCGGTGCTCAAAGCCAGAGATGCGGTATTGAGCCTAGATCCAAAGCCCGGTGCCAAGTTTTCTTCTCGAGGTTTATCCTACATCGTCCCCGACGTATTTGTGCGGCGGATAGGTGACGATTTCGTTGTCTTTTTCAACGACAGCTCAGTGCCGAGGGTGCGTTGGAATCCGTTCTACCTTGGTCTTATGAAGACAGGCGACGAAGAAGCCCGTCGATACCTGACGAACAAGCTTCGCAAAGCCCGGTGGCTTCTCCATACAATCGAAGAAAGACGAAAGACCATTCTTAGAGTCATGGACTGTATTGTTGTGCGGCAAAAGGAGTTCTTCAGAAACGGTCCGGGTCACCTTGCGCCTTTGGGACTGAAGGATGTTGCCGCAGAACTCCACCTTCACGAGTCCACCGTGAGCAGATCCGTCTGCGGGAAACACGTTGATACCCCCCATGGCGTCTTCCCCTGCAGAATGTTTTTCAGCCAGCCAGTGGCGAGCTTGGGGAAAGATGTGTCCCAACACTCAGTCAAGAAGATGATTGGAGATATCATCAGTCTGGAAAACCCCGCGACTCCCTTGTCCGATGGTGACATTGCGCAAGAACTGTCCTCAAGAGGAATCCGGATAGCCAGGCGCACTGTGGCTAAGTACCGCAAAGCCCTAGGGATACCATCATTTGGCCGCAGACGAAAATCGTAGTATCGAGCCCGCCTCACGCACACGACACACACTTGTCCAAGCCCAGCCCAGCGTTTGATCGCGAAGTTGTATACTGTTTGACGAATAACGCGTATAGCGGCTAGAATGAGGAGTGTATGCCTTGAGCGACCGTTTCGGTTGCACGAACCGTGTCAATAAGCGATGAGGTGGTGCGGGGTGGTCAACATAAAGCGTGGTTATGGAGGAGTAAGAGTTCCCGATAAGAAGGAGTTTTCTTCTGGGGCCGAGATCGAGGCCGCGGGCACTCCCAAGGAGCTTTGCCTCTTCCTTTCGCAACATACCGGCGCACCTGCGAACGCTGTAGTCAAAGCGGGCGACTTGGTAAAGAAAGGGCAGATGATTGCGGAGGCCAAAGGTGCGGTCAGCGCCTCGATTCACGCGCCTACTTCCGGTAAGGTCAAGGCCGTGGAACCAAAGTACCAACCGGTGCTGGGGCGTCTCGTGGATGCCATAGTAATAGAGCCTGACGGAAAAGACGAGGTGCACGAAGGAGTTGTGCCGAGGGCGTCGTCGGTGGACGACATATCTAAAGAAGATCTGATCAAACTAGCGCGAGAAGCCGGTCTAGTGGGGTTAGGAGGAGCCGCTTTTCCTGTCGCCGTTAAACTCACGCCGCCGCCGGACAAGAAGATAGACACTTACCTCTTGAACGGAATTGAGTGTGAGCCTTACCTTACCGCCGACGAGCGGCTAATGGCGGAAGAGCCCAATGAGGTGGTATTCGGTTTTAGGGCTCTCATGAAAGGTGCGGGGGTAGGTCGTGGCATAGTGTGCATCGAGGACAACAAACCCGAGGCCATATCGGCCATGAGAGAGGCCATTCGGCCGTTTAGCGAGCTCACACTTGCCGTAGTACCCGCTATGTACCCGAGAGGCGGAGAGAAGCAGCTCATTCAAGTTGTTCTGGGAAGGGAAGTTCCGCCTCCCCCCGGGCTTCCTCTTGATGTTGGAGTCATAGTATCCAACGTCGGCACCGCCCGGGCATTGGCATCGGCTGTCCTGACCGGTATGCCTCTCATTGAGAGAATCGTGACTGTAACGGGAGAAGGAATTCAGAAGCCTTCAAACTTCAGAGCCCTAATTGGGACTCCCGTTTCGGACCTTGTGGAGAGAGCCGGAGGGTTTAAGGGAACGGCCGGTAAGGTCATAATGGGTGGTCCCATGATGGGTACTTCTCTTAAAGATCTCGATTCTTGGATCATAAAGGGCACTTCGGGAATAGTGGTATTGAGTACGGACCAAGTGCAAGATGAACCGGTTCAACCCTGCCTTCGTTGCGGTAAATGCGTTGAGGTTTGCCCCATGAATCTGATGCCCGTTTGGATGGCTGTGTCAGCCGAGCACGGGTACTTGGATGATGCCGAAAAGTATAGGGTGATGGACTGCTGCGAATGCGGAGCGTGTACCTACGAGTGTCCCTCGAAGAGGCCGTTGGTCCAGAATATCAAACTGGCCAAAGCAAGGATCGCGGCTAGAAGAAGAGCTCAGGCTTCCCGGCAGTGAGTATTGGGCAAGGACGGAGGATAGTTGTTATGGAAGGAAAATTCGTAATCACGCCGTCTCCGCACTTGAAGAGTCCCAGGACTGTAAGAGGGATAATGAGGGATGTAGTCATTTCTCTTCTGCCGGCTTCTGTGGCGGCGGTAGTACTTTTCGGTGTTAGGGCTCTGCTGCTCATGGTCGTATCTGTTGTGTCTGCGGTCTTGGCCGAGGCTTTGTACGAGAAGGCAGTGGGGCGAGATGTTACTGTGAGCGATTACTCGGCTGCCATCACCGGGTTACTATTGGCTATGACACTGCCTCCGGGTGTACCGCTGCATATTCCGGTTGTGGGTTCGGTTTTCGCCATCGTCGTGGTCAAGCAGCTTTTCGGCGGCCTGGGGAACAATTTCGTGAACCCGGCGTTGGCCGGGAGGGCGTTTGTGATGGCCGCGTATCCTATGCACATGACCCAGGATTGGCTCCAGCCTCTCACCGGGGACGCGGTGTCAGGCGCTACTCCATTGCCGCTTCTAAGGGGTACAGGCGCCGGAGAAATGCCGGGGCTTTTCGATCTGCTGATAGGCAAGAGGTCCGGTTCACTGGGGGAGACCTGTATTCTGGCGCTGGTTATCGGAGGACTATATCTGGTATGGCGAAACGTTATCGATTTTAGAACTCCTCTCGGGTTCCTAGGTACGATCTTCGTGGGCACTCTCGTGTTTGGTAAGCCCGGCGAGGTTTTCAGGGGGGACGGATTGGCTGCCATCCTTCTTGGGGGTGCGGTGTTGGGTGCGTTCTTTATGGCTACCGATTACGTAACTTCGCCGGTCACTCCAAAGGGTAGACTGTACATGGGAATCGGTGCCGGCTTCATAACTTTGATTATACGGCTTTGGGGCGGTTACCCTGAGGGAGTAACCTATGGGATCCTGTTCTTGAACTTGATGACCCCACTCATTGATAGGTTCGTAGTGCCCAGGTACTACGGTTATGCCCACGATATGGCCGCAAAGCGCAACGCGGTGGGGAGGTGAGCTCACAGTGAACAAGAGATCACTAATCAGTGAGTTTACTAAAGGATTCGTGGAAGTTAATCCAACCTTTAGGTTGGTTATCGGAATGTGTCCCACGCTGGCTGTGACCACATCGATAGCCAACGGTTTTTGGATGGGCATCGCGGCTACTTTCGTCCTGGTGTTCTCCAATGTGTTTGTGTCTCTTTTGAGGAAAGTGATCCCTGATCAGATTCGGATTCCGATTTTTGTCATACTCATAGCTACGCCTGTAGTTATTGTTGAGCTTGTAATGAAAGCATATCTCCCGGCGATGTATGAGATATTGGGTATCTTTGTACCTCTGATCGTAGTGAACTGTATCATCATCGCAAGGGCTGAGGCGTTTGCCTACGGAGAATCAGTCCCTAGGTCGCTCATGGACGGGCTTGGGATCGGCCTTGGATTCGCAGTGAACCTTATGGTGATAGGCGCTATCAGGGAGTTTCTCGGGACAGGACAGATATCTCTGGGTTCGGCTGTGTTTCCCAGCGTTCCCTTGTTCGAGCCTTTGGTTGTGATGCTAACCCCTCCAGGTGGGTTCATGACTCTGGGATTGCTTATGGCAATTCTCAATATCGTTGTACAGCGCTCTGAAGCGAAGAAGCGTGCGGTGTAGGTCACTTAGAATGGAGGGATGGCCGTGGAACTGATTGCTATCTTGTTAGGGGGCGTACTCGTCTCCAACCTTGTGTTCATGCAGTATCTCGGGCTCTGTCCGTTCGTAGGGTTGTCGGAGCAGATGGACACGGCCCTGGGTATGTCAGGGGCTGTGGTATTCGTTATGACCTTCGCTTCGGCGGTGGCTTCGGCTTTTGAGCATTTCATATTGGTGCCCCTTGACCTCCAGTACATGAGGACCATTGCCTACATCCTGGTGATAGCGGGCTTTGTGCAGCTTGTAGAGATCTTCCTAAAGAAAGTTGCCCCGTCTCTTTACAAGGCCTTGGGTATTTACTTACCTCTCATCACCACGAACTGCGCGGTTCTGGGCGTCGCCATCATTAACGCGGGCAAGACCTACGGGGTACTTATGAGCGCTTTCAACGGTTTAGCAGGTGCTTTAGGCTGGAGTCTGGCTATTGTAATATTCGCAGGGATCCGGGAAAGGTGGAAGTACATGGAGATACCTAAGGTGCTCAAGGGTTTCCCCTTGGCCTTAGTGTCCACATGTCTTATGTCCTTGGCGTTCCTTGGTTTCCAGGGCTTGTTCCAGAGCCTGTTCAAGTAGACTAGAGGTGATCTTGAATGGTCGAAGCCACGTTGTTTCTTGGCGGTGCGGGATTGGTAATGGGCGTGCTGTTGGGCGTGGCCGCCAAGAAGTTTAGGGTTGAAGAGGACCCAAGAATAGAGGCAGTTCTCGCGTGTCTGCCGGGAGCCAACTGCGGGGCGTGCGGATTTCCGGGCTGCTCGGGCCTTGCCATGGCGATCTGCGAGGGTAAGGCACCGGTCAACGCGTGTTCGGTCGGAGGGAATGCAGTGGCAGAGCGCATATCGGAGATTCTGGGTACGACAGCCGAGGCCTTGGAGCCACAGGTAGCAGTAGTCCATTGCCAGGGAGCTTCAGAAGAAGTGGCAGCGTACAGAGGGATAAGAGACTGCGAGGCTTTGAACATGCTGGGTGGCAGCAAGTTGTGCCCCTACGGATGCCTTAGCTTGGGGTCTTGCGTGAGTGCGTGTCCTTTCGGGGCTATGAGCATGGGTGACAACGGTTTGCCTGTGGTCGATGTGACGAAATGTACCGGTTGCGGCATATGTGTTAAGACGTGCCCTCGGGGTGTAATAGACCTTGCCCCCTTCAATCAAGAGGTAGACGTGCGTTGTCATTCTCACGACAGAGGGGCAACCGTGCGGAAGTACTGCAAGGCCGGGTGCATCGGCTGCGCCCTTTGCGTGAAGTCTTGCCCGGAGAAATGCAGATTCATGGAAGGGGGTACATTGGCCAAGATCGACTATGCGGCCTGTAAGAACTGCGGCGTCTGTGTGGCGAAGTGTCCGGTCAAGGCCATATCGAGGATGAGCAGAAAGGTCGACGCGGCTTTGTAGGAGGAGTCTAGGTCTGGGGCACGAGACTACGTCCGCCGGATGCGTTTTGCTCCGGCGGATACGCTGTGTTCGGGGGGGTGGCGAAATGGAGGCCTCCGACGGGGGCAGGTGGGCTGTTAACAGAAGCCGCCGGCGAATCCCGGCCCTGAGTGTTGTTCTCCTAGGGCTTCTGGCTCTGTCAGTCCTGGGTTACACGTTCTTATCGCGCCTTCGCCCTGTTGAGAAAGTGGCCTACGGCATAATGGACACTGATGTCTCCATCAAAGCATACGGCCGCAACGCGTCTTCGGCCATTGAGGCGGCCATCGGAGAGATGAGGAGACTTGACGGCCTTTTTAGCGCGTATGATCCCAACTCCGAGGTGTTTGCCATCAATATTAACGCGGGACAAAAGCCCGTCAAGGTTTCTCACGATACCCTTTACGTTGTGGAGAAGGCACTTGATTTTGCCAGCATCACCCAGGGAGCCTTCGATCCTACTGTGTTGCCGGTCATGTCATTATGGGGTTTCGGACAAGAAACCATGAGGGTACCTAGCCCCCAAGAGATATCGCAAGCGTTGAGTCTGGTGGACTACACCAAGGTGCAAGTGGATCGCGAAAATAGTACGGTATACATCACTGAAAAGGGCATGGCCATAGATCTTGGAGGAATTGCCAAGGGCTACGCTGTGGACAAGATGGCAGAAGTCATGGTCAGCGCAGGTGTGAATTCGTTTCTCATAAACGCAGGCGGCAACGTGTATGCCGGGGGCCGGAAACCAGACAGGAGTAACTGGAGAGTCGCAGTGACAGATCCCAGAGATCCTGAGGAGTACCTGGGCATTATTCCGGCCAAAGACATGGCTGTCGTTGGTTCGGGAGATTACCAGCGATTCTTCACTGATAATGGGGTTCGCTACCATCACATCATAGACCCCAAGACGGGATATCCGGTTACGGGCATTCGTGGAACCGCCGTGTTCCTCCCTTCGTCAACCGATGCAGACGGGCTTTCAACGTCTCTCTTCATCCTCGGTCCTGAGGCAGGCGCCCTATTATTGTCGAAGTTTGAGGGGGCCGGGGCGATATATGTAATGGAAGACGGAAATATGGTTCTACAAGGTATTGTGGATGAATTCGAGTTCCAATAATATTGCAGTTAGGACGCTTTGTTACACAAAAGACGATGGATAATGAAAGCGGATATTGGTATAATGTGGGAGGACGTCCTATGAGAAGGCAAACCCGGACTTGGTTACTGATCATCGCTCTGTCTGCGGGGGCTATAGTAGGGAGCGTTGTGGGCGAAGCACTGTCGGGAGTAGCCCCTATTCTTTCTCAAGGCTTCACCGTCGGAGTGCAGCCGCCGTTTGTGCTGGACCTCAACGTAGTAACGTTTTCCCTGGGGTTTACCCTACACCTGAACCTGGCGGGCGCAATCGTGGTTTTGCTTCTGATCCTCCTTCTCGGACGGTGAGGCTCTATTGAGGCTCATTTTGGCTTCTGAATCAGAGAGGCGAAGGGATCTTCTTCTGGCGGCGGGTTTGGTTCCCGAAGTTGTTCCGTCCAGCGTAGACGAGACTTTCGACGGTGACTGGCGCGATCCTGCCGATATGGTCGTGGCTCTTGCTCGACGCAAGGTAAAGGCCGTCTCTTTGAATTACCCGGAAGACTATGTCTTAGGCGCTGATACCGTAGTTAGTATCAGCGGTGAAATACTGGGAAAGCCCAGAGATACTCAAGAGGCTCGGGAGATGTTGAGTCTCCTCCAAGGAAAGACACATCAGGTCTACACAGGTGTTGCGCTGTACGATCCCAGGACCAAGAAGACGATTGCCGATTGGGATTGCACGTCGGTGACTTTTCGCCCTATGAACGATTATGAAATCGCGTGGTATGTCTCAACCAGAGAGCCTATGGACAAGGCAGGGGCTTACGCCCTGCAGGGAATAGGGGCCTTCTTTGTCCAGAAGATAGACGGAGACTACTCCAGCGTTATCGGTCTTCCGCTTCCCAAAGTGTACGAGCTTTTTAGGGATGCGGACGTAAACATAGGTGATTTCTGATGTTGACGTATTCCGATCTACGGGTGCGGTAGCTGCGAAGGGCGCCCATAGAAGGAGGAGTCAAACATATCTTCAGAACGGTTGACCATTAGGGACTGGCCGCGAGAGGACAGGCCCAGAGAGAGGATGGCCCGTCTTGGGCCAAGAGTGCTGTCTGACGCAGAAGTAGTTGCCATATTGTTGGGTACAGGGCGGTCCGGAGAGTCGGCGCTGCAGCTGGCCCAAAGGATAGTGTCTCTTAGCGAGAGTATGTTCGGGACGAGTCTTGGATTCTTGACTAACGCGTGTGATGAGGAAATCCGGGTCGTATCAGGAATAGGCCCCGCCAAGGTGGCACGATTGAGGGCTGCCGCTGAGATCGCTAGAAGGCTTCGGCATGCCCAAGAGACAGGAGGCAAACCCGTCACTGTCAGGCAGGGCAAAGAAGTGTACGAGTATGTGCGCTCTAACGTAGAAGGATTGGACAGGGAACACTTTTGGATACTGACTCTAAACGCTAGGCATCAGATCACCGGCATGGAGTTGATTTCCATTGGAAGCCTCGATGCTTCCATAGTGCATCCCCGAGAAATCTTCAGGAACTGCATTAAGAAGAGCGCTAAGGCCATTATCTTGGTGCACAATCATCCTAGTGGTGATCCGACCCCTAGCGATGACGACATGGATGTAACGAGAAGGTTGGTTGAAGCAGGACACCTCCTGGGGATTCATGTCTTGGACCATGTTGTAGTATCGGCGAGGTCATACATCAGTATCAGAGAGTTGTCTCCGGGTTTGTTCTGATGGGCGCCTATAGGTAGCAAGAAGGAGAGTGGGTACGGTGCAGTGGCTTTATAACTACCTCAGCAAAGATATTGGCATAGACCTGGGGACAGCAAACACGCTGGTTCATGTCAGGGGGAAAGGCGTTGTCCTGATGGAACCCTCCGTGGTAGCCATCAACGCCGATTCGAAAGAGGTTCTAGCGGTGGGCACCGAAGCCAAGCAGATGATCGGTCGGACTCCCGGCAACATCATCGCTGTTAGGCCTATGAAAGACGGGGTCATCGCGGATTTCGATATCACTCAGGCTATGATGAGGTACTTCATCAGAAAAGCCTACAGGCGCCGTATTCTCAAACCTTTCGTTCTGGTGGCGGTGCCTTCAGGTTGCACCGAAGTGGAAAGACGAGCGGTTATTGATGCCGCCGAATCGGCAGGTGCCAGAGATGCCGAGACGGTTCCTGAGCCCATGGCAGCTGCCGTAGGTGCCGGATTGCCCGTTAACGAACCCACAGGCAACATGGTTGTGGATATCGGCGGCGGGACGTGTGAAGTTGCGGTCATATCCTTGGAGGGTATCGTGACTTCGAGTTCCATCAGGGTTGGCGGGGATGAGCTGGACGATGCGGTAGTGAGCTATGTAAAGAGAGCCTATAACCTTCTTATCGGCGAGCGTACGGCCGAGGAAGTCAAGGTGACCATAGGCTCGGCTTTTGAACTTGATGAGGAGAAGAGCGCCGAGATAAGAGGGCGCGATCTGGTAACGGGGCTTCCCAGAACAATAACCATAGATTCGCGCGAAATCCGAAAAGCCTTGTCGGAACCGGTTGGCGCCATTATCGATGCAATAAAAGGTACTCTGGAGCGCACGCCTCCTGAGCTTGCGGCCGACATCATGGATCGCGGCATAGTCATGACGGGCGGAGGCTCATGCCTTAGAGGATTGGATAAACTGGTCTCTCTGGAAACTGGAATGCCTGTACATATAGTAGACGAGCCCATGCGTGCCGTGGCCAAGGGTACAGGGATTATGCTTGAAGATCAAGCTATGCTCAGGAAAGTACTGGCTTCTTCCAGGCGAGCCAGACAATAAGACTTTGTGGCTAAGGATGGGATAACGTGAGGCGGCAGCTACCCTTCAGGAAGACTATCACTTTGGTGATACTGGTAGCCGCCTCCGTTTCTGTACTCAACATTACGGGCAAGACCGCCGACGGGGATTCTTGGTGGACTTCTACGTTTTTTAGGTTGGTCAAGCCCCTGTACGAAGGTCTTGCTAGAGTTAGGGTAAAGTACGACACGTGGATCGCTATGACTGCCTCCAAGGAGATTCTCATGGAGGAGAATCGACGGTTGTCCCGTCAGATGGAGACCTTGGAATACCTCCGTGCACTTGTGGCTGATCTACGTCAGGAAAACGCTCGTTTACGAGATCTTCTTGACTTCGCTCAAAACGCGCCCGCCGAGTATATGGTGGCTGAGATTGTTGGGCGAAATCCAACCAAGTGGTTTTCTACCATCGTCATTTCCCTAGGACAAGAAGACGGAGTTAAAGCTGATTCGCCTGTAGTGTCAAGCGGTGGGTTAGTGGGCCGTGTTTTGTCCGTGGACCGTCAGTTGTCAACAGTGCTGCTCATCACGGATGCTGAAAGCGGAGTTGGAGCGATTACTGAAAGTACCAGGGATTGCGGCGTTGTAATGGGTACAGGCGATCCTCAGAGTCTCATAATGCAGTTTTTCTCCAAGGATGCCCAGGTTAGTCCCGGTGATAGAGTGCTTACTTCTGGCCTCGGCAGCAAGTTTCCAGCGGGTATTCTCATAGGCGAAGTAGTGTCAGTGTACGTTCCTAAACCAGGGCTGATCAAAGAGGCTCTAGTCAAACCGGTTTCCGACATGGAGCATCTCGAGGAAGTTATGGTGATGAAATGGTGACTAGGCGAGAAGCTCTGACAGTCATACCGGGCTTGTTTTTCGTCCCATTGCTTAAGATCTTGGAGTTTGTGGTATTCCCCGGCCCTAAGAGCCCAGATCTTCTGATAGTGCTGGTCATATGCATTGGCATGACTTGCGACGTGTGGAATGCTCTTCCCACAGGTTTTCTGATTGGCCTCTTGGAGGACATTATTGGTTGGCGCATTCTCGGATTGAGAGCCATATCCCTGGCTTTGGCGGCAGGGGCGGCGGCCATAGGTGCCAGGGGCTTAAACCCTGATTCGCTCATCTCTAGGCTAACATTGTCGGCTGTGGCTTCCATAGTGGGTGATGCTGCGGCGTTTGGCGTGATTCGTTGGATGGGACTTCCCCTCAGTCCTTCGTTCTTCAAAGATGTCCTGTTCAACACGGTTATCTGGTCTTTGGTCCTAGTAGTCCCAATTAACTGGGGATTAAGTAGCATAGCGAGATTCGGAGCGCGACTGTTCCCCTCGGAGGACTCCAGGGGGAGGGGGATGTTGGCGTGAGACGGTACCGGCGAAGAGACGATACTGCAGGGGGCCAACACCTCACCCGGGCGGAGCTCAAATCCAGGCGCGACCTCTCTGTGGTCCTGATCGGTCTGATTTTCATAACGTTGACAGGGCAGCTGGTCAACCTTCAAGTCGTGAGAGGTGACTACTACAGGCGGTTGTCCACAGAAAACCATGTGAGGATCACCCCTATCCAGGCACCCCGCGGAGATATCGTGGCAAGAGGGGGAGAACTCTTAGTCACCTCTCGTACATCGTTTTCAGTCTACTACTGGTATCTCGATCAGGAGAAGGCAGATGCCACGCTTCCGCGGCTTTGCCAGATCTTAGGCATTGACGAATCCGAGATGGAGGCAAAGGTAAAGAAATACTCAGGGAGATACTTCGAGCCCATACCCATAGCAAGAGACATAGACCCCGAGACCCATACCGCCATTGTGGAGGATGCGCCCAATCTTCCGGGAGTGTTCATAGAACCTGAACCCATTCGCTTTTATCCCGAAGGTGAGTTGGCTTCTACCGTGTTAGGATACGTCAGCGAGATAACAGCCGAGCAACTGGAAGATCCCGTCTGGGATGGCTATAGCATGGGAGACACCATAGGACAGCAGGGTTTGGAAGCCTTTTACGAAGGGTATCTCAGGGGCAAAGACGGCGGTTACCAGGTGGAGGTCAATAATGTCGGACGTCCTACCGGAAACGTCGGGCCGGGCATAGAGCCTGAATCCGGCTACGATGTGCACCTGAACCTGGATGTGGGACTGCAGCGCGCCGCCGAAGAAGCTCTGCGGAAAGCCATAGAAGAGAGTGATTCGGCAAAAACCGGCGCGGCGGTAGTGCTAGATGTCAAGACAGGCGCCGTTCTGGCTATGGCGTCATGTCCTGGATTTGACGCTAACAGGCTAGTTACAGGCATAAGCCAACAGGACCTTAACGAGTACGTGAACACCGGAAAATGGAGATTCTCGAATCTGGCGACCACAGGATTGTATCCTCCGGGATCCACGTTCAAGATTGTCACCGCGGTGGCCGCTCTTGCTGAAGGAAAGGTCACGGCAACTGAGACTTTTTACGATCCTGGCTACCATCCCAATGTGCCGTCCCTGCCTTGCCACCGGGCGGGTGGACACGGGTATGTGGACATGGTGGATGCTTTAGCAGTATCGTGTAACGTCTACTTTTATGAAATGGGAAGGCGCTTGGGCGTTGACGCCTTAGCCAAATACGCAGAGGCTCTGGGCCTTGGCTCGAAGACCGGAATCGATCTTCCTAGCGAATACTACGGCACTGTACCCAGCACCAAATGGAAGGCCGCTGCTTATGCAGAGGGACGGGTTGCCCAACCGGAGGTTCTGTACTCCGAACACATGATGGCTGCCATGGGGCAGGTCTTCCATCTGGATACGCCGATACAGATGGCTTCCGTCACTCAGGCTATAGCTAACGATGGTGTCAGGATGAGGCCGCGTTTGGCAAGCCACATAACTGATTCTGCCGGCAATGTGGTGGCAGAGTTTCCTCCAGAAGTCATCTCGACCTTGGATGTGGACAAGAGCGTGTTCGATACGGTTAAACAGGGTATGATGGAAGTCACGTCCCACAGTAAAGGGACTGCTTACTGGGCATTTTGGGACTTACCCTTTAGAATAGCAGGGAAAACAGGGACGGCAGAGAATCCACTGGGGAAGAGTCACGCTTGGTTTGTGGGATTCGGGCCGTATGAAGACCCCGAGATCGCCGTGGCGGTAGTCGTAGACCAGGGCGGATCGGGTTCGGCGGTAGCTGCGCCTGTAGCCAGGATGATTTTCGATGCTTACGGCGTAGAGCAGCGCTAGGCGGGGGTGTGACTTTTGAGAGAAGGACAAGACGTTGTTTTCAGGGGAGTCAAAGACGGGCTTTATCTGACACTCAATGCCAATCAGGAGTTTTCTGTGCTCAAAGAGAAGCTTAAGGAGCATCTCAAACAAGCCGAGCACTTTTTTCACGGGTCTGATGTGACTCTTGATACGGGAGACGCCCAGCTGTCTTTGGAAGAGGTACTCGAGGTTCAGCACATACTGGCCTACCCTTATGGGCTCAGGCTCAAGAGGATAGTCCATGGAAGTCAGGTCGCGGACCGGTCTCAAGGGGAGGTCAATAAAGAGCCTCCGGCTTTGAGCGCCGGGCCGATTCGGAAAGAGACGGGCTTAAGGCGGCCTGCTACCCAAAGCAATACTGATGCGACCCTCTTACATAGAGGCACTCTCAGGTCGGGTCAACGGATTGTCTATGATGGAAACGTTGTGATTCTGGGTGATGTGAACCCAGGAGCTGAGATACGCGCCTCAGGGGATATTGCTGTCCTGGGATCTTTGAGGGGACTGGCTCACGCCGGTGCAGACGGGGATACAGGCGTTTCGGTCGTGGCCTTTCGTCTTGCGCCCACGCAGCTGCGTATCGCCGACGTAATAGGACGCCCGCCCGAGGATAGCTTTTCAGATGCCAGAGAACCCGAGATAGCTAGACTTAGGGATGGGATCATTGTAGTTGAACCAATGGAGGGCACTCGATGGGAGGGAGAGCATTGAGCCATGCAATCGTAATCGCTTCGGGCAAAGGAGGAGTCGGCAAGACCACAACGTGCGCTAATCTAGGTGCGGCCCTTGCTTCTTTGGGCAATAAGGTCGTGATGGTTGATGCCGATATCGGTCTGCGAAACCTAGATGTTGTCATGGGGCTCGAGAACCGGATAGTGTACGATCTGGTAGATGTTGTTGAAGGCTACTGCAAACTAAGACAAGGTTTGATCAAGGACAAGCGTATTGGCGGCTTGTTCCTCTTGCCTGCGGCACAGACCAAAGACACCAACGCGGTAACGCCCGAACAGATGAAAGAACTCATCGCGGCAATCAAAGAGGACTATGACTTCGTTCTCATAGACTGCCCCGCGGGTATCGGACCCGGATTTCAGAACGCGATAGCCGGGGCCGACAAGGCCATCATCGTCACGACCCCAGAGGTGTCGGCTGTGAGAGATGCCGACAGAGTGATCGGTCTCGTGGAGTCTACGGGGTTGGAAAGACCCGAGCTCATAATTAACAGGATCAAGCCCAAGATGATGGCCAGAGGCGACATGATGGATATTCCCGACATCACAGACATCCTGGCCATTGATCTGCTGGGCGTAGTACCCGATGACGAGTACATAGTTGTGTCCACCAATAAGGGCGAACCTGCGGTTCTGAGCGAGAACTCAAGGGCCGGCTTGGCCTTCAAGAATATCGCTCAACGTCTAATGGGAGAAGAAGTGCCATTGATGGACCTCACAGAGAGAGAAACGTTGTGGGATAGGTTCAAGAGAATGGTTAGGATTACATAAGGGGGGATAGCCGTGTTCAACTGGTTTAAGAGGAAGTCCACTCCTAAGGATGTGGCCAAGGACAGACTGCGTTTGGTGCTGATGCAGGATCGAATATCCTTGGCGCCTCGGGCCTTGGAACAGATGAAAGACGACGTTATCTCGGCTATTTCCAAGTACGTCGAAATTGACCGGTCGGGCATCGAGTTCAGTTGGAAGGACATTGACAGAAGGCAGGCTTTGGTCGCGAGCATTCCTGTGCTTTCTGTGAAAAGGGGAGAGATCTTAAACGATCGAGCTACCCAGCGTACGTATTGAGCGCCGGATAGTTAGGCGCATCGACTGGTACCTCTTGGTCGCTGTGCTGCTCTTGAACGCTCTCTCGTTGCCACTGATCGACAGCGCCACCCATGGAAGTCAGGACCATTATTGGATGAAAAAGCAAGCGGTTCTTGTGCTCATTTCCATAGTCGTTCTTCTATTGGGGACGTTTGTAGATTACAGCGACTTGGTGAACTTGGCGCCGTGGTTCTATGCTGCAACAGTGGCTTTATTGGTGGCGGTCTTTTTCGTAGGTAAGACGGTGGATGGGGCAACGCGGTGGATCCCTTTACCCTTTTTTGACCTCCAGCCTTCAGAGGTTGCCAAAGTGGTCATGATTCTTTTTTCGGCAAGAATCATATCGCGATCTGAAGCGCCACCGGAGACCTTGTGGGATGTGATTTCCTACTACGCCTGGACCCTTGTGCCTTTGTTGCTCATCCTGAAGCAGCCAGACCTTGGGACCGCTCTTGCTGCCGCAGCGACAACCACAGGCGTCTTGTACTTTAGCGGCACTTCCGGGAAAATCGTTTTCAAGTTTGGCGCTTTATGCGCAGCAGTGGTTGCCACCATGGTCTTGCTGCACATCTACGCCGGGTTGCCTCTTCCTCTTGACGAGTACCAGGTAGACAGGTTGGTTTCCCTGTTTCAAGCCAATGAGGATCCTTTGGGCAGGGGTTATCAAGTTATCCAGTCTAAGATAGCCATAGGATCTGGAACCATATGGGGGAAGGGCTTGGGCCGGGGCACCCAAAACCGCTTGGGTTTCATACCAAAACAATATACAGATTTCGTGTTCTCTGTTGTCGGCGAAGAGCTGGGTTTTGTAGGTTCCATGGTGGTTCTTGGGGTCTACGCTCTGATCCTGTTCCGATGCCTTTTGGCGGCACTTGGGGCTCCTGATCGAGAAGGGACTATGGTCGCAGGTGGAGTGCTAGCCATGTTCGCCTTCCACCTAATGGTGAACCTAGGGATGACTATGGGGATAATGCCGGTGACCGGCGTTACGTTGCCGTTCTTAAGCTATGGAGGGTCATCTCTGATGGTGAACTCGTTCGCTGTGGGGTTGGTACTTAATGTAGGGTGGAAACGGCATAAAATACTGTTCTAGAAGGACTCTATCGAGGAGGGATCTCTTGAGGGAGATCGGAACTGTCGTGTCAGTAGGGGAGCGCAGGATCACGGTTTCGGTCAAGAAGACCGACGCTTGCGCCAGCTGCCGCCAGTGTTCCCACGCCCATGTTGCATTCGGAGACAACGACACCCTTGTTATAGAGGCACTCCCTGTAGGAGAGGTGAAGCCGGGCGACAAAGTAGAGTTGGAAATGACAAACAAGGACTATCTCAGGTTGTCGTTCTTGATCTACATTGTACCCGTCTTGGCCCTATTGGGCGGGTTGGGGCTCGGATGGCTCTTGGGCAGTCTTCTGGAAAAGGCCTCTCTTTGGAGCGCGGTGTTCGGTATTGGCTCGCTTGGGCTATCCTTCTTATGGCTACACAATTACGATAAGGCAGCCCGCCAAACCGGAAGATATCTTCCTATAGCCAGACCTTATTCTACCTCGTTTGACCGACTGTCTCCGGATTGAACTGAGCCTTAGCGCCGATCTTGGGCATATAACCTTCTTCAGACAGCGCGTTTACCAACTGATCGTAAGACGAACTCTGTACCACAAGATAGCATGGTCCGACCCTGTCTTTGAGGTAAGGTCTAATCTTGGGAGAAAGCATGAGTTCATCAGCCAGTTCCGCCGTGTCACACTTCATGAGGATGACGTCCTCGAATTCTATGCGTCCGTAGGAGGTACCCCAGTGGGATATGGAGTACTCGACGTTCTGAGGAACAGGTACCTTAGAATGTGTGCTCAGAAATTCGAGGATGGTCTCGGGCGTGTATGAGTGTATCAGCGCATGGTACACTGAGTTTCGAGTGAGCCTGTAAACCATCATCTGATCGGGCTTTGCCAACTCGGCAAAGGTATCCACGGACCACAACAGCCTAGGGGCTATCGTACAAGGAACGAGCACATCGAAGTTGGACTGAACATAAACAAACGCATCAAAGTGTTCCTCCGGCCATGGATAGTCCCTATCGAACAAGGCTCTTCCCAGAGGCGTCGGCCTTACATAAGTCCCGCTTATGTTAGTGGCCACTTCTAGAGCGCCCAGGTACTCCAGTAAGTCGACGAGGTTTCTTTCCACTCTCAGGTTAAGACCATGGGATGAATGGCTTGTGGAAAGGGTCTCCATCTCGGTCAAGAGAATCTCCAGAGACAGAATCGATCCTTCGGGCGCTTTGAGGATGATCCATAGAAGGGTCTGCAAGTCCGTGTCTTGTGCCAGAAAAGACGAGCGCCAATACTCGAACATATCCTGGCGCCATTTTTCGTAAGGTGCGTTAATCCATTCCATGGCCTTGGGTCCCAGCCGCAAGAGTCCGTTACGTTCCTCAACTAAGTTGTGGGACTTTGCAAAATACAGAATGAAGGCCAGCCGTGGCGGATACCTCACCGGAAACAGGGATTCGTCTAGGGTCGCTTGCTCCTCCTCAATGAGAATCGAAATATCGTTCTGGGCTTTCTTGAACATGACGCCTGCCTGGGTCAGCTTAACCTCATTCTTGCGCAGGTAGGACAAGAACAGACACACGTGTCGAAGCGGTGAAGCCATGTCCGCACGGTGCCTGGGAACGAACCTGTCGTCATCGATGGCGGCCGCCCTGAAGATGTCCGAGAGAAAGAAACCGCCGAGCACGGGGCGCAAATCAGACGGAACAAAGTAGACGTGTCTGTAACCCTCTCTCTTGGTAAAGACTAGGCCGCGGGAGATGAGGGCCTCTATGACCTTGGCGCCGTTTCGCCGCCACTTCCTAGACAGCTGATTGAGCTTCTGGTGGCATTGTTCTACAACAACCCCTGAGCCTCCGGCTGCCACCGTAATAAGCCTTAGGGCCAGAACCTCCTCCTGGTTCAGGCCATTCATTGCCACTAGGGCATTAGCTGGTATTAGCAGGTGCGAAGAGACCTTTTTGGCGAGAATGGCTTCCGGCGATTTCGAGGCGTCTTGACTCTTTTGGGGCGCTATGCCATAGAAAGCCGCAATGGCTCGAACCCTTTCTGCCGGAGTTGAAAGAAGAGATTCATAGAGTGTCATCCTATGTCATCTCCTTGGCCGACTCGAAGAAATGTCCCGACTCCCAGATTGTGTACTTGTATCCTTGCTCGGTCAAGAACAGCTGGCGCTTCTGGGAGAACACCTGGTCTTTGGTGTTTCTTGTTACCAGCGAGTAGAAAGTCGCACTTTCTCCTTGAGGCTTAGGCCGCAAGATCCTACCTAGACGCTGGGCCTCTTCTTGACGGGAGCCAAAAGTTCCTGATACCTGGATAGCCACATTGGCATCGGGAAGATCGACAGAGAAGTTGGCCACTTTTGAAACTACAAGCGTCTTCAATCGCCCCTTCTTGAACTCGGAATAAAGAGATTCCCGCTCGGCGTTGGGAGTCTGTCCGCAAAGCAAGGGCGCGTCAAGGACTTTGGAGATCGTCTCTAACTGGTCCAAGTACTGGCCTATGACTAGCACCTGATCGGACTTGTGGTGCGCCAAGATTTTCTCCAATACCGGTATCTTGTTGGGGTTTGTAGCCGCTATTCGATATTTGTCTCGTTCCCCGGCTGTAGCGTACGCAAGCCTATCTTCGGGAGAAAGGTCGACACGGAGCTCGTGGCAGTGAGCTTGAGCGATCCAATTCTGCTCCTCAAGCTCTTTCCAGGGTTTATCAAATTTCTTAGGGCCGATGAGGCTGAACACCTCATCTTCGCGCCCGTCTTCCCTTACCAAAGTTGCAGTGAGGCCTAGGCGTCTCCTAGCCTGCAGGTCGGCAGTAATCCTGAACACGGGAGCGGGCAATAGGTGTACCTCGTCGTAAATGATGAGACCCCAGTTCCCCTTCTGAAAAAGATCGAAATGGGGGTAGTCGCCCTCGCCGTCTTTTCTTCGGTAAGTGAGTATTTGGTAAGTGGTTACAGTCACAGGCCCGATCTCTTTGGTTTCGCCGCTATACTCCTTAATCACATCTGGGGGTAGATTAGTCTTGTCTAGTAGTTCGTTTATCCATTGGCGCAGCGCCACCACATTGGTAGTGAGGATGAGCGTGTGCATTTTGACTTTCTCCATAACGCCCATGCCAACCACTGTCTTTCCCGCTCCGCACGGAAGCACTATGACTCCGCTGCCACCGTATATCCCGCCGCCGGCCCAGAACCCGTCGCAGGCCGCCTTCTGATAAGGTCTCAGGGCGAAGGGCTTGCCTGAAGCCGTGACGTCTCTCAACGACACCTCAAGGGGATCTCCGGGGTGGTACCCGGCCAGATCTTGACAGGGGTAGTTCATCTTGATGAGCGCCTGCTTCAGAGGCCCTCTGGCGTGAGGTTCTATGGCAAGACACTCATCTGAGATCACTTTCTGAATGTATGGTTTGGTCTTTTCGGATCGCTTAATTTCCTCTGTCACAAGCGGGTCTCGTGAATGCAGCAGAAGGGTCTCGCCATCGGATTCCAGGCGCAGTATCCCGTACTTCCCCATAGTGTCTTCAATGTAGATCTTTATGTTTTGAGGCACGGGGTATCGCGAATACTCCCCTAGGCTTTTCAGGACATCGCCGGACGACAGGCCGCACGAAGCCGCGTTCCACAGCGACAGGGGAGACAACCTGTAGGTGTGAATGTACTCGGGGCTCTTCACCAAGTCAGAAAACCGCATAAGGCTATCCCTGGCACTTTCGTAAGCCGGGTTATCTACCTCAAGCAGTATTGAGCCATCGCTCTGAACTACCGCAGGGTTTTCTCTAGACATGGCTCCCTCCACAACGGTGCCTTTAAAGGCTCGATTCGGGACTCTCCCTAAATAACTATCTTTCTACGGTTACCGCCTAAAACCTTCTATGCTTACACTGGAAAATTCGCGATGCGGAACGAGACCTTACCGAATTCTTCCCCCATCCGGTATAATCTCTTTGTCAAATGACACAGGCGGTGCTTCTATTGAATGAACTTGACATTATCCTAGAGGATCTCAACCCTGAGCAACGTGAGGCGGTCACTCATACTGACGGCCCTCTCTTGATTCTGGCAGGGGCCGGGAGCGGTAAGACGACGGTTTTAACAAGGCGAGTGGCGTATCTCATTTCCCGAGGTGTGCCCCCTCAATTGATTTTGACAATCACTTTCACTAATAAGGCTGCTAACGAGCTAAAGACCCGGATCGAGACGATGCTGGGGGACAGAGCCAGAGGCATCTGGGCCATGACTTTTCATGCGGCTTGCGCCAGGATATTGAGGGCCGAATACCCCGACATCGGGCGCTCCGGTAGGTTCTCCATCGCAGATAGCCAAGACCAAGTCAAGATCATGAAACTGTGTCTCAAAGAATTGGATCTCTCTGAGAAGCAGTATGCCCCCAAGGGAGTCTTGCACGCAGTGTCTAGTGCCAAGGATTGCCTCATGAGCCCAGAAGCGTACTGTCAGCAAGCCTCCACTTTTTACGAGACCAAGGTGGCGGAGGCCTACGCTCTATACCAGGCGAAACTGACAGAAATGGACACCCTTGATTTCGATGACCTCATTGTGGAGACTGTGCGGTTGTTCCAAGAACACCCTCATATACTGAGAAAGTACCAGGAACGGTTCAGGTACATCATGGTAGATGAGTATCAGGATACTAACCATGCCCAGTATGTGTTCACCAAACTTTTGGCGCAGGTGCATCGCAATATCGCCGTTGTGGGCGATGACGACCAGAGCATTTATACCTTCAGGGCGCTGATATCAGGAACATCCTTGAGTTCGAGAAGGATTACCCTTCATCCAAGGTTGTCAAACTCGAGGAGAACTACCGTTCGACCCAGGTGATTCTTGATGGTGCTTTCAACGTGGTAAAACACAACCTGGAGCGAAAGGACAAGAGGCTTTGGACAGCGGCGGAGGGTGGAGTGCCAATTACTCTGTACGCCGCTGAGACTGGAGATGACGAGGCCAGATTTGTGGCTTCAGAGCTCGAAAAGCTGGCTATGGAAGGTGTCCCTCTGAATTCTTGTGCCATCCTATACCGCACCCACGCCCAATCACGGCCGTTCGAAGAGGAGTTCGTGAGACGGGGGATCCCATATGCGGTTTTGTCCGGGTACCGGTTCTACGAGCGCAAACACATTAAAGATTCTATCAGTTATCTCAGGCTCTTGGCGTACCCCAAAGACGCTATCGCTTTGGAACGGGTGATAAACGAACCTCCCCGGGGGCTTGGGCCTGCAGCAGTGAGAAAGATAGTCGCCCATGCGTCAGAGAAAAAGGTGCCCCTCATGCAGGCCATGATGGACGCTGATTCCATTAAGGGACTCAACAGGGCCCAGAGAAAATCGGCAATGGATTTCGGTAATCTTCTGGATCTGATGTCACAAAAAGCGTCATCGACTCCTTTGCATGCGCTTTGCTATGAACTCCTGCATGAATCGGGATACTGGGAAGCCTTGGAAAATCAGGGCACTCCCGAGAGCGAGTCGAGATTGGAGGATCTTAACGAGCTTATTGGCTCCATGAAACCATGGGAGGGCAACGAAAACGCTCTCACCGAATATCTGGAGATGTGTTCGCTTGTCTCCGACCAAGACACCTATGACGCCCAAAAGGACGCCTGCATTATGGGCACCCTACACTCGGCCAAGGGATTGGAGTTTTCGGCAGTGTTCTTGGTTGGCGTTGAGGACGGTAGCCTCCCTCACGAGCGGTCGATCTTTGATCAGCGCCAGTTGGAAGAAGAAAGGCGTCTCCTCTACGTGGGCATGACACGAGCCAAGAGGTTTCTGTACTTGTCTTTTGCGTTTTCCCGACAAGGGTATTTGGGCAATTCCAGGAGGGCGGTATCTAGGTTCATACGCGAGATCCCCAGGGAATTGTTGGACGTCAAGACTTGGGAAGATTAGCGTGGGGAGGGATGCCTTCCGTGACGATATTGTCGCCTGAGGACGCGTCAAAGAGAGTTCAACACTTGCGCCAGGAAATCAGAGAGCACCAGTATCGTTACTACGCTCTGGATGACCCCGTTATATCGGACCGGGAGTACGATGGGTTGGTCTCGGAGCTACAGGAACTAGAATCAAGGTTTCCGGAATTGGTGACGCCAGACTCCCCCACTCAGAGAGTTGGAGGGGCGGTATCTTCGGCTTTTCGACCTATTCCCCACATTAAGCCGGTGTTAAGCCTCTCAAACGCCTTTTCCCATGGAGAAGTGAGGGCCTTCCACGAGAGAGTACGGTCAACTGTGGCTGGGGCCCCGTTGCAGTATGTGGTGGAGCCCAAGATTGATGGGCTGTCTGTCATCTTGCGCTACCAGGATGGACAGCTGAACCTGGGGCTCACGAGGGGTGACGGATACACCGGAGAGGATGTAACCGCCAACGTCAGAACCGTGAGGGCTATTCCCCTGAAGCTGAGGGCTTCTCCTGAAGGAGTAGTTCCCGGTTTTCTAGAGGTTCGAGGTGAGGTGTTCTTGCCTCGCAGGGATTTTGCGGCACTTAACCAAGAACGCCAGGAGAAGGGGTTATCGGTGTTCGCTAACCCAAGAAACGCTGCCGCGGGATCCTTGAGACAGATCGACCCTAAGGTTACGGCTGAAAGGCCTCTTGGAGCGCTTTTCTATGAGATAAGGGCTATGAGTGGTGGAAATTCGGATGCTCTCAATATCAAGACCGAGATGGATGTGTTGAAAGCTCTCAAAGAATTTGGCTTTGCCGTGCCAGAACACGTGTTGTGTTCTTCTCTGGATGAACTTCTTGACGCGATCTCCGCGTGGGAGGAAAAACGGCACGACCTTTCTTACGATACAGACGGTATGGTTATAAAACTGAACGATCTTGAATTGGGTCAGAGGATGGGCGCCACATCCCACTTTCCCAGGTCACAATTGGCGTACAAATTTCCTGCAGAGCAAGTTGAGACCAGGGTGTTAGACATTGTCGTGCAGGTGGGGCGCACCGGAGTGCTTACGCCCACTGCCGTCTTGGAGCCGGTGCGAATCTCGGGCTCAACAGTGTCAAGGGCGACCCTTCATAATGAGGACGTTATCCAGGAGAAGGATGTTCGCATAGGTGACTATGTGATACTCCATAAGGCCGGAGAAGTAATACCCGAGATAATCTCGGTTCTAAAAGAGAAGAGGACCGGAAACGAGAGGGTATTTGTCATGCCGGAGCGTTGTCCTGTATGCGGTTCTGACGCTGTAAGGATGACGGGTGAGGTTGCCAGGCGATGCACGGGGGTTGCGTGCCCGGCCCAAGTCCGTAGGATGCTAATACACTTCGCTTCCAGGGACGCCATGGACATCCGCGGTCTTGGCCCTTCTGTGGTAGATGCCCTTCTAGATGCAGGATTGGTCAAGGACGCAGGCGACTTGTACCGGTTAACGACCGATGATGTCCGGAAGATCCCTCGCCAAGGGGAAAAGTCTGCTGAGAATCTCATAGCCGCCATTGAAGCCTCAAAGAGCCGCCAGTTAGCCAGGGTCATCTACGCGTTGGGTATAAGGCACGTAGGACAAAGGGCGTCCCAAGCGTTGGCCGACAAGTTTGGATCCTTCGATGCTCTCATGTCGGCCAAAGCCGAGGAGATCGAGTCTGTGCCCGATATAGGAGCCGAGACAGCCAAGTCAATCGTTTCGGCCAGGAATCAAGAAGGTTTGAGGACGCTTGTAGCCAAGCTCAAAGATGCTGGTATTGCCGGCGTACTTGACGTATCTTCTGCCAAGGTACCAACAGAAGGGCCCCTTTCCGGAAAAACGCTGGTGATAACCGGGACGCTTCCCGGAATGACCAGAAGCCAGGCAGAAGAGCTCGTAAGGGAACTGGGTGGCAAGGTTTCTTCGTCGGTGTCCAGCAATACGTATGCGGTTATCGCAGGAGACGACCCCGGCTCCAAACTGGATAAGGCCAGGGTGCTGGGAGTCAGAGTGATGACGCCCCAGGAGTTCAAGAGTATGGCGGACAGATAAGGGGAGATGTTTGTGGAAATCGACGTTTCGCACTTGGCTAGATTGGCAGGCCTTCGTTTCACAGAGAAGGGCATGGCAGAAGTGGCAGAATATCTCCGCCATGCTCTTGAAGCTATAAATAGACTGCCGGAGTCGCATCTGGAAGAGGTTCCTCCGACCTTTTGGGTGGGCGATGTCGAACCCATCATTCTTGATGCCGATTCTCCTCGCCCGGGCATAAGACATGAAGACGTAATGGCCATCGCCCCGGCTAGAGATGGCCCCTATATACTGGTGCCCAGAGAGGATGAGGGCAAGGATACCCAAGAGAAGAAGAGCGATTAGGAGCTGATCGACCGTGGAGATTTGGGAACTTGGCGCAAGGAAAATACTCTCGATGGTGGAGGCAAGAGAGGTTACCGCTCAGGAAGTCTTGGATTCGTTCTTGGCCAGGACTTTCGAAGTCGATCCCGACATTGCGGCATATCTAGAGGTAATCGAGCCTGACGCCCGGTTTAGCGCAGCCAAGATAGACGCTCTTCTTCTGCGAGGGGATTCGCCCGGACTTTTGGCCGGTCTTCCATGTGCCGTCAAGGACAACATGAGCGTCATCGGTGCCAAACTCACCTGTGGGTCAAGGATACTGAAAGGGTACGTGGCGCCATACGATGCTACTGCTGTGAGGCGCCTTCGGAACCAGGGGGCAACAATTACGGGCAAGACGAATCTCGACGAGTTCGCCATGGGGTCTTCCACCGAGACCTCGGCTTTTGGCCCTACCGGCAATCCATGGGATCTGGATAGGGTGCCGGGCGGGTCAAGCGGCGGTTCGGCAGCCGCAGTCGCCGCCGGGATGGTTCCTGTTGCCCTGGGTTCCGATACGGGAGGCTCCATCAGACAACCGGCTGCCTTCACTGGGATATGCGGCCTCAAGCCCACTTACGGCCTGGTATCCCGTTATGGGGCGCAAGGCTTTGCTCCGTCCATGGATACCATTGGTCCCTTTGGAACCAACGTTTGGGATTGTGCTTTGGTGTTGGAAGCTATCGCTGGGCCCGACATTAACGACAGCAGGACAACGAGACGCGAAAGAATCCCCTACACCGAGAGACTAGGAAAGCCCATCAAAGGACTTCGAGCAGGAGTTCCTAAGGAGTTTGTGTCCGAAGGCATCGATTCAGGCGTAATGGCGACGTTCAACGAAGCCATTGCGCTCCTTTCTGAGTTGGGTGTCGTAGTGGAAGAGATATCAATTCCAAGCATTCAGTACGCCAGAGATATGTACCGCGTCCTCTCGTCATGCGAGGCCGCTTCCACCCTTGCCAGATTTGACGGCGTGAGGTACGGATTCCGAGCCCCGTCTATAGGCATGAGCGACATGTATTTGGAGACCAGAACCCAGGGATTCGGCCAGGAAGCAAAACGCCGGATCATGCTTGGTACAGTGGCCCTATCGTCCGGATATTACGACAAGTACTACCTTAAGGCGGCCAGATTCAGGACTGCTCTCATCCGTGACTTCCAAGAGGCCTTTGGGCATTACGACGTTCTACTAACGCCGTCTGCCTCTACGGTTGCCTTCAAAAGAGGACAGTCTCAAGACTCGTTGGGATTGTCTTCGGGAGAGACCCTTACGTGCCCCGCCAACTTGGTGGGTATTCCAGCGCTGTCTGTACCTATGGGTTTCGCGCCTGATTCTCTCCTGCCTTGCGGTCTTCAGATTATGGGCAAGTACTATGACGAAGAGACGGTGCTCAACATGGGATTTGCATTTGAGGAAGCCCTGGGGGATGAAGTATCCACAAGGCTATCTGAGATGAGGCGGAACCTTCTTAGGGAGTGTGACCTAGTATGACTCAGAAGCGCTACGAGATGATGGTTGGCTTGGAGGTTCACGTTGCCCTGAACTCCCAGAGCAAGATGTTCTGCCGCTGCTCGTCAAGGTTCGGCGATCCCCCCAACACCAATGTGTGCCCAGTGTGTTTAGGGTTGCCCGGAGGGCTGCCCGTTCCAAACCAAGAAGCTGTCAGACTTGGCGTTAGGGCTGCTCTGGCCCTTAACTGTGAGGTCCACCGCCGAACCAGATTCGACAGGAAGAACTATTTCTACCCGGACTTGACTAAAGGCTACCAGATCACTCAAGTATACGAACCCCTGGGCACCAACGGATATATAGACGTTGGAAATCCCCCCAAAAGAATTCGGATTAAGCGGCTGCACCTTGAGGAGGACACCGGAAAATCGCTTCATGCGGGGGATGACATAACTACGGCCAGTTATACTCTTATGGACTTCAACCGTAGCGGTGTGCCTTTAGTAGAAATAGTGTCCGAGCCCCATATCTCCACACCCGAAGAGGCTCGCCAATACTTGGAGAAAATGCAACGGACCCTGTATTTCGCCGGAGTCTCCGATGTAAAGATGGAAGAGGGCTCTATGCGTGTTGACTGCAACATTTCGGTGAGACCTTCAGGTGCGAAGACGCCCGGAGCTCGAGTAGAACTCAAGAACCTGAGCTCTTTACGTGCCGTGACCCGGGCTTTGGCATACGAATACCAGCGTCAAGTAGCTTTGGTGGATCGGGGAGAAGAAGTCCCTCAGGAAACCAGGCATTGGGATGAGGGCAAGGAAGTTACCTTTCCCCTGCGCCAAAAAGACGCCACTGTGGACTACTGGTCTTTCCCGGAGCCTGACATGGCCTATCTTGAGCTGTCTTCGGAGTTCATTCAGGAAGTACGAGATAACATGCCCGAGTTGCCTAGCGAAATAGTGGGAAGGTACGTGAATCAGCTGGGGCTTCCCGAATATGACGCGGAAGTGCTCACTCAGAGCCCAAGTTTGGTGCATTTTTTCGACAGTTGTGTGAGATTAGGGGCGCAGCCTAAGACAGTCTCCAACTGGGTGATGGGGGACCTTCTAGGCTATATGAAAGCCAAGGGGCTCACTCATGACCAAATTCCTGTGTCATCTGAGAATCTGGTGAGCATGATAGGTTTGATCGAAAAGGAGGTTATCAGCGGCAAGATTGCCAAGGATGTCTTGATCAAGATGATTGAGACCGGCAAGACTCCTGAAGCAATAGTAGAGGAGGAAGGGCTAAAGCAGGTTTCTGACGAAGCCAGTCTCCTTGCCGTTGTGGACTCAGTTATTGAATCCAATGCGGCAGCCGTCGCTGATCTTAAGGCGGGAAAGGACAAGGCCTTGGGGTTTCTGGTTGGCCAAGTCATGAAAGCGACCAAGGGCAAAGCTAACCCCGCAAAGGTGAACATAATGCTGAAGAAGAAGATACTATCGTAAACGGAAGGCATAGTGTGTATCGGGTAGAGAGGAGGTTCGGGAATGGACAGATATGAGGGACTGGCGAGGGTTGCGGATAGCCTCACTGATTCCCGAGTGCTTCTCAGAGAACCCATGTCAAGACACACCTCATTTAGGATTGGCGGCCCTTGCGATGTCCTTGTTCTCCCCAACACAACTGAAGACGCAATCAAGGTCTGGACTGTATGCCAAAAGGAGTCCATTCCGTGCTACATAATCGGCAATGGCACTAACCTGCTGGTGCGGGACGGAGGGGTGCGGGGCTGTCTGATTAAAATGGCCCCTGGGCTCAACGGGGTCTCACAGAATGGCACGTCTTCTTTGTATGTTCGTTCAGGGACGCTGCTCCCTCGTCTTGTGCAGGCGGCACTCGACTACAGTCTATCGGGCCTGGAGTTTGCCGTAGGGATTCCGGGAAGCGTCGGAGGGGCTATCTCGATGAATGCCGGGGCCTACGATGGTGATTTCGGATCCCTGGTGAACCGCGTCGAAGCCTTTTCTTTGTCTGAAGGCACGAGATGGCTGAACAGAGAAGAGCTCGAGTTCTCCTACCGCCATTCCCTGTTCCAGACACGCCAAGACTTACTGGTCTTAGGGGTGGAACTAATCCTGACTCCAGGGGACCGGCAGGGCATCTACCGTCTGATGCGCAGCCGTGCAAAGGAACGCGAAGAAAAACAGCCTTTGGACATGCCATCGGCAGGGAGTGCCTTTAGACGTCCCGCCGGCCATTATGTGGGCTATATGATCGAACAGCTGGGGCTGAAAGGTTTCTCCTGCGGAGGCGCTCAAGTCTCCCCAAAGCATGCAGGCTTCATAGTCAACACGGGAAATGCCACGGCCAAAGACGTTCTGAACCTGATGGTCCTGATACAACAGAAGGTTAAAGAAGCCTACGGCGTGTGGCTTGAACCGGAAATAATGGTTATTGGGGATGACGAACCCGAGAGTTGACAGGGAATCTTGCCGAGGTCACGGGACTTAATCACAGGGGCGAAGGGGTAGGCCGGGTTCTTCAGGGCCCCGACCGTGGGCTCGTTGTGTTCTTGTCTGGGACTGTCCCCGGCGATGTTGTACAGTATTCAGTCATCGAGCGGAAGAAAGGTTACCTGAGAGGGCGTCTCGTGAAGGTCCTCGAATCAGGGCCGGGGAGAGTAGGCGAGATTTGCGCCGTTGGCGCCCGTTGCGGCGGGTGTACGTGGCAGCACATGGAATACGATCTCCAGCTTCAGTGGAAACGCAAGATTGTGCTAGAAGCCCTCAGCCGGATAGCACGCATCAGGGACTTGGAGGTTCGACCTTGCATCCCTTCGCCCGAGATCTTCGGCTACAGGAACAAAGTGGAAGTCCCAGTGTCAATAGATAATGGCCAGATAGTGGCGGGTTTTTACGAGCCCTATACACACCGGGTTGTTCCTTCGGAGAATTGTGCTTTGGAGCACCCCCTAGCACGAGAGGTCGTCAGCATTCTCGTGGGTGAGATCCGCAACCGCAACTATTCCGTTTACAACGAGAGAACCGGGAGAGGTTTGGTCCGTCACGTCGTTGCGCGGGTTGCTCCAAGCACTGGAGAACGCATGGCCGTTCTTGTTGTGAACGGGCGGGCGGTCCCTGGAGAGTCTGACTTAGCCGCACACCTTGTCCGGTCGCTTCCTGGCCTCCAGAGTGTTGTGCTGAACATCAACACTGAGAGAACCAACATCATACTTGGGGAGCGCCAGAGAGTTCTTTCGGGCAGGCCCTACATACAAGATGTGTTGGGTTCGAACGAACTGGGCCACCTAAAGTTCCGGATCTCGGCTCATTCCTTTTACCAGGTCAACTCGAGGCAGGCTGTTCGACTGTATCAAGAAGCCTTTAGCGCTGCCCGGATTACGCCCGATGATGTTGTCTACGACGTGTATTCCGGCATAGGGACTATCACTCTGTTCGCCGCCAGAAGATCTGCTTTCGCCGTTGGCATAGAGGAAGTCCGCTCCGCAGTGGTTGACGCCAAGAAGAACGCCCAAGTGAACGGGATTGATAATGTCCGCTTCATTCAAGGCAAGGCTGAAAAGGTGCTTCCTGCCCTGGTCAAAAACACCCGTAGACCCCCAGTGGTAATACTTGACCCACCAAGAGGAGGCGCCGACGAACGTGCCCTAATAGCCATCAGCAAGTTCCGGCCGAGAGCCATTGTGTATGTTTCGTGCAACCCCGCTACTTTGGCCAGAGACCTCATTACTCTCACTGAGCGTGGCTGGGTGCCCCAGTTCTGTCAGCCAATCGATATGTTTCCCGTGACGCCGCAACCTGGGTGTCACCTGTGCGTTCCTTTTCCGGAGAACTGAACCGGGAGTGTACTGCAAACATTATTATGGGGATGCATGCAAATACCTACTACTATGCCGGAGGCTTTGATGACTGGTTTCTGGAAACGGACTCACAGCTTACAGTAGACGATTTGCTGTTGTATTTTAAGTCGTCTTTACATGCAAACGGTGGGGATGCAGCTTCGGACGTAGATGCTTTGACAGAGCCTGGTACAGTCACCCTTAAAGCAACAGATGGCGAGTATCCTGCAAGTGGCGTACTTTATACAAAGGCAGTTCCATGTGCTTTATCAGGCAGCGGTCGTGTAGCTGTCACAAGCGAATATACTGCAGGTGTTACGTCAGTGTCTTTAGTAGAGACCAGCACAAGCGATGATCTTGAAGAATGGTCAGCATGGCAGGCTGTGGGAACCAGCGGTGAGCTTCAATCTCCAAATCGTCAATATATCAGGTTTCGGGTTACCCTAACCAGCAGCGACCCATTGAAGACGCCAAAACTGCTGGAAATACAGCTTCATGACATACCGAAAGCGCCATATGAGAAGTTAGGCTTTGCCCGTCCTGTGATTTTGGACAAAAGTGGAGCATGGGAAGCTGTTCTTGAAAATGCCTTTGATATTATTGTCACTGGCGAAGTGAACGGTGCGGACACGCTGGAATTCAAACTTCCGTTCCATGATCCAAAAAGAAGCGCACTGGAAAATGAAAAGCAAGTGCAGATCGTAAATGACATTTACCGGATCCGTACCTTGACGGACAATAAAAGCGAAGATGGGCGAGTTATTACGCAAGTATATGCTGAAGCGGTGTTTTACGATCTGTCTTTCAGTGCGGAAAAAGAACCTATGGACTTCAATGCGGATACTGCAGATGTTCCAATGAAATATGCACTCCTTGGTACAGGCTGGACAGTAGGAAATGTTACTGTCACTACGAAACGGACATGGCAGTGTACAGAAAAAAACACCTTATCCATCCTTCGAGCCGTACAGAACATCTATGGCGGCGACCTTGTGTTTGACAGCGCCAACCGCCAGGTACACCTTTTGACTTTCAGCGGTACCGACAGCGGAGCGCTTTTTTCATATAGAAAGAACCTGAAAAGTATTCAGCGGGTAGTCGATACACGCGAATTAGTGACAAGGCTCTATGCTTATGGAAAGGACGGAATGACCTTCGCTTCAATTAATGGAGGTAAGGAATACGTGGAAGATTACACTTTTTCCAGTGAAGTGAAGGTGTCGACGCTTGATTGTTCGTCGTTTACAAATCCGTATCAGATGCTGGAATATGCAAAAATGCGGCTTGCAGAATATTCGAAGCCTCGCGTTTCTTATGTACTGTCTGCAATGGATTTATCTGCACTGACCGGTTATGAGCACGAAGCATGGAAACTGGGTGATATTGTTACAGTGGACGATAAAGAACTAGGCCTTTTGGTAAAGACACGTGTTGTGCGAAGGCAGTATAACTTGCAGGAGCCTTGGAAAACAGTGATCGAGCTTTCAACTAAACTGCGGGAACTCGGCGATTCTTCAGCACAGTGGGACAAGGCAGCAGATGCGCTGTCCTCAGCAGAGTTGGTAAACCGTCAGGAAATTAAAGATATGGTACCATTCAACCATCTGCGCAATTCCAGGGCGGATGATGGTTTTGCCTACTGGGTCAATTCCGGTTTTGAAGTAGACACTGAGAATGGTGTTTCGGGAACTGCTTCCTTCAAGGCTGTTGGTGTACCTGGTATGACAAAGAGTCTGTCACAGACGGTATATCCAGCAACGCGTAAAAGCTACACTTTTTCAGCACAAATTGCTTCCGAAAACCTTGAAAAGGGCGAAAACGGCCAAGTTGGTGTTGAGATAGTCATTGAATACGAGGACGGTACAACAGAAACAAGATTTATAGACCTGATTTGAGGGTGATGATATGGCATATTTCAATCAGATTGCACACAGTATTTCTCCCAAAAGTATCAGCAGAGTCAAATCTATCACCATCAGGCTGTGCGTCACTGACTGCATCGGCACAGTGTACTTTACAGACTTATTGCTTCAGGGCGGTTCGGTTTCCACTGGATGGATCGGGCATGTATGCGAAATCCGGTGGACATTGGACGGGTAATGAGCCGCTAAAATTATTTTCTGCCTAACACATGCTCCCAGTAGCATCGGAAAAGGCAGAGCCACTGAACATAAAGAATCTCTGTAGGAGTAATATTTTTATTTTGCACACCAGCCTGACGGAATGCCCTAGATAACTGCTTGCTTGTAAAAAGACTGCGGAATCCATATTTTAGTGCCTTTGAAACAAATTGTTCATAGGCAAACCACTGGTTTGCGGGTATGTCCGGTTGGCTCTTTTTCTTAAGGTGAAGAAGTACTACATCAACGCTTGGTTTGGGATGGAAATCCTCCCTGCTGAAATAGTAAGCAATATCTAAATCGAACTTGGGCTTTATAAGCAGAGAACGCAATGATTCTGAAGGCTCACCCATAAAACGTTTGGCTGCGCCTTTTTCCATGGTAAGCCATGCTTCAGAAGGTGCGTTTTTGCATTCCGTCAATTTTCGCATAATATCCGTAGTGAAGCAAAAAGGGATATTTGAAAAAACTTTATAATCTTCATAATTAGGAAGTTTCCATTTCAAAAAGTCCTGATGATATATACGGATATTTTTGACGTCCTTGAATTTTGCTGTCAATTTATTATATAAACGGCCGTCAATTTCAATTGCCGAAACTTTCCGGCATCTTTTTATCAAGAAACCTGTTATATGACCCTTTCCCGGACCAATTTCAATAACATGATCTTTTTTGTTAAGGGTTGTTCTGCGAATAATTCTGTTGATAATTTTGTAACTTGTTAAAAAGTTTTGAGATACCCAAATGGGCGGAGTTGTCCCTTTTTTTCTATTTTGGGGCATAAAAATACACCTCTTTCGTTTTTTCGTAATCGAAAAAGGTGCACAAAAACAAAGATGCTGCTATGAGCTATCTTTCTTTCTGTGCACTTTTATTTACGAATACGAAAAATACCATACATAGGTGTATACTAGCCTCCAAATATAAAATCAAATTATAGTTTAGCATTAATGCCTATGTTTGTCAAATGGTTTTGGAGGAAAAAACTATGAAGTTTTCAAGGTTTGCAGAAACCATACAATTAAAAAACAATAATCATGTGGTGAGCGTAACTGTGACACTCAAGATTTCCGACTGTAACGGAATTATCTATTTCACCGACCTGCAGCTTCAGGATGGAGATCAGTTGACAGGCTATACCGTCCACACGAGCAAAATGCTAACGAAAATGCAGGAAAACGGGCAGCCAGTTCCGCCCCGGCATTATAACGGTGTGGTGCGAACAGCGGAGACTGTAATTTTATTCAACCTGGGTAAAACTTCTGCTGGTCTTGACTGCTATATCTACCCCATGCAGGATATGGCGGCAGGCAGCATTGAGCTTTCCCAGGGCATGGGCGCGCACAAGGCGAGGTTTCTTGATCCGGTGAATGCAGGCGACGAAATAGCGATTCTGGCATCCAGCCGCCAGTGCCTGAAAAACGGCAGTCCTGCCCGGAAGGATGGGTTTTATCAGTATACGGCGGCATGGGACAGCAAGCATACGGTCAAGTTGGAGGAGAGGAAATCGTCGCGGGTGCTCTTTGAGTTTCAGGAAATGCAGGACGGGGGTGAGCGCCTGTGAGGGATTATCTGAAAGGCAAGCGGTGCATGGTGTGGAGTTTTATGGGAAATGCCCGAATGTATGAAGCGCTTAAAGACTATGGCGACCGCTTTGATACGGTAGGCATTTTTACTTTTGAGGTTGACGCAACAGGTACAATCACTGAAACCGGTACCAGCATCATCAGCATGCTTCCGTATATCCAGAAATGGCCGCACATCAAGTGGCTGCTCACTATTATGAATCATGGAATAGCCAGTATTTTTACTGCACTTCGCAACAACCAAAACGGTGCAAAGGATAAGTTTCTCACTGAAATCATCCGAATCATGAACAAGTATCCATTAGAAGTGAAACTATAAGATTGTAATAAGATTGCCGCCAGTTGAGGAGGAAACCTTCTTAATTGGCGGCTTTTTTATTTTTGTACAAATGTATAAACAAATATATAGACAAATAAATGTTTTTCATATATAATTGTAATGAGGTGGTGAATTATGGATATTAGAATAGACAGCTTAATTCCCTTTGATTCATTGAAAACCAATATAGACCATGTATTCTCTGTTGTTGATAAAAACGGAAAAGTTGTTCTGCTTAAAGATAATAAGCCGGTTTATATAGTCTTAAAATACGATGAAAATAATTTAACTGATGTAGGAATTAGCATGAGCGAAATGCCTAACTATACGCTTCATGAAGCTATGAGAATTGTCTTATCAGAGGCGGAAAACAAAACGATGCATGCTGCTGAACTTGCCGATGAGATATATAAGCGTAGGCTGTATTTAAAA
>JBMNKF010000009.1:0-146718 GCA_050952065.1 Bacillota bacterium
TGGAACTCGGATTGCCATTTCGCTGCGTTCGCACACCAATTCCTGCTGCAATTGTGCCACGCTTTTCAGCCATGGAAACCTACCAATTGGCGTCGGAGTATGCGGAGAACTTTGGTGCTGCAATTGTGCACGGCTTTTCAGCCATGGAAACCTGCCTGCTGATGTATCGCTCCGAAGGCTGCAGATGTGCTGCAATTGTGCCACGGCTTTTCAGCCATGGAAACGTTAAATAAGTGCTTCGGAGAGTATCTTTGCGAGCTGCAATTGTGCCACGGCTTTTCAGCCATGGAAACCAGTCACGATAGGCTCGACACAGTTACCTGGGCGCACCCTCTAAGCTGCAATTGTGCCACGGCTTTTCAGCCATGGAAACGGTCCTGGGCGCGAGTGAGGAAGGTGCCGTCGGATCTTGCACGCGCTGCAATTGTGCCACGGCTTTTCAGCCATGGAAACATGCCATGCGATGGACCTCGAGATGCGCCGCCAGGCCAAACAGGCTGCAATTGTGCCACGGCTTTTCAGCCATGGAAACGGTAGCGGCAATCTGGGCCAAGAGGTGGAATCTGATGCCTGAATGGCTGCAATTGTGCCACGGCTTTTCAGCCATGGAAACATGGTGCTCGCCGATACCGGCACGCATGATGACCAGCGGCAGCGCTGCAATTGTGCCACGGCTTTTCAGCCATGGAAACCCTTTGGGAGGTGCATTGTCCGCGAGGCAGCAGTGGATACCGCCAGCTGCAATTGTGCCACGGCTTTTCAGCCATGGAAACGTCACGCGATGCCGGTCCGGCGTCTTGCAATGAATGCTGCAATTGTGCCACGGCTTTTCAGCCATGGAAACTTATTGCTCCAGATCGTGGTTCCGTCCATTACCGCGCGCTGCAATTGTGCCACGGCTTTTCAGCCATGGAAACCCGGCGCCTGGGAACGCACCTTCAACGCCGTATTGCGGAGCTGCAATTGTGCCACGGCTTTTCAGCCATGGAAACGTCCGATCAGCCATCGACGTTACTCCAGTCGTCGAGCTGCAATTGTGCCACGGCTTTTCAGCCATGGAAACCGTCGGCGCCGCTGATCTCTGCGACGGTAGCGGTCGCGTGCTGCAATTGTGCCACGGCTTTTCAGCCATGGAAACTTGTCAACGAGGACGTCGAAACAAAGCGCCGGGAGGTGGCTGCAATTGTGCCACGGCTTTTCAGCCATGGAAACTGATCAGCCGCTGGGTATGGGCGACCAAGGTCGACATGCTGCAATTGTGCCACGGCTTTTCAGCCATGGAAACTTTGCAGCACGAGGACAGAGACCTGACACTCGGCGCTGTCGTGAGTTCATGCTGCTGGTAGGCCGGCTGCAATTGTGCCACGGCTTTTCAGCCATGGAAACTCCGGCCACATCGAGTAGTGCATAACCCCCTACGCTGGCTGCAATTGTGCCACGGCTTTTCAGCCATGGAAACTCCCCATTCGCTAGCGCATCCAACCACCGTGCCGCTTGCTGCAATTGTGCCACGGCTTTTCAGCCATGGAAACCAGACGGACGCTGTACGCGATGGATAGTAGTACGTACAGCTGCAATTGTGCCACGGCTTTTCAGCCATGGAAACTCGTGCACGTAAGTAGTCGCCGCGCGAAGACTCGCGCCGCTGCAATTGTGCCACGGCTTTTCAGCCATGGAAACTTTTCGAGATGCCGCCGGATCGGGGGAAGTTTAGAGCTGCAATTGTGCCACGGCTTTTCAGCCATGGAAACTCCACCTCGCAAGCAACCTATTCGCCCCCAGATTCAAGCTGCAATTGTGCCACGGCTTTTCAGCCATGGAAACCAGTTCAGCCCTTAACGCACAGTTCCCGCCTCTCCCATGCCGCTGCAATTGTGCCACGGCTTTTCAGCCATGGAAACTTGTGGTTGAAAACGCCTGATGACACGTCTCTCACGATGCTGCAATTGTGCCACGGCTTTTCAGCCATGGAAACCCCTGTATCCCTACTCCAGAATCCTCGCCCTGGTCGCCGGCTGCAATTGTGCCACGGCTTTTCAGCCATGGAAACACGGGATGGAGGCGCATGCTTTGGTCGAGGCGTTCTGGCTGCAATTGTGCCACGGCTTTTCAGCCATGGAAACCCGGCTTGGCTCGGTAAGGCCTATCAGTCGTATCTATCGCTGCAATTGTGCCACGGCTTTTCAGCCATGGAAACGGTACAACTATGGGGACACATACGGCAACTTGACCAAGGCTGCAATTGTGCCACGGCTTTTCAGCCATGGAAACTGCCGCCACGCGCGTCCCGCTCATACATCCTCTGAAGTTGCTGCAATTGTGCCACGGCTTTTCAGCCATGGAAACCGGCCGGCCGCGTGACGGCCATAGCGGAGACCTTGGCGCGCTGCAATTGTGCCACGGCTTTTCAGCCATGGAAACCTGCATGCCAGGAATCATATCCGGCCGGTGACAGTGCTGCAATTGTGCCACGGCTTTTCAGCCATGGAAACGAGATTAACGCTAAGATCTCAGCGCTGTAGCTTTGGGCGGCTGCAATTGTGCCACGGCTTTTCAGCCATGGAAACCCGCAATACCATGGCCACCATGCGAGTGGATGACCAAGCTGCAATTGTGCCACGGCTTTTCAGCCATGGAAACCCGAAGTATGGACAGCGCCTGTAACGCCTCCGTCCTCGCTGCAATTGTGCCACGGCTTTTCAGCCATGGAAACATGAGCACCGGCGGGAAACCGCTTACGTGGACGCGCTGCAATTGTGCCACGGCTTTTCAGCCATGGAAACCATTGAGCTGACCTCTCGCTATCTATCAGAGGGTCAACCGCTGCAATTGTGCCACGGCTTTTCAGCCATGGAAACCTTGTTAGAATGACCGCAAACCTACTGAGAATCGCTGCAATTGTGCCACGGCTTTTCAGCCATGGAAACACGCAGCTATCCTGAGCGTAGGGGCAGGCGAAGTGACGGCTGCAATTGTGCCACGGCTTTTCAGCCATGGAAACCCACAGGGCTTTTGGGTCTACTCGGTTTCCGAATGCTGCAATTGTGCCACGGCTTTTCAGCCATGGAAACGTGACTTTATCTAGCCGTCGAAGCCCTTCCGAGGTCACGAACGCTGCAATTGTGCCACGGCTTTTCAGCCATGGAAACGGGAAGGCATCCGAATTGATGTTGAATACTGCAAACGGCTGCAATTGTGCCACGGCTTTTCAGCCATGGAAACTACCACGTCTGCGGCACGCTGCGAGTATCAACATGCACGCTGCAATTGTGCCACGGCTTTTCAGCCATGGAAACCTGCCGACGAGCCAGCAGTCCGACCACCAGCAGGAGCACGCTGCAATTGTGCCACGGCTTTTCAGCCATGGAAACTCGACGTCCAAAACGTTGCCATTCCCACTGGACAGGGCTGCAATTGTGCCACGGCTTTTCAGCCATGGAAACCTTCACGTTGGCGACACATCGATTGAGCAGTCTTGCGGGCTGCAATTGTGCCACGGCTTTTCAGCCATGGAAACGAGCGTGGCAGGGAGACGATACTACCATCACAGGAGCTGCAATTGTGCCACGGCTTTTCAGCCATGGAAACTTGCTGGGTCTTACGACGCGGTTAGTCGAGAGATGGCTGCAATTGTGCCACGGCTTTTCAGCCATGGAAACCAGTTTAGCGATCCGGATCCGTACTCAGAGAAGGATGCTGCAATTGTGCCACGGCTTTTCAGCCATGGAAACCGGTTATGCAGGCGGTCCAGGTCAACTCTCGGAAGCCGCTGCAATTGTGCCACGGCTTTTCAGCCATGGAAACTGGTCCTGCAGGCGGTCGCTGCGCGTCTGCCGGTGGCTGCAATTGTGCCACGGCTTTTCAGCCATGGAAACTTCCTGACTTATTCCAGTTGTGGGCTACCTGCATTGTAGTGGCTGCAATTGTGCCACGGCTTTTCAGCCATGGAAACGGCCTCCGGCGTAGCGATTCGTAAACTGCTAGCGGCTGCAATTGTGCCACGGCTTTTCAGCCATGGAAACATCCAATACATTGCCCGCAAGGGAGCAATAGCTCGCCAGCTGCAATTGTGCCACGGCTTTTCAGCCATGGAAACTGGAGTCGCTAAGATCCAGCTGCGTTCGGTCAGGCTGCTGCAATTGTGCCACGGCTTTTCAGCCATGGAAACACGGTACGGACGAGCGAGTCCTACATCGTCTGTCACTCGCTGCAATTGTGCCACGGCTTTTCAGCCATGGAAACCATAGGAATGATGCGCATCTACTGCGATGGTGGTTGGCTGCAATTGTGCCACGGCTTTTCAGCCATGGAAACCCGACGAGCCTGAATAAGTGACTATACCACCTAGTCGACCGGGCTGCAATTGTGCCACGGCTTTTCAGCCATGGAAACAGCGCCGGACCGAAAGCAGGCTGGATACCGCGGCGGAAGCCTGCTGCAATTGTGCCACGGCTTTTCAGCCATGGAAACGGAGCAGGGCGCTTGCAGTGCGAGTGCTGCAATTGTGCCACGGCTTTTCAGCCATGGAAACGGGTAGTCCATAGGCCATACTGCTGCAATTGTGCCACGGCTTTTCAGCCATGGAAACCGCTCTCGTATTATGCCACGTTGAGCAGGCATGGAAGACTGATGTTTCGAACGGTTGACACAGAACTCACGGTTGTCAGCAGGTTTCGAAGATGACTATAGACATCCAGGCCCTCAAGCAGGCAAAGGAACCGGCGAGAGGGTGCGGGGGTTCTCGCACCACATATCTGCTCGTCCCAGTGTTGTCGCCAGTCTGCTCCGACCGTCAGCATGACTTCACTCCTTGGCTTACACAATCACGGGTTTCCGATCCGAAGTCAATAGTGTTCTGCCCAAGAACTCGAAACAGTCAGCGGCATCAGACGGCCCCAAGTCGATGACCATGACCAAGTCCTCCTTTTGGTTCATGGTCTCTAGCAGAGATTTTTGTAAGAGCACTCTTTCCTTTGCGTTTAGATCACACCTGAAGACCGACAGCTGCAGACGGTCTCCAAAGCCCAATAGCTTCTTATGCATCTTGCGCAATCGCTTTGGGTCGCAGATATCATAGCTGACAATGTAACATCTCCTCAACTCTGTTCGGCCTCACCTTGTCACGAACGGCACATATTCGGGGATTTCACCAGCGACTCGTCGCGCCAGTAACCTTGATTGGACTTCCATTACCCTGCGATAGCTCACTGAGTAACCGAAGACGGGATGCTTGATCTCGGTTGCCAGTCGCCGTTCGTAGGCACGAATGACCGTCCGCCGGCCGGATGGTGTCAGCGCACAAGATCTGCCTCGGACGATGAAATCATGAGGCGCGACTTCTCCGCTGTTTACTAGTGTGAGGACGACAGAGTCTCCGACAAGCGGCCTGAATTCTTCTGCCATGTCTAGTGCCAAAGCCGGTTTTCCGTATCTTGGTTTATGGAGAAATCCCATGAGTGGGTCAAAACCCACAGATAGGAGCGTAAGGTGAAGATCCTTGACTATCAGCGAATACACAAAAGACAGGAGCGCATTGACAGGATCAGAAGGTGGTCGTCGGTTGCGGCTCCGAAAGTCGAAATCGGCTTCCATCCTTGGTTTTAGCATAGTGCCAAATCGCGAAAAGTAAGTTCGGGCGGCAGCTCCTTCTATGCCAAGCAGGGAATCGATGCTTGAGGCGCGTTTAGCCTGTGCGCCCAGTCTAGTTAGTTCTGCCAGGGCGGCTTTGTTAGGTTCGTTGGCGTTTCGTCGTAGGATCGTCCGCGCGTTTCTGATCTTTCCGCAAATGAATTCCGACGCCTGTCGAAGGCTCCACTTGTCGTCGGTGGCCAGGGCGAATTGTCTACGCCTCAGGTCTACGTTCTTATGTCCCAAACCTGTGTATACTCCGCTGAACCATCCGCCATAGGTGAAATACGACACCGGAATGCCCCGGTCTCCTAACTCTCTAAGCAGCTGAGTTGTAACCTGTACGTTCCCGAAGATATTGAGCTGGGAGATGCCAAGGAGCCGAACCTCCTGTACTACCGCTCTCTCTTTCTTGACTTGGAGTATGTCTCCCTTCTTCGAAACCGTTGCTCCCTGGTCTTGGATGTAGACTGGCTGCATGTCGCTAAGCCCAGGCACAAGGCGTCTCACTTGTACCCTATCCGGGCGAGGAACGCTAGGTCTGGAAAGAAGGTTGATCTCGTCTGGCAGACAGATCCCCGCTAGCGAGCACCCAAGGCATTTCCGGCTTTGTTCGAGCGGTGGTGGGATAGCTCCATTCTCGGCCATCTCTTTGAGTCGAGACAATGCGTCTAGCGTTGCGACCACCAACGCTTCGTCAAACTTGACTTCAATGCGTGTCTTGCTGCTTGAGTAGAAAATGACACCCGAAGTACACGAGTAACCGTTGTCGCGGAGGATCAGACCCTGGGCGCAAAGCTGAATCCGATCTTGCTCCCATGCATTTCCCGGCACATCAGGGACCTTACCCCTTTTGTAGTCGACCGGAACTACGCAGTCCCCATGCGATTCTATTAGGTCAATTCGGGCTATAAGCCCGAGTTCCTCCGAAGACAGCATGACCGATCGTGCGTGAATGGCACCATCTTCAGGGCCGAGAGTTCCTGAGCTAGGGAGAGCGCCGGCTTCTTGATCCACCCTCCGGTGACGAAGGCTGCCGTCTAGAGTGTCAGCGCTCTCCTCGAACTCTCCTTGAACCCATTCAATGAACGCGATGCGGGGACAGTATACAAATTCGTTCAGGATCCTTGCAGGGACAAGCGGGAATCTTTCAATGGAAGTCTCCCTCGCCATGCTTGCTTTCATCAGCCAACTTCCTTTGCTGCATGTACTCGGGTCTGAAGAGCCCCAACCCGTAGTGTGCCCCATAGCCTAAGGCCACGGGCCCACAAACGTGCGATGCAAAGGTGATGCGAAAGCCACCTCCTATGCCAGCCGAGGATGGAGCCGAATAGCTTGACCGCTCACATCGAAAGTCAAGCCACGAGATACGTCGGTTATTCCCGCTTCGTAGCTCAGGAAGCCTGTCTATCCTAACTATGCGAGGCAGGCTCGAGTCACTGCCACACCGGTGCAGCCATTCACGAAGAATCTGGTCCTCCGGTCCGTCGACTTGGGTTCCGTCTGCTTTCAGCTTTGCCAAGCCGCTTCTGTACCGTTTTGGATGGCGGTGCATCACGAACGGAGTCGCGGAACGCCACGTGGTTGACCAGAGAAGGTAGTCACCTGCTCCATCATCCCCGGCTCTGCAGAACCCCAGGAGGAGCAATCGGATTTCCACCCCGTCTTTCACCTTAAGCATGTTGGTGTTCGCCAGAGCCCTACAAACCTTATCGGCTCAAACCGGCAGGAATGTAAATAGTTAGGTGATCTAGACGTCCATCCCCATCTTCGTCAGTAGGAAGGAAATACGCATGTCGGTTTCCAGTTAGAGGCTTGGAGTCAGCGTCTCTCCCTGAGATAGAGCGGGCATATTTCGCCGTCATTGGCTCGCCCGTACTGAGCCATGATCGCCCTTCGTGCCAATTCTGCAATGTTCACTGTTGCAGTTACTAGAGGAAGCGGTACTGAATCTATGGCATATCTCGCCACCGTGAGTCTCTGACTTGACATGCTTGCGGCCACGGGTCTCCGGGGCAGGGGAGAGAGTGATTCTCGTTCCCGCGCATATAGGAGCCAAACGCTTCCAGGTGGTTCAAGACGTTTTTGCTTGTTTCTCATGATCAGTGTGTCGACCATGAGTTCCTCCAGAGTTGCATTCTCCTTTGGCGCGAGTACTCTCACCAAGTCCATGTTAGCGGGGATTGGTTCATCTGGGCCCACCCAACGGCAATTGGGCTTTTCGCATGCATCTATCAGTTCTGCTCTACACCAAGACTCTGCCCTTCCGAAATACGATAAGTTTGACAGTAGACTCTGTAAGAGAGTCTTGTCTTCTTGCTCCAGTTCCCCTTTCCACACGAAGTATACAGGGCTTTCGGGTGATACAGCGATAAACGAGTCTAGTACCGGCCTTCTCTCACCTTCATAGAGTGGCATGTAGTGTCTGGTGTGGTTTGCCATCCCTCTTGGTAGATGAAAGTCCGGGGGAACCGACAGATACGATACGAGTCTCTGAATACGATCATCTTCTACCTCTGGCATGGTCAGCTTCCATGATGCGATGAGACCCCGAAGCAGTCTCCACGGTGATGGAGGCCACTCCGGTGCGCCCTCGTTTACGTGATGACCCCATGGGGTGGCGTGAAAGCGCCCGGCCGTAAACCGGACAGAGATGACTATCATCGTGGCACCCCCTTTATCAATATGCGTTGTCTTTTTCTGCCTTCTTCGTTCTCTCTACCGCCAGTTGTTTTGCTTCTCCGGGTGACCACTCCAGGCTCGTGACGGCTGGCTTCGCAAAGAACTGTTCACATGCTTCTATGAGGCCAGGAAGCTGCGAGCATAGATCCTCCAAGGAGGGTAGCGTCAGCCCATATGGCTCGGTGAACACGATATCGCCAGGCCTCTCGGGAATCAGATCGCATGCGGTCCTGAGCCTAAGCGTACCGTCCAAAAGGGCTCGGATTTTCCAGAGTGCTAAGCCCAGCAGTAGGTTCTCTCTAGGTTCACCCAGTCCGTAACTTCGTAGAGTGGAAAGGTCTATGGCGAAGTGGGCTCTGATCTTCGAAGCAACATACTCTGTTCTGTGAAAGGGTACGTTACCGTAGCCAGTCCTGGTGTCGCCTGAAGGGTTAACCCTGTCGTTCTTCACCCCGCCACTCTCCACTGGGTTGACGTTTTCTGCCTCGATGAAAGCTGACAGAAGCCTGACGAAACGGTACCGACCACCGGCCAATTGTTTGCTGCCAGAGAGAAACAACCCGTGTAGCAGCGAGTTTGGATCATACTTGAAGATCACGCCAGAAGCTTTTCTAAGGTCGACTGCTTCGGGTTCGTCGCCTTTCTGATCTGATTCCAACTCAGACTTCAGCGTCTTGAGAAATGTCCCGCCTAGACTATCTAGGAAGTAGGGTGAGTTTAGTCGATGGGCCTCAAGGATCGAACTAGTCAGGAACTTGCCCGACGTTGAGGAGACCCTGACATACGGGAGTCCTTTCATCACGGGAACAAGGTCATTGGTCACGGGATCCCACGCAGTCATCTCCAGTCTGTTGGCCATGGACTGGGGGGACTCAACCAACAGCATTTCGGTCTGGTCGTGAGGACAGGTGTAGGTTGCTGCTCCGAGGTCTGGGAAACCCGTGGGCTGGAATCTATGACCTTGCACAGGTCGAAGATCCACACTTAGAAGAATCCGTGGTTTTCCACTGAACACGCCGAAATCCAACATTCGTTTCACTCACCTTTCTTATCATCAAGAATCCTTGTAAGGAAGGAGCACAAGTTGTGCCAGAGTTCTTACATTGTTCACTGGGAACAGGAGGGAGGCTGCCAAACGCTTTTGCCCAGCTGACGAAACCACGAAACATGGTGCTTTCATCTGACCCTGGCGTTCTGATGCTATCGGCATCAGACCAACTGACCTTAGCCGTCTGACTGCTATTTTGGTAGCGGCGTCCAACTTGCCCGCTCGAAGTGCCGAGAGCATCGATGGCTCTGGGCGTATCGAAAAATGCGATGTGTCACTGTCGGTGTGCACTAGCTGAGCTACTGAGTCTGGGGGAAGTACTAGAAGCTTTAGCATTGCATACACACGAGGTATTTGCGTCAAGTCTGGACTAGGAGTACTGTGTCTTTGAGTCAGATCAGCAAGGGCTTTCATGTCTAAGTCTATAGCCGTCACGGCCCAAAGCAAGTCGAGCAAGAGACTGTCATCTGTGTGTCCACTGAGGAACAAGCCCACTTCAGTAGGGGATACTCTGTAAGTGGCGTCGAGGGGTACCGCCTGAAGTCCTTCTCTAATGCCGTCTAGTATCCTTCTCTCAAGAATGCCCTCGAGTGCTCTTGTCAACTCGGCTCCATGTTCGGTTGCCGAACGTTATCGTCAGCCCACTTCCATCTGCCTCTGTCAACTGTGACAGGCTGCAGATTGCTTCGAAAGGGTCCGGTTACAGGGTGACTAATCGAAGACTAGGCTGAGGGCCAATCTGAACTCCAGAGAGTCTCCGCACTCGTAGATCCAGGAGCTGCTGAGGCGGGAGAGGGGCCTGGGCGGTTTCTTGTTCCTGCTACCAACTGCCACGGTTCGCTCAGCTCTGCCAACCGCGGCCAACAAATCCACAAGCTCAGACGCTCTTCCGTGGCTGCAGTAACGGAACACTGCGTCCTCGACTTGACGAAGGACCCGCCGGTACGTGCCGGGACCTTTTGAATCGCTTGCTAATCGTCTAAGGGAATCGAGCCAAGGATCTAGGTCCGCAATAAGATTGACAGCTGAACGTTCGGTGACGTGGAACCGACCTAGGGGGATGCTTAAGTAAGATAAACCGCTTCGTTTCATGAACCCGTAGCGAACGAAGCTCCCTACGCCTCTGTCTACTCCTAGACCAGCTATTGCCCTCACGAAATCAGTCCCGGTTCTTGCGCGCCGACCTGCGACCTGTGCACGGCCTTCTGCGAAGAGACGACGTAATTCGACGTAGGAAGCTGGCGCATTCCATAGGGGGACCCACGTCTCCGCTCTTGCTTCTCTTCCATCTTGGCTAACAGTGCCCATGCCTGCTGCTGAAGGGTTAACCGAGAATGGGAAAGCAGCCATCCCGTATGAGGATGTGCCGAGTCGCCACACGATAGAGCCGGCGAACATGAGGCTACCTTCGAGGGCGAGGACATAGTCCCACGGGTTCAACAGCGTACCCGCTTCAAAACCTCGAGTGGCATTGGGGCCTCCCACGGCTCCGGGATTGAACTGTCCGATAGCAGTATTGGCCAAGGGCATTGTGGAAGTTCCGAAAAGAGAGTCCCTCAAGAATCCTTCTGATGTTCCCCTATCGTAGGCGGACTTTCTTCTACCTTTGCGTTTCGAGTCGCTCGCGCTTCCGGCCTCAGGGTTGAGGTCAAGGATGACAGTGAGATTGTGCATGAAATTGGCTGTGAAATCCATGTTTCCATCATTTGCCCCAGTTCCTAGAAGCGCAGGGTATTGGGCCTTATCCTCACTGAGAACAAATGCAGCATCGAGCCACTGAACAGCTTCGTCGGGGACCGAGGCCCTGCACGCCTGCATCAAATCCAGCTTCTGCTTCTTGTCCGGCTTATTCATGAGGCCTAGATTGGCTATTGTCTCTTGCACAGCCTTTACGGCGGCCTGAAACTGTGCCAGTTGCGGGTTCGTGCTTGCCATGATCTTCGCTATAGTTGCAGTTGACGACTTTTTGCCCCAGAACCCTGACCCGCCGTTCCATGGGGCGATGATCGGAGTTGGGCGGTAGTCGTTCATGAGGAAGGCGATTAGCGCGTTCTCGTCTAGGGATGAGGATATCGTCAGAGATTCCCTATGCCACATTGCTCGCGCACAAGGATCCGCCTGTTCTGACACTATCCGGAAAACTCCTAACCCCTTGAGATAGGAAGATAGCGGTGATGGCATGCATCCGGATAGCACCACATTGTTATTCCGGGTCGTCTTGTCCTCCGTCGTCGTCTTCGAGACTGTTTCCTGCGACTTCTCCATACTCGGAGACTGTGTCTTCTGATGATTCATCGGCAAAGCTTTCTGAATGTGCGTCGTCTGCATCTACTTTGTCACCTCCTTCTTCTGCGCTGGCCGCCCAGTCTGCGGCTACTAGTAAGGCCTCAAGATACGCTAATCGTAAAGGTCCTAAGTCCTTCCGAGAAACGAGTCCAGCCACCTGTTCAAACCAGGACGGCGTACCGGATGCGCTGAGTCCCAGTTCCATTGGTTCCAGATCCAGTACTGTTTTTGGTATGAGTAGACCACCAAGTTCCAGAGCCGGGAGCTCGTCGCCTTCCCACACACCCATAGCGAACCGCCGTCCATGAGACGGCCGTCTCTCTGCTGGCAACGCCCGAATGGTACCCCTTACTTTTCCGTGGTGGGATGCCACCAAGTAAGCCACAAGCGGATCGTTGAGATGCTTTAGGACAGCGAGGGCACTTGCCAATTCATGACGGAATAGAGGCCTTGCGTACTTGGTTCGCTTGAACCTGGCAGGTCTCTTTGCTATGAAGCCTCGCTCGGCGGGCCTATCGGTGTCCTCCAGAGAAGCAAGCATGGCCTCCTGAAAGACACGGTGAGCTTTTCCCACGTCGTGCCACATTGCGGCGACCTCCAAAGCGAGCGCGTTATCACGGTCCATGAATGGAAGGGCCGCAAGAAGACCTCTGGTTTTCTCCGCTACGCCAAGGGAGTGCGCGCTGAGAGAAACCCATTCCTTGGAGTAGTAGTAACCCGCTGCAATGCTATCTGGAGCAGAAGCAGTCTCTATACGAATGTCGCTGACAGGGTCCTGGCTGCCAGGATTCCAGCCTTCTTGATGGTTATATCCGCCGGCCGAAGAGGGAATCATGTAGTCTTGCCCCGGGACAACATCTTGGGATCGAACAGGGTTCCATACGCCTTCGACGTGATCCCACCGCCAGAGGGACCACCTGTCGGATGCTCTGTCTAGGAGTCTCTTAACCTCGTACGCTGGGACAGCACAGATTTCCCGCTTATCGGGCGCAGGCATCTGCGGTGGAGGTCTACTCCCTTTCCATTCTCGCCAAAACACTCTGACATCTGGATCGTCTTGTCCTCTGACAAACCTAGACACATCTATGAGGGTTCCACCGATATCTGGAGTTGTGTCGAAAAGCTCGTCAAAGTCTCGCCGTCTCAGTGCAAATCCGGTCTCTTGCTTGAGAGACACCTTCGGAAGATCGGCAGGTGCTACGGAACACCCCTCGAGCTGCTGCAGCAGTCTGCGAGACTGCGCTATGTCTTCCAGAACATATGGTTGTACGGACGAATCCTGTACGTCGATCCATATAACATCCGACACCTGGAACTTGCCGGCTCGATTGGCGCGACCGAAGCGTTGTACCATGGATCCCCAGGGGGCAATTTCGGTCACAAGCGTTGCGGCATCGATATCCATACCCGCTTCAACGACCTGGGTTGACACGACGATCCTGCCTTTACCTCCAAAGGTAGGATCTGTTTTCAGTCTCTCCTCTCTCTCATCGCGTTCCACAGACCGGAAGCGCGAATGCAGCAGCATCAAGTCTGCGGGAGGTGGTGGATTAAGTCTAGATAGAGCTTTGTAGATCGCGGTTGCCCGTGCTACCGTGTTAACGACAACTAGCGTGAGGGTGCCAGCACGATGGTGTTCGCTTACAACTCTAGCTACCTCTGAGGCATAGGAAGATAGGTCTTTGACAAAAGTAGGTGAGCCCTTCTGGAGCCGTTTCTGACACGAGAGTCGGTTCCTTAAAGGACCAGTAGCGTCCTCATCTGTCAGCGTGAGTATCTTGTTCTGCCTGGGCGCTAGACGGTTGACGGTTGCCAACCACTTTGGCTCCGCCGTGGCAGACATCCAGATGCTCTTGGTGGTTCCACAGACTCCGTACATCTCTCGAAACGCCTGAATCTGTACCGAGGTATACAAGCCGGAGCCCATTAACTGCACTTCGTCGAATACCCAAAGACTATCATTGTTGAGAAGACCAAAAAGTGCAGGCCAACGAAATCGGCTAGTTCCGTAACCGCGGTTCAGGGCTCTGGACAACAACATATCTTGAGTACCGACTAGGACAGTGTCGCGTTCAGGAGATCGGGCCCAAGAATCATCAGCTTCTCCACCCATGACAATGTGGACAGATATAGAATCGCTGTCAAGATCTCTGTCGCTGGCGATAAGACCGAGGTTGGAGAGACAATCTCGTGCAACACTGGCTGTCTGGCTTACCAGGGTACGCATAGGTAGACAGATAACAAGGCGCCTCGGAGTGATTTGTCTGATCGCCTCTGAAGCGAATCGCCTTCGCCAAATCCATGCCATAATCACAGCAGCTGTTTTACCCGCCCCGGTTGGTACTATCACGACTTCGGGTAGTGTTTCGCCTAGGGCCAGCGTGCGCTGGTAGTTGTAAGGTTCGTGCCCTGTTGCTTTCTGAAACAATAGGTCGAACTCGGGATCTTGTTTGGATGCTCCTGTCAAGAAGTTCACCTCTCTTCTCTTGCTATCGTGTTGAGGCACAAGGAACGACCTGACCCTCCAGTGTTCCCCCTATTCTGGATCGTAACTTGGGTACCCCGTCATACAGTGTGGAGGACACTTGTTCGATGTGAAAACGATGCTCCGAGAAGTCGTCTGAGGGCAAAAACATCCTCATGCTGCAAAGTTGTTCGACTTGGTAAAATGTTCTGGCCCATCGGAGGACGAGTTTCGGCGCAAGAGTAGTCGATTCCTGCCTATTGGTGTTGGACTATGGACGAAGAGGTACAGCTCTTTGCGTTGCCATGCGATGTTTCCCAAAGGTACCGAGTTGTCCAATCTGAAGGCCACAGTAAAACGGATAGAACTAGACTACTGCCACCCCGTAACCCCCCACCTCCAGGTAACATAGGCTACTCCGTAGGACGCTCGCTCAACGCTCAAGCCACTTGGGTCATCCGCCAAAAGGGGGGCTTTGTCTACGACTCTGTCTACTTTGTTCACCGTCATCGTCTTCGGCATCGCATCCAACCTGGATAACCTCGGGGTAGGGATTGCATACGGCATAGCCGGAACGAGGACATCCATTTCAGCCAACGTGGTAATTGCCTTTGTGTCCTCGTTAGTTGGCGGGTTGTCCATTTGGTTCGGCCATCTGGCAGCCAATATGGTGGATCCTGGAATTGCCAAGGTTCTTGGAGCGTGCGTATTGGCGGGCACGGGACTGTGGATATTGCTGAAAGCATTTCTTGAGGGTTGCGCGCCCTCAGCCAACGGTTCACCTCGACAGCTATGCTACTTCAGGCTGTCTTCTCTCGGTCTCGTCGTCTACATTCTCAAAGAACCGCTAAGTGCAGACAGAGACGGCTCCGGGACCATAGACACTAAGGAAGCGTTGTCTCTTGGAGCGGCACTGGCGCTCAATAATGCATCCAACGGTGTCCCTGCCGGGCTGATGGGTCTTCCAGCTATCCTGACATCCTTAAGCATGGGCCTACTCAGTCTGTTTGCCATCGGGATTGGGTGGCACTTGGGTCGTCTGGCAGGCTCTCGGTTGACCGGGCGTTTGGCCAACATGTTGTCTGGAGCTGTGCTAGTGGGCATCGCCTTCTTGGGGTTGATGGTAAGCCCGAGATGACCTATCGGCTCACAGCCGGCGGAGGTCAATAGTTACTCTGACCTCGCTACCAACAGAGTGTCCCGAGTTATCCGCTAAGGCGCCTCAGCAAATCCAGTTGGTGTCTCGTTACGTCAGGTAGACTCAAGGTGCAAGCTGACTAGGTACAGACGATTCCCAGACGATTCTAGATGACGATATCTAGATGAAAAACCCTTCCATGACTGCTGCACCGGCCAGTAATAGCAGCCCAACTAGCAACAGGGTCTTTTCCTGGGAATCCCAGTGAAGGTCACTTAGCTTGCGGGTGACGGACCACTTCTTGGGCGGGAATGTCTCCGAAATGTTGAGCGACTTGGTCATGGTTACAGCGCAGATTATCGCGTAGGCGCTTACTTCCCACAGGCCTATCTTGAGATAGTTCAAATTGGCGTCGGCAACGCTGGCAAACGGGAACTGAAAGGCGTTGGTTCCTGCTGTCCAACCGATGGTAATGCCCTGAATAAGCAGAACAAGTCCGCCCAGGCTTAGGTTGCCGAAGCGGGCGAAAAGATTGGCGCCTGCTATTAGTCCTATCACCAAGAGATTGTTGGCAAGGATCAATAGTGAACTTCGTACGCCCGTATCTGGCACGAACAACTCAACGTCTATCCAAGCTTGGGGGTGGGTCAGATATGCGATTAGGAAGACAGACCACTGTACTGCCATAAACAGGCCCCAAACAGCCGCAGCCCTCTTGAGTGGGGTTTGTGCGCATAGTATTCGGACCATCGGTTCCTCTCCTCATGCCTTTATCAGGATGACCCAATAGGGGGCAATACGTTAATACTCCGGGGTCTGTTACTGCTCCTCCTTGCGAGCCCTCCCGCAGCAGATGATGCAAATCTAGGTCACAGCGTACTCATGTGACCTAGATTCTGAGTCTTAAGGTTCTATAGGGATTGTCTATTCTCGCTTCAATCTGATGCAGCCTTTGCTTTTCGCACTAGCCTAATTTCGTTGATTATGGTCTGTTCCAGCCTTTCGTTTGCCCGATCGTAGCGACTCGTGTTAGTAAAAGCATCCACCAACCAAAGGAGTCCTGCAGGTGTGGACGACCAGATTCACCATGGCAGTGTTACCGGGGTGCGATCACCGGGGTTCCTTCCGCCCGACATAAAGCATGTGCTCACCCGCGCCCCAGGTGATGGGGTCTGTGCCCAGGCGGTAGCATACTTCAACCCACTGGTCAAATGCCTCTTTCGGCAGTGCGTTCACCGAAGGTTCTACCGGCGCGATCAATCCTTCGGACACTGCCAACCTGAGGGTTATCAATCCATGGCGGGACATGAGCGGTTCAATGTCCTTTGGGTGCATGAAGTGGGCGTCGGTGAAGCCCGGGTTCTGTTCATTCGGTATGTGAACTGCTGTAGCCATGAGCTGCCCGTAGGTAGTTGCGTAGCGCGTGATAAGCCCAGGGTCGCTCTTAAGCAGGTCCACGTATACGGCATATCTGGATATGAACGATGCAAAGAGCAGCCCGTTCGGTTTTAGCACTCGGAGCGCTTCATTGATAGCGAGGTCGCGGTCAGAAGGTTCCACCAGATGGTACAAGGGCCCCACGAGCAGCACGACTTCAAACGAGGAGTCTACAAATCGGGAAAGGTCTAGGGCTTTTCCGCACACAAACTCTGCGATAGCCGCACCCTGGTTACTCGCCTTTTGCCTGGCTAGTTCCACGTTTCGAGGAGACAGGTCCAACAGGGTAACTATGTGACCGGCCTTTGCCAGCTCGATACTGTACCGGCCAGGGCCCGCACCGACATCCAAGTTCGTCGACCTCGGCGGGATGAACTCATTCATTGCACGCAGCGTCGTCAGGAATTCCATGCGATGGAGATCCAAACGGTCCCACTCAGACTCGGCATGGCTATCGTAATAGGTTTCTACTCGGCGGCTCATAGATGTACCTCCTAACAGGCGCCATTATCAGGCGGGACGTCTCTCCAGGCATCAGAACCTAAAGGTGGGCTAGCATCCTTTGAGTGGATCGCTGGACTGGAGTGTATCGTCGGAGTGGATCGTCACGTCGCCCGGTTGACGCAATTTCGGCGCCTACAGCCCGATTCCCTTTCGAGGGACTATGATATGAAGTGACGGCGAGGCGCACAGGAGCCGGACTGTCGCCGTTGGGCCTCCGGCGAAGGATATCTGCTGTCCTTAGCGGAAGTGTTAGGAGTCGAAACACAGACTTCAACGCAACGGAGACAGCCAATGGGGAAAGCACCGACCCGATCTGAGAGTTCTGGAAACGCCGCAAGATTGCGACCTCCGCTGAAATGGCCCGGGGGCAAGCGTTGGTTGGTACCTGAGCTGGCCCAAATATGGAGCAATCACAGTCACCGCCGGCTTGTTGAGCCTTTCTGCGGTGGGTTAGCCGTTGCGCTGGGGCTCTGGCCCAAGAAGGCGCTGCTCAATGATATCAACCCTCACCTCATCAACTTCCTGACTTGGCTCAGGGACGGATTGTACGTAGACGTGGCTATGGCCAACGACAGGGAACTATACTACGCCAATCGAGCACGGTTCAACGAGCTGATTACTTCAGGGAGGGCACAGACGCGGGAGGCAGCAGGCCTTTTCTACTACCTCAACCGTACCGGGTACAATGGTCTCTGCAGGTTCAACAAGAAGGGGCTGTTCAACGTGCCTTTCGGACGATACAAGTCCATTAACTACCTTACGGATTTCTCTGCCTATAAAGATGCGTTGGCCCATTGGGATTTCACCTGCAGCGATTTTGAATATGTCCCGGTTCTTGAAGACGATTTTGTGTATGCAGATCCCCCTTACGACGTGGAGTTTACCCAATACTCCAAAGGCGGTTTCACTTGGGATGACCAGGTGAGACTAGCCAACTGGCTGGCCAAACACCGGGGACCTGTAGTGGCGTCCAACCAGGCTACACCGAGGATTGTACAGCTTTACAGAGATCTAGGTTTTGCTCTCAAGTTTCTTGATGCGCCAAGAATGATCAGCCGCACTGGCGACCGGACCGCGGCACGTGAGATTCTCGCGTCAAAAGGGGTCTAGAATCGACATCTTGCACTTTGATGAATCAGGCGCCGCCCATGTCAACCATACCCATTTCTCATTCTCACAGTTTGCCCGTCACTCTATGAAGACCGCCGAATACCAGTTTTGCGCTTCCTCTTTCGTCTTCAGGGTCTCAATGGGCAGCCCGAATTTCCGGACCGTCTTGAACACATCGATGCCTACGCTATGAAACGCCGGGCGGGCTTGCTTAGGATGCAGGCAAGTAGTGGCTCCCGTGAACCCTGCACACTCCTCGCAGAGGGCACAATCGCTCAGAGAGAACGCGAAGTAGAAGCCGTCGAGGAAGGCTTCACGTTCGACTTGGAACGATATGCTTTGTGAAGTCCTCTTGTCGGTGGAATGGATGATAATACCCCACCTGTACCGTTTCAAAACTTGCTCGTATTCCCAAGGCTTAAGAGAGTTAGGGCGGGAAGGGCAGGTTAGACCCTTACCCCAGTCTTCGCATCCGAACGCGCACTTAAGGATGGTTCTGGGGTCGAACTCAATGTCTTCAATCTGGAACGCGACAACGTTATCTGCTCCAAGGTCGAGAGCCAGGTCAACGTAGTGCCGAGCCAAGTCTTTCTGTTCATCCATGGGGTTATGGCACTCCCTTTATCAGCGTTGTGTTTGGGCATCGTGTTTGTCTAGTGGAGAGTGGTTCTAGGTCAGTAGTTCTTCTGCGATAGGCACTTCGATACCTTCAACTGACCCTAAAGCACCAATCCTGCCGGAAAGGCCGAGGTACGGCAGCGGTGCCACAGACGACCTATGTATCTCCTGGTGTAGTATCGCTCCAGCAAGTGGTAAAGGAAGAAGCCTTTTTGGGTAAGCCGGACTGCTGAAGACGCGCGGTCAACTAGGCCCAAACGTTCAGCCAGGCCGGTCAGGCGGGGGAGAAGCGGAATGGCAAGCGCCTCACCGGATCCAAGATCAAATTCTCCCTCATAGCACTGCCAGAATAGGCGGTACAACGATGCTTCTTGGTGGTTGAGGCACGTGCTCAAGGCCACGGGTGATCTTCCGTGTTCGATTTCCCTGACGTACGCTTCCACATCGAAAGTATTGAGCCAGAAATACTGGCTCAAGAAAGATGCGGCCCCCGCTCCCAATCCCACGTAGTTGTGGCGGGTTATGGAAGTGTACTTGGGGGAACTGGGTCTTGTCCAAGTCCACACAGACGATCGTACATACCCGGAGTCCGTCCCGAGTGTGGTAAGGGCGTTAAGAAGGCGGTATTGCCCATGAAGGGACAACCTAGTCTTCATTTTAGTGTATGGGAAATCCATAAGAGGATAGGCCGAGACCTGGTCAACCTGGCGGTCCAGAAGCATGGACATGTCACGGGTACTGGACTGCAAGCTCTGGCCCGGAATCCCGACAATGAGATCTGCATTGACGGCGGTATTGTCGGAGTTCATCAATGTGTCCAGAGCGGATGTGGCCATCTGTCCGAATCGTGATTTCGCCCGATTATGCCGAGGACTGCATCGTCCAAAGCCTCGACTCCTAGGCTCACCATGTTGACTCCTAGCTCGCCAAGGCGTTGAACCGCCGACGGACTAACGTCGTTGGGATGGACTTCTACCGCAATCTGGGCTCCTCCAACCAGCACCGGTTGTACTAAGCGCACTAGCGATTCTACAGTCTCGAACATAGTCAGAGGCGTGCCCCCGCCGAAGTAGATGCTTGATACTTTCACATTGGCGTCTTCCAGTCGGGGGAGAACGGAACCGGCTTCCTTTACGAGACACCGTCCGTAGCGCTCGGCAATCTTGGGTTCGTACAGGATCTTGGTGTATGGGCAGAAAGGGCAGAGGGAGCGGCAAAACGGAATGTGCACATACAGGCCCGCGGGATTGGGGATTGAGATATTGTCAAGGTCAATCGCCCCGGTGCGGAAGGAGAATCTTCCCCAGGAGCCTGTCAGTATGCGGTACAGGAGCCGATCGAATGACACGAGGCGCCTCCTAATGGATGTCACCTCAATTCTACCAGACGTACCAGACGGCACAAGTGAGCAACTGCTGCCCCCATGGCTTCAACATTCCTTCCTGAATGCAGATGGCCTCACGAACCTTGTTTGGCTCTAGGCGACGGCCACAGCAGAAATTATGTCGATTCGTGGAATGGATGCGCCACGTTGGGGGGATTGCGCTTTTGACGTGGCGACAGCACGAATCAAGAATAATGTAGATTTGTGGACTAGTCACGAAGATGCTTGAGCGAGAGGATCTTGCAGGAATCTGCGAATTAGCAGAGACTGTAGTCTTGAGGGAACAAACACCGTCCGTATTTGGATTAGATTACACGTAACGGAGGCGACGCGTGACATGAGTCTTGGCAATAATCATCCAGTGGGCCTGGGGGGCAGACCATCTGATTGGAGAGGCAAGGTGCTTCCGTATAGGGAGCGGGCTCGGATAACAAAGGAGTGGCTGAAGCTACGGCTCGAGACCATTCTGCCGGACCTTATGAAACGGAACTCTTTTGACATGTGGATTGTGTGTGTACGCGAGTACAACGAGGGACCGCTCATAATGACGCTGTTGCCTTCACCTATGCTTACGGCGAGACGACGCACCATTTTGGTTTTCACCCGACAACCGGACGACACGGTAGAGCGGATCATACTTGCTCGTCCCGGTCTCGGGGTATATGACCTGTACAAGGACGAATTGAATCGAAACCCCAAGGATGCAATTAACGTTGCACCGGGAGAGACCCAGTGGGAGGCTCTTGCCCGGATAGTGCGTGAGAGAGACCCCAAGACCATAGGCATCAACATTTCTGAGACCTTCCAGTTTGCAGATGACCTAACATATACCGAATACAATCAGCTCATGGCTGCTTTGGGACCCAAATACGCACAGAGGGTGCGGGGAGCCGAGAAGTTGAGCGTGGGTTGGTTGGAACGTCGCTTGCCGGTTGAGATACAAGCCTATCCGGGGATTCAGCACATAGCATACGGGATCATCAAGGAGGCTTTTTCTCCTCGGGTTGCCCATCCCGGTGTGACCACAGGACTAGATCTCGCTTGGTGGATGCGCCAGCGGGTACATGACCTTGGACTGACCACGTATTTCCAGCCAACGGTGAGTATCCAAAGACAAGGAGTCAAAGGCAACACGGAAGAAGATGCTGTGATTCAACAGGGCGACATTCTGCATTGTGATTTCGGCATCTATTACCTAGGGCTCCACACTGACATACAAGAATTGGCCTATGTGCTGAAGTTTGGCGAGAGTGACGCTCCCGCTGGGTTGAAGGCGGCTTTGGCGACAGGTAACAGGTTACAGGACATCCTTGCTGAAGAGATGATACCAGGCAGGTCGGGGAACGAGATTCTACGAGCGTCGTTGAGCAAGGCGGCCGGTGAGGGCATTAGAGCCATGATTTACACTCACCCCATCGGGACCCATATTCATGCTGCAGGCATGTATGTGGGAAGGACTGACGGCCAGCAAGGCGTTCCCGGTACCGGTGACTGGGTGCTGGTCAACGACACTTGTTACTCATTCGAGCTCAACATCAAACAATACGTCCCAGAGTGGGACCAGGACGTCACCATCCCGCTGGAAACCGATGTTGCCGTAATAGATGGTCGTGTTTACTACTTGGGTGGACGGCAGACCAGTTTCCATCTGGTAGAGTGACCCCGTCCTTCAAAACTGTAGCTGAGGACTTGGGACGTCATTGGCCTGACCGATAATCCTGGGTCATTGGAGATCAAACGCCGCTTGACCAGATTCCCGAAAAACCGCGAAAATGGTTCATAGGTCGTACTAGTTCGACGCAGTCAGCAGGCAGGGCCCATTGTATCAGGGCCCTGCCAAGATAGTGGGGAATGGCATGAGTGGAAAAGCCGGGCAATCCTTAGCGAGGTCCGTCGAGATGGAGCGATCTAAGGATCGGTCTACTGCCAGAACGGGGATTCCCGCGCTGTACTTTACATGCTTCGTGGGTCTCGGAGTCTATTTTACCTATGGAAACGTTTTTCTTAGGAGCAAAGGCGTTTCTGTCAACGAAATTGGTTTGCTGACGTCGATCTATTTTGCCTCAGCGCTTATCGGGCAGCCCATTTTTGGATACCTCTACGATGAACTGCCCGGGAAGAGCCACCTTATTCTAACAGGTTGCGCGCTTGCGGGAGGGACGTTTGCCGCATTCATTCCCCTGCAAGATTCCTCTCTGATCCGAGCGTTGCTCATGTTCTCGTTCTCGTTCTTTTCTTCGGCACTTCTTCCTCTTCTTGACGCCGAGGCGCTACGATTTTCTGGCGCGATGGGTAAGTCCTTCCAAGCATTACGCACGTGGGGTTCAGTCGGGTTTCTATTTGCCACTGTCGCCGGAGGAGTCTTCATGACAGTGCTGCCGCTTTCGTGGTCGTACTACGGACTTGCGGCGTGCTTGGGGATCTTCACTTTGCTCATGGTGTTGTTTAATGCCACGGGTCTTCTGCCCCGGTATGACACGCCCGTGGCTGATACCCAGCGCCGGAGAATCAGGCTGGCTGACGTCTATGAAGCCTTCATGAGCCGGCCTTTCCTCGTACTCCTTGGCCTTACTTTTTGCTATCGTTTGGTCCTGACCGGACCCATGAATTTTCTGTCTATGTATCTGACCGGCATCGGATTGGGAACGCAGCATGTGGGAGTGGCCTATGCTTTGACCGGCGTGTCAGAAGTGGCAGTGCTCTACGTGGGCGATTGGCTGAAGCGCAGAGCATCGCCAGACTCTCTGATGGTGACGGCCATTTTTCTTGCCGGCCTGAGATGGATAGTCACCGCGTTCACGCACAATGTGGTCTTACTGCTTGCTATTCAGTGCCTCCACGGGGTCAACTTCATCTTGTTCTACGTCACAGCGGTGCAGAGAGTCGACGAATCGGTTAAGCCGCATCTACTGGGACTTGGGCAGACGGTATTTGGCTCTGTCTTCTACGGTCTTGGACCGGTCGTGGGTGCGGCCATCGCAGGGCCAGCCGTCTCCACCATGGGATACGCGTCGTATTTCGTTTGGTGTTCGATCGGCTCTTTCGCCCTTACGGGTTTGTACATTCTGTACCTCGTCGTGGCGCGTAGACTGCAAGGCAGGTTCGACACGCTGTAAGAGCGCCGTCGGATTCCTTCGCATGAGGATATGGGCTTCACGCAGAGGTCAAAGAAGGCCCCAGCCCAATACTGATTCCGCTGGGGTCGGATTCTTGGAGGAGTCTGCAAAACACCCTTGTGGGGACCGCCGGAAACACAGCAATAAGGGTGAATTCTTGCATGCAGAAAGCAGCTTGCAGGTATGTCAACCAACCTTGCACCCTGCAAGAGATGACCTGGCTAGTTCCACAACTGTTATTCTGTCTGCCCATTTCTCTAGGTAAAGATACGGCTGTCTGCACGTCCTATGAAAGGAGAGCAGTAACCTTCCGATCAATTCTTTCCCCAGATCGAGAGCAAGTCAGTATCGTATTCGAAAAAGTTTCCGACTTTCTTGACGCCGTTCCGCTTGTAGACCCCGGCGAAGAGCCATTCATCGGGGTTGTCGTAGCGGATGAGCGCCACAATGTAGTTCCTCTCGAAGTTTTTCTTACTCTAGCAGGTGCGATACCAGTCATTGGCTTTGCGGCAGGCCGGACAAGTCCCCTAGAATTGATACAAAACGGCACCGATAGGAGGTCACCACATGAAGCGCATACGAATCCTGGCGGTACTCATAGCCATAGCTGCCGTCCTTCTGAGCGGTGGACAAGCGTTCGCAATGACTCCCGAACAGCAGGCTCTCTACGATGCCTGGTATCAGGCACGCTTTGGACGCCTACCGGCGAGTTCCACGCCGTCGCCCAGCCAGCCTGGACCTTCGACTCCGGCCAAACCATCCACACCTGCGCCGTCGAACCCGTCCAAGGGGACGATAAGTCCGGTCGAAGCGAACGACTTTGAGAAGGAGATCTTGCGGCTCCTGAACCAAGAGCGCGTTAAGACCGGCCTCAAGCCGCTCACGATGAACCCGTACGTCGCAGCAGTGGCGCGCGTCAAGGCCGAAGACATGATAGAGAACAACTACTACGCCCATGGGTCGAGCTACGGCTATTCAGGCAATATGCTGGCCTACTTTGGCGTGTCGGTGAACCTTTCGCGTGAGAACATCTGCCAAGCATATAGCGCCCTAGGTGCCCACAACGCTTTCATGGGCAGTAAATCCCACAGAGACAGTATGCTGAAGGCGTACTGGGAAGAGGTTGGGATCGGCGTTGTGCGCAAGCCCGGCTCACAGGTGTATTACGTGGTTGAGATATTCGTCCGTTAAGGCCACCACGCTGCGTAATCCGCAGAACCTATCCGCCACCGGCAAGAGTCTCATCGCCACCTAGTTGGGCAACAAACCTCAAGGGGGGACCTAGGGTCCTCCCTACTCTTTCCCCGAGTACCCACAAAGCACCCCCGGACATAGAGATAGATGAGATATTATTGCGGTTTTTTGATTGTTAGGGCCAAGGGGAGATCGGCATGTATCTTATGATGAACAACCATGAGGTGCGTTCTCAAAGGATAACCTGTCCGCCGGCAGAAGTCCTGGAAAGCACCTGCCAGCTCTTCAGCCTGCCTTTCAGACACGAAAAACGCTCGGGGATCTTCGCAGTGCACCCACCCCTGCTCGGGAAGAGCATACTCATTCAATCGGTAAGACCGGCTCGCCTGGCCGACTCGCGCCTTTATGCCCAGTTCATTTCCGAGTTACGGCTCCTGGAACGGGTGCTTTGGGTGTCAGGCGCTGAGGTGGTCCTGCGCGAGTCGCTCTATCCGGAAGACCCGGCGAGGCAAGGGCGAGGTCCGGAACACTCTTCCCACTGGGACTTGGTGCTTTTCGTCTTCGCCGGTCAAAGCGTTACCGGTTGCGTTCATCCTCTCGCGATATATCCCTGGTGGCAGTGGACCCGGGCGAGCTATCGCCTCGCAGGTCACTTCGCAGCCGATCTAGGCCCGTCTTGTCCGGCTTTCACACGGACATCAAGCTTCAGGATGACGAGAGATGTGAAGGGTTGGTTCTCGGAGATCCTCCAGGAGACTCGCGCTCCCACTGTCCTTCTTTCCATCCCGCTCATAGACGGATACGTTGACCAGTTCCTCGATATCGTCTCCCTCGTCATATGCCGGGGAGTACTCAGATACTTTAGGAAGCAGCCGTTACCCAACGGAGCATGGGAAATCGTGAGAAAGGCGGGTTCGCAGCCTCACGAAAGGGTCGGGCCCCCGGTTTCGGCCGTGGTGGAAGAGCCCTCTGAGCCTGCAGCCCTCATGGAAAGGCCGTATCCAGAAATTCCGGCGCCCGCCTCCTCACCGTATGCGGTGCCGCCTCCTGTCACAGTAACGGGGCCGCTGTCCGCAAGTTTCGCTCCAGTAAGTCCTGTCCCGGCAAGTCCGGCTGCGGCGGGTTCCGTCTCAACAAGCACTACTTCAGCGAGTGAGTCTGTGCCTACCGTACCAGATGGTGCGAGAGATATAAGCAACGAGCCGCCCCTCGGGCCCGGGACGCCAGAACAGATGGCAAGGGACGGGGCAAGCTCTTTGGAACTGGCCCGCGCAGATCTGGTGAGACGCCGTCGGTCGATCAGCCTAGCAGCACAGGCGCTAGACCCGCCGGGGCCGCCCAGCGTCGAAAGGCCCGAAACCCAAAAACTGCCTGCAACCGTTGAACAACCGTCAACACCAGAGCAACAGGCAGCCCCGGAGCCGCCTGCAACCGCTGAACGTCTGCCAGGCGCAGAACGGGCGGCGCTCTCGGAACAGCCGGCAACCCAGGAAAGACCCGCGGCCGCGGAGAGGCCTGCGGCGGAACGGCTGGCTGCGGAACGACCGGTGGCAGAACGATCGCCGGTCCGGCAGCTCCTCCGGCCGGCGGTACAGTATCGAGGCCAGCAACCGGGAAATCTGCCCGCCCGGCACTTCACCGCTCCAGGGATTCAGCCGGAAGCACGCACCCGACAGAGCCCGGCACAAACAGCCGCGCGTGCTCCCGCGCCTGACGGTTTGGCCACGACGGGTTCGACTCGTCCTCTCATGATCAACCTTCCTAGGAGCCAGAGGGAAGACGAGCGCCTCATGCAATTGCGCGAGACACTCCTCAAGTCGCCCGAAACGGCCGTCAAACAGGCAGCAGATGTACTCTCAAAGAGGGGCATTGAGCCTACGCCTGAAAGGATCGAGGAATACATCCAGTACCTAAACCGCATGCTGTTCGGGCAGGATACGCCGAAAGACAACCAGCCTGACTAGTCTCAAGAAACCTGGTAAGGAAATGAACTCCTCCAGACTGACTGGCGCAAGGTTCCGTCGGGCTCTGGACCACAGAGAAAGCCAAGCCAGGAGAGGCATATCTCCTGGCCTGACGTTTGATCTCCGTTCTCCGCTGGCCGCTAGTTGCTTGTCTGCACTGGCGGCAGGAAGAAGTCCTGCAGCTGGGGCGGGTTGAACGGCGGGAAGGGCCTCGAGAAGAACTCGATGCACGGGTTCTCTGCAAGAGGCGGCGGGAGTAGATCCCAATCGCACTCGCCGAAGGCCGTGATCACAAGCTGGGCGTCGGCCCACGTCTTCACGATGACGTGCGCCCCGACGGTCACGCCCACCCTCAAGACGTCGAGGAATACGTCGACGGTGCAGTCGAGGATCTCCCAGTGGGACTGGGTCTTGACGCTCACCTGGCCTACGAGTTCCTGATCCGGGAAGAACAAGACCAGCGACTTTGCGAACTGCACAGGGCAGACTTCGATGTAGCCGGTCACAGGGGTTCTGCCCGGAGTGTTATTCTGGAGCTGCACGAGCACCGTGTTCCTCACCTGGCACGTGTCAACCGTAGGCGTCTCGTCGAGACCGGGAGTCACTATGACATCAATCTGGGCCGCAGGGGGAACGCCTCCTAGAGGGGTGATGGTCAGGTCGGGGGGCGGGCTCGCGGTCACGAAGATCTGCCCGAGACGGTTCTCCTTGAAGACGGCGCCCAGACATACGATGTCATCGGTTGGCTCCCAGTCCACATTGGGGATGGGGTTCTGGTCGATGTCGATCAGGGGGAGCGTGGGTGGCTCGTCGGCGAACTCCGCGAGCCGGAAGAATGTGTCGCAGTCTATCTGCTTTCTGGCATCGAGGATCTTGGGAACCTCCACACACACGCACTCGCACCTGAACTCGTTTGGCCTGATGGGCAGGTCGGTGCCGGGAACTGTCGGCAGACCCAGTGGCTGAACCTTCATGTCTCTTTTCCTCCTTTTCTATTGAACTTCGATTCGTGGTCCCGAATCTGTTGCATATTATGTAAAGCCGTTCTATTAGGTTACATAAGTACACTACATAACCACTTGGCCGATAGCCGAAGAAGGCCCAATTGGACAAGTAACAACGCCAAAAACCACACATACACTGGCCATAAGGAAGTTGACATAAGGAGTTGACGACGATGATTGAGATAATAATCATGGGCTCTCGCAAGATAAGGCACCGCACAGGGTGTTGCGGTTCGCGCAGCCAGGAAGAGATAATAATCGGCTTCATACCTACTCTATACAGGACCTTCGGGCAGCGGAATCTGAGGTGCCGGTACGTGGATATAGACGACCCAAAGGGCCAGGAGTATCCCCATGCCGTTCAGGCCGTGAGGAACAAGACGATGGGTCTCCCGCTGGCTATCCGTGGTCAGGAGATAATCCTGCATGGCCAGGCGACCCTGTTCCAGCTGCCGGACTATATACGCGCGGAGCTGAAAAAGGGGACTCCGACAAGCTAAGTTTGACAGAAGGTTCCGCAACTACCTAACCTTGAACCTCTTCCGGTACTCAGACGGCGTCAGGCCGACTGCTTGCCTGAAAAGCCTCGTTCAGTGGCTGTTGTGGTCCATTTGGCAGGCAAATGAGAAGAGCCCGCCAAAAGTGGACTTTTTTCGCTAATTTCGGATCCGTTGCGCTCTATCGCCTGAGCCGAGTATCGAATTTTTGCCTTTTGGGGGGCACAAGACCATCCACTGGTGAGGCAGCACGGTGCATCGCCTTTAGGTCACTCTGCACCAAGTTCACGTAACGTCTGGTCATTTCCATGCTCTCGTGGCCCATGAGCCGTTGTAGCGCGAACGCGTTACCTCCACGCCTGAGAAACATCAGCGCAAACGTATGCCGCAAGTCATAGGGTATGACCTTGGTCCCGAGACGATTGGAATACTTCTCCATAATGTCTCCCCAAGTATCCTTGGTCAATGGCTTGCCGTAGACGCTGGTAAACACCACGTCAGAGCCCGTCCATTCCGTTGGGCGGACTGCAAGGAACTCCTCAAGAGCTCGTATGGTCACGTCCGAAAGAGGTAGTCCCCGGGGCTGACCTGTCTTAGATACCTCAGCCCTCACAGTAAGCGTCCGCGTTCTGAAATTGAAGTCACCTGGTACAAGCTTGAAGCACTCGCTCGGCCGTATTCCTGTATCGAGAAAGAGGGTGAAGAGCGCGTAGTCCCTAAGCCCCACGTAGCTCTTGCGATCCGGCAGTGTTAGGAGCTGGCGCATGACGTCCTCCGGGATATCCACAATCCGGTCCGACTTCTTGCGCATGCGGAAGCCAGCCACGGGGTTGCTCGGAACCAATTGCTTTTCCACTGCCCAGATAAAACACGATGGTCGGGGAGACAGGACTTGAACCTGCGGCCTCATGGTCCCAAACCATGCGCGCTACCAAGCTGCGCCACTCCCCGACGCACTCTCTATTATACGGAAACTTATCGCCAAGTCCAATCCTGTCAGGACACATCATGTGGCCGGGAAGTGACATTGTGGTCCTATAGTGGGGGAAAGCGCTATGATGGCAAGGGGTTCAGGCACGAGAGTCCCCGCAGGATCCCGAGTGCTCGACAAGATCGAATAATGGCTGCTACCTCCGAACCTAAGACAAGAACCTAGTACAAGAGCGGAACCGTTAGCGGTTCCGCTCTTTGTTTAACGTGGAAGGCGTACTGGAAGCCTACGCCTTATCACTCATCAAGTCTCTTCTTGAGGTTCTCAAACTGCTGCGCCATCCTCTTAGGCAGCCTGTCACCGAACCTCTCGAAGTGGGCCTCAATGCTGGGAATCTCAACTTGCTTCCAGGCATCCTTGTCCACAGTCAAGAGTTCACTTAAGTACTCGGCGGGGATATCCAGACCGGACAGATCCAAAGCATCCTCAGTGGGCAGATAACCTGCAGGAGTCTCTTTAGCCTTGGCTTTCCCGTCTACGCGCTCGCACATCCACTTGAGCACACGGCTGTTGTCACCGAAGCCAGGCCACAGGAACTTGCCGTCGGGGCTCTTCCTGAACCAGTTGACGTAGAAGATACGAGGAGCCTTGTTGCCGAGTTTGTCGCCCATCTCGAGCCAGTGAGCGAAGTAATCGGCCATGTTGTAGCCGCAGAAGGGCTGCATAGCGAAGGGATCTCGTCTTACTTTGCCCACAGCGCCAATGTTGGCTGCGGTAGTCTCGGAGGATGCAGTAGCTCCTAGGAAAACGCCGTGATCCCAGTCAAACGCTTCTGCAACCAACGGGATGTTCTGGGCGCGACGTCCGCCGAAAATGAAGATGTCGATGGGTACTCCTTCAGGCTTCTCCCAGTCAGAGCAGATAACCGGGCATTGAGACGCCGGCGCGGTGAATCTGGCATTGGGGTGTGCGGCCGGCTCTTTGCTGTCAGGCGTCCAGTCCCGACCCCTCCAGTCAATGGCGTGGGCAGGGGCGGGGCCCATTCCTTCCCACCATACGTCGCCATCATCAGTCAAGGCGCAGTTGGTGAAAATCGTGTTTTCCAGCAGTGTATCCATAGCAGATGGGTTAGTTTTGTAGGATGTCCCTGGTGCTACGCCAAAGAAACCCGCCTCTGGGTTAATGGCGTAGAGCCTTCCGTCTGGACCGATCTTCATCCAGGCAATATCGTCGCCTATGCATTCGGCTTTCCATCCGGGAATTGTTGGGTGGATCATTGCCAGGTTTGTCTTTCCGCATGCCGATGGGAACGCGCCCGTAATGTGGTACTGCTTCCCTTCAGGGCTGGTAAGCCTCAGGATCAGCATGTGTTCTGCCATCCAGCCTTCGCGGCGAGCAATAGTGGACGCGATTCTAAGCGCAAAGCACTTCTTTCCAAGGAGAGCGTTGCCGCCGTACCCAGAACCGAAGGACCAAATAGTGTCTTCCTCGGGGAAGTGACTGATGTACTTTTTCTCCATGGGAGCGCAAGGCCACGGAACGTCCTCCTGGCCTGGCTCGAGAGGAGCGCCCACGGAGTGCAGGCATTTTACAAAGTCTCCGTCAGTGCCCAGAGCCCCAAGCACCTTTGTGCCAACGCGAGTCATGATATGCATGTTGCATACTACGTACGGGCTATCGGTTATCTCCACACCGATTCTGGAAATGGGTGATGTCAAAGGACCCATAGAGAACGGGATGACATATAACGTGCGTCCACGCATAGCCCCGCGGTAAAGCTCAGTCATTATGCGTTTAAGTTCATCCGTTTCGATCCAGTTGTTGGTGGGGCCTGCGTCTTCTTGTCTCTTAGTTCCAATGAAGGTCCTGTCTTCGACTCTTGCCACGTCGCTGGGGTCTGACCGAAATAGGTAACAGTTGGGTCGCTTCTTGAGGGCGATAGCTGCGCCGCTTTTCACCATTTCCGACATGAGTCTATCGTACTCGGCGCGGCTGCCGTCGCACCAGTACACCGATTCTGGCTGGCACAGTTCGACCACTTCCTGGATCCAGCTGTTTAGTTTCTCGTGGCGCACCGGGTTCAATGTGGTTGCCTCCTTTTTGTGAAGCGCTTACGTGAGTCGTTGCGTGAAAAACGGCGACTTCACGAATACCCTGATTACTTCAACACGCCTCGCTCAGATCCTTCAAAGGATTGCACATATTCCATTGGCCCATTCAATATGGTTGGGCCAATGGCGACCCCGGCGGTTCTCATGAGATTCTTCTACACCAACCACGGCAAATGGGAGGGGCGATGTGCAAAGACCGCCCCCCGATGCCAGATTACCGTATGTCTGCCGGTCTATCTGAGATGCGTTGGAACGAATCCGTCAACTAAGCCGATCACCAACGAAGCGATGAGCGCGCCAATGAGTGATACTTCAACAGAACTGGGTACGACGTACTGAGATAGGTAGATTATCACTGCTGCTATCACAAAAGACACTGTGCCGCGCCCTCTGGGAGACATTGTTCGTCCAAAAAACCTCTCAACGACGAAACCCAATAAGGCGATAACGATTGCAGTCTTGACTGCTCCCCAAAAACCGAACACTACAAATCCAGGAACAATCCAGCCACAGAGCATGAGAACCAGTGCGGAAACCACGAGCGTTACAATAGCCCTGAACATGGAAGGCACCCCCCAGTTCTATATAGTCGGTGATTGATGTCATGATTCCACGAGACACGCCTAGTTTGCGAGGTAAATGGACTCGCTCATAGCATCCACTGGTGTCCAAAAGGGGGGCGGTAGTCTCTCTCGGACAGTAGAACCCTGTTACACCCTAATTTCTTTCCACTTGCCTGTCCTGAAACGCCACCGGAAGAACACAGACCGCACGACGAGGTCGATGGCCATGGCGTACCACGCTCCCGGAAGGCCAAGGCCCATGTATACGGCCATTATATACGTGAAGACAACCCTGATGCCCCATGCGCTGGCTCCTGTGATGTACATTACCCAGGCCGTGTCCCCGGCGCCTCTCAAGCCACCTGACATCACATGGTTGATCGCCATGAACGGCTGAGCGCCGGCGATAATCCGTAAGACAGTGGCTCCCATGTGGGCTACTTCAAGGTTATCCGGTATGAACAAGTGGACAACCGAAGGAGCTCCAACAAAAAGGAGGACACCCATACACCCCATAGCTATGGCTGCGATCTTCCCGGCCTTGAGTGCCGCTTGCTCGGCCTTTTCTGGATCGCCGAAACCCAGGTACTGTCCCACTAAGGTTGTGGTGGCGGCGCCAAAACTGAAGCCAATGGTAAGCGATATGGATTCGATTCGCAGGGATATTTGGTGTGCGGCGTAAGCGTTTGTTCCCAACCCTGAAATCGCCCTCGTGTAAAGAATTTGGGCTCCTCTCAGAGCAAGCCTCTCGCCTGAAGCCGGGAGCCCTATTCTCAGCACTGCTCCCAGTGCTTCCTGGTCAGGCTTGAAAGAGCCTTTGAACCAGTCCTTGAGTGGGTTAGGGCTTATCGTGGTTAGGACTATTGTGACTATCATGCCGCAAAACCTGGCAAAGGCTGTGGCTAGGCCGGCGCCTTCAGTGCCCATTTCTGGGAAGCCAAAACGGCCGCCGATGAGTACGTAGTTCCCGCATACGTTGAGGATATTCACTACAGTCCCAACATACAGAGGAAGTCGCGTGTTACCAGAGCCTCTCAAGGATGCTGCAAAAGTCATGGTGACGAACTCGAACAGGAGAGACATGCCCTTCCACCAAAAGTATCTGACTCCTTGGAACACCACGTCTTCTTCGGCCCCCATGAGCCTAAGACTGGTTGCGGCTCCGATAGAGAACACCAAGAACGCTGTGATGCCGATGGTGGCTGCAACTAGGAGCGATTGCCTGAGCACTTTCTGGGCTTCATCGCGCTGCCCGGCTCCGATTCTTCGGGCTACGACTGAGGTTGTCCCGACTCGTATGGCATCGAAGAACCCGGTAGCTATCATGCATATCTGATTCGAGAGCCCAACTGCCGCTACCGAAGCTGCTCCTACGCGTCCGACCATTGCCATGTCAGCCGCGTCTACCACAGATTGAAGTAATCTTTCGGCAATGAGTGGGACTGCCAGTACCCAGAGGTTCTGTTCGATGGTGTTTCCAACTAGGTCTAGGCCGTGTCCTCGCCGCTTCTCCGTTTTTGCCTGTTGGCGCGCTTCATCCTCTATGGGGTCCTGAGCCTGCTCTCCCGCATTGGTAGGATGGGTCACTTTGTCACCTTTCTCGCATGCGTACTAGATTGTTCGACTGCCAAACTAATTGGATCATACTATAACCAAGTGAGTTTGTGGGAATTATTTAGCCTCCAGTAGGAATTAGAAGTCCTTTGGAGAATTGAATTGCCAAGGCTCCTTTTGATGTCTTGGGCCCAAGGCCAAACTACTTGAGAGGAGTGAACCTGGTGCAGGAGCCGGCCCTTCACGATCGCTGGAAGGGTCATACCGGGGAAAGAAGCATGCCCGTGAACTCCAAGATCACCTCACCTGAAAAGTTCTTCGGATTCAGGCTTGGTAGCGACCGAAAGATGGCCCGATGGGACAGGATCGTTGAGTATTTCTACCTCTTGGAGAAGGAATCAGACTGCATTAAGGTCGTAGAGATGGGGAAGAGCACTGAAGGGAATCCCTTCATGGCCGTTTTCATCTCATCGGCCGACAATTTAGCCAATCTGGAACATTACCGCCAGGTGAACGCCAAGATAGCGGATCCCAGAGGAATCCCAGAGCATGAGATCAAGGAGCTAATAAAGGAAGGCAAAGCTGTGGTCTGCCAGACCATGAGTCTGCACGCCACCGAGATCGGCGGTACTCAGATGGCCCCGGAACTGGCTTACGATTTGTTGGCCTGCGAGTCGGACGACAATCTCTGTATACTGAATAACGTGATCTCCATAATAGTCCCGTCTTTCAACCCCGATGGGCAAATCATGGTCACTGATTGGTACAACAAGTGTCTGGGCACCGAGTACGAAGGAACAGGGCTTCCCTGGCTGTATCATAAGTACGCCGGCCACGATAACAACCGTGACGCCTTCGCCCAGAACCTGGTGGAATCCCGGTATGTGGCCAAGTTGCTCTTAACCGACTGGCACCCTCAGGCCTATCAAGACCATCACCACATGGGGTCCTACGGTGCAAGGCTATACCTTGCACCCTATTCTGACGGTATCCGTCCGCACGCCGATCCATTGGTATGGAGAGAGGACGAGTGGTTCGGCGCCCATATGGCTTACACTCTCGAGGAGCATGGGAAGACTGGAATCCTCAACGGTGCTCAGTATCCAGGATGGGGTCACTACGGTTTTCACTGGCTCACCACCCATCACAACATAGCCGGTATGCTCACCGAGTCTGCAAGCGCCAAACTGGCCACGCCGCTGTACATCCATCCTCACCAATTGAGAGGCGCAAGCCCCAAGACTATGCCGACCTATGAGGCTCAGACCAACTTCCCGCATCCGTGGCCGGGCGGCTGGTGGAGGCTGAGGGACATTGTTGAGCAGCAGAAAATTGCAGCGTGGGCCCTTCTAGATATTTGTGCCAAGTACAAAGAAAAGGTACTGTGGAACGCTTATCTCAAAGCCAAACGGCAGACTGAGCGCGGAGCCAAAGGAACTCCGGTGGCATACGCTATACGTCCTTGCCAGCATGACCCGCTGACGGCTCTCAAACTCGTCAACCTGATGCTGCTTCAGGGTCTTGAAGTCAAGGAGGCTAAGGAATCATTCCAGGTAGCCGGACGAGTCTACCCCAAAGGCACTTACATTGTGTCCCTTGACCAGCCCAAGATGGGCGTGGCCAAAAACCTCTTGGGAAGGACTTTCTATCCAGACAACTACTGGACCCGCAATCCCGACGGTTCTCCGATCATGTATGACACGGCAACCGACACGATCGGCGAGTTCATGGGAGTTGAGGTTCTACCTATAGAGCAGGCGTTCGAGGCGGACTTGGAGGTTATTACGTCTGTTCCCATGAGTGTTTGCCAAGTGCAGGAGGATGTTGGGTACTACCTGGATTCCCGCTTCAACGATTCATTTCTGGCTGTCAACCGTCTGCTCAAGCACGGTGCAAAAGTAAGTAGGGTGGGTGAGCCCGTCGAGGTCACAGGCGAGAAACTGGGCCCGGGGGCTTTCTACATTGAGAACGGTCCAGGTATTCTGGACGTGGTTGGGGCGATATCCAAGGACCTCGGCGTTCGGTTCATCGCGTCAAGCCAAGCGCCCGTAGAGAAAACCGAGATCAAGAACCTCAGAGTCGGAATGTATCAGCGGTACTATGGCGGAAACATGGACGAAGGCTGGACGCGACTTCTTTTGGAGAAGTTCGAATTCCCCTACGTCACCATAAGAGATGAGGACATCAAGCCAGGCAACCTCAATGAAAGATTCGATGTCTTGATTCTGCCCAGCGATCGCTCCCAGATGATCCTTGGGACTGACGTTGAGAGCGAATCTCGGGAAAGGGGACGGCCGATGCCTCCTGTGCCGCCCGAATACCGGAGCGGTATCGGCCAAGAAGGGGCTCAAGCCATTAAGGATTTCGTGAATCGCGGTGGGCGACTCGTGGCTTTGGACGGTGCGTCGGATTTCGCCATCGAGACCTTGGGACTAAAAGTAAAGAATGTCGTAGCCAATACCACCTGGAAAGACTTCTACTGCCACGGATCAACGTTGCACGCTAATGTCTGTAATCGACATCCTCTTGCCTACGGGATGCCGGAAGAAGCCTTGGTGTTGAACTTCGATAGCCCAACTTTCCAGATTACCGAGGCGTTCTCGGCAGAGAAGTACGAAATAGTCGCTCAATACCCCCACAAGGATCTGCTGCAAAGCGGGTGGATAATTGGAGAGCAGATGATAGCGGGCAAGCCGTGCATGCTGTCAGTGAAGGTGGGTGATGGCCAGGCGGTCTTGATCGGTTTCAGAACACAGTTTAGGTCGCAAACTCACGGCACGTTCAAGTTCCTGTTCAATTGCCTGTTCTAATTGGTTCTAGCGGTGTGACATATGGTGTGGTGGAAGACGTGTGAAAACCGGCGAAGAGTATGCGTTCCACGACGCGTTAAGCGTCGTTGTTGTAACCTTATCGTAAGGGAGGAGCTGTTCGATGCTTAGAACCGATGTATTTACCCCTTCCCGCTTTACGGGAAAAGGGAGCATCACCTTGCGTGGTGTTGAGGTTCCGTATCACACAGTCTGCGAGGACAATGTGCTATACGACGACGAGGGAAAACCCATCGCCTCAATCTTTTCGTATTCTTACTTCCGTTCAGATGTGGAGGACACAAAATCTCGGCCGGTGATGTTTGCATACAACGGAGGCCCGGGCACTTCTTGCATGATGGTCCACGTGGGTTTCTTGGGTCCAAAGAGAATCAAGTACGGCGACAATATCGACGACAATGGTATACCTCTTCCGCCCTATGAATCCTGCGACAATCCTCATTGCCTTTTGGACATAACCGACCTGGTGTTGATTGACCCTGTTGGAACCGGTTTTGGTCGTCTCTTGGACGAGTCAAAGAAAGACATGTTCTACGGAATCGAGCCTGATGCCGAAGCCATTCTGACGTTCATCCAGGCCTGGCTTGCGCGCTACAACCGCTGGCATAGCCCCAAGTACATGTTGGGGGAGAGTTACGGTTGCACCAGGGCGAGCACAGTTGCTGGAAGAGGGTCGTTGGGCGGTTCCGACAGGGCATACAGCGTACCCTTTGACGGTATTATCATGATCGGCAACACTGTCAGCTTGGGCAAGCACTTCCGAGACCACCCTTCCATATACCCCGCTGTCTTGGCTTTCCCGACTCTGGCGGCAATCAACTGGTATCACAACCGTCCGTCTGACCAGACCGTAGATGAATTCGTTGCCGAGGCGAAGAAGTTCGCCGACACAGAGTACTTGCTTGCTCTGTATCAGGGGAACAGCCTGCAAGGGGAGGCTCGCGAACACATCGTCGAGCGGGTCATGTACTACACAGGGGTTTCCAGAGAGTATCTGGAGAAGCGGGCTTTGTTTGTGGACGACGTTGAATTTCGTCGTGAAGTCCTGCGCAAAAAGGGCCTTTCAGTGGCTCGTTTGGATGGACGGATTACCCGCCCGCTGTACTCACCCTTCATGGATGAGGAGCATTGGGGCGTCCGCGACGACCCGTCTCAGGGCAAGTATGACCCGTTCTTCCAGTCGGTTCTTTGTGGCGAGGTTTTCCCAATGTTGGGGATCAAGTGGGATCGCGTCTTCGTGAACTCGGCTCGCCTTTCCATGAACTGGAATAACGATATCAAAGGTCAGAACACATCTCAGAGCCTAAGTACCGCCATGAGGCGAGTCCCTGGCATGCGTACGTTCTTTGTGAACGGTTACTACGACATCGCTACGCAGATTGGCATCTTGTACTACACTCTGGATCATTCCGATATGCCCAAAGACCGGACATTCGTCAAGGGTTACCCGGCGGGTCACATGACATACTTGGGCGAAGACAACATCCAAGCTGTGACCGATGACATATACACATTCATGAAGGGCGGAGACCCGACCAAGTAGGTGTAGAGGGCAGGAGACCAGGTGGGCGAATCAAGTAGCCGGCTCGCAGGCCTGCAGGGTAACCTCACACGGTGGGTCCTGGACAACTAGCAAGGCGAAGTCCGGAGCAGGGTGAAGCGACAGAAAAAACGCGATGAACGCGGCGGGCACTAAGGTGCCGGCCGCGTTTTAACGGACACTATGTCTTAATACCCGGTACTATCAGGACACTAAAGACGCTATGGTCAAGTCACACAGCCGTCCCAACTTTCCTTGACCCATGCTTGCCTTTCTAGTAGAATGATTCCTGCGGCACGGGAAACCGGGTCGCATGCTCCTTCTGAAGGAGCGCGGGTGTAGCTCAATGGTAGAGCTCCAGCCTTCCAAGCTGGTGGCGTGGGTTCGATTCCCATCACCCGCTCCATGTGCGCCTGTAGCTCAGGGGATAGAGCACCTGCCTTCTAAGCAGGGAGTCGCAGGTTCGATTCCTGCCAGGCGCGCCAACCAAGATGAAAGAATTGCGGTGGATGTAGCTCAGATGGCTAGAGCACCAGGTTGTGGCCCTGGGGGTCGCGGGTTCAAGTCCCGTCATTCACCCCAATTTCATGTATAGTAGGAGCGCGCGCCCGTAGCTCAACGGATAGAGTTGCAGACTTCGGATCTGAAGGTTGCAGGTTCGATTCCTGCCGGGCGCGCCATTATTGGGGCGTCGCCAAGCGGTAAGGCATCAGCCTTTGGAGCTGACATTCGCAGGTTCGAATCCTGCCGCCCCAGCCACGTGGGCCATTAGCTCAGCGGCAGAGCACCCGCCTTTTAAGCGGGGTGTCGATGGTTCGATTCCATCATGGCCCACCATCTGATCCCTTTCTTTATTTCCGCCCTTACGTGCGAGGGTGTCGGAACTGGCAGACGAGCTGGACTTAGGATCCAGTGCCTTCACGGGCGTAGGGGTTCAAATCCCCTCCCTCGCACCAAGATCAATGTTCGACGACTTTCGCTGGTTTAGTGTCGTTAGGCTCGTCTCATGTTTGTTCCGGTCTAGAGGAAAGCCCCATCGATAACCCCAAAAACAGCTTGACGCCTTTCCTGCGTTGGGCAGAATCGAAATGTAATCATTGCAACACTGTAATGATTACAGATGAGGCCCTCACGGGAGATGGGAGGGTTCGATACGAGCAGCCGGTTTAGTCCAGTCCGAAAGCGTTTAGTCGGGGCGGGCATAAGGTGCTCTTATCCTCGCATTCTCGTGTTGGACTACTTGCTCACCAACAAGACCCACCCCACAGCGGACGAGATCTATTGCAGTATTTCTAAGGTGATTCCAACACTGTCCAAGACAACGGTGTACAATACCTTGAACTTGCTAGTCAACGCCAGTTTGGCCAGGGAAGTGACCATCGAAGGACACGAGACTAGGTATGACGGGACAGTTGACGTAGGTTCGGTTCCGCACCCTATGGGGGACAAGCACTACATCGAGTGGGTTGAAGTAATCGAGGCAGTTCGATTGTCCGCCGGCATCGGGTGTTGTCCGCGCCTACTGCAATCTCCACGGGCTTTGGAGGGCGGAACTGTAACAGAGAGTTTCCAGGAACTGTCGCTTGTATAAGCGCTGCCGGAATTTTGTTCATGGGAGGATCCGGCAGTCTGAACGCTGTTGACGCCAGTGCGGGTTCTCGTCTTTTTTGTGTATCCCTTTTCTGGTAGTATACTTAAGATCGTCAAACCCTAATGTGACTTGCGGCCTTGCGGTTCGACACCGCAGTAATACTCGGCCTGCCAGATAGGGTCTCAGAAGGCAAGATCTAAGGAGGACCATGCCGTGAAGGTTAATGTTGTAAAGAAGGAAGGGTCGAGAGTCACTCTTGAAGTCGAAGCTCCGGCCAGTGTCGTAGACGAAGCCTATGGTAAGGCCTACAAAAGTGTTGTGAGACGAGTCAATATACCTGGGTTTCGAAGGGGAAAAGCTCCGCGGCACATAGTTGAGCGCTTCTACGGTGTAGAACCGCTCAAGGAAGAAGCAATCAGAGAGACTCTACCCGGCCAGTACATTAAAGCAGTGGAAGAAGCCGGAATTGAACCTGTGGACGATCCTGAATTCGATGATATCGAGTTCGATCTGGGCAAACCGCTCAAGTTTACGGCATCGGTGGATGTGCGTCCCGAAGTTCAGCTAGGGGAATACGGGAGCGTATCTGTGCCATTTGAGACCCCGCAGGTGACAGACGAAGAAGTAGATCGCCAGTTTGACCTCCTTCGTGACCGGATGTCAGAGCTTCGCCCGTTAGAGGAGGGTGTCGTTCTTGAGGCCGGGCACTATGCCAACTGTCATGTTAAAGCACTGGAAGGTGGTCATAACCCCCTTTCTGGGATGGACGATGACCTGACGTATATCGAGGTAGGTAACGAGTATGGCCTGATCCCGGGCCTTTCGCAAGCACTCGTGGGTATGAAAAGCGGCGAGAGCAAGGAATTCACTTGCGTGTTTCCCAAACCTGCGAGCGAAAGTCCCCCGGAGGTCACGGACGGAACGACTCCTGAGAAGGCGGAGGATGAGGCGGTTTCTGATGAGACTGCCCTCGATGAGGCTGCGCTCGCCAAGTTTGTGGTTACTGTGAAGGAGACCTACGAGAAACACCTGCCCGAGATAGATGAGGTTCTCAAGACCATAGGGCAGGATACCGTGGAAGATGCCAAGAAAGACATTAAGCAGCGTATCACCAATATGAGACTGGATATGGCTCGCAGGCGTCATGCGGATGAGGTTGAAACTAAAGTAGTTGAGATGTCGTCTGTAGAGATCCCGAGAGCCATGATCAACAGAAAAGCCCAGGAGATTCTAGAACGGTTTGCCCAAAGACTGAAAGAGTCAGGTACCGATTTTGACCAGTACATGCGGTCTAGTGGTAGAACCCCGGAAGATCTTACGGCTGATATAGAGAAACAGGCCGAGAAAGAAGTCAAGACAGAACTCGTCTTTGATGCTATTGCCGTCAAAGAAGGTATAGAGGTTTCGGAGGAGACCGTAGACAAAGTGGTGGCATCCCTGGCGCAGCAGGCCAGAGCCGAATTGGGCGCCATGAAGACTACCCTGGATCTGAGGGGGGCGTTGGCGGGGATCCGAAAAGATCTGGCCAGATCGGAAGCATTGCATAAGATTTCCACGGAGGCTGCTATCAGGGCGGGGACCCCGATCCCAGAGGCGGAACCCGTGCCTTCACCTGATGCCAAAACTGACCAGGTTTCAGCGGTATCCAGCGATGCTCCGGATCAAGTTGGCGCCGAAGGGATTGAAACGTCCCAGGCGGATACGCCAGAAGCTGATAGGTCTCCAGCGACTGAGGGAAAACCGCCCGAATTACCAGAATTAGATGATAAGCCAGAAGTCCAATAGTAGCCGGCCATAGGATGGTATAATGTAAGTGTGGCTTCGGCTTTGACCCATAGAAGAGGAGGCTAGGTCCATGAGTTACCTGGTGCCCATGGTTGTAGAGCAAACCGGTAGGGGCGAGCGAGCCTACGATATCTACTCCCGCCTGCTTAAGGATCGGATCGTGTTCGTGGGAGCGCCTGTTGACGATCAGATGGCCAACCTCGTCGTGGCTCAGCTCCTATTTTTACAGGCTGAAGACCCTGATAAAGAAGTCTCGATCTACGTCAACTCGCCTGGAGGCTCGGTGACGGCCGGGTTGGCGATCTATGATACCATGCAGCATATCAAACCCCCGGTGTCTACCATCTGTGTCGGGCTAGCAGCCAGCATAGCGGCGGTTATTCTGACGGGTGGCACCAAAGGCAGAAGGTATTGCCTGCCCAATGCAAAGACCCTCATCCATCAACCTTTAGGTGGGGTTCAGGGTCAAGCCACCGAGGTGGAGATAGCCGCGAGGGAGATCCTGCGGACCAAAGAGTTGATAAATCAGATCCTGGGCAAGCATACTGGACAACCGGCTGACAGGATCGCCAGGGATACGGAGAGGGATTACTGGATGTCCGCCGAGGAGTCAAAGGCCTACGGGCTCATCGATGAGATCCTTGTTCCGGCACCCAAAGTCTCCAAGTAACTGAGGTGAAAGGATGTTCAAATTCGAGGAACAAAAGGGACTGAAGTGCTCTTTTTGCGGCAAATACCAGGACCAGGTCAAGCGCCTCATTGCGGGTCCTGGCGTCTACATCTGCGACGAGTGCATAGAGCTATGCAACGAGATCATCTGCGAGGAACTCGATGAAGAATCCGAACAGAGTCTTAAAGATGTACCCAAGCCCAAGGAGATCAAAGCGTTCCTCGATCAGTACGTCATAGGCCAGGAGAGGGCCAAGAAGACACTATCTGTAGCCGTGTACAACCACTACAAGAGGATAGGGCGTCGCCAAAAGCCCGACGATGTGGAGATTCAAAAGTCGAACATTGTCATGTTGGGGCCCACCGGCTGCGGAAAGACGTATCTGGCTCAGTCTCTGGCCAGGTTTCTTAACGTACCCTTTGCCATCGCTGATGCCACGACCCTTACTGAGGCAGGGTATGTGGGAGAGGACGTCGAGAACATCCTCTTAAGGCTAGTCCAGGCCGCAGATTACGACATTGAAAGGGCTCAGAAGGGCATCATCTACGTGGATGAGATCGACAAGATTGCCCGGAAATCTGAGAACCCGTCCATAACAAGGGACGTGTCGGGAGAAGGCGTTCAGCAAGCACTCCTCAAGATCCTTGAAGGCACTGTGGCCAATGTACCGCCTATGGGTGGCAGAAAGCATCCTCATCAGGAGTTCATACAGGTGGATACCACCGACATATTGTTCATATGCGGCGGTGCATTTGACGGCATCGAGAAGATCATCCAAAACCGGATAGGCCAGAAGGTCTTGGGATTTAGGTCGGAGGTTAGGTCCAGGAGCGAAGGTAACGTGGGGGATATTCTATCCAAGATACTTCCTCAGGACCTCCTCAAGTACGGAATGATACCTGAGTTCGTGGGAAGAATCCCAGTCATAGTCGGCCTAGACGCCCTCAGCGAGGACGATCTTGTGAAGATTCTGGTTGAGCCGAAGAACGCTTTGGTGAGGCAATATCAGAAGGTGTTCTCGCTAGATGGAGTGACCCTAGAGTTTCAAGAAGATGCCATAAGAGCTATTGCCCGCGAAGCGGAGAAGCGAAAGACGGGCGCCAGAGGGCTGAGAGCTGTTCTGGAAGAGCGCTTGCTGGATATTATGTACGATCTGCCTTCCCGGACTGACGTGACCAAGTGTATCATCACGAAGGATGTGGTGTTGTCCGGTGTAGCGCCTATCCTGGTTACCTCCGATCGCGGCAAGAAGAAAAAGGAAGAGACAGCTTAAGAGTATTTGAACCCTCATCTGACCCTCTTCGAGTCCGGGGCTCGAGGGGGGTCGTTGTTTGTGGACCAAGACCTCATAAACCTCGGGGAAAAAGCTCACTCTACAGGTAGAAAGGTCCTCCACACAGTGAGGGGATTGGCTAAATGCAGGGCGCGGGAGTACTCATCTACATACAGCTGTTTCTGGCAGTGGTCATGGGCATCTATTTCTGGAATCTTCTCCGGACTCAAGAAAACCAGAAGGTTGCAGTAAGCAGGGAGTCCAAGAAAGAACTGGAACGGCTCAGACAGATGAGAGACATCCGGCTTACAGAGCCTTTGTCGGAGCGAACCAGACCGGCAAGCATCGATGAAGTGATCGGCCAGGTTGACGGCATTAAGGCTCTAAAGGCCGCCTTGTGCGGCCCCAATCCCCAGCACGTGCTCATATATGGGCCGCCTGGCGTCGGGAAGACCGCTGCGGCCAGACTGGTCCTTGAAGAGGCTAAGAAATCACATCTGTCTCCTTTTTCTAGGCAAGCCAAGTTCATCGAAATGGATGCCACTACCGCAAGATTCGACGAACGAGGCATCGCCGATCCCCTCATTGGCTCGGTGCACGACCCAATCTATCAAGGGGCCGGGGCCATGGGGATAGCTGGGATTCCCCAGCCCAAACCGGGGGCGGTCACCAAAGCCCACGGAGGGATCTTGTTTCTAGACGAGATTGGGGAGCTTCACCCGGTTCAGATGAACAAGCTTTTGAAAGTGCTAGAGGATAGGCGAGTGTTTCTGGAAAGCGCCTATTACACTCAGGAAGACGGAAGCATCCCCGAGCACATCCACGACATCTTCCAGAACGGTTTCCCTGCGGATTTTCGGCTTGTGGGGGCGACTACAAAGACTCCTCAAGACATTCCGCCCGCCTTGAGATCTCGGTGCCTGGAAGTGTTCTTTCGCAGTCTTACGCCCAAGGAGATCGGAGTCATCGCGCGAGGAGCTGCCCGGAAGGCGGGTGTCGCTATTGAAGATGACGCCATAGAACTCATTGAGAAATACGCTCACAACGGACGAGACGCCGTCAATCTGATTCAATTGGCGGCCGGACTTACCATAGTTGATGGTGGACGGCCCATTTCTCTGCAAGATATTGAATGGATAGTGTCTCAAGGACAACACACTCCACGCACTGCCTTCATCCCGCCGGAGACACCGCTTATGGGCGAAGCGTTAGGCCTCGCCGTGTCTGGTCCGGGTACGGCCCACGTGATTGATGTTGAGGCCTCCGTGTTGGAACGCGCCAACGGAAGGCGCGGGGAGATCCTCATCACGGGGGTTATCGAGGAAGAAGAAATGGGCAGGGGTTCACACGTTCTTCGCAGGAAGAGTATGGTCATGTCCTCCATAGAAAACGTCCGGACTGCTCTTTCTACCCAGACAGACCTGCGTCCTTACGAATGGGATATCCACGTCAACTTCCCGGGAGGTACTCCCGTGGACGGACCTTCCGCAGGACTTGCCATAGCAGTCAGCATGTATTCGGCTATCAGCAGGCGGTCGGTTTGCCCTAAGACCGCATTTACAGGCGAGATATCCATCCACGGAGAGGTTAGGGCCGTGGGCGGTATTGAGCAGAAGCTTAACGCCGCAAAGGAAGCGAACCTCGTCCGCGTATATATCCCACAGACTAACTGGCAAGAGAGGTTCGCCCATAGCTCAATCAAAGTCATGCCTGTGTCTCATGTCCGGGAAGTCCTACAAGACTTAGAGTTCTAGCTGAACGCACCCATCGCAGAAAAGCATTATTGATCCCTCGTGGCCGTCCCTCCCGCACGCATCCCTTGGCTGGTCCTTTGGGGTTTTCTCCATAGGTTACCAAGCACACCTGAAGGACTTGCGAGAGAGCAACTAGAATAAAAGGTTTGCGTTCGTCTTGGCCATGTCACTTCAATGTTGTCATCTAATATGATATGGCTGGGATCTTAAGAGGAGAATGCGGGAGGTTGATATGATTGAGCGCAGCGAAGAGGGACCCTAAGCCCTACCCGCTCTTACCCCTAAGAAACCAGCTGGTGTTTCCGGGCACCACCCATACCCTTGAGGTGGGCCGCACCAGATCAATAAGGGCTTGCGAAATGGCTCAGGCAGAGAATATGCGCATCGTCTTGTGCCCCCAGAGAGACAGCGATGTCGCAGATCCTTCGCCCAAGGAGATATCCGATATTGGTACACTGGGAGTGATTAGGGAAGCCGTCAGAACATCGGCTGGTCATCTGAGAGTAGTTGTTCACGGAATAGGTCGGGTGAAAGTGGTCACTTACGTGGCCCACGAACCTTGCCACGTCGTTTCGGTAGAGGACCTCAAGGAAGAGTCCTTGACTGTACCCGATTCAGAGCGCGTTGCTAAGCCGCTCATGGAGCAGTATGAAGAGTACGTCAGGATCACCAAGAAGGTGCCTGCCGAGACCCTTATTACTATCGCGACCCTGAGCGACCCAGGGCAGCTTTGCGACTTCATCGCGGGACACGTCCCGCTATCCCATGCTGACAAGCAGGTCATTCTGGAAACGCTCCCGGTGAGAGAACGGGTTGAGAGACTTGTGGACTTTCTTTCCAAAGAAATCGAGATGGTCAGTCTGGAGAAGCGCATCAACAAGCGGGTGCGGGAGCAGATCGAAAGAAGCCAGAAGGAGTATTGGCTAAGGGAGCAGATGAAAGCCATCCAAAAGGAGCTCGGCGACCGGGAAGACGGGATCAGCGAGACCGACGAATTCAGGCAGAAGATCGAAAAGGCGGGACTTGAGGGCGAAGCCAAGGACAGAGCAATTCGGGAGGTCGAGCGCCTGGAAAAGATGCCTCAGGCATCGGCAGAAGCGGTGGTGGTCCGGACATACCTTGAGTGGTTGGTATCTCTGCCTTGGAACACTATAACGGAAGACCGTCTGGACATTCTTGAAGCACAAAGGATCCTTGACGCGGACCATTACGGGCTCCATGAGGTTAAGGAGAGGATCCTAGAATATCTCGCTATTAGGCAGCTCGTGGAAAAGCCCAAGGGACCGATCCTGTGCTTCGTTGGGCCTCCGGGAGTGGGCAAGACTTCTCTGGCCAAGTCCATAGCCGGAGCTCTGGGTAGGAAATTTGTGCGGATATCTTTAGGAGGAGTCAGAGACGAAGCTGAGATTCGCGGGCACAGACGCACCTACATCGGAGCGCTGCCCGGCCGCATAATTCAAGGTATACGCACTTCGGGTTCCAGGAATCCGGTGTTCCTTATGGATGAGGTCGATAAGCTGGCGTCGGACTTCAGAGGCGACCCTGCTGCAGCACTTCTTGAGGTGTTGGACCCCGAACAAAACCATAGTTTTTCCGACCATTACTTGGAGATTCCATTCGACCTGTCAAGGGTGATGTTCATCACTACGGCCAACTCTTCCCACTCTATCCCGCGGGCGCTTCTTGACCGCATGGAAGTCATAACCATCCCGGGTTACACAGAGGAAGAGAAGATGCAGATAGGTTCCCAGTTCCTTGTGCCTAAGCAACTCAAGGAACACGGGTTGCGGGCAATGGACCTTACCATAGGGAAGGATGCCCTGAGAAGCATCATCAGGGAGTACACTCGGGAGGCGGGGGTCAGAAACCTAGAACGGCAAATCGCGTCCATCTGCAGGAAGACTGCCAAAGATTTGGTGTCGGGCAAGAGGAAAAGAGTGCGGGTGTCTGCCAAGACTGTGGGCAGATACCTGGGAGTTCCCAGATTCCGCTACGGACAGGCTGAGAAAGAGGACCAGGTTGGCGTCGCGACGGCGCTGGCGGTGACTGATGTGGGCGGCGACGTTATGTCGGTTGAAGTCAGCGTCATGAAGGGCAAAGGAAACTTAACCCTTACTGGGCAGTTGGGTGATGTGATGAAGGAATCGGCCCAAGCGGGCCTAAGCTATATCAGGTCGCGGGCCCTCGACCTCAGGCTTCAGGAGGATTTCTACGAGACCACCGACATTCACGTGCACATTCCGGAAGGGGCTATTCCCAAAGACGGGCCTTCAGCGGGCATCACCATGACCTGTGCCGTGGCATCGGCTCTGACTAATCGGCCGGTTCGTCACGATATTGCCATGACGGGCGAGGTCACTTTGAGAGGCAGGGTCCTGCCCGTGGGCGGGATCAAGGAGAAGGTAATGGCTGCCCACAGGGCAGGCATCTTCACTGTTTTGCTGCCTGAGGAGAACAGGAAGGATGTGGAGGACGTCCCAGCCAATATCCGGGATGAGATGACTATCCTTTTTGTTGGTCACATGGATGAAGTTGTGTCTAAGGCGATGCACAAGGCGGAGGCCCCCAACCAGGATTTGGTACCCATCCCCTGTGTAGGGGATGAAAAACCGCTGCATGGGGTGAGCATCGGAGGAGTGCACTCTTAGGTACTTCGAGATGCCGAGAGACTGCTTATTTGGTTGACAAGCTGCCATCCCGACAGTCAGGGTTCGTTCACGAATCGTGTGGACTCGAGGTTTAGCCCGTGCAATAATCTCTTGCATGATAACCAACGAAGGGGGAACACGTCGGGATGGCCGTTGTAGGTGTCATGTTTAACCTTCAAGGAGACCCGCCCAAAGAGGGTGAGCCTCCAGACCTGGGGGCGGAGCTTGATTCGGAGTCCACTATCCTAGCCGTGGCCGATGCGTTAAGAGCGTATGGCCACGATGTTTCTTTATTAGAGGGAGATTGGCGAGGAATAAGCCAACTGCACGGTAGGCACGTGGACATCGTGTTCAATATGTGCGAGGGCTTAAGGGGAGAGTCGAGAGAGAGTCACGTCCCGGCTGTCCTGGAGATGCCCGGGATCCCTTATACTGGTTCCGGGGTGTTGTCCCTGGCGGTAACCCTTGATAAACCCCTGGCCAAGAAGGTCCTGACCTATCATGGGATTCCTACCGCTCCTTTTCGGGTGTTTACCGACGAGAATGACATCGACGTTCAGGGACTGCGGTTCCCCGTATTTGTGAAGCCCGCTCACGAAGGTTCTAGCATGGGAGTTACCCCTAAATCTCTCTGCAAGGAACCTCTGGATCTCTACCGGGAGGCCAAAAGGCTACTAAGAGAATACACACAGCCTGTGTTGGTTGAGGAATTGCTGCCTGGCCGCGAGTTCACGGTAGGGATAATCGGCAACCGAGAGCCCATCATATTCCCCATAATGGAGGTAGACTTCGAACTGGTTCCGCCTGAACACTCTCGCATATACAGCCGGCAGTTTAAGGTCGAGTGGAGTGATGATGTCTACTACAGTTGCCCGGCAGACGTGCACCCGGAATTGGAGGCTTGCATCAAGAAAACAGCCCTCGACACGTACCGTGCTCTGGACTGCCGAGATTTGGCCAGGGTGGATCTGCGACTCGACGCGGCAGGAGTTCCCAATGTGATGGAGATAAACCCTCTGCCTGGCTTGGCTCCGGGATTCTCGGACTACCCGCGCATTGCCGAGAAGGGCGGGTGGACCTACGTAGAATTGGTAAACGGCGTCTTGGAATGTGCCCTGAGAAGGAACAACCTGACGGAACTCGTGCCTGCTAGGCTGTCGCGCCAGATAGCATAGGCAACCTTCTTGGGCTGGCTAGGGCTCTCAGATCTGCCTGAGTTTGTCGCACACCCCCAAGAGGGAAAAGCCTCTCTCTGTTGAACTCGTAGAGATGTCCCAGCACGACTCATGTTTGGGGACAGGGAGAGGCGTTCAATTTGTCCAGGGCACTAGACTACTTACGTGAAAAGCGGGATGAAGGGACACCGGGCTCGGAGGTCTTTGCAGGCTTACGAGTTAGGCTCAGGCCTGTAAAAGAAGACGATATCGAGCAGCTCTTGAAATGGGACTCCGACGAAGAGATCACCCGTTGGACAGGGAAGCATTTCGATAACAGTGAGGACGCAAGAGCCTGGTATCTACATAACAGACACCCATTCAGACGTACTATGGTCATCGAGTTGGACGATGGAAGGCCAATCGGTGAAGTCGAAGTCGTCAACATAGCGTGGCGGTCCGGTATCGCTGAGATCAGAGTGGTCATTGGAGACAAGTCCCTTTGGAATCGGGGGTTGGGAAGAGACGCGGTATATACCTTCGTGAGAGGATTATTCCAGACCACATCCTTGCGAGAGATCTTCCTGCGTGTGGACAGCAACAATGTGCGCGCCAGAAGATGTTATCGCAAGGTTGGCTTCAGGGCCCAGGGTCGTGTGTGGGTACCTGGAGAGAGCGGAGCGGAGAGATCGCGCTGTCTCATCCTTATGAGCATAACTCAAGATGAATTGGAGCAACGGTTGCCTACTATAGAAGCCAAGAACGAGGCGACCGAGGCGTGGATGTGACGACCGCAAGTGACGCTCGCCACCAGATGAAGGTGGGTGGTGGGGAGTAAGGGATTCGAACCCCTGACCTCGTGCATGTGAGGCACGCGCTCTAACCGACTGAGCCAACTCCCCATGCAAGAAACATCATAGCAGACTGCCGACACAGGATCAATGGCAAGCGGGTATCACGATTGCGGACTCTGTATAATGGGCTCTGAGGTGATGAACTTGAACGTGACCGTATTGGGCAAATACTCGCCGTTCTCGCCCGCTAACGGAGCAGGACCCGGGTATTGGGTCGAATGTGATAACCCCTCTGACGAGCCTCGCACGAGACAAGGCGTCCTTCTCGATTGCGGATCGGGAGTACTTGCCAATTTTCAGGAGTATGTCGGCTGTTTGTCCATGATCAGAGTGGTTGCCCTGTCTCACCTTCACTACGATCACATCGCAGACGCGACGATCCTCAGGTATGCTGTGAGTCCCGACAGGCGATACCGGGACCTCCCCGGCGCGGTTCAGGTGTATGCACCTGCGACTCCTCGAGAGGAGCACGACTTGTTCAATTACAAAGCCATGTCTGCCCACGCTGTATCCCAAGGCGATTCCATTGAAGTGGGCGAGATGAGAGTCACCTTCTTCGAGGTGTGTCATCCCATCGCCGGTTGTGCGATGCGAATTCAGAGCTCAAGCGGGATCATATCTTACTCGGGAGACACTCGGCGTTGCGATGGGATCCTAGAGGCTGCGATGGGCGCTGACATTTTCCTCTGTGAAGCCTCGGCCACGGAAGAAGACAGGGAATTTGCAGTGGCAGGTCATCTCACTGCAAGACAGGCGGGGAGATAGCCATAGATGCAGGTGTTAAGAGGTTGCTCTTGACTCATATTTGGCCGCTCTATGATGAGAGAGTCCTCCTCGAGGAGTGCAGGTCGGTGTTTGCTGACGCCGAGATCGTCCGCCAAGGCGCAACCTACAGGGTTGGTACGCAGGATTGACTTTGCGGGCGCGCTGACGGTTTAGCGCCGGCAACACAACCGAAGGCAGCAATCAACGGGCAACAGCGGCGCACCATTGAACAACAGCGTCCGGCAGCAGTGAAAACCTGCCAATAGCAGCCAATGGAAGGAATCCAATTATCCACATAGAACCTACATCCCTATGGCATCCGGGTCTCCTGAGCCAACTTGACACCCGGTATGGGAGACTGCCGGTGCTACCTGCTAGTTTGCGAAAGGATGTTGTGTTGGTTGCTGCCCCGGGTTACTGCCAGACCCATATGTAAATGGCTTGTTGGTGCCTTGCTCCTCCTTCTCATGGGAATTGGTGTGGCCGGGGCAATTGGGTTATCGATGGTCATGCGTCGTCCCGGCGATGTAGTCTCGTTGTCTACTGGTTCCTCTCTTGCCGAAACGTATGGTATCCCGGACACGCCGCCTTCGAACCAACTTTTCGAGGAAATCTCGTGGCTGAAAGAATGCCAGCTTCCCAACGGGGCAATAGCCCAGACACCCCAGAAAAAACTGGTCATACCCTATTTCGCTAATCTTGCGGCCAAGGCCATGGTTGACTACGACCCGTTGTGGTCCTTGCGGTACATAAACTGGTACTTAGACAACCTGAATCAACCCGACAGATGGGGGCTTTATGGCACGATTTACGATTTTCATGTGGACGAAGACCGGATCGTGTCGACGCGTAACTACGATTCGGCGGACAGCTACGCTTCTACGTTTCTATCCCTGGTCGCGCGCTATCATCAGGTCACAGGTGACGATTCTCTAATCCTTGCCCGCAAAGAGTCCATAGACCTTGTGGCCAGGGTTCTGGAAGCGCTCATGGATGACGACGGTCTCGTCCGCGTCAAGCCCAACAGCTCCACTAAGTACCTTATGGATAACGCCGAGAATTTCCGGGGCCTACTGGATTGGGCCGGGACTTGCGAGACCGTTGGGTTTTTTGAAGACGCAGTGTGGTGCAGGAGGTTGGCGGCTTCGATACGGCAAGGCATCGAAGAAGTGCTGTACAACCCCAAGACTGGCGAATACGCGTGGTCTCTTACACGGTTTGGCAAACGGTATCCGCGAATGGGCCGGTGGTACCCCGATGCGGTGTCTCAGGTTTTCCTGATATCGGGGGGAGTAGTCAATAGGGAAAGCCAGAAGGCTTCCGACATATGGGACAAGTTCAACAGGCGGTTCCCCAGCTGGGAATACGGAGAGACTGGAGACGACTTCCCGTGGGCGGAGATCGCTGTGACCTCGTTGATCATGGAACAAAGAGACAAAGCAGAAAAATTCTGCCGTTGGGTGCGGCAGGAGTGCGCCACCAGGGACTATCCATGGCATGTTATGGAATCGTCCAACCTAATCAGGATCCATCATATGCTGGGGGTTTCTCTCCCAGAAAGCGAGATAGACGACGAGACGGCGAAACCATAGCCAGCGCTGCTCCTACTGCAGCCATCCCCAGACCCCATCTGAGTCCCAGGCGGTCGCCTAGAAAGCCGATGAAAGGGAATATGGCCATCATGGCCAAGCTGAAAAGCATTTCGCCTGACGATAGCACCGTAGCGCGGTTGTCGGAACTGACCAGCCGATTTACCGACTCGGACATCAGAGGATAAAGAGTCTCCAGTACCACAGTGAGTCCCAAGTACCCTGCCACGATGAAGACTCTCGGAAGCAGGCCGGATTGGCCAGGCAACAACGCAAGCAGCACCACTATTGCAGGGATTCCGAAACTCCCTACTATAAGGGGCCTTGCTTGTCCATAACGTCTGGGGAGGTTGTGGGCGGCTCGAGTAGGAATCACCGCCAGTAGATTGCTGGCGGTTCCGGTTAGACCGATGATGAAAAGCGGTACTCTGGATTCCTCCAAGAATGCTTGCCCATAGAAGCGGACCGAAGTACCCATCGCGGAACCGATTCCCCAAAGAAGCAAAAGCCAGAAGAGCGCAGGTTGTTTGAGAGCGGACAGCAGATTTTGAAGGTCGGTCCTGAGCCCGGTCCACACGGTCTCACTTTGCTTCTGCTGGCGAAGTCTTCGGACATCCTCTACTAAGAGGCACGCTACTGCCGTGGCCACAACATCCGTGACCACGGAGGCTTTGTAGAGCAGTTCTAGGGAAGAACGCGACATGAGCGTGGCTGCGAGTCCCGCAAGGGCTGTTCCAACTAGACACACGGAGTTGAGATTTCCCAGGACTTTTGCAAACTGGGAACGCGCTTCGGCGGGCCCAGAATCGTATACAAGGGCCTCAAAGGCACCTGAATGGCAAGTGTAAGAAATGGCGTTGAGCACGAATGCCGCGCTCAAGACCCACCAGTTCTTGGCGTAGAGGATGAGGGCGGCCGATACGGCCGCTATCCCGCGGCCGACTGCAAGGCTCACTTTGCGCCCCCATCTATCGGCGATAATCCCGGTGGGCATTTCGCTGCATAGAGATGAAATGTGAAAGACCGTCTCCAGAAACCCTATGGCTGCTAGAGACAAGCCCTTATTCCGCAGAAGAAAAAGAACCCAGAAAACCTCCGTGAATCGCAAAGAGAAGAGCAGCATGTAGGCAGACGGCAGAAATAGCCAGCCGCTTCCCTCACTCTTAGGTTGAGGACGCTCTCTCATGTCACACGTGTCCCCTATCAGGAATGGTTTTCCTAGTATCTTTGCAGAAGGAAAACCCCAAGAACTGTGAGGGCTGCGCCTAGGATTCTTCCCGCTGTAATACCACTTCTTAACAATACAACAGAAAGAGCCACCGAGAAAAGGGGGTAGGAAGCGGTAATTGGAATGACGTTAGCTACGCTGCCGGTTTTGAGGGCGCTGAAATAGGCATAATGGGCGATGACTGACGCAAAGCCCCCCTCGAGAATGAGAAGCCAATATGTCTTGGCGTCGATTTGTCCGAGATTCTTAAGCGTGTCGCCTCGCAGAACTGCCCATGTGATTAGTACCACCAGTACTGCGGCGCTTCGTATCAGAAGGGCAGTGAGCGGGTCGGGTTTGGCGAGACCCAGTTTGGCGAATACGGGGCCCAAACCCCAGAACACCGCGGCAACCAAGGCCCAGTAGAACCACGACATTCCATCACCCCTCATCGGCCATCACTGTCTAAGTATATCCAAGAGGCTCCGAAAAATGGGACCGTGCCCATATAGGACACGGCTCAGTGTCTATCAGATGCTCGGTGTGGGCTCCGTGGTGCTGATCCCGCAAGCGGTGAGGACTTCCCGTATGTCATCAAAAAGAAAGTCAGGTTCCTCCGAACTGAGATCACCTCGTAGACCTCCTCCATAGGTGACTGCCCCCGACTTAACGCGGAGCCCAGGAAGCGCGCCGTCGGCGTTCTTGGCCGCGCGTATGTCGAAAATCGTGTCGCCAACCATAAGTACTGTCCCGCTTGCAATGCCCATCGACTCCAAAGCCATAAGTAATGGCGTTGGATCGGGCTTGTGTTTGTCCGTGTCGTCGTGACACACGATAGCCTCAAAGGAATCCCCTATGCAGGCTGATTTGAGCCCAACTTGGGCAGAGTGGCGTCTCTTGGAAGTGACGAGCCCAAGACGTATCCCGCCTGATTTTAGGGCGTTCAGCGTCTCAATTACTCCAGGGTACGGCTTGACAAAGTCTTTGTGAACCCTGAGGTTGTGGTCAACGTACACTTGGAGCGCTTCTTGAGTTCGACCTGGAAGGAGTGACTCCAATACGTCAACCAGCGGGATGCCCATGGTCTTCTGCAACACGCCTGTAGGGGGTATGGTCCCTGTGAAGTACTCCACGGTGTGCCTAAGTGAAGCCAAGATCGCTTTGGTTGTGTCCAAGAGGGTTCCATCTAGGTCAAATAGCACTGCATCCACAGTTTTGGCCAAGGAGCTTCCGCCTTTCGTTTCATGGAAATCGTCAGAGAAATGTTCCATCTAACCATTATCGTCGTTTTTCTCATTTTTGCCTATAACCCGCACGACAAAGGTATAATGGGGACAGACGAATCCTAGGAAAGGAGACGCAAAATGGATCAAAACCGTTACATAGAAGAGTTTCTGGAGTTTCTATCGATTCCGAGCATAAGTGCTCTTCCATCTCACAAGGGAGATGTGCAAAAAGCCGCTGAGTGGGTCCGAGATCGCTTGATTAAGGCGGGTGTGGGAGATGTGGAGATAATCTCGACCAAAGGGCACCCCGTGGTCTATGGCTTGGCCCGATCCAATGAAGACGATGTCCCCACAGTACTCATATATGGGCATTACGATACCCAACCGGCCGACCCCTTGGATGAATGGATCTCTCCTCCGTTTGAGCCCCAAATTAGGGACGGCAGGATCTACGCCCGCGGTGCCGCCGATGACAAGGGAGGGATTCTCCCGGCTATAGTGGCCACAGAAGAGATGCTCAAGGCAGGGGGCACGCCCGTCAATCTTAAGTTCCTGTTTGAGGGCGAAGAGGAGATCGGCAGCCCCAACCTAAAGGAAGTTTTAAAGGAGCGCAAGGATAGCCTCAAGGCTGACCTGGTGATTTCGGTTGACGGGGGCATGTTTTCCCTAGATACCCCTTCGGTAACTACGGGATGCCGGGGCCTATCAGCCATCCAGATCGATGTCACCGGTCCCAGGTCCGACGTGCATTCCGGGGGACAGGGAGGGCTGCTCCAGAACCCGATTCACGCTCTAGTTGAGATTATCGGCAGCATGAAAGCGCCGAACGGCAAGATCCTGATCGATGGCTTCTACGACGATGTAGCGACGCCTTCCCAGGCCGAAGTCGAATCGATGGCGCAGGTGGCTTTTGACGAGAAAGCTCATGCGGATGCCGCAGGAGTGCCCGAGTTGTTTGGCGAGGAAAGGTACACCCCTTTGGAGAGGCTGTGGTTCCGCCCCACGCTGGACGTCAACGGGATTTGGGGAGGGTTTCAGGGCGAAGGCATAAAGACCATCATTCCCGCAAAAGCGTCATGCAAGATCACCTGCCGTCTCGTGCCAAACCAGGATCCCGAAATCATCTGCGCTCTCATGGAAAAACACGTGAGGAACCATGCGCCTCGGGGAGTCACGGTGAGCGTCAAGGTATTTCCAGGTAATTCCAAGCCCTACGTAGTACCCGGCGATAGTCCTGTACTACCTGCCTTGGCGAAGGTGTTGAAGGACCTGTTTGGAAAGGATCCCGTGACAGTCAGACTGGGAGGTACGCTGCCCATAGCCCGGGCCTTTCTTGATACCCTCGGCGTGTACCTTGTGTTTTTCGCCATGTCCAGTCCTGACTCAGGTGCTCATGGCCCAAACGAGTTCTTCAGGATTGAGGAGTTCAATAGACTTCGTAAGGGATTGCCGGGTCTCTTGAAAGAGCTTTCCGCAGTCTTGAAGAAGTAATTGGAGCGCACAGTTGGCCGCAGTCCTCTTGACGCTCATGAAGGCTATCGGATGCTTTTTGGTGTTGTCGGCAGCGGCCTCAGTTCTTGTGATCCTATTGCCCGTGAAGTTGATTGCGTGGGGAGAGGTGCGGCTGGAAGGTCCTTGGGAAGACGTTCTTGACGGTCAAGGGCAGCATCACGTCCGGGTTGGATTTCTCGCATCGGTGCTAGGAGGAGCAATAGCGGTCTCCTATCGGAATTCCCAGATCTCAGTCAGCGCTTTGGGTGCAAGGGTGTGGATGCGGAGGGCACAGCCCAAGGAAGAAAGGGAGTCTTTGCCGGAAGACGGAGCGGGTCGAGACTTGCCCCGGTCTTCCCAAGAAGAAACAAGTTCATCTAGAGGCCCAAAAAAGGTTGTCGCTTTCGGAGAAAACCGGGATAGAATGCGGCTTTTCTTGGCTCCAAATGTCAGACGAAAGACCATGGTCTTCTTGAAACGGTGCGTGTCGGCGTTACACCCACAAGTGGATGCGGACGTCCTTTACGGCACGGGGGATCCATCTGTGGTAGGCATGATCTATGGGGCATATGTGGTTTCTGCCGAGATTATAGGTCTCAATGGATTACACCTCCATCCCAATTTCGTAGAAGAGGTGCTGGATATTAAGGTAACTGTGGGGTTACAGTTTTTGCCGGTAGTTCTCATCTGGCACGTGGGTGCGTTCCTCCTGTGCCCCACAATCAGACCTTTGTGGTGGAAGATGTGGAGGAAGAAATCCCGTGACCCGAGATTATCCCGTGCGTAGTCAGTCATGTGAGGGTCCCGAATTCTGTGAAAAGAAAATGGGGGGAGAAACGTGGATCATGGAACGATGCTTGAGACCATGGCTGAGAGACTCGAGAGGTTTGTGTCCACCAAAACGGTGATAGGAGAACCTATTGTCGTAGGCAACGTGACTCTTGTGCCCGTCCAGACGGCTACATTCGGTTTCGGTTCGGGCGGTGGGGAAGGTAAGAGAGAGAAGGATACCGGAGCAGGTGGTGGGGCAGGAGGAGGCGCCAGTCTGCGGCCCATCGCCATCGTGGCTGTTGTAGGCGACGACGTGCGAGTCTTTACTCTCGGGAAAAAGGACATGATAGAGCAACTCACGTCAGTGCTGCCCGACGTTCTTTCCAAGATCAAGATCGCCAAGAACAAGGACAAAGGCGACGAGCAGGGAGATTCGCAAGGAGAGGACTGACGATACACATCCGCAGGAGTCAATGCCGCGGGTAGGGTTTCGGTTTGGCGGGAAAGGAGGATGATGCCTTCTCCCGCCGTGTGTTTTCTATCAACTAACCACGAACAGAAATCCGAGACGCAGAAAGTAAGCCCCGAACACGAAGATGAACACTGCGCACACATAGAGGATGGCTTGGTAGAGCCGGTCGTTTATGAAGCGCCTTCCGGTGGCTATCGCCCAAGATACCAGCGTATACCACACAAGGTCCGCCGCGATGTGTCCTACGTAAAAAGTGATTGGTCCCAAACGACTGGTCTTGGCCCCGGTCGCTACGTAAGTGGCTCCTATGGTAGCCCACCAGACAATCCAGTAAGGGTTCGAGACACTTGCCGCTATGCCTGCCATCGCAGTGCGAAGGAGTCCGCCGTATCTCTGCCGGCCCGAAGAGGCGACAGCATGTTGAGAATCTGCCGAATCCAGTGACAGTGTTTGAGTTTTGGCGGTTCTCAATGTGGCATAGCCGAAGAAAAACAGGGTGAGACCACCCAAGAGACCGATTACTCCGAGCACGCTGTCGTGTGATAGGAAGGTCCCGAGCCCCAAGGAGAGAAGGACTACCACAATCATTTCGATCAAAGCGTGGCCCGCCACGGCGAGGGGCCCTGCCCAAAAGCCGTGTTTCATGGTTTCGGTTATGACGACCACTAGAAGGCTTCCGGGAGCCATGGCTCCCGAGAGTCCGATGACGAAAGCAGTTACCATTAACCCCATGGTGCCCAAAGCCATTCTCCCCTTACCGATTGCCGGAGACTATCGTTGAGACTACGTCTGAGACTACATTACCATAATGCCTTGCACCAGGTAGACATACTCTACATGATTTGGCCCCGGATGGGGAGAGCCCTAAGAGCGGGCATGAGGGGTTAGGATGTGCAAACGAAACTCAGTTACCGGCGCGGTTCGGATAGGGAGGTGCGGTCCCCGGGGGAGGAGGAGGACCGCACCATGATGAGGATTGGAGTGGCCATGTGGCACGTTCCGATAACAGATTATGTTGACATAATCAGGTCGGTGACTTGTCCCTTGGGTCCTGCCGTTGATGAGAATTAGACCGTTCACCCAGTTATGTCAACCGGCATAGACTGTCACGACACTTAACGGAAGGGAGGATCTGGGATGAAACGAGACACTTGCGCGTGCCGAGAATCCAGTACTAAGTCCTGCAGGAGACCCACCAACCAAGACCTTTTCCGCAAACTCAATATGATCTTGGCGCTCTTGACTGACCGTCGCTTCGGGTTATGTGAGATCAAGAGAGAGGTCAAGGAAATCGAGGAGAACATGGGGAATGGCGACAACGCAATAGTGGGCGGCGGGATCACCACCGGTCCGTTTTTGGTCCGTGCGGGCGAGAACAACGCCGTGAACGTGAAAGTGCAGAACCTGGAGGATGTGTCCATCGACGTCGAGGTCAAGGCCATTACGCTCGATAGTTGTCCCCCCGTTGTGATACACAACGCATCCTTGGAAGGTATCGAGCCGTGTTGCACCCAAGACGCACTTCTCACGGTAGGTGCTGGGAACTGGGAGGTACTTGTGTGCCCCACCCCCCAAACTGCCGCCGTAAGGGCGTTCGTCAGTGTGCATAGCGAGAACTCGGTTACTTCGGCCATCGAGTATGTGTTTAGAGCATCCGACATGTTGCCAGACATTTGTCGTTTCTGCGAATTGGTAATCCCCTAGATTTGTAGTCGAGGCAGACCCGCGTCCTGGAGATGCGGGTCTCAAACGACCCCCGATCGGATCTACTGTTCCACTCCCTGGTAACACATTTCCTACAGGCGGTTGTCAACAGACGACCATAGGGTATATTATTGTGCACAAGCATGTGCACAATGGCGCTGCCGCCAGAAAACACTAAGTGTCGGGGAAGTGATGTCATGATAGATTACGCTGACGGCAAGCGGAGCGCGCCAAGACTTCTTGGGCTTGATGGGGCTCTGAACTTGACCGACGCTCGAAGCGGTGAACTGTTTTCTAAACACATAAATCCAGGCCTGAAGACCCTTCTTTCTATGGTAGGGTTCGACCGCGCGTTTGTGAAAGGTGACGGCGTCAGGGTTTGGGACCAAGAGGGCCGGGAGTATTTGGACTTTCTAGGAGGTTACGGGAGTCTCGTTTTCGGTCATAGCCCAGAAGATATTATCGATGCTGTGGACAAAGTGTCTTCTCGGCCGATCTTTCTGCAGACGCAGATCAACCCGCTTCAGGCGGCTTTGGCTCACGACTTGTCCGAGATAACTCCAGGGGACCTGGAGTTGACTTTCTTCTGCAACAGTGGCACCGAGGCCGTCGAATCGGCATTGAAACTAGCCAGAGGCGCTATGGGTGACGGAGCCTTCGTTTACTGTACAGGAGCCTTTCATGGTAAGACTCTTGGGTCGCTATCAGTCGGGGGACGGGAGAAGTACAAGACGCCGTTCCTTCCTCTTCTCTCAGGGACTGTGGAAATCCCGTTTGGCGATGCTAATGCGTTGGAAGATGTTTTGGCCTCTAGGAGAGTGGCTGCATTCATCCTGGAACCCATTCAAGGAGAAGGCGGCGTAGTGGTGTTTCCTGAGGGATATTTGAGGAAGGTGCGTGAACTCACATACAGGTACGGCGCTCTTCTCATTGCTGACGAAGTGCAGACAGGTCTTGGTCGCACTGGTCGCATGTTCGCATGCGAGCATGAGGGAGTGGTGCCCGATATCCTATGTCTCGCAAAGGCCTTGGGCGGGGGAGTTGTTCCTATAGGGGCAACAATAACAACGAGAAGAGTATGGGAGAAAGCCTACGGAGGACTCAACAGGGCGGTGCTGCACACTTCGACATTTGGAGGGGGAACTAGGGCTTGCGCCGCTGCACTTGCCACGATCAATAAGGTCATTTCCGACGGACTTCCAGAAAAGGCGTCTCATTTGGGCAGGTACTTCCTAGAAGGTCTTAACACTCTGAAAGACAGGTACAAGGTAATTGAAGATGTGAGGGGGATGGGTCTTCTCATTGGGATGGAATTCCGAAAACCCGTGAGCGGGCTCCTTGACACTTTGACTATAGGTTCAGTCAACAAGATATCTCAGGAATACTTTGCGTCGATGGTGGCCTCACAACTCTTCCGCAAACACCGCATAATCACTGCGTACACCCTCAACAATCCCAACGTTATGAGACTGGAGCCGCCTTTGACTGTAACACGGAACGAGATCGATTATGTGCTTAACGCCTTAGAGGATGTTTTCAAGGGGAACAGGGGTTTCTTCAGTTTTGCAGCTTCAGTGTTGAGAGGGGTGCGCTAGAGAAGGGAATTGGGGTTCCCGAATGGAAAGTGTGTCCTGTGATCACCTGTTGCCCACCATTTTGCCCGAAAGGAGGAAAGCACCGAACCTGACGGTGCGCGCCTATGGTAGTCTCGCCTACTATTTATCTGGGGTTTAGACCTGGTGATGACAGGAAACTTGCAAATTGGTCCGAGATCACGGGATACATGCGTCAACTGGCAGGAGGAGCAAGGCGGATTCGATGGTTTGACATGGGGGAATCTACTGAAGGCAGACCGTTCTTCTACCTATGCATCTCTTCTCCCAAGAATCTGGAGAGGCTAGAGGAATTGCGGGAGATCCAGAGTCGTCTGGCCGATCCCCGCGGTCTTTCCAGTGATGAGGGAGATAGACTTGTGGGTCTCGGCAAGACAGTGGTCCTCATTTCGTGCTCCATCCATGCTACTGAAGTGGGAGCGGCCCAGATGTCTATGGAGCTGGCCTACGAACTGGAGACCCTGGACGACCCAAAGATCCTAGAGATTCTCGATAACGTTATCCTCATCTTGATTCCTTCTTTGAACCCCGATGGACTAGATATGGTCGTGGATTGGTATAAGAAGTACCTTGGAACCGAGTGGGAAGGAGTTTCCCCACCGTTTCTCTACCAAAAATACGCAGGCCACGACAATAACAGAGACTGGTTCATGCTCAATTTGGTGGAGAACAGGCTGACCGTGGAGAAGGTTCACCACGTTTGGCATCCTCACATTGTGTTCGATCTGCATCAGATGGGCGATCTGGGTTTCCGGCTGTTTGTGCCGCCGTACCTTGACCCTTATGACCCCAACGTCGACTACATTCTGCGTCAGGAGATCGCGGATCTGGGTTCACATATCGTGAGCGAAGTGATCTCGACGGGAAAGACGGGAGTTAGCTGCTATAACGGCTACGATGCATTTGCCCCTTCCAGGGCGTATCAGCATTACCACGGAGGAGTACGGATTCTGATCGAGGCAGCCAGCGCGAAACTGGCTACGCCTGTGACCAGGCGTCAGGATGAGCTTCGTCCTACCAGGGACGGCGCTGACCCCCGAGTGGCAACTTGGAATCACCCTATTCCTTGGCCGGGCGGCGAGTGGCGACTGAGGGATATCGTTGAGTATGAGAAGGTTGCATCTCTGGGATGCCTGAGCCATGCGGCCAAGTTCAGAGAGCTTTGGGTCTCCAACTTCCTGAAACTCTCTCGGCGGGCGTGCGAACGAAAGGAGCCCTATGCTTTCATACTGCCGAGAGATCAACGAGATCCCGTAAGTCTCTACGAGCTGCTCAAGGTATTGCACATGGGGCAGGTCGAGATTCATCAAGCGTCTGAGGATTTCGAGGTTGACGGTGTTACCCACAAGAGTGGATCCTATGTGATCAGACTTGCCCAGCCTTACGGTGCCTATGCCAAGACCCTATTGGAGGTGCAAGAGTATCCCGATCTGAGACAGTATCCGGGTGGGCCGCCGAAGCTTCCCTATGACGTTACCGGCCATACTCTGCCTCTCCTTATGGGAGTCAAGGCGTATCTGGCCAAGAGCCCCTTCGTCTGCAAGATGTCCGCAGTCCAGGAACCTAGTCTGCCGGAAGGTTCCGTGATGGCCGAGGACGAATTTCAGAACGCGAGTAACACAGGGACTTCATGCAGAGCACCAGTGCCTCATGAGCCGACAGATCCTGGACTGCCTACACACACCGAGACCTGGCTTGCCATTGAACCATCAGTCAATGCTGCAGCCAAGGTGGTCAACCGGTTGTTGTCAGATTCCTGCGAGGTGTACCGGACCACAGTGTCATACAAGGACGGCGACCGCATAGTGGAAGCAGGTACTTTCCTGGTGCCCGTGACCCACCGTCATGCCCTTGATGCCGCTTGCCGCGAATATGGAGTCTGCGCCCGAGGCATCTCTTGGTCATCGCCTGTGAAGAGCCCTAGGCTACTCCTGCGAATGCCAAGGACTGCCGTGTACAAATCATATCGTCCCAATGCCGATGAAGGTTGGCTGCGGTATGTTCTGGAGGAGTATGGTTTCCCGTACGAGTCGGTTGAGAACGGCCGTCTGCGTAAAGGGGGGCTAAATGGGGAGTTTGACACCATTGTGTTTCCCTCTCAGGCCGAAGGTTTTCTCCGAGACGGAAACCGTCCTGGCACATGTCCGCCTGAGTACACGGGAGGGTTGGGACCCGAAGGAAAAGATGCCATCGTTTCGTTCGTGGAAATGGGCGGCACCTGCGTGTTCTTAGACGCCTCTTGCGGTTGGGCTGTGTCCGAATTCGGATTGCCGTGCACGAACGTCGTCAGAGACAAGAAGCCACAGGACTTCTTCGCTCCAGGTTCTGTGCTTAAGGTCGTTGTTGATACGGGTCATCCCTTGGGGTTCGGACTCCCTAGGGAGACTGCAGTGATGTTCAATAGGAGCCCTGCGTGGGACGTATATGGGGGCACAGTGGTGGCTAGATATCCGACTGTTAACCCGCTCTTGTCTGGATGGCTCTTGGGTGGTCAGTACCTTATCAACAGGGCGGCTTTGGTTGAGTTTCTAGTGGGCTTCGGTAGGGTGGTGTTGGTTGGTTTCCATCCGCACTTCAGAGCGCAGTCTAGGGGCACCTACAAGGTGGTTTTCAACTCGCTCTATCTTGGGTCAAGTGTCCCCCAGTAGTGATGACTCGGCGGGCCGTAATCCAACGGCCCGCCCTAGTTTGAGACGAACGACCTTCTCGGGATGGCTCCTCCTCGTCTTGTCTATCACACGGCCGGGGAGTCGGAACGCACCCGTCCAGTGAAGCGAGAAAATGAATGCGATGTGGCGTTGGTGGGGAACGCGTTATGGCCGATCTAGGACTCTCGTCGTTGTCTTGAAGTGCAATTTGGCGATTTCTGCAAGAACGGTTTCGCCTTTCGTCTCGACAATCTTTCGCGCAGCTTCGATGACTGCGGAGGACGCTCCTTTGGGTAGGTTCGTCCCAACCTCTTGACTAATGATCTCAAGTTTCGAAAGGAACCGGTCTCTGGCAATGATGGATGCCGCAGCCACTGCCGCATATTGTTCGGCCCTCGGCTCCTGAATGAGGTGGATATCCCTGCCTCTAGACATAAGTCGCGACTTGATGATGTTTTCGTTGCCGAACTTGTCGGATACGGCGTATTGGCATTGGACATTCTCTAGGAGATTCTCCAGAGCCCGCGCATGGCCCCATGCCAGAAGGTCGTTTAGGTTCTTGTTCTCCTCACGAAACTCCCGGTACAACAAGTTGTACTGTTTTGGAGAGATCTCGACTACTTGATAACGGCCGGGCAAGGTTTTCTTAATCTGATCAGCCAAAGCACCGCACTGCGCGTCGGTTACAGTCTTGGAGTCTCGAACACCCGCATGAGCCAAACGCTGCGCAGCGTCTTCATCAAGATAAACGGCAGCGATAACCAACGGGCCGAAGTAGTCCCCTTTTCCCGATTCGTCTATGCCAATGTACGGATATCCTCCAGGAGGGGACGTGAGTTGCCGATCGTCCCGTGTCGTATTGCTCTTTGGTTTTGTTGCGGAGTCTATGCCGCCGGGCTTTGTGGCGAGTGGGGGGATCTCGATCCCTGTGATATAGCCTATGGTGGCCATTGCATCTCGGAAGAGGGGGCCGTCTTTTCCCTGGACTTGAAGAACGCCGGACCGGTACTGCTTCACTGCAAGAGCGTTCTCGCATTGAGTGAGGCGAAGAGAGTAATCGCAGTGCGGTTCACTCTTTTCGGTGTGAGGACCAAGGCTCTCCAGGGCTTTCCTTATCTCTCTACGCAACGCCGGATCAAGGACAGAGAATACCGCTTGGCCGGAAGTGAGTGTCTTGAGTACAGCCCCTTTGGCTTTGTCATGTCCCACGCTGCTCACCTCCCCGCGGAGAATTTCGCCGTAATCTTACCATATCTAGACTGTGGACAGAGTCCCAATCCAAAAGGCTTCTTTCTCGTGATTCTAAGTCCACAGATGACAGGCCCGTTGACTTGATGACGTACAAAAAGTGTGGCGATGGTGTCGATGAGTATACAGATTCGCAGTTCATGGGTGGCACCGAGGACGCGGGAACGCAGACTGTGCACAGGCTCTCCCATTACCTGGATTTGACATAATATTCGCACCCAAGTAGACTGAAATAGCCGGTACACGGGGTCTTGGCCCCGTTGGTCAGGCGCGGAACAGGCGCTTTGACGCCTTCCACCGGCCCTGTTATATTGTTTGGGTAAGCAGGTCAAGTGGTCGCGGGTGCCGGGCAACCGGCGCCTGAGGAAAGTCCGGGCTCCACAGAGCAGGGTGCTGGGTAACGCCCAGCAAAGGTGACTTTAGGGAAAGTGCCACAGAAACATACCGCCTTGTACACGATGTATCTTTTGGCCCCTCTGGGCGTGCCCAGCCGGGAGGTGCCGCAACAAGATGCTGACGGCGTGCGAGGTAAGGGTGAAAAGGTGGTGTAAGAGACCACCGGCGGTCGGGCGACCGGCTGGCCAGGCAAACCCCACCCGGAGCAAGACCTAATAGGAGGGCGATGACGTTGCTCGCCGAGCCCTCGGGTATGGTCGCATGAGGGGAAAGGCAACTTTCCTCCTAGATGGATGACCACTCTCGACAGAACCCGGCTTATAGGCCTGCTTACCTCTTTTTTGTTCGGGTTTGCGCCACCCAGGAAGTCTAATAGGCGGATGCAACCATATAAGAATGACATGTGAACCGATTTCCTCGGAGGATCGTCTTCTCCGGAAGCGAACAGGAACCCGGCCGGATGAACCTAGTGAGTCATAGTCAGCTAATTGGGAAGTGTCTCCATGTTTAGTGTTGAGAATCTTGTAGAATATGGTCCCCTTGGACTTGTTATCGTAGCCTTTGTTGAGTCGCTGGTCTTTCCAGTTCCTCCGGATCTAATACTTATCCCCCTGTGTCTCGCCACTCCGAGACTTTCGTTTTGGTACGCTTTCCTCGCGACATTCGCTTCGGTGCTTGGGGGGACGTGCGGATACTTTGTGGGCCAGAGGGCCGGCAGACCTCTGATTGTCAGACTGTTCTCTGGCAAGACGGTGCAGCAGGTTGAGGGGCTTTTCTTGCGTTACGGCGGATGGGCGGTTGGAGTGGCTGCATTCACCCCAATCCCTTTCAAAGTGTTTACTCTTGGGGCGGGGATTTTTCACGTACCCTTCTGGACGTTCCTTGCGGCGGCCTCTTTCGGTCGAGCGGGGCGGTTCTTCCTTGAGGGCGCGGCAGTGTTTTTCTTTGGTGAGAGAGCAAGCCAGTTTCTCGGACGCAACTTCGAGATCATCACCTTAATCATTACAGCGACGGCTCTCGTCCTGATGACCTTTGCTTCGAGACTACCCAAGGTCCGTGCCATGAAGTGTGCCGTGGGCGGTTTTCACGGTTCTCTGACCAAGGCATTTCACCGTATTGCCAAAGACCCGGACACGCGAAATGCCGTCGTGCGCCTAATAGGAGCGATCATACTCCTTTCCTTGTGCGCTGTATTCTTGGGCCATAGCGCCGGTCCAGGGGTTTCGGCACTCAATAGTTGTCTTGGATTCTTGGCAGGGCGTCTGGCGCCTGTGGTTTCGCCTTTGCAGCCGCTGTGGACGGTTCTTCAGACGCACACATGGATGGCCTCCTATGCTGCCTTGGCCATTATTCGGTTCATTGTGTCGATTGGGGGGGAGCATCGTGCTCGGGCGGTGAGAACGGGCTTTGTAATCCTAATGGCCTGCCTCATGTATGCGGGACTTCAGACGTTCCTAATAGACGGGTATGGCGGAGTTTTTACGCAACCTAACCCCGCCATACTGTCTTCTCATGTCATGCTTTGTGGTGCGCCATTCATGGTAGTTGGACGTAGACCGCTGCCAAGGGCTACAATCCTCTTTGTCACAGGTCTGGCGTGTGCGGGGATGCTTGCATTTGCTATCCACACCGGTACTCTGGAGCCGGCGGCCGCAGGAGCGGCGTTCTCAGTTTCCACAGTGGCCTCTTGCACAGCCGCCAGAATCTTGGGAACGGGCATCCCTAGGAGGTCCTGACCACTTCCTCGCTGGTGAAGTACCCGACGATGATTCCGTAGGCCAACGTTGAAGCCAGCGTAAAGAGGGTGGTCGCCGTTCCACTGCTCCAAGGGGCCGAGGCTACACCGGCCGGGGGCAAAGTGATACCCCAAAGAAGCCACAAGATGAGGCCGTTGATGATTCCGGCCACAAGGTTGTGACGCGAGTGAAGCGCCCTTATTACAGACGTGAAAAGTAGGGCCCAGAGAGCGCCAAATAGAAGGTGAATCACAAACCCCAGGATCATACCGCTTGTAGTATTGGCCACGTGAGACGTGGTGAACAGGTTGGCAAGCCCCGCCATGAGATCGGTGCGCAGAGCGCCGGTGGCTCGCCCGATAAGGAGTATGATATCGCTGGCAACCGTGCCTATGACGCCGCCCCACAGTGCTCTCGTCCATATGTTCCTTGTCACATACATCCCTCCGTTAGTAGTATTTGCCGCAGTCGGGATGTACTATTATGTAGGTTACTTGCGTAGGGCGGCACCCATTGTGATGACTCTTTTGCCGAACTTCCTCCTAAGCGAGTCTACGGCTTTTGAAGCGATATCCCAGTCTTTCCGGTCTTCTTTAAAGAGCGCGGGCTGGCTATTGTCTTGGTCTGTCAGGTTCGATGCAGCCACGCCCAGAAGTCTTACTGGGCGGGACGGGGATAGTCTCTCCAAGAGGCTTTTGGCGCAGGCAATTATTTCCGGGTCTGAACTCACTGGCGATGCTAGGGTTTTCGCCCTGGTGATCGTGGTGAAGTCGGTATACCGCACCTTGATACCTATGGTCCTGGCCGTAAGACGCTCCTGTCTGAGCCGATAACCCACATCTTGGCCTAGTCTTGCCAAGACTGTGAGGAGGACATCCTTGGCGGTGACGTCTTGTTCGAAGGTTGTCTCTTCGCTTATGGACTTTGTTGCCCGGGGTTCTCCTACCGGAGTTGGGTCGATGCAAAGCGATAGGTCTCGTAACCTCGTACCGAACTTGCCGAAGCACTTGTCAAACCACGCAGGCGGCATACACCGGAGCTCGCCGATGGTAGTCACCCCGTAAGAGTTGAGGACCCCAACTGTCTTCGGACCAACCCCGGGGATCTTGGCAACAGGCAGGTCTTGGAGAAAGGTCAGTGCATCCTCGGGAGACACGACACCCACACCGTCGGGCTTATTCTCTTCGGCGGCCATTTTGGCCAGATAGCGACAATATGAGACACCCGCCGTGACCGTGATGCCGAGTGTCTTTTTGATCTCAGCCCTGATTTGGCGGGCTATTCTCAAGCCGTCATCGGGTGTCACATCGATGTAGCCTTCGTCCACCGATACCCTTTCTACAATGGGTGAGTATTTCTCGCAGATCGCGAACATATGAGACGAGACTTGGCTGTATCGTTCCATGTTGGGACGGAGATAAATGCCGTTAGGACATAGCCTGTAGGCCCGGGATATGGGCATAGCCGAGCGAACCCCGTATTTCCTTGCCTCGTAAGAACATGTAGACACTACTCCTCGAGTACCAGGCATGGCTCCCACTATCACGGGTTTCCCCTTGTACTCTGGGTGATCGCGGATTTCGACTGCCGCGAAAAACGCGTCGGCGTCTATGAGAATTATCACTCTTGGCCAGTTCATGAGAAGTTCACCTACCAATAATATACACCGACTATTGCTGGGCAGGAAGTGTAGGGAGACTTGTCTAACTGAGAGTGAGAGACTGCGCGAGGGAATATGGGAGACGGTGTAAGTCAGAGCCTGTGTTCACCGTCTTGGGTCCGTGCCCGCCTCGACTCTCGAAAGGATGATTGGATGCGCGTTTACCAGCCGTCAAACGATCTAGGTATAGCCATCGGTCAGGTTTCGCAAAGCTGGGCTGCTTGCCTTGTCCGAAATGGAGTCATAGTGGACAAAGAAATGGGTAATAGGCTGGGTCCCGCATTGAGCATTCTCCGGCGTCAAGTAGAAAGAACCTGCGGGAGAAATCTGCTTCCCGGTTCTGTGGCGGAAGGCTCGTTTGCCTTCGCAGACAAAGTTCTTGGACTAGCGGCATTTCGATTGGCATATCTTTGTGGGGCTAGAGAGATGTGGGGGATCACCGTAAGCGCTTTGGCGCTTCGCGAGGGTGAAAGGCGGGGGGTGCCAGTGTTCTATCACAGACTGGTCCCGTCCATTATGAACAACAAGATGGATGAACTGTGCCCTATGGAGCGATTATCCTGGAGAGCATCCTCGGACTGGGAGTTTTATCATGCCTTGCTTGCCCGTGGGGGACCGGGTAGGGGACGATCTGACGACAGCCATGGGTAAGCGCTTGAGTTCTGATGCTTCCGGCTGGGAGAGGCGGTACGTTGTCAAGACCTTGTGGGCGCTGTCTTTGGCCTTAGTCGCCGTATGGCTGGCGTCTTCCTTATTTCCCAGGACCCACAGCCAAGAAGCGCTCTTGTATTTCGGTGCTGCTCATTTAGAGAAAGCCGATGCTCGGGCTCTCAAAGGACGACTTGCATCAGGAATCAACACCTTGGTGGTCTTCCTGGCTCTTCATTTAATCTCCAAAAGTGGACTTGTCGCCAGATGGTTTCGAAGGCCCCGTCCGGTCACGCCCAAGGGGGCCCTGTTGTTGGGCTCTCTAGCGGGTATTGCGGTGGCTTGTCTACTGGCTGCCGTATCTTTTCCAGGAACCGTATATACCGGGTATTTACTGGAGCGGCAGTACGGCTTGTCAAATGTTGCCTTCCAGGTATGGTTGATTGACTACCTTAAAGGGTTGGCGGCAAACGCTCTAGTTTATGTGGTAGCAGGCGGTTCTGTAGCCTGGACTCTGCTCAGGTTCCCACGGAACTGGGCTTACATCTTGACCTTAGGATTCGTCGCGGCAAGCGCTCTTGTGACCTTCATCTACCCCTGGGTGATAGCTCCATGGTCTAACCGGTTCTACCCGCTGGAAGACCAGGTGCTTTTGGCAGACGTTAGGCAGTTGTCGGACAAAGCCGGTTTGAAGATCGACGAAGTGCTGGTAATGGAGGCCTCGGCCAAGACGTCCCGGGTCAACGCGTATTTTGCAGGAATGGGGAGTTCGCGTCAGGTAGTGCTCTACGATACTCTTCTCATGACCCACAGCAGGGAGCAAGTCGGTCTAGTCGTAGCCCACGAGATGGGTCACTGGAGACATGGCCATGTGTCCCTGGGCTTGTGGGTGACAATGGTAGGGACGCTCATTGTCCTTCTGGTGTTTCGATGGAGCATGCCGGGGCTGTCCCAACTGCGCGCAACGTATGCAGGTCTTGAACGGGTTCTGCTTCTGCTTCTGGTAGTGTCAACCCTGATGGGATATGTTGCATCGCCAATCGCGAACGCCATATCCCGCAGGTTCGAGGTGTCTGCAGACGAATACTCGCTAGCTCTGACCGGCGACCCAGAAACCTTCATTTCCACTCAGGTCAACTTGGCAAAAGCAAACCTGTCAGATGTGGAGCCGCCTCGGTTTGTACGTTGGATCGCCTGGACTCATCCAACCACTATGGAACGAATCTCCATGGCCAAAGGATCCATTCCAAGGAACTGTGGCTGCTCAGTTCGCTTACACCAAACTCGGGGCAGAGACAGCGGCGGTTCTCTATGATGTTGGTTCAGATTACTCGTCATGGTTGGCTCAGTACTTCATCGATGCCTTTGAGGACATCGGTGGCACCATCGTGGGCAAAGAGGCATTCCGCTCGGGCGAATTGGATTACCGGGCAATGCTCCAAGAACTGAAACAAGAGGATCCTGACGTAATCTTCATCCCCACGGCCCAAAAGGAAGCCGCTTTGGCCATGAAACAAGCAAGGGATCTCGATTACAAAGGCACGTTCTTGGGCGGAGACAACTGGGGAAGTCCCGATACTGTCAGCTTAGGCGGCGAAGCGGTGGAAGGCGGGTATTTTGTCAACCTCGCATCTTTGGAGGACCCGGACATTCAAGACTTCATCAAGGAATACAAGGCTGCCTATAGCAGCGACCCGGTTCTGCCGAATCCGGTCATGGCTATCGACGCGCTCATTGTGCTGGTGGAGGCCATTAAGAAGGCCGACTCCACCGACGGAGACAAGATAGCCCAGGCGATCGAGGAGATAAAGGACCTTCAGGCGCTGACGGGCAAGATAACCTTCGATCCAGAGACGCATAACCCACTGAACAAGCCCGCCATCATCCAGCAAAACAAAGACGGTGAGTTCATCTTTGTGGAGAAATACGTGACCAACTGAGAGTATTGCATTGGAGGATTACCATGTTTCTGCAAACGGCTGTAACGGGACTCGCCATAGGCGGCATATACGCTCTCATGGCAGTGGGCTACTCGCTGGTATTCTCCATTCTAGACTTCTCCAGCTTTGCCCACGGCACAGTCATTATGTTAGGCGCTTACGCAGGGTATTTCTTACTCACTCAGGTTAGACTGCCCTTTGCCTTGGTGATTTCGGGGTCTATGGCCGTAGCCGCTGTTCTGGGATTCCTCAATGAACGTCTAGCGTACCGCCCCCTGAGGGTCAGAAACGCCAGGCCGCTGTATTTCATGATAAGCGCTATGGGGGTCTCGATTCTCATGGAGAACCTGGTATATGCGACCTTGGGGGCCCACTTTTACTCTTACCCGGACATCCTTGGACGCGGAATCGTGCGGATCATGGGAGCGTCCATCGGCGTATTGGATCTTTTCGCTCTGGGGTTTTCGGCCTCGGCCATCTGGGGGCTGCACTTGTACTTGCACAGAACCAAAGGGGGTGTGGCCATAAGGGCGTGCTCCTACGATATGACGGTCGCGTCCATTTGCGGTATCAGCTCTGACCGGGTGGTAGGGCTCGTTTTCTTGATTGCCGGAGGCCTTGCGGGGTTATCCGGGGTGTTTCTGGGTATGAAGTACATGGCGTACCCCACCATGAGGTGCATTACCAATAAAGCCTACGTAGCGGCGGTTATTGGCGGGTTGGGGAGCCTGCCCGGGGCCGTGGTGGGCGGCATCGTTCTGGGGCTTCTTGAGACCTTCGTTTCAGTCTACGTTTCATCCATCATCAGGGATGTGTTCAGTTTTTCCATGCTGGTCTTAGTGCTTTTGGTCTTGCCCAACGGTCTCATGGGGAAATCCGTAGAAGAGAAGTTGTAGGCATTTCTTGGGGGAGTAACCCATGTATATTCGGGGCGTGTTAACCCTCGCTATGATCAACATCATATTGGCCACCGGACTCGCAGTATTCACTGGGTTTGCGGGGCTTTTCTCACTGGGCCATGCAGCGTTCATGGCCGTAGGGGCTTACACCGCAGCAATACTAACGTTTTTCTACAACATCCCACTCGGAGTGGCGCTCTTGGCACGTGTGTTGGCGTCTTCTGTGATGGCGGCCGCGGTGGGATACCCTACGCTGCGGACGCGACTCAGGGGAGACTACTTCGCCATCGCCACTCTGGGCATGGGGGAGGCTACCCGCGTTATCCTGGAAAACCTCAAGATCACTCAGGGCGCTCGCGGGCTTCCCGGGATTCCACAGTACACCACGCTGCCCGTGGCAGTGGCAGTGGCTCTCTCGGTGCTCATAGTCGCCAGGAACTTCGTGACGTCGGTGTATGGGCGATGTGCGGTGGCGGTGCCAGAAGACGCCGTGGCGGCGGAAATGAGCGGGATTCACCTTCTCAAGACACGGATGATATCTTTGATGTTCTCGGCGGGCTGCGCCGGGCTCGCCGGAGGGCTTTACGCTCACTATCTCGCTTTTATCCAGCCCGTAATGTTCACGATGGTTCAGTCTACTCAGATCACGGCGGATGTTGTCTGCGGAGGGGTAGGCAGTCTCACCGGGCCCGCTGTTGCTGCTTTCATATTCACAGTGGTTCCCGAGATCCTGAGAGCCGCCAGGATATGGAGGCTCGTCATTTACGGACTGCTCTTGGTGATCATCATGGTAGTTAGGCCAGAGGGTCTCATGGGTTACCGGGACCTTAACTGGGAGAGTATGTCGCGGCTAATCTCCCGAGCGGCTTCTTGGATAAAGGGAGGGGGGGCCCGTGATGCTGGAATGTAAGGGCCTCGGTAAAGCTTTTGGCGGTGTTGTTGCAGTGAAGGATCTGTCCTTCAACGTAAAACAAGGCGAGATTATCGGACTCATTGGACCTATCGGTGCAGGGAAGACCACTGTTTTCAATCTCATGACAGGTTTCTATCGACCTAGTGCCGGGAGTATCAAGTTCAAAGGCAAAGAAATCACGACCATGTCTCCACCTGCTATCGTCAGATCGGGCATTTCCCGGACATTCCAGAACATCCGCCTGTTCTCAAACCTAAGCGTGCTGGACAACGTGAGTACTGTTTTGTATCGCCATGCCAAGTACGGCTTTCTTGATGCGATTGTGAGAAACGGGAAGGTTCGCCGGGATGAAGACCGCATTGCCAAAGCGGCCATGTCATACCTGGATGAAGTCGGATTGACAGCACGCGCCAAAGAGAAGGCGTCCGCCCTCCCTTACGGCCTTCAGCGAAAGCTGGAACTGGCCCGGGCTTTGGCTCAGGAACCTTCGCTTCTACTTCTAGACGAGCCGGCCGCCGGTATGAATCCAGAGGAGTCTTGGGAACTGGTGGAACTCCTTAAGCATCTAAAAGAGAGACATCAACTGACTATCATTCTCATTGAACACCACATGGACGTAGTTATGAGCCTGAGCCACCGTATTGTGGTCATGAACTTCGGAGAAAAGCTCATGGAAGGCTTGCCCGAGGAGGTTCAGACGGACTCCCGTGTCATTGAGGCTTATTTGAGGGAGGAATACGGTCATGCTCACCGTCGATAGCATCTCGGTGTTCTACGGTCGCGTTCAGGCGCTGGACAGAGTGTCCCTCAGGGTGAAACCGGGGGAGATCGTTGCGATCATAGGACCAAACGGCGCCGGCAAGTCTACTCTTATGTGGACACTCATGGGGGTTAACAAGCCTAAAGAAGGAAGGATTTCGTTCAAAGGCAGACCTTTGCTCGGCTCCCCGGACCGGGTAGCCTCTTTGGGGATTTCTCTTGTGCCCGAGCGCAGACGCCTTTTTGCCAATCTGACTGTCATGGAAAACCTGTCCATCCGGGCCTACCTCAGGAAGTCAGACAGGACGGTGAGAAGTGACATCGAAACGGTGTTTGAATTGTTCCCTGTTCTCAAGGCACGATTGGGGCAGTATGCGGGGACACTCAGCGGAGGGGAACAGCAGATGTTGGCCATAGGCAGAGCCATTATGGCACGTCCTGCACTCTTGCTCTTGGACGAACCGTCTCTGGGATTGGCTCCAGCCCTTACGTCGGAAGTATTTAGAGCCATCGTCCGAGTGAGGAGGCAAGGGACTGCTATTCTCTTAGCTGAACAGAACGCCTACAGGGCCTTGGAGATGGCAGACACGGCTTACGTTATGAACGCGGGGAGAGTCGTGCTGGAGGGTACGGGCAAGGAGGTTCTCGAGAGTTCTTTGGTAGAATCGGCATACCTTGCGAACCCGAATAATCCCAAGACGCCCGGCATCCCGTAGACCCGATCCGGGACCCGGTGCACCCACATTGACGCGCTTGACTGCGATATATATCAACGCAAGCAATGAAAACCGGCAAGGCTAGTGGATTCACCGTGTCGGAAATCTCGAGGAGGCGATTTGGTTGCCAACACTCACAAAGGGAGGGCGAAAGATGAGACGGCGGACTATTGTGCCGCTATTGGCTCTGATTCTGACGATCTCAATGATCCTGGCCATCCCGGCTTCCACCCAAGCTAAGGCCAATGGCAAAGGTTGGGGCAGACTCAAAGATCTTGACAAGTTTATGAAGAAGCTCGCCAAGAGCGTGGAGAAGTTCTCGGACCTTCGTTTTGCCGACTGGAAAGACGCCGAGTGGGCAATTGAGTGCATAGCCAAGATGAGAGGCTTGGGGATCATCAACGGATACGGCGGCAACATATTCAAGCCCTCACAAGCTGTGTCCCAGTCTGAAGTGCTTACAATGATGGTACGGGCCTTCGACTTGGAGAATAGGGCCAAGGAGTTGGCCGACAGGTTTTCAGGCTTCTACGTGCAGGTCGATAAACATCACGACCGCGATGACGACAATGCAAGGCACTACATTCTTGACGGTCTAGTTCTGCCGGTAGTACCTTCGTCGGCAAGATGGGCGTTAGGTTACATCCTTGTGGCTGTGGACGAAGGATGGGTTAAGATCTCAGAACTGAACCCGCAGGCGTCCGCAAGCCGGGAGTGGGTAGCCATGGTTATGGTTAGAGCACTTGGGCATGAAGATCAGGCTCAGGCCAAGATGAATGCCCCGCTTCCCTTCACTGACGCCAAAGCAGTGTCAAAGGACCGCGTGGGATACGTGGCCGAGGCGGTAGCCATGGGTCTCTTCAACGGATATCCAAACGGCAGTTTCCAGCCCAAGAAGTCTGTGAGCAGGGCCGAAATGGCCGCCATCCTTGAAAGATTCCTGGAAGATGAGCTTCCAGACCATACAGATTTCCGAGTAAAAGGCCAGGTGACGTCGGTATCTTCTACGAGCATTGGGCTACAGACTGCCGGGGGGCAGAAGATCACTCTGACTATCTCCAGGGACGTTTTGGTGACCCTGGGCGGTAAGGCCGTATCCTTGGATAGGGTGAAGGCCCAAGATACGGTCGAGGTGCTTACAAACGGAAAAGGTGTTGCTTTGCTCATCGCGATAAAGAAGGAGGCAGCATCACCCAGTTCCGAGGTCATAGGCGAGATAGTTGCGCTCATTTGGCCGCCTGCTCTAACGCTGGATGTGGACGGGCAACCCACCAATGTGACCATAGAGCTGGCGACAGACTGCGCGATCACGGAAGGCACAAAGACAATAAGCTTCGAGAGTCTTGGCTGGGGCGACAGGGTCAGAGTCAAGCTCATATCCGGGAAAGCCGTGGAGATCGCTGTAGTGGCGCGAAAAGGCACCATTGAGACCATCAGCGGTATCGTGTCAAATGTGTCCATACGCAACAGTGGGTCAACAATAACCTTGGCTATGTCGAACACATCTACATCAAACACAGCGTTCCGGGAAATCAACCTTGCCTCGGACGTTGAGGTAAAATACGGAGAGCGCACTCTGGGTGTCGGCGATATTAGGGTAGGCGACAGCGTTACCGTCAGGATTGACAACGGAAGAGCGACTTTGGTCACGATCGTGTCTAGAGGCACAGGTGTAAGGACTATCACGGGGGTTGTCAAGGGGCTGTCCATTAGCACATCCAGTTATACTATCACCGTGGCCACTTCCAATACGAGCGAACGCAAAATCCAAGTATCACCCACAGTTATGGTTAGATACGGCGACAACACCCTGAGGTTCGATGACGTACTCGTAGGCGATACCGTCACTCTCCAAGTGCAAGACGATGTGTGTTTCTCGATCACGATTACCGGTAGGGAGAGCACCTGGGGCGATGTTGGCGGCACCATCAAGACGATTACACAAACCGCGGACGGCACCACACTTCTCCTAGACAGGGGTTCCGAATCTGACGTCAGGGTGAAGTTGGCTTCGAAAGTCACCATAACCTACGGTAATACTACTCTGAAACCCATTGACTTAAGGCCGGGCGATGTGGTTCGGGTCAAACTAGAGAATGGTCTGGCAACCGAGATCAGGATTATGTCTAAGGTCGCTACCGGAAGTTAGGATAGAGGCTTTAGGCTCCTGGCGCCACAGGTTGTCGGAGCAACGAGTCTTGAGTTCATCAGGAAGGGCTTGGGCAGGGTTCCCGTTGTGGGGATCCTGCCCAAGTGTCTTGAGCGAGACTACCCGGTTCTCCCACGGTTATTCAAGGGTGCTGCAGGATAATGGCTGTGGACCCGGAACACTCATTGGGAGATGATCATGAGTGTCTCAAAAGGAAGAAAGGAAGGGGACCCATGCAAGACAAGCAATTCGCGTCCTATCTTGATTCGTGGCTTCCTGAGCATGAGGAGGAAATCGTGCAATCGCTAATTGACTTGCTCGGGATAAACAGTGTGGGAGCGAAGGGATCTCCGGGAAAGCCGTTCGGGCAGGAGGTAGACCGGGCCCTCAATTGGTTTGTTGACAAAGCTCAAGGTTTCGGTATGAAAACCAGGAATGTTGAGGGCTATGCGGCTCACGCAGAAATCGGTGCCGGCCAAGAGATGGCTATGGCGTTGACCCACATAGACATTGTTCCCGCCGGTTCTGGCTGGTCACGAAACCCTTTTGGCGAGGTGTTCGGAGACCAAATATACGGGCGTGGCTCTCAGGACAATAAGGGGCCAACGGTTGCTTGCCTGTATGCCCTTCGGGCCATCAAGGAATCTGGTGCTCCATTGAAGCGCCGTATCCGCCACGTGGTCGGGGGCAACGAAGAGTCGGGTTTTCGCTGCGTACAGCACTATTTTGAGGTGGAGGAGAAACCAACCTACGGGTTTTCCCCTGATGCCGCTTTCCCTCTGGTTTTCGCCGAGAAAGGCTCCATGAACATACAGGTCGAGTTCGACCTCCCTGATGTCACAACGGCTACTGCCGATTGCCACCTTGTGGACTTGTACGGCGGTGAGCGTCCCAACATCGTGGCGGCAAAGGCAACGGCCGTTCTCAAGGTGCCACAAAGCCATGAGGACGAGATTATCGCAATGCTTGAGGAACAGGTGGAAGGCGCCAGACAGTCCGTGGGAGGGCCGGGGCTCCTTGAGTTCGCGTTTACCAAGGAGCCTGGTTGTTTGGTAGTGACTGCTTCTGGAAAAGCCGCTCACGCTGCCGACCCTGATCAGGGTACAAACGCTTTAACTGCGTTGTGTTTCGTCTTGGGGAGGATGGGTCCCAGACTCGCCGTTTCGGACGCTTTGAGATTCGCGGGCGAGGCCGGGCATATTCACGGCAAGGGTCTCTGTCTCGAGTCGCAAGACGACATATCGGGCCGACTCACCTGCAACCTAGGCACGGCGACGGTGGATGCGAAAGGCGACGCCAAGACAGTCCGCGCCATATACAACATACGCTATCCTGTTAAAGTCTCCGGCGAAGAACTCAAGCGCAGGGCTGAAAACTGCCCAAGACCTGATTATGTGAGACTTACGGTGCTTAGCGTTGGAAAGCCGCACTACACCGATCCCGACTCTTTCCTAGTGAAATCGCTGCTCAAAATATACAGGGAGGAAACAGGAGACCTATCATCGCCTCCTATTGCCATTGGAGGCGGCACCTACGCCAAAGTCATTCCCGGAGGAGTGGCTTTTGGTCCATCCAAGCCCGGTGCACCTGAACTGGCTCATCAAGCCGACGAGAGGATAGCCTTGGACGACTTGCTTCAGTTGGTGCGAATATACGCCAGGGCCCTGTTTGCCCTAGCCACTTAGGGCTTAAGCCGTACTTGGTACGTGCGCCGGGAGCGGGCGCAGAAGGCGGTTGTCACGCGCACCTCTCCCGGCGTCTGGGTTTGATGATGACGAGAGGCGTCTTTTGGTCGTCGTTTCCAAAGGGGTTAGTTTTGAGGAGATCTTTGATGAAAGCCTCTCGGTCAGGAGAGAGGTGTAGACTCGATCCCAAGACATCCACAGACCCTTTGTCGTTGACGTCCAGGATAAGTGTCCAGAGCCCGGTTTTGCGCCAGACTCTTCTAGCGGTGGCGTTGGGGTCCTTGGGGCCCAAGATGATGCTGCGGTCGTAGGGCGGCATGGTGCCTCCAGAGTCGTCGATTTCTGCCACTTGATGTCCGGCTACCCTAAAAAACAATCCGGGCCTTCTAAGGATCTTGCCCACCAGCCCTGCAGCTGCTGCCAACAGGATTCTTGGCACACCTACCATGTTCATGGCGACTTGCATTGACCGGGGCGCAGATATGGAAGCGTCAGGATGGGCAAACCGTGCTACGAATCTGGCCAGCCAGCTGGGTTCTACAGTCTCTGGCGCTATTGCTCTACCCTGAGTGATGGCTACCACCGATTCCGCTACGCCCACGATATCTCCAGGTTCAGCGACGCTCTTGGCGTATTTCCCGACGACCTCCGCGATATCGTCTCTCTCTGTAACCAAGTGCGTCCGGATTCTATACACGATGGCCGAATCCCACTTCTCTTTGTGGTGTTGGGAGGGGTTTGTCATGACGCTTTCCTCCTGGACGCCAGAATCCACCTGTGGATGCCGTTGTAGATGGCTTGACCTATTCGCTTACGGAAAAGAGGCGCACGGAAGTTGGCTTCATCCACGAAATGAGTTAGGCATAGGGGTTCTATCTGTGCTACAGGAAACGGCGTGCTATCCCATATAGCATCCGGTAGGGCTCCCGGCCCTTCGATTCGAATGCCCATCCTCTCCAAGAGGGCTTCACCGATGTTCATGCCCAAGGACACCGATTGGCCGCATCCCTTCTTGGCAAACCACCGGTACTTCTGCCAGTGGGGATCTCTATGGCCAGATACGTGCACTTGGACGCACAGTTCTGCCGATCGATTCCGTAGAGTGCGGAGACGTTCTTCGTGGCCGATTGTGGCATCATCCGTCCGAGTCATTACCGGTACGGCACCGCAGCCCAGCAACAGGTCTTGGAGTTCTCTGGCGATTGACATTGAAACATCCTTTTCCAAGAGGTTTACGGGGCCTTTCACCCCACGGTCTTTGCCGCCGTGGCCCGGATCGATGCCGATGATGCGCCCTTGGAACACCTGCCTGAGTGGTTCTCTTGGAAATACGAACCGAGTCAGATGGGGAGTGCCCGGACTCTCGTCTTTTTCCGGGACAACAGGGTGCTCCAACGTGATGGTTACGTGGATTGAGTTTGGCCTCTCCTGCAGCACCTCAAACTTCCTCACTAGGCCGTCTGCTACCAGAATATGATCCGGGGCCATAACGAGGTTGGCCTTCTCCATTACAACTGTGATCTCGTAATCGCCTTCCGCAGTCTGCCGCGGTTTTCCTATTGTAACCCCGCCGGGAATTGACGTTGACTCGAAACATATCCGCGAAACAGGGTTACCTACCGAAGACAACCCTACTTCTGGCCACGCGTTTAGCACTTTGGAGGTCACTTTTCCTTCACCACCCGGAGAGTGTTCAGACTCCTGTCTTCCGGTCCGGAGATCCCCCAGGCCAGTTTCTTGACAATCTCCAGGTAGTCAACCACTTCTTTGGATATGATTTCGCCCGGAAACACAATGGGTATGCCCGGCGGATAACATGTCACGACCTCGGCGCTTATGCAGCCCCTTGACTCGGCAAGCAGTACTCTTTCCCAAGGTCTCCTGGAAGCTTCCTTGGGGGCGAGGGCCATTACTGGTTGAACCGGGAGATTGGATATTGACTCTTGAGCCCGCAGAAGATCCCGGGAGATCTCTCCTTCGCGAACAGCCGACACCAGTGCCTTGAGCCCATCAAGAAGTCTGTCCACGTGCGTGGCTGTGTTGCCAAAACTGACGATAACCAGGATGTTGTATAGATCAGAGAGCTCGACCTGGATGTTGGCTTGATTTCTCAGGAATGCCTCAGCTTGGTAGCCTGTGATGCCAAGGTCCCGCACAGTGATGGTCACCTTGGTGGGGTCAAGCGAATCAACTCCCGGCTTCTCTGTGATGTCTTCTCCGAAGCAGTATAGGCCAGGTATCTTGCTGATAGATTCTCTTAGAGTCCCTGCCAGGTTGATGGCTCGATCCAGGAGTTCATATCCCTTTAGAGCCATCTGCCGTCTCGCGGCGTCCAAGGACGCCAGAAGCAGGTAAGATGGGCTGGTCGTTGCAAGATACTGGTAGAAGGCTTTAAGCCGAGATCTATCTATCCGGTCGCCTTTCACGTGAAGCATAGAAGCCTGGGTAAATGCGCTGATCAACTTGTGCGCTCCTTGGGCTACGGCATCGGCGCCTGAATCCAGGGCGGGTTTGGGCAAGTCCGGGTGAAACCTGAGATGAGGGCCGTGGGCTTCATCCACTAAGAGGACCATGTTGCGGCTGTGTAGAGCTTCCGCTATGTGGGTCAGATCCGTATATGTCCCGTAATAGGTCGGGTTCACCAGAAGGGCTCCTTTGGCTTGAGGGTTAGACTCGACGCATTGCATTATGGACAATGGGTCTACTCCCAGGGAAAGCCCCAGGTACGGATCGTATGTGACCGGAACGAAGTGTGGTTTGGCTCCTGACAGCACAATGGCGCCCAGAACAGACTTGTGTATATTCCGGGGGATGATGAGCACATCTCCATCGTCGATAGCAGAGAGGACCATGGTATGAATGGCGCCAGAAGTGCCGTTAACTGAGAAAAATGTCCGGTCCGCCCCGAAAGCTTGGGCGGCCAGGGACTGAGCCTCCTCTATACAACCACAGGGCTCGTGAAGATCGTCAAGGCCAGGGACGCCGGTGACGTCGTTGGCGTACGCCTTCAGGCCCAAGAATGAGACGGCGGCCGGATCGGCTCCAGTTCCGCCACGGTGCCCCGGCATATGAAAACGCGTAACCTTCCTGTACGTGGTCAACGCTTCTACGATCGGGGCACGGTTTTGAGCGTTTCTCTGGACGAAAGTGTTCACTTACCGAAAGACCTCCCGCATTTTGCCTGACGACCATTAGTCTATTCGAAAGTCGCCTGAGGCGCCCCTCTTAGGCGCGCTCCCTGCGGGCGATTGCGGCTAAGGTAGACGCCTCCAGTTCGTCAACAATGTATAGAGCCCCTTTGGCGGCCGCTACCATTTGTCTTAGGAAGCTTTGGTTGGGTTCCAGGCCTATGCACCCTAACCGGATGCCTCTTCTGTCAAGGCTCCGGGCGGCTTCCACCGCGTCGTCAGTGGGGGACATGGAGCGAGATGGCACAGTTGGTATTCCGTCGGTGACGCACAGTACGATGGGTTTTCTGGCACATCTGTAGGAGAGTTCCAGCGCTCTTTCGAGGCCTTTGGCCAGAGGCGTCAGTCCCATGGCTTGGATATTCTTGAGGCCTTCTTCCAGCTTTCGGGGGTTCTTCGTAAAGTCGCAGACGGTTCTGACTTCCGAATCTTGAAAGATCACCACCGAGACTTTATCCTTGCCCGTTACCACCAGGTGGCGTGCCAATTCCTTGGCTGCCGCGATGCGCCTTCCAGCCATGGACGCTGACGCATCCATGAGTAGGATGACCGGCACTTGCGACTTTGTTCTCACGTACGAATAGCGCAAGTCCTCGGGACAAAAGGGGCCTGGGGCACCTAGGGTCCTAACGCTGTGGACGATAACGCTCTCAGGAAGCGAGACCTCCGAAGCGTGTTCGCCAGGTTGTTTTGGTCCGGTAACGCATCTGCCGCGGCTTTGTCCCGCCTCCGTTTTCTTGCCTCTTCTTTGGCCAGACGGGATGTTTCGGGATGGAAGAGCCCACAGTAGCCTGCGCAAGTACGCCTCGATCTCGTGGCTGTGCTCTCGGAGAAAGGCCAATGCCAAGCCACCTTCTTCTGTAAGCGTGTACTTCTGGCCGTCAAAACGCGCCAACCGAGACCGCGTGAGCCCCTGACGGATTTCGTCGGAACTCTTGTCGGTATCGGGCTTTAGTCTCGAGAACTCTCCTGCCCGAAGCCCTTTTGCGAGTGCCTCCAAGATGCGCAGAGTGTCCGCCGCCGAACCTACATCGCGGGCCGCCTGCCTGGCCAAAGCTTCTTTCCTGTAGACCGACGCTTCTTTGCATGAATTGGGTAGGGTTCTCAGGAGCGAATCCGAAGTCGCTTTGTAGTCGCTGATGTCCGCCGGACTCCCACCCTGGGATACTCTGACTTTGCGGATTTTCCGAAGTTGGAGCCCCTCGTTTTCGATGGCCGCCTCTACCGACGCAATAATGGTGAATATGGACGCCACCATTTCGGGTGTGTTGAGCGCCGAGAGGTGCACATGGGTAAGATGTGCCTGTCTGACTCCCTTTTCTTGCCCATAGCAAAGGTCACCGTCGAGCCTTCCTCCCCCGCCACCCGTTTGTATGTCGACGTAAGGGAAAAGGGTTTCCAGGGATGAGAGGCAGAAAGGAGCTAGGCGCGAGAGATCTGAGTAAGTATCAAACCGCAACCCCGAAAGGCCGGATATTAGGGCTCTTGCCACCGATTTCGGGTTGATCTCGCCGGGCGAATGGAAAACATCTATGTGGATCACTTCGCCCTTCTTTGCCCGGTTATAGAAAACCTGTCCGGCATCGCTGTGGCAAAGTGCAACGACATCCTGGGGAATTGCCGCATCCTGCATATGTACCTTGGTTGAGACAACGGAAGTCTCGCCTACCCGCGCTGCAAGACCATCAGACAGGATCCGAGAGAGACGGGACAAAGCGCTTCTTTGTCTCAAAGTAGAACCATGAGGGAAGACGGTCATGGATATGTCCTGTTCTTCACGTCGGGAGGCATGACGAGCTCTTCCCATGACAAGAGGCTGATTCGCCTGGCCGGATCCGGCGGGGATGATGGAGGCAGGGAGGCCGGATCCGGCAGTTTCTGGGTCGGACCTGCCTGGGAGCGCGTTAGTCTGCCATCAGTCTGTGTTCTATGGCCTGTTGCCTGGTCAGTTGGCCGAACGCTTTCCGCCGTCTTTCCTGATTGCCTTGAGAGGAGCCTCCGAAACCATGTGACCTTGACATTGTCTTGGGCTTCGTGCAGTTCTCGCCATGGCGCCTCTTTTGCAGACGATTGTTCTAAACGGTCTTCTTGTCCGTCATCTGATGAGGGAGGAGTGACACAATCGTCCTGGACGGGGGTCTGTACTTGAGGCCCGGCAGCTTTTCGAATCTCTAAGTCCTTCAGTATTTCCGAGAGCGTGCCGGGTTCTACGCGATGACGCAGAACCAAAGGTATGACTGTAAGGACTTCGTCGAACGTGACTTCGTCTTTCTCCCTTATGCAGGCCAGTAGTCTAGAAGTCAATTCAAGGGCTTCGATGGCTCGCAAACTCTCAACATTCCGCTGTACGTAAAGCTGAGCCATGTACTTGAGAAGCGCAGCCGGGACCACGATGGAAGAGAAGAGTCTTGCTTTCTGGTGGATCGTCTCAAGAAACCGTGCGGCATAGTCCTGAGTCTTCTCTGCGTGCTGGGTATCTAGGTCATCCATTGCGTAAACGGTACCCAAGAGCGTGTTGCTTTTCGCTGCCAGGAGTCTTTCCACAATTGCAGCGTCGCCTGGCCTTTGAACGGGTACCACGAGATCGAAACGGTCGGCCAGCTGCTTTCGGATGTCCTCGAGGGGGCCCGGGTCTTCGTCGGGATTGGATGCAGCCCAGACCGACGCTCGAACTTCTAGCTCCCATGGTGGGAGTCCGACCTCCTCTATTTTGACGCGGCCGGGCTTGGTTCCCATAACCGACAGAAGCACGTCAGTGATTTCGGGGGCTGTCTCCGCCAGACGATTGACTTCGTCTACGAACAGAATGCCCCTGTGTGCCATGGGGATCGCTCCTGGGAGCAACGCAGCGGCCGGATTCTCCCGATTCGTCAAGCGACCAAGGTCGATGCTTCCCAGAATGGTTCCCAGCTTGGCGCCGTGGCCGATTTCCACAAAGGGCATAGGAGAGGTCTCCGTTTGTAGGTTTTGTCGGGAGTCCGCCCTTCCGTTGGAGCCAGGATCGAGCACCCCGTTCAGGCTATGGACCGGGCAATGGGGGTGGTGCGGGTCACACTGATAGTGGCATCCCCGCACCCGTTCTATAGACGGCATGATCCTTCGGGCCCACCGCATCACAGTTGTCTTACCTGTACCTCGGAGCCCCTCAGCATGAACGTGGAGTGGAATGCCGATCAGTGTTGACAGCACTGACATTTCTACTGCCAAGAACAGACTGTCGTTTCCTTGGTGCCGGATGGGTGCGCTTCTCGACATAATCAAAACCTCCCCTGAAGTATTGTTCCCTTGAGGCGGGAGGTCTTGCCTACCCAACTAAGGACGGAGGCTGGAAAATCGCGGCACTGCAGTCAAGTCATTCTGCCTTTTAGTCATGCTCGGGAATATGCCCGCAGACCGGACATTTCGCCGATTTTGCCATCGAAACCAATCGAAAATCCGCCCGAAGGTGGTTAAAGAGTAACATGCGTCCCACTAAAGGCTCTCCAATTCCCAATAGGAGTTTCAGGACTTCTCCTGCCTGAACGGAACCAGCTATTCCTGCAGTAGAGCCCAAGACGCCTAGCGGGTAAGTCGCGGTGGCCTTCTTCATCATGCTGCTGTTACGGATGCTTCGATCTTGTGGAAACAAGCAATTATAGCAGGGGCCTTGGCCCGCCTTGATCACGGTGACCATTCCCGTGAACCCCATTATTCCTGCCTCTACCATGGGTATTCCCGCACGGACACAGGCTTCGTTGAGTATGTAGCGCGTCTCCAGGTTGTCCAAACAGGAAGCTACAACATCAAAGCCAGATATGAGGTTGGGCGCGTTGTTCCGGTCAATGTGAGTTACCAAGGGTTCTATGTGAATACCCGGGTTTGCACGATGGAGTCTAGATGCAAGAACTGTTGCTTTCTCATTCCCAATGTCGGCTGTGCTGTACATTATTTGGCGTGTTAGATTGGATAGAGATACCACATCGCTATCGACTATGCACAAGTGGCCAACTCCCATGCCTGCCAGGTATGATGCGCAAGGGGTTCCAAGACCGCCTGCGCCGGCAACCAGTACCTTCATGCGGGCCAAACGAGCCTGTCCTTCTGGACCGATATCAGGGATCGCTGTCTGTCTCGAATAACGCTCCACATCACAGTCCATATGCCTCTGGGACCTCCTTCCACATCCGAACACCCGCCATAGCCATCCACCAGCCAGATTCATCCACCGGCCAAAGCCAAAGCTATCCGCCAGCCAAATCCAGCCGACAGCCACATTTGCCAGGCTATATTCGCCTGAGGGTACATTCACTTTGCAAACCTACTATACCCTTTCGAGTTTCCTTCCGCTTTCCCTTTGATGACTCAAAGAGATTCCTGACTATGAGGTATTGACGGGTTTTTGACGGTTCTTGACGGACTTTTGGGCATGCTTGGTCTCCAAAGTCGGCTGCCGAAGTCTTACGCCTTGAGCGGGCACTGTCCTAGAGACTCAGCCAGGATTGGCACTCTTTGCGCCGAACTGGTACCCTGGACTAGCGGACATCGTAGTGGATACATTTGGAGAGCTGGAGAGCCATTGCAGAAGCGTTATCGGATACTCTTGCAGAAACATTAGCCTAGATTTAACAGATTGGCCGAAACCTTGCGGAAACTTTTCGAAGATGTAGTAACCTTTACAGAGACGGTAGCACGCTAGCGGAGAATTCAAGACTCTAGCACGTATTTCGTCAGAAACCCCAAGGTTGTGCTTCGAAGGAGGGTGTGCCTATGAAAGCGGCGTTCTTGGAGGGCCCGGGAAAGATCTCGGTGCGCACAGTGCCTGACCCTAAGTGTCCGCCTGGAGGGCTTCTCACCAAGGTAGAAGGTTGCGCCATTTGCGGGAGCGATCTGAGGTCTTGGGAGTCTGGTACTCGCCACGTGGGCGAGATAATCGGACACGAGACCGTGGCCACCGTGATAGAGGTTGGGGAGGGAGTCACAGACTTCAAACCCGGCGACAGGATTACTGATGTCCCTGCGACTTGCGGTGTTTGCGAGTTCTGCCGAAGAGGTATCCAGAACCTTTGCCGGCACCGGGGCCGAATTGATGGGCCGACGCAGGGAGGCTTCGCTGAACTGCGTCCGTTGGGCCGTGCCGTCCTTTCCGGCGGTTTCGTTCTGAGGGTCCCCAATGACTTGTCCCTTGAAGCGGCAGTCACTATTGAGCCTCTCGCCTGCGTTTTGAACGGCCACGAAAAAATGGATATTTGGTTTGATACCTCTGTTGCCATAATCGGTGCAGGTCCAATCGGAGCCATGCATGCAGCGGTGGCTAGATTGAGAGGTGCCAGAAAGATCGTTGTTGTGGATCTCTTGGAGAAAAGACTCCAGATGGCTCTGCCTTTTGGCGCCGATCACCTTGTTGACTCTAGTGTGAATGATCCTGTAAAGGCGGTTCTAGACCTGACCGAAGGTCGAGGCGTTGACCTAGTAATCGTAGCGTGTGTGTCCGCGAGTGCCCAGAAGCAGGCGTTGCAGATGGCTGCCAGAAACGGACAGGTCCTTCTATTTGCTGGACTTCCCGCGGAGGCATCTGAGGTTACTCTGGACACCAACCTCATTCACTACAACGAAATCACGGTTGTAGGCGCTAGGAGTTCAGTGCAAAGGCAATGGGAGTTGGCCTTGGAACTAATCAAAGGCGGCAAGATCGATGCATCCAAGATTGTCACCCATTATGTCGGTCTGGACGAAATCGAGGATGGATTCCGTCTAGCTAGGTCTGGCGACGCGATGAAAGTGGCTGTGGTACCGGGTCTTTAATAGGGTGGGGACACGCATACTCTATACCGACCAGAGAACTTCAGAGATCTGGCGGAAGGAGAGTATACCAGGTGCCCGAGCTTACATACCGTGGAACCGTTGAGGGTCTCCGCCGATACGTCCTCCCACAACTACGAAGGGCCGGCATGAGAGGGTGGACTCTCAAGAAGGATTTGGACAGGATTAGGAGGGCGTTGGCCAAGTCCTCGCAGAGCGAAGACATGGGTTCTGGCAGGATGTTTGAGGGTTTGCTCCAGGGTTTGTGTTTGACGGAAGAGGAAGACCCCTGTGACCTATGACGTGCGATGATTGAACCGATGTAATGCCGTCTGTTGGAGTAGGCATCCCAAACAAGACGACGACGGACTGTGCCGTCGCCGCCTTCAGTATGCTTAACCCTTAGATTAACAGCCAGATTGACAGAATGGGGGTTCTATCCCTCGATTCTGTAGCCTTGGGGCGGAGTCGCCCCCAGCAAGTGTTCGACGAAGTAATCCCAACGTTTCCGCGTGATATATGGATGGTATCCGTCGGCATGAATACCGTTGGGCAGTATCAAGAAATCAAAATCCTTGTTGGCTTTTATGAGCGCGTCCACCAACTGCAAAGATGCGGCTGGTGGAACGTTTTCATCCATCTCGCCGTGCATCACGAACATCTTGCCTTTGAGATTGGAAGCGAGAGTCGGATTGGCCTGTTCCTCATAGTGCGGGCCCACTGTTAGCCCCATGTATCTTTCGATCCAACTGGCTTTGTCAGTTCTGTGGTCGTGGTTGCCGGCCCAAACTACTGCGACTTTGTAGAAATCCGGGTGTGCCAGTATAGCGCGGGCAGCCCCATATCCTCCGGCAGAACCCCCGTAGATACCTACCCTGCTCAGGTCCATATAGGGATATCGGGTTGCCAGTTGACGAAAGGCGGCAATGTGGTCCGGCATGCCTGCATCACCCAGGTTCCTGTAGGAGTAATCCTGGAACGCCTTTGAGCGGAACGCCATTCCAAGTCCGTCTACTGTGACCACTATGAATCCGAGTTCTGCAATGGCTTGATCCTGCCAGAATTGCCTGCTACCCTCGCTGTCTCCAAATGACCTGGGCGTTCTTGCAGTCTGAGGGCCCGAATAGTTGGCCTCGATTACGGGATAGGTCTTGCTTGGGTCGAAGTTCGAGGGTCTGATAATCATGCCATAGATGTCAGTCACTCCATCTCGAGCTTTTACGCAAAACCTTTCGGGATAAGTCCATCCGGTTTCAAAAAGGAGACCCAAATCAGCCTTCCCTAGGTTTGAGACCAGTGTCCCGTCACTCTGACGCAAGACGGTGACCGGCGCCAAATCCACTCTTGAGTAATGGTCAATGAAGTACCTGCCGCTAGGAGTGAAGGTGATCTCGTGTTCGGCATCTTCAGGAGTGAGAAGCTGCAATCCGCTTCCGTCAAAACTCACCTTATAAAGATGTCTGTAGTAGGGATTCCTGCCTTCTTCTAATCCACTTGCGCTGAAGTATATTGTCCTGTTGAGTTCGTCGACGTAATCGATCCCGCGGACAACCCATGGCCCGGAGGTAATACGGTTGATTAGTTTCCCTGTAAGACCGTCATACAGGTATAAGTGAGCCCATCCGTCCTGCGCCGAGTGCCATATGATCAGCCTGCCATTATCAACTGCCCGGGGAGTGTAGTAGTCAACTGCTGCCGGATCTTCTTCTTCCATCAACACCCTGCAATCTCCCGTGTCGGCGTCGATGAGGTACATGCGTTTGACGGTATAGCCGCGCTCGTGGCGCATCAGATAGATACGCTCACCGTGGCCGTCGTCAGTTGACCAATGAGTCCAACACCGAGGCCCGCCGTAATACAGCAACTGCACCGGATCTATTCTTACTTTGATCTGGGTAGGCGCAACGGCCCCAGTGCTATCGTTGGTGCTATTGCTCTCACGGGCTTGAAGCGCGCGAGCCTGAGAGTCTATGACTTCTTTCAGGTCAATTATCTCAGGTTCCGCCATTGGTACGTTCTGGTCCCCAGGCAAAGGGTAGACGTACCGATACAGTCTAGGCCGCTTACTGCCGTCAAGGGGACAGGATTGAACCAAGTAGCACTCACCCACGTTTTCGTGCTTGACTTTGTAGGTGAAAATCCGTTTGGAGTCCGGCGACCAAACGACCACTGGCCGTAGGTAAGGGCCTGCATCAGTAACATTCATCAGCCCGGCATCTATCAGCGGATTCTTGAAAGGTACCGCATAATGGAACTTTTCTTCCCCATCGAAAGTGACCTGGATGCTCTCGCCAGTCGAGATACACCTAATATAGAGGTTATGGTCCTTTACAAACGCAGCCCATTTTTCGTCGGGCGAGACTACTTCGGTTATCTCGTCAAAGGATTTCCCAGTGTCTTCCGGGCATTGGCTGATCTCGCAGTTTTCGAGGTTAAACTGCCACATGACACCTTCAACCTCGAAAGCAATGGTAGTCAGGCTCAAATCGGTATACCTGAACCGATCGAACGGCAACTGTGTGTGAACGTAAGCGCGTTTCGTGGCAAAGGATAGTTGAGACGCGAGTTTTACATGGTCAAAGGCCTCTCTATGTACCCCTTGTTCGGGGTTTACGAACATGAACTTTTTCCCTTGGCGGGTATCGAGTTTGTACCAGAAGCAGTCTCCCTTTCCCGCCCAATTCGGAACGATATCCAGTTCAAAAGCCAGTTTTCTAATGTTCTGAGGCAAGAACTTCTCAGCCCGAGCATAATCCTCCCAGGTTACCTCAGGTATTTGCTTCTCTTCGTTGATTTGTGCCATATCGCATCCCCTTTCCTCAATGTCCCCGATTGAACGTTCGCGACAACACGCACCAAGAGGTCCGCAAGAAAGCCCCGTTGTTCTGCTTGCGCCGAAGCAGTAAACCGGTACAAACGATGGGTGGTTTCAGCGGTTGGCTTTACCCTTTCTCTTGTGCATACGGTGCACACAACACGACCGATTTCTCCATGGCGGGCGCTTTTACCTTCTGTACCGGTTTGTTCCTGCACTGTTGGTTCAGGCCTGATCTGTATCTCAAACTGAATCCATAAGAGAGATGCGGTCTTCAGTCAAGCGGCGCCAAGCGCAGCGTTCAAGAGTGCTCGTCGAGAATTGGCCTTGTGTAATGGGGAGTTACAGTGGCGTAACGTACTTGCTCGGTTAAGATGGTCGGGGCGACTGGACTTGAACCAGCGACCTCATGGTCCCGAACCATGCGCGCTACCAAGCTGCGCCACGCCCCGACACTCAGCCATTATAGCATCCGGGAGGATCCAGGGGCAACTTCATGATAGGTAAGGCATGGCAGTCATTGCACGGTAAGCGGCGCCTTGTAGGTAGACCCGGCATGTAGAGCCTCTCATATACTGCTCGGTAGATAGTGCACGACCAGGAATGCTGAGGGGACCCCTTCGCGAGGTCCCCAAGAACCTGTTCATCGAACTCAGGGTAAGTCTAACAGGCGGATAAACTACAAGATGCCCGGGGCAAGGTGGAGTATCGAGAGCAAGCCGAGCACGTAAACCAACCAGTGTATCTCCTTGCCCTTGCCGGTGGCGAGTTTCACGATGGGATAGATTATGAAGCCGGTCGCAATGCCATCGCTGATGGAGTACGCGAACGGCATCATAACGATGGTCATGAAAGCAGGCAGAGCTTCGGTGAAGTCGCTCCATTCGATCTCTCTCACCGGAAGCATCATGAGGACGCCGACGATGATTAGAGCGGGAGCCGTGGCCTGCGACGGAATCATCCCGGCCAGAGGAGCGAAGATTAGCGCCACCAAGAACAGAACGCCCGTCACCACAGCGGTAAGGCCCGTACGCCCTCCTTCGGCGACACCCGCGCTGGACTCGACATATGTTGTAACCGTGCTAGTGCCCAGGGCGGCCCCGAGACAGGTACCGATGGCGTCGGCGGTCATTGACTGCCTGATTCTTGGGAGCTGGCCCTTCTCATCCAGCATGTTAGCCCTAGAAGCAGTACCCATAAGGGTACCTACTGTATCAAACACGTCCACGAACCAAAACGCGAATATGGTCATGAAACCCAAATCCAGAGCGCCCTTGATGTCCATCTTCATGAACAGGGGGGCGAGGGATTCGGGTTTGCCGATTATGCTGCCCGTGACGTTGGTGACGCCCATGGGTATACCGATAAGGGCAGTGATGAGGATCCCGATAAGCATCGACCCGCGCACTTTGAGCGACATCAAGATACCGATCACCACAAGGCCGATAATGGTCAGGAGCGTGCCCTTGTTGGTAAAGTCGCCCCTAGTAATGAGGGTAGACGGGCTCGCCTGAATGAGTCCACCGTTAACGGCGCCGATGAGAGCTATGAAAAGGCCGATTCCGACGCCCACAGCTCGCTTTAGGGTATGGGGAATGGCAGCGTCGATGACGTTAATGGCACCTGTAAGAGAAAGGATCAGAAACACTAAGCCTTCCAGGAAGACTACGCCCAGCGCTGCCTCCCAGCCAGCCGTGGCAGCAATCGTGAAGGTGAAGAATGCGTTAAGGCCCATACCGCTGGCTAGGGCGTAAGGGTAGTTGGACATGACGCCCGCCAGTATTGTAGTAACGCCTGCCGCAACGACTGTCGCGGTCATCACCGGGCCGAAAGGCATGCCTGCAGCCGAGAGTATATCTGGATTGACGAAGATTATGTATGCCATCGTCATGAAAGTTGTAATACCTGCTATTACCTCGGTTCGCACATCAGTGCCGTTCTCTTTCAGTTTGAACAGTTTCTCCAGCAAGTTACTACCTCCCTAGAGACTCGAGTTCTCAAAAGCATAGGGTTCTGTGGCCTACGCTCCCTCCCTTCATAAAGCCTGTCCCGTTATCCACGGCCCAAGTTCGAGAAGGCTTGTCTCCACCTTCTCGAACATAGTCTACTATTTTCGGTTTGGATTTGCCAGACATGATTTGAAGTGACACACAATTTCGGTGTGACTCGGACGATTCAGGGCGAGTCTCGGTGAGTCCAGGCGACCTGGGGTTACTCGGCGAACCTCGGCGACCCGGTGACCTGTTGGAGCCACGTTCTACTCGTGATCATTCCCATGGACCCCATGGGCTACACGGGCCATGTTCTTACTCACAGAGTAATGCCCGAACCTTCAGCCGCGGCCTCAAGAGCGGGCCACGAAGATGTGGCAGACTGACGGTATTCGGCCAATCGCCCACGAGCGGTCTCCACGAACTCCGAGTCCTTGATGGATCCCAAGTTGATCTCGGCATTCATTACTGCGCCTCTCAGGGCAGCGTCGATAAGCAGACTTCCCACGGCCACATCGGTGATGGCGTTTGGGTTACCGAACAGAAGCAGGTCTGGCAGAAGCTCAAAGCATCTGACACACCTTTCTGCAATCTCCAAAGGCGCCGCCGTTGCTGCCTTGAAAGCGTCTTGCATGGCGTTTCTTCTAAGCGCCTTTTCTTCAGAGGTGGTTCTAGGCATCTTCAGGGCCCTTTCTACGGCCCGGTACGCTTCCTCATCTTTCCTGGCGAGTTCCCCGAACTCGTCGCACAGAGAGGAGGCGGCAACGCGAATCTCCTCGAGTCGTTCCCGACCTTCCGTAAACCGGGGAAGACTCAAGGTCACTCCGGCAACCATCTGATAAAGTGCACATCCTATGGATGCCGACACGGCCGCTGCAGCGCCGCCCCCCGGGGCGCCTGTTGGCGCGCGAAGATCATCAATAAAACCTTCCAGATTGAATCTGCCACTCATGATTGGCTTTCACTCCCTGTCAAAATCGATGAGATCCAGTATTTGCCGCCTGGAGAAAGAATCCGCTTTCATGCGGGATATGGCTACATCCAAGATGGCGTCTAGAGGAACTAACCCGATGATCTCCGAGTCTCGTATGCTTGTGCCTCTTGCGGCGGCTTCCTCTTCGATCTGGCGCAAGACACGGTCTATTGACGTGGTCTTGTAGTCCAAGAGGTTCATCGTCACTTGGGCAAGACCTGTCTCCTCAATAAGGATGCCTTTAGCCTGCACTGATGGAAGGCCCCCTGACGATTCACGTATGGCCTTGGCGATGGCTCTGGCCACCTTGACGTTGCCGGTGTTCAGATTGACGTTATAGGCCAAGAGTGGAGGTCGAGCCCCCACCGCCGTTGCCCCCGCCCTGGGGTGAAGGTGGTCGGGACCGAAGTCGGGTTTTCGCGAGGGGTCCGCTTGGATGGCTTCCTTCAGACCCTCGTACTCGCCCTTCCTCATGTTTGGCAACTTTATGCGGTCTTCTGATTTGGCCGCTTTGGCATAGAGGTAGACGGGTATGCCCAACTCTTCTCCGATGCGTTTGCCCACTCGTTCTGCCATACACACGCATTCCTCGATAGTAATGTCTCTAATCGGGACGAACGGAATGACGTCAGTGGCTCCTATCCGTGGATGTTCGCCTTTGTGTTTTTCCATATCGATCAGATCGGCAGCCACGCTCGTCGCTCTGAAGGCTGCTTCCTCCACTTTTTCGGGGAATCCCGCGAAAGTGACAACCGATCTATTGTGGCTTTGGTCTGATGAGACGTCCAGGACTTTGCAGCCCGCATCGGATATGCTTTGGACAATTCTATCGATGACTTCGGGGTTTCTGCCTTCGCTGAAATTGGGGACGCATTCAACGATGCCTTGGCGCATAGGAGTGACTCCTTTCCGGGTGTTATCGGGATTATGATACACCGGAACCCGTTTGCCGTCTCATGGCATCCTACAGGCGACTACAATCGGCATCCGAGACTGTATCGTACAAGTCGGGCCGCTCTTCCGGGCCGACTGCAATCTAGTCGCGAGCTGATTGCGCTGACTGCGCCAACAGGAGGGGGATTTCTGCTCGGCGAGAGCGAATGCTGAACGTGGATGTGTTTTCAAGAGCGGGAGGGAGTCTGGTGAGAGACTGCATTGAAAAATGGGTCGAAGAGAATAAGGATTCTCTTACGGCCATGTCAGATGAGATCTGGGCTTACGCAGAGTTGGGGTTGGTTGAACACAGGTCGGCCAAAGCCCAAATGGACTATTTGAGTGATCAAGGGTTTTCTGTAGCATCGGGCACCGGGGGCATGGATACAGCCTTTGTTGCTTCGTGGGGACAGGGAGGGCCCGTCCTAGGTTTTCTTGGGGAGTATGATGCGCTCCCTATGGTGTCTAACAAACCTGTCCCAGTTCATGACCCTATAGTGGAAGGCGGGACCGGCCACGGGTGCGGACACAATCTTCTGGGCGTCGGGGCATTAGGCGCCGCTTGTGCCCTGAAGTCCCTGATGCAGAAGCGTAGCATCCCCGGGGTCATCCGATACTATGGGTGTCCTGCTGAAGAGAGTTCCTTTGGGAAAACGTGGATGGCGCGGGATGGTGTGTTTGACGATGTCGATGTCGTCTTGACTTGGCACCCAGGAAACACCAATAGCGTCAGAAACTCCAGCAGTCTTGCGGATCTCGTGTACAAGTTCGACTTCTACGGCAAGACCGCTCATGCGGCGGGGGATCCTTGGAACGGCAGGAGCGCTTTGGATGCGGTTGAGCTCATGAACTCCGGGGTGGAGCGCATGCGAGAGCATATGAGGCCCGATAGCAGAATCCACTATGTGATCAGCTATGGGGCGGAGCGCCCAACGTGGTGCCAGATCGCGCTCAGAACTTCTTCGACATTCGCGCAGGAGACCTAGACGAACTCAAGAACATGTACGATTGGGTTTTGGACATCGCTCGCGGGGCAGCGCTCATGACACAGACGAGGTTCGAGCCAAGGTTTTTGGGTGCGGCTGCTAACACTATCCCCAATCCTTTCATCACCCAGGTACTCCACCAGGTGATGACCGAGTTGGGGGCTCCAGAATGGAATGGGGAAGAACTGGAGTTTGCTTCAAAGATGCAGTCTCAGTTTCCCTCCAGCGCTCTGCAGGCGACCTTGTCAAAGCTTGGAGAGAACGCTTCGCTCATGAGTCAGACTACCCTTTGCGACGCAGTCATGCCCTACGAAGACAAGATCGAACCTGGAATGGGCTCAACCGACGTGGGCGACGTATCGTGGATAACTCCAACGGGGCAGTTTTCTACGACTTGCTGGCCTCTAGGTGTCCCCGGACACAGCTGGGCAGTGGCTTCCAGTTCAGGCATGAGCATAGGACACAAGGGTATGCTGTACGCTGCCAAAATTTTGGGGTTGGCAGGAGCCCGTTTCCTAACTGAGCCGGATCTGGTGGAAGGCGCCAAGGCCGAATGGGAAAAGCAGCTTCGGGGGAAGAAGTATGTCACTCCTATCCCGGAGAGCATTATGAAGCCGCCTATCCCGTTTGAGACGATCTGAGACTCTTGAGCCGGTCTTGAGATAGTCTTCGGCGAAAGACAGTTCTTGACGAAGCAGGCCGTTCAGGTCTTTAGACCGACGAGGAGGTAGAACTGGACCTGTTCGATGGTTGTTCCTTCTCCCTCGTTCGGGCGGGTTTGGCCCCACATCTCGGTTATGATCAGCTTTATGCGGAGGTGTGGGGTATCTGCTTTCAAGACCATATCTTCGGCAGCGAACGTGGCCGATTTCTGGTATTCGTCATACACAGGTTCCAGACCACTAACATATTCTGATAGAGACGCTTCCCATTCGACCTTGTCGTCCAAGACCACGGTAGCCGTTTGTCGATCTCGGTTGTATTTTGCCGAGATATTGCCTTGGACAAGAGAGGTCACGGGGTCTTCGTCATATCTGGGTTCCGTGTAGTCGAAGAGGCACTGGTATTCATCGACATTCAGTGCTCGGTTATCCGCTGCGTACCTCAGATAATAGGCCGGCTCGAAGGGCGCCTCGCCGTATGCGAATCCGAACACCTCAGGAAAGTCTGCCATAGTAAAGCCTTGCGGGATGAACCTTACGTCGGACAAATCATGATTGCGATCGAAGTAGAACAGAACTTCGGCGATTTCGCGTTTATCGGATTCGTTAACAGGTTGGGTTGTAGGTTCGATTCTTTCTCCAGAGAGCATACCGTACTTATTCAACAGGGACTCCAACCGGTTATTCTGGCTCCACATAGAGACCTTGAAACTGCTCCAAGGCCCGAATACTGACAGGAGGACAACCATGGCCAAAGATGCCGGGAGAATCAGTCTTTTCCGATCCTTCGCAACCATCAAGTATACCATGGATGCCAGAACCCAGAGTCCCAGGACAAGGACGTAATAGCGGTTCTCGGTGATTCCGTAGTGTTTGATCCGGATCCCCACTGAAGCGAACATCATCAGAAGCAAAGGTGTGACGGCCTTTGGAAGGACGCTTGAATACCCATGAGCCCATCTATTGTCTTGACTCAAGGGCCACAGGAAGTACAGGAGCGCTGTGTTGACTAAAGCGTACCAAAGGACCAGATGAGCAACCAAGCCAACGGGCCATTGCCTGGTGATGAGTATCTTGGCAAAGTATACGTACAGGATCGCGGTGTATGCAGCCAGCAAGGGTGTGACTACAAACAAAATGAGGTTTTTCAGTACCTTAGAGTAGTCTTGGGGATCTCCATCAACCGTTCCTTCGGGAATCCCGGCCATGAACAGAAAGGGACCCATAACTCCCGCGATTGTCAACCAGAGACGCTGGTAAGCCCTTGGTCCAATGGTGAGGGAAAACAGAGATGAGATTGTAAGCAGGATGGCCGAGAGTCCAAGGAACATCACTGCTGAGAATAGGACAGACACTACTGTGTGGGAGAACAGCTTGACTATGTACATTTCGAGGCTGCCCTGTTTACGGAAGTGGGGAATGACGAAAAACATGAGGGCCAAGAAGAGGCATATGGCTATGTGACGGCTGACCGGAACTAGAGTGAAGTCGGGCAGCAATGCATGAGTCGCCCAAGCAACCAGAAACGCCGTCAAAAGAGCCGCCAGATTGGCTCCCACCTGGGAGTCCGCCCATCCTGAGGTATGACGCTCTTTTCGCTCCCAGAACAGGAGCGTGCACCAGGAAGCCAGTATAGCAGGGACAAGAGCCGATGCGAGCCTTATACGGTTAAGTCGCAAGTCTGTGCCGGGGTCACCGTAACCGTACAATCCCACGTCTAAGATGAGCATTGAGGTGATAGTCAAAGCCACCGTCAAGGCTACGGGTACCCAAAACCGCTCAAGAGTAGGTCCGGCAGCGCTCAAGATTCGAACCACCGAGCTTCGGAGTCCCATATCAGTCACTCCAATCGAGGGCACCGTTTAGGGTCATGTACTTTCCTTTGAGGGACGTGTCTTGCCGTCCCCGAGTTCCTCACTGTTTTCACGTAATCCCTTATACCCTAGAAGCCTTTCGTAGACCTCCTGCTCAGAAGAGACTGCTTCGTCGCCATACGGTATTACTCCTTTGGAGCGGCTGCAGGAGTGGCGAGATTAAACGTCGTATTCTAGTTGTATTCCAATTGTGGCTCGATCGCACTTGGCAGTTGAACAGACACGAGTTGAATATGCGACGAGGAGAGAAAACGCTTGGTGGAGATCCTAGTCCTGAAATATGGGCAGTCGACCATGTCCGTAAGGATTCCCCGCCGGAGCCTTTTTGGCGTTTTGCGGCCCGCCGAACCAGATATGCCTAAAGATGAGCGCGGAGAAATCGAAAGGGCCCTGAACGAACCAATCGGAAGTGATCGAATCCAAGACATCGCCCGGCCCGGGGCGAGGGTCACAATAATGGTTAGTGATGCAACGAGGCCGGCACCTTCCCACAAGATGCTTCCTCCCCTCTTACAGAGGCTAAGAGACGCCGGAATAGATGACGGGGACATCACCATAGTGTTTGGAATGGGCATCCACAGGGCTATGATCCAGGACGAGAAGCGCACACTAGTCGGTCCAGAGGTCTATGCCCGGTACAAGTGCGTTGAAAGCACTCACAGCGGAGAGTACGTATACCTTGGGACCACATCCAGGGGTACCCCGGTTGAAGTATGTCCCGAGGTTCACTCCAGTGACATCCTCATATGTACGGGAAATATCGAGTACCATTACTTTGCGGGGTATTCGGGAGGTTCGAAAGCAGTTCTTCCAGGTGCCTGCAGCCGGCGCACTGTGGAGGCGAATCACTCCATGCAGTTCCTTCCAGGCGCGGAACTGGGATCCTATGAAGACAACCCGGTCCGCCAAGATATTGAAGAAGCCGGCAGGATTATCGGCGTGGATTTCATACTCAACGTCGTGTTGGACGAGAAAAAGCGCATAGTCAAGGCTGTTGCGGGCGACCCTGTAGCCGCATTCCAGGCTGGACGTCGCGTTGCAGATCAGGTCTACGGCGTCCCCATAGAGCGTCAGGCCGACATTGTACTTGCCTCTGCCGGGGGGCGCCCCAAGGATTTGAACCTGTATCAGGCCCAGAAAGCTTTGACAAATGCCGCTAGGGCTGTGCGAGAAGGCGGCGTGGTGATACTTGTGGCTGAGTGTCCTGAAGGGCTGGGAGAGAAAGGTTTTCAGGAATATATGACCACATACCCACCTGCCGAGATAATTCGACGGATTAGTGACAAGTTCGTCCTGGGTGCCCACAAAGCTGCGGCGGTGGCCAGAGTTCTCATGCGTACCAGGGTCTTCTTGGTTTCGTCCATAGCGCCTGACTTAGTAGCTTCTTGCGGGATGACGCCGTTTCAGTGTGCCCAAGAGGGCTTCTCCGCCGCCTATGGACAGTGGGGGTGTGACCAAGGGAGCCGAGACGCGTCTGTATTGGTTATGCCCTATGCTGGCTCTACGGTGCCTAGGCCTATCTAGAACCTGGAGAAGCGAGAGATTTTAGAGAGTCACATGTGTCCAGCAACTCAGGCATGCAGGCATCTGGAGGTGCGAGCGATGGCCGAAGGATACTCTGATATTCCCAGTGATAGTCCCAACCGCGTAGTGGGGCAACCCTTCCAGAAACTAGAGACTCCTGCCCTAATGGTGGATCTTGACATTATGGAAGGGAATATTGACAAGATGATGGCGTTTCTCAGACAGTGCGGCGCAGGGGTTGGGATACGGCCCCACGCCAAGACCCATAAGACTCCTCAAGTTGCCAAAGCCCAGATGGAGAGGGGCGCTTTGGGGATCTGCTGCGCTAAAGTGGGCGAGGCCGAGGCAATGGCTGCGGGCGGGCTGTCCGATATTCTGATAGCCAACCAGATTGTGGGCGACCGCAAGATCGCGAGACTCGTTGCATTGTCAAAGACAATTGACCTTAAGGTTGCAGTGGACAGCGAGAGGAATCTTCGGGACATTTCCCGAGAATCTCAAAGGCAAGGCGGTAGGGTGGGGATCGTCGTTGAGGTTGACGTCGGTATGAAGCGCGGTGGAGTGAGGACTATCGACGATGCAGTTACCCTAGCTTCCCTTGCCGATACTCTGCCGGGAGTATGGTACGGGGGAGTTATGGGCTATGAGGGATTCGCCGTTTTCACCCACGATTTCGAGGCCAGAAAGGCTGAAGCGGACAAAGCCTACGACATTTTGCTATCCTTTCGAGATGCCATCGAACGTAGAGCGGGGCTCGATTCGGGCATCGTGAGCGCGGCCGGATCGGGCACCTATATGTTCGCTGCTAAACGGAAAGGGCTTACCGACATCGAGGCCGGTTCTTATGTTTTCATGGATGTGAGATACGGGAGTACGCCTGGGGTTGACTTCAACCATTCCCTTGCAGTGCTTTCGACTATCTCAAGCCATCCTGAACCAGACCTATACATATGCGATGCAGGATTGAAGTCCATGAGTAAGGAGTTCGGAATGGTCTCCACACTGCCGTCGTATGGCCTCCAAGTGACCAACATGTCCGAAGAGCACATAAGCCTGAGGCCGATGCCGATGAGGTGTGAGTGCTTCGCGAGTCCTGCAGCATCGACTGATTCTGGAGCCTCTAGGCGCTCTGTGGATCCTCCAGGCTCTGCGGAATTGCCAGGTCTCGAGGTCCTAGACAGGAAATATGGTCTGCCCGCGGGGCAACGTTTAGATGTAGGAGACAAGATTCTTCTCATACCCAGCCACTGCTGCACCACAGTGAATCTCCACGACTTCATCTACGCAGTGAGAGATGGCAGGGTACAGGAAGTGTGGAGAGTAAACGGCAGGGGCAGGTTTACGTAGACCTGGGGAAATATCAGGAAACTAGCCTTGCTACGAAATCGTATAGCCCCAGACCTCCGAGAACCGACACGAACAAGACTCCTATCGCCGACACAAGAAACATCTTGACGAATAGCTTCTGTTGTTCTCCTCCCGGCTTCTTGGATTGTCCCATATACGCTGCCAAGGCCAGGGCTCCTCCGGTGGAGAGTGGACTCGATGCAGCAGCGTGGGCCGAATTCGTGATCGCCGAGACCAGCGTCAGAGGTTCGATGCCTCCGCCCACGGAAGAGATGATTTTGGGTACAGTCGGTATGAGAGTGGGCAGAACCACTCCTGACGTGGAACTGAACCACGACATGACGCCTGCGGTTAGCCCTGTGAACAGGGGGCACGTCGATTTGTTCATGAAGCGGGCCAGGAACGAACCCAGGAGCTCAATAGAACCTAGCTCAATTCCCACTTCCATGAGGACTCCCACCCCGGTCACCAGCAGAAGTGTCCCCCACGGTACACCTGCTATTGCCTGTCTCTCGTCGGCAACACCTGCTAACGTCAGCATGAAGGATACCAGAAACGAGGCAAGCCCTACGTTGACTTTGAGTAACAGCGCGCCCAGGACCATGCATGTGATGCCCGCTAGGGTTGTCTTCTGCGCCGGGCTGAACTTAGGCAATGCCTCAGGTGATGCCTCAACCAATACGTCTTCTCTTGTGCTGTCATGACTCAGGTCACATTTCACGCTGCTCGGGGGCCTCACGCGTAGGCGGTGTCCGCCTAGGGCGAAGTACAGGACGGATGCCCAGATAGTCAGCACAACGTACGAGTTCACGAGATACGGGAGCTCGATACCTGTAAACCCTATCTGGGCTGATAGGGCGAGGCCGATGATTCCCGTAGGGGCTAGCGGAGATACCCCGGCCCCGCATGCTCCCAGGACACCCATAGGAGCCAAGAGAAGCGGCGACATTTCCAACTCTGCTGCCAGGGCCATGGAAAAGGGCATCATCAGAGCCATCACCGGAATCGATCCCGGTCCTATGACGGACAAAAACGAGGACAGCAGAAATACCACGATAGGCAGCAGGTAGACTCTCTTTCCGGTTAGGTTGACCACCTTTCTGGCGAACAATTCCAGAGTCCCGTTTACCTGGGCTATGCTGAACAAATAAGTGACTCCAAGCAACATGACGAACAGGGAGGAGTTGAAGCCTTCAATGATTTGGGCATCTGACAACCCTCCAGCGCGGCCGACTATGAAAGCAAGCCCCATCGCCACCAAGCCGGTGTTCATTTTTCTCACAAACCCCAGCAGGATGGCCAAGAAGAGACATATCAGGGGACCCAGTCTAGCCATCATGGCGGTTCGCCCCCTATCCTACATATCCAGTGTACCGCGACCATCGCTCCACTCCACAGTCTAACAGTTTATCTGATGTTTCGGTTCATGCCTGATTAGGGATTGTCTCATCCGTCTCACTTTCCGTTGGACGACATGTTTACGTCAGAGACTGGAGCGCGATTCGTGTCTCATATGGACCTTGACTCTTACGGAGAAGTGGGCAAGATTGATCCACGAGGGGACCCAGCGCTACTGCCTTGGGATCTGCAACCAATTGCATTCGCTAGGCCCAGTAGTATAATGTCTCCATATGCGAAACATATTGAGGCAACACCAAAAAGCATCCTATCAGGATACTCTTCTTTGATGGTGCTCCTTCGACTAGGCAAAGGTGGTTGTACTCTATGCTAGATAGGATTCGGTCGCTGTTTGGCGCGCAGGACATGACCAAAGGGAGACCGATGGTGAACCTGCTCAGGTTCTCGATACCTCTTCTGATAGGAAACATCGCTCAGCAGCTGTACGGCACTGTAGACTCTATCGTGGTTGGTCGATATGTGGGAGATAAGGCGCTATCGGCCATTGGCTCGACGCACCCCGTCATCAACTTGTTGCTTGTAATATTCATGGCCGTGGCAACCGGCGTGGGGATTATGGTTGCCCAGTACTTTGGAGCTAAAGACCGCAGGGCTTTGTCTCACTCCATCGGTACTGCGCTAACAATGGTAGCGATATCCGCAGCGCTGATCATGGCCATCGGACTACCTCTTGCTGGGCCTCTGCTGAAGGTGACGAAGACGCCGATTGAGACTTACGATATGGCGAAATCCTACTTGACCATCATCTTGGCAGGAATTCTCACATCTGGATTGTACAACATCTCCTCTGGGATACTCCGCGGCTTGGGGAATACGGTATTCCCTCTGGGGGCATTGTTCTTGGCGTCGGCACTCAATATCATCCTGGACATATGGTTCGTAGCGGGGTTTAACATGGGTGTTGCAGGGGCCGCTATTGCCACAGTCGTGTCTCAGGCAGTGTCGGCCGTCCTGTGTCTTGGCAGACTGTGGAGGATGAGGGACGTCGTCGACCTACGGCTATCGTTGCTGATCCCTAACAGGGAATTCGTTGGCCAGTTGCTTCGTCTAGGTCTGCCCGGAGGAGTAACCCAGGCGATTTTCTCCATGTCCATGGTTTTTGTTCAGTCATTGACCAACAGCATGGGGTACCAGGTGGTAACGTGCAACACGGCGGTAATGCGAGTGGACGGCTTTGCAATGATGCCAAACTTCACTTTTGGGATGGCCATATCCACTTTTGTCGGGCAGAATGTTGGAGCCAACAGGATGGATCGAGTTGCCCAGGGCACAAGAGATGTCTTGAAGTTGAGTCTGACTACTTCAGTATGTCTGGTGACCCTGATCCTCATTTTTGGAGGCAACCTTATCAGCATGTTTACTACGACAGAATCCATCATTGCCCTGGGAACGAAGCAAATGCGGATTCTGGCCGCCGGGTACATTGCCATGGCAGTGACTCAGATCTTTGGAGGCATCATGAGAGGAGCGGGAGACACCATGCCTTCCATGTGGATCTCCATGTTTACTACTGTTTGTGTCCGCGTGCCCGTAGCCTATGCTCTGGCCTACTTTACGAGAAGTCCTGCCAACCCCAATGGCGCGCCTGAGGCCATCTTCTTCTCGCTCTTGATCAGTTGGGTGACAGGCGCTGCCGTCACCTATTTGTGGTACAGGCGTGGAACTTGGCGCACCAAATCCCTGGTTAAGCACGCGCAGACGGCGTAGTAACATAACCTCGGCAAGGCGTTGCCCAGGAGGGGTCCGTCAGTGGGATCTACCGTTGATCTGGATAGCCTCGTCCCCAGAGAGGTCACTCACGTGATGAGAGTGCTGGAGAGCGCCGGCTATCAAGCATACCTTGTGGGAGGTTCGGTTCGGGACATTCTTTTGCACCGTCGTCCCATGGATTACGATGTCGCCACCGACGCTCTCCCACACAAGGTTGAGAAGCTGTTTCACAACGTAATCCCCACAGGCCTGAAGTATGGCACGGTAACGGTCCACGATAGCATAGATGTAGAAGTCACCACATTCCGCAAAGACGGGCGATACCTGGATGGGCGAAGGCCCGAAAGCGTGACATTTTCAACCTCCCTTGAGGATGACGTATTCCGAAGAGATTTCACCATCAACGCTTTGGCCTTGTCGCTCGCGGGCGAGGTCATCGACTACGTCCAGGGCAAGAGAGATCTGCTGGACTTGCGCGTAATCCGTTGCGTCGGGGATCCGGACCAAAGGTTTCGTGAAGATGCCCTGAGGATGATACGGGCCCACCGCTTTGTTGCCCAGCTAAGTAGTCCTGAAAAACCGTTTAGTATCGAAACCAAGAGCTTGGCGGCTATCAAGAGGAACGCTCACTTGATCGTGAATGTATCTTGGGAGCGCATACGCGATGAGCTGACCAAGATCCTCATGAGCGACAATCCAAAAAGCTTAGGGGACCTCTACGACTCCGATCTGCTTAACTACACCCTGCCGGAATTGGCAGCCTGTCACGGCTTCCCGCCGCCCATATATCACCGTAAGGACGTGTTTGAGCATACCCTTGCTGTGGTGGACGCTTCCAGTAAGAGGCTTTGGGTGCGTCTGGCCGCTCTCTTGCACGATATTGGCAAGCCTACGACATTCGTTGTTGACGAACGTGGGTTTGGTTATTTCCACAATCATCACGCAATGGGCGCTCGGATGGCCGAGAAGGTCCTTGACCGCCTAAAGTATGATTCCCGTACTATCTCTGTTGTTACCACACTAGTACGAGAACATATGACCAAGTCTCCCTGCTTAAAGCACGAGGACCGCGATAAACAGCGCAATGTCAAGAGGTTGATCAATAGGGTAGGAGTGGAACATCTAGAGGATTTTTTTGACCTCAAGAGGGCAGACATTCTAGGTTCCGCACCTCCTCATGATTTCTCGGAGTTGGATGCCCTGAAAGAGGAAGTATACAGGGTCCTGAACTCCGGAGAGCCTCTCACTTTGAAGGACTTGGCCGTGAGCGGTCGGGATCTCATAGATTGGGGCATGACGCAGGGCAAACAGATCGGGGACGTTCTGGACTCCATGCTGGAAGCGGTTCTTGAGAGACCTGAGTTGAACACCCGCGAGAGATTGAAAGCCTTGTTCCATGAGATGCGAGAGCGCGCGAAGGGATAGGCTCTGAAGAGGTCTTGAAGGACTCATGGGCTCAGGGAATGCTCTACGGAATTCTTGATGGAATTCTTGAGAGGCTCCAGGCGGAATCCTTTAGCGACTGTCCTTTTGTCTACTGTATCATGGACGCTGTGAGGGCAGCGGCTGGCGCTGTGAAGGCATCGGACTCCGCCGTGAGAGCAGGGGCTGGCGCTGTGAGGGCAGGTCTTGGCGTGAATGCATAGGCTGTCCTGTGAACGCAAGCAATGGCAGACACCACTGTTATTATCCCCCTGAACCCGCTTCGCAGGAATTAGGCTACTACGGAACGAAGAACCTAAGCCATCCGCACACAAGAGGTGATAGTCATGGCTATAGCCATCAAGAATGCGACGCTTTTTGACGGGTCCGGCAAGGCTCCTTGGGGGCCGGTTACGGTGTTAGTGGAAGATGACACGATTAAGACGATCCGTCCAGCGGCCGAGTTTGAGCTGGGCGAAGGCATTGAGATCATCGATGCGCAAGGTAAGTTCCTCATGCCCGGACTCATTGATAGCCACGTGCATATCACAGGTTCAGGCGATCCCAATGTACTGAAAGCCATGAAACAATCGATCCCGTTCCAGGCTTTGAAGGCCTCGCTGCATGCCAAAGCCACCTTGGAGGCTGGATTCACGGCGATTCGAGACGCAGGCGCCGGATTTCTCGTAGACGTGGCCCTTAAGCAAGCCATCGATCAGGGACTCATACCAGGTCCTAGGATGCATGTTGCTTGCCATTCTCTGTCCATTACCGGAGGGCACGGAGATACCCGCAATGGATGGCCTCCACATGTTGAGTTCTTGGGACGCATGGTGGTGGATAGTCCGACGAAGCCAGGAGAGCAGCGAGAGAGCAGCTCCGCGATGGAGCTGATCACCTCAAGCTGCACGCTACCGGAGGCGTGATGTCGGAAGGTGATGTTCCCACTGCCAGAGGCTTGACGGTGGAAGAGATGCGGGCTGCCATCGAGGAGGCCCACAACGTGGGGAAGAAGACCATGGCGCACGCTCAGGGATCCAACGGGATCAGAAACGCCATCATCGCAGGGATTTCTTCTATCGAACACGGTTTCTACCTCACCGACGACATCATTGAACTGATGCTCAAACAAGGCGTATCCTGGTTCCTACCTTATCGGCGGTTCACCACATTGTGGTCAACGGAACAGAAGCAGGGATTCCAGAGTACGGCGTGCGAAAGGCCCGGAGGCTCAGAAGGCACACCTGGCCAGTTTCCTCAAGGCCTATAAAGCAGGTGTCAAGATAGCCATGGGCACCGATTCTGCCACACCTTCAACTATCATGGACGAAACGCCATCGAACTTGAACTCATGGTAAACGCAGGATGAAACCCATAGACGCTCTTGGCGCTGTCACAAGGATGGGAGCCGAACTCATGGGGTTGGGCGATAAGATGGGCCAGATACAGGGCGGTTACTGGGCCGACATGATCTTGGTCGACGGCAACCCCGTGGAAGATGTGAAGGTATTGCAGGATCTCTCCAAGATCATCATGGTGATGAAGGGCGGGAAAGTAGTAGTACGCAGGTAAGCCCGAGTCAATAGCTTCTTGGTGACATAATTGGGGGACAAGAGATAGCGGAACGCGGCAGCAGTATTAACAGAAGCTGAAACCCAAACGGAGCCCCCGGCCTACGGACGCCGGGGGCATCAATGTCTACACCTTCAAATCTACATCTACAGTTCTAAGAGATTCATAGCTTCTGTCAGTATGCGCTGGATGTCGGCTAGGATCACAAGCATGCGCCTTTCCGCTTCGATATAGCGTTTTATCGGCCCGTGCATGTTTACAATACTAGATATGGTCTCGAACTCTTCTTTCTGTCTGTCGTCAGGTTGTTGCCCGCTCAACAATGCAGTTTGGAACGCGATCTCCGCTCTGCGATAGTCCCGCAGTATGGAAAGGGCCTCTTGGCTAGATGCCACTTCAGCTTTGACTTTCTGGTATTCCTTGTATTCCTCACTGGCTTTCAACTCAGAGGCGAGTTCATATGCCTTATCGTAACTGGCCACATCTATCCCTCCAGACAATAGGTCATAGTCTTCGCCCGATAAGGTTTCTACTAAGGAGCGGCAATCTCCTTGGGAATCCAGTTTTGGATGGTACAATAGCGTCTAAGGCATTCCGTAGACGATAGGAGATCTGTGGCGGCGAATCTGCGCAAGGTGACTATGTAAGTTGACTTATGCCGGCGATCTGTGGTCGGGGATCTGCGGCAGAGGAGAGGATTATTGTGGGAAAAAGAAGCCTAAGGGTGGGCGTAGTCGTCCCGATGGTGACCGAGTGTAGCGTTTTGTTTGGTGAGGTTGATTTCAGGTACGCCGAAAGGTAGACCTTTGGGAAGTCCATGAGACCGTCATTGGCGGTGTGACCGTTGGAGTCGTGGTGAGCGACGTAGGTACGGTAAACGCCGCAGCGGCGACCCAGGCTATGCTCCAATCTTGGCAACCGGACATTGTGACTCTAGTTGGGTGTGCGGGGTGCTATATCCCCAGAGTTGCTGCCCGGTGATGTAGTGATCGCCAAGAGCCTTGCCCACTATTCTAATTACCAGACTCTGCCCGACGGTCAGGTCAATCTGGACATCCCGGCTATCCGCGTGAGGACAGATTATACGCTTTCTGCTGACAGAAAACGATTCGCAGGGGGAAAACGAATACGCTCCCGGTTCATCTACCCTGACCCGCGTTTGCACCGTTTGGCGATGGAAGCCGGAGCATCCAGAGAACCGGACATGATAATGTGGCCTGCCGCTTGTCAATGGCCCCAGCCTTTCAGGCGTCCCAAGTGCGCGTCAGGCGTGATTGGGACCGCTGACCAGATCAACTCAGATCCCGATGTGTTGAAACTCATGGTGAGTCGCTACGGTCTCGACGTCGAAGAGTGCGAAGGCGTTGCTGTAGGACAGGTTGCGCTGGCTCACCAAGTGCCGTTCCTAGTTATCAGAGGCATCAGCGATAATGAGCTGATAAATCCTGCCTACGGTGAGTACCTGCGCACTGGGGCGGGGGAAGCCATGGATTGGGTGGAGACGGAGAGCACCCGTAACGCTTGGATGGTATTTCTGGAGATGGTGCGAAGGTTAGGGAGTGGAGGATTGACATCCTGACCGTCCTGAAAATCTCAAGCCGTGGGCCCTTTGAGAGCATCCAGTGTAATCATCTCCCGCGTCAGGGTTTCCGAGTTCCTCTAGTTGTCTTACGGCTGCATCGTACTGCCTTTCGAGATCCTGTATCTCGGAGGCGTCTTTGCTTGTGGCGATACGTGACGCAAGGTAGGCCAGGTTAGATTGTATTGCCAGTCTCTCGGCCTCTTTGTTGGGGTCCCTTTGTACACGTCTTTGCCGAGCCCTTTTGGATTCCTGGAGCCAGGAGGCATAGTTCCCGTTGTGGATCGACAGATGGCCCTTGTGAATGTACCATATGGTGTCGCAGAGTCTGTCCAGAAAGTAGCGGTCGTGAGTTGCCACGATGATAGCCCCTGGGAATGCCCCCAACGCCTCTTCCGTTGCGTCTCTCGCGTTCATGTCCAGATGATTTGTGGGTTCATCCAAGATTAGGGCGTCGTATTCGGAGTGGGTGAGGCACGCTATGGCGACCCTGGTCTTTTCCCCCCAACTCAGGGTATTCAGCGGCTGCAGCTGGGTGTCGCCGGAAATACCCATCTTGCCCAAGAGATTTCGGGCATCGGGCATGGAGAGGCCTGTATTGGAGCGAACGGCCTCGGCCGGGCAAGAATCGCTTTTCAACTCCGAGAGCATCTGAGATAGGTAGCCTATGGCAGCTCGGGGGTTCATCCAGAGTTCTCCAGCGTCGGGCTCCAGTTCGCCGGTCAAGAGCTTCAGGAGAGTGCTCTTGCCAGACCCGTTGTAGCCTGTGAGGCCTATCTTTTGTCCTGGGCTCACGGTGAAACTTACGTCCTGCAGAAGACCGGGAACGCCCCCCGGATACGAAAAGGAAATTCGCCGCGCCCTGACCAAGGTCAGAGTGCGGTAAGCAGCGTGAGACATTCTGATTGCCAAGGGAGTCTCGGGGATAGGTATTCTAGGTTTCTCTTTCATGAGCTTCTGCAACCGGGCTTCCTTCGCCTTGAACTGCCTGGCATGCTTTTTTGCTTTTCGCCTGAGGTAGTCGTTTTTCCCGGCGGCCTTGTGAGCTTTGTCGTACCAGGTTCGCTTGTTGGCGACTTCACGCTCAAGATTCCTGGCCTCTTCTGTCCACCTCTCGTACTCCCTGGTCAAAGTGGCTCTTTGAGTCGCCAGAATGTCGCGGTAGGAGGTGTATCCTCCGGGGTAGCGAGTAAGTTTCCCGTCACGGAGTTCCCATATCTCCTTGCATACACTGTCCAGGAAGTACCTGTCGTGGGAAACCACCAAGACAGTGCCGGGAAAGTCTTTGAGAGTTCTTTCGAGCCATTCGATCCCGGGTATGTCCAAGTGGTTGGTAGGCTCATCCAGCACCAAGAAGTCGGGGTCAGAACTCATGGCTAGGGCCAAAGACAGCCTGGTTTTCTCGCCACCTGAGAGATTCTTTACGGGGGAATCCCAAAGTGACTTGCGGATGCCGTGGCGTCCGAGGACGTCTACCTTGTGATGTCCAATGAGCTCTACCGGGGTTCTGGACGGATCAATAGAAATGACTTGCGGCACATAGCCAACGCGGGGCTCTTTGATCCAGTCAATCGAGCCGCTCACGGAAGCCGAACAGCGGTCTATGAGGTTCAATATGGCCAATAGGAGACTGGTTTTGCCCGAACCGTTGGGCCCTACAATGCCGGTGCGAGTTCCTTCCGAAAGCGCAACCGACGCATGGCTGATGATGGGATTGTCTTTATACGAGAGGCTGAGGTTGGAAAGCCTAAGGACTGTCATGAGCACACCACTCCAATCATTCGTTAGGTCTAGCCACTACCATGACAACTGCCATTTAGGTTCATCTGATAGCAGTTGACTTTTAGTGGTTTGCGGGTAGAGATCCCGCCAACGCTAACGGATGATCATCGTCGTGTGTGCTATCCTCCTTCTGGAACGGTACCTCTACTTTACCATAGGACGCTATTGTCTTGCATCCTCCCAATGCAGACCGGTGCAAATGGGTTTTCGCATGCAAAGCAGTCTCTGGGGGAGCCTATCGCTCTCCTGCAGACCTCACCACCAGACCGCACAGTCAGATCGCACCTTCAGACTGTACTGTCTCAGACGGAGGTACTTGGGGCGGACCTAGGTCCAAGCCATACCTGCGAATACGGACCTTCACCTTTGTGTTTATTGTGGCGTGAGGGAACTTGTTAAACCAATCGAAATCCCGAAATTCGGGCCACGATAGAAACGTGCGTTTGACCTTCATACCCAATCCAAAAGGATCGCATCTCAGGGCTTGAGCCTTTGCGATAGTTCGGTCGATGGTCTCTTTTATGTAATCCTCTATGGCTCGTTCTGCCACAGGAGTCAACCTAGGGTCTGTGTAGTCGGTTTGAGTTTTCAGCGAAATGTAAGTGACTGCAAGATCCACCGTGATGTCTATCTGTACTTGGTCCCCGGTGCGTTTTGCCTTGATCTTGGTGCCGCTGTCCCTGACATCGAGCCCAAGGGAGTACTCTGGCTGGTCGGGCTTTTCGGGATCTGGGATTACATATGCACCTTTCCTATAATCGTTGCTGACCATGAGCATTGCTCGAGTTTCTTCTCCGGTTAGAAAGCCCGCCAACCTTCCCCCTTGGAAGAGTGCCGTACCCATCATCACTATCGGCCCGCCCCCCAGTTTAGGTATCTCATCCCCCAGGACATCCAAGGGGCTCAAATGCTGCTCCGAGGTCTCAGGGCGCGTTTGTTCAATGTCCATATCCTGACCAACCTTGGGCGACGAAGGGAATTCTTGAGAAGGGTCTGTCCTCTTTCCGGCTTCGCCATCGCCGTTTTCTTGAGGCGTCTCATAGTCTGAAGCCAACGCTATTACGGGACATGCAGGGCTGCGCCCAGATGACTCCAATAGGTTCACGAATCCAACCGTAAAGAAAGTCCTCGGAAACAACCCAGTATTTGTATGTTGCTGGGTAATGGTCTGGACGAATCTGCTGGGACTGACTTCCAAAGGAGAATTCATGACCCTCAAGATGTCGGCGGCTTTTCCTTTAGCCACGGCTACAAATAGTGTGCCTCTGAACTCGCGAAATCGATCCATAGCTTGAACCAATGACCGGACGTCGGACCTGGCCAGTTCTTCTCCGAACACGACCACCTGGGTGTGGAGGAAAGATATCGTTCTCCCTAGATTCAACGAAGCTAAATCAATTGCTTCGAGGACCGTAGTAGAAGCGATTGAAATGGTAGTGTAGTGGGTGGCTGAACCCATAGCAGAGCTTCCGGGGAGCCGAAGTTGGCTTGGGATCCCTATCTGAAGTGTCGTCAAGATGCCCTCCGGAGCTCTGTCGAAGCCAGCGGCCTGAATCCAGGCCACATCCTCGATTTCCATACGGTCGTAACAAGACACAAGAGTCGCTGCCATGGATAGGACCAGACCTACTAACAGCGTCCGTTTCATCTGGGGTCACCCTTTTCCCAATTGCCTGATCTGGCGCTCTTGTTCTTGGTCTTGATGAGGTGAAGAGCCAGAACTAGATACGGCCAAAGGTAGAGCACGACTATACTGCAGGGACGGATGATATCGTATTCTAGGATGATGGCAGTACTCACGTTGGGGGTGAGAGATGTGGCCACAAACGCCGCCGCCCCCACGGGGAGAAGTAGAGGCTTGTAGGTATTCATTGACAGGGAGGAGGCCAGGCCGACCGAGGCTACCCATATGCCGAAACCGATACTCCACACGCCGGCAGTAAGCCACATGAGCACAAACAGAACGTCGAAACGCTGAAGAAACCTGTTAATGTAGACTATCCTGGCGACTCTGAGAAAGGGGATCTGTACGGAAGAAAGGGATGGGAAAGGAAAGATCATCTGACAGGTGAGAACCGAAAGGCACAGTACTACCGCGCTTACCGCCAGTGCCCACCACGCAGATCCTGAAACGTCTTGCTTTCGCCGGATAAAGGGAGCAATAATGGCAAGTGAAAAGATCTCGAGATATCCTGTTTGCCTCACCAAGGAGACCTTAGCGAGATTCAGCGCGCCGGGTCCCAATAGAGGGAAGATTGAATCCCAGTCCCAATGGTTCATGGATGCGATTGCTAGACCTAAGATGCTGATGGTGACTACTAAGGCCCCTACAACCGACAACCTGCCCATGACCTCTAGGCCGTGACCGGCACAGAAAAGGGCAACCGTGAACATGAGGATCTGGGTTATCATGAGAGGCGTTTTGGGAAGCACCACTCCGGAGAGTGCGTCGCTCAACTCACTAACGAATACAGCGACAAGTCCCAGGGCCACGATGGAGCCCACGGCGCCAAGTATGAGAGACACTGTCTTGCCGGCGAGCTCCCTCGTTATCCCGATGAGATCCTTGCCGGGATAAGCCTTGAGAACCGTCACTAGAGGCCAGAGCCACAGAATGCTGAGGGCGCCGGAGATCAAAGAAACAGCCCATGCGGCTGTCTCCCCACCCTTTGCCATCCTTTCTGGGCCCGCAAGGAAGGTTTTGGTTATGGCGAAGACTGTCATCATGGCTGTGGCTTCCAGCAGGCCAATGTGGCCGTCTCTTATCCCCTTGCCGCCGTTCTCAGGTGTCACTGGTCATACATCTCCTCTTGTTCCCGATCAGAAGGTACCTCCGCAGGGGACCCCGCCACGCCTTCAGGCATTTGTTGGGGATCAAGCGGTCTTGTGTAGCCCGGGCGAGTTGTCATTGCTCCGTACGTTCCGCGGAGGACGATATCCCTGGAGTGTTCTAGGTAGGGAAGAACAGGCGCGGTTATGGGAATGCCGAAGGAGCTCAAACTGAGCACTCTGGCGAATACCGCGATACTCAGAAAGGTGATTCCAGGGATTCCGAATAAGGCTGCAGCGAACATCATCATGAACTTGACGAGTCTAGCCCAGAGACCCAGGTCGTAATTGGATATTGCGTAGGAAGATAACCCGGAGACAGCTACCACCACTACAAGGATGGGGCTCACGATGCCGGCCTGAACCGCCGCTTGGCCTAACACCACTGCGCCCACGATGCCTATAGTGGGGCCCACGACAGTGGGAATCCTAATGCCGCCTTCTCGGATAAGCTCGAAGGTTACCTCCATCAATAGCGCTTCCAAGAAGGCGGGAAACGGCACTCCTTCTCTTGTGGCCGCTATGGCAAACATTAGCTCTGTGGGGATCATCTCTGGATGATACGTGACTATGGCGGTGTACATAGCTGCAGCGTATATGGTGGTCAAGAGAGCAAACCACCGGATCAACCGCAGAGCTGTAGCGATGGAAGCACTGACGTAATAATCCTCAGAGGATTGCATGAGACTCCAGATGGTAGTCGGTACCAGGAGCGCAGCCGGGGAGCCGGAAACGATCGCAACATGTCCTTCCGAGAGCATGCTTGCTATTTTGTCGGGGCGCTCAGTGGCTATGATAGTGGGAAAAGGGTCAGCGGGCTGATCTTTGATGAGTTCCACTAGTTGCTCGTTCGTCAAGACGGCGGAGGTCTTTATTGACGTTATTCGCCGTCTCACTTCGTCAACCAGTTTGGGGTTGGCCACGCTCTCGACGTACATGATGGCAAAAGTGGTGTGGCTTCTGGCGCCGATTATGTGTAGTTCTGATATGAGTTGAGGAGTCTGAAGATATCCCCTAATGAGACCCACGTTTGCCCGGATATCCTCAACAAACCCGTGGTGAGGTCCTTTTACCACCGCTTCGGTAGGTGATTCCGCGACGGGGCGGTGCTCAATGGTTCTGGAGTCTACAGACAGTGCGGCTCCATCGCCGTCCACAAGCAAGAAGCAATGACCTTTCGTCAAGTCAGATACAATGAGCGAGAATACATCTATGATCTCAACCTCGCCTGCTGTAACGCCCAGATCCCGAAGGTCTTGGACCGTTACCTCACTGACGTGTTTGAAGGGTTGGCGTTGTATGAGCGGGGTCAGAATACTCTGTCGTATGAGTGGCCCGTCCACAATGCTTGGCATGTAGACAGCCGCGGCTCTGACGGTCCCTCCTTTATGCTCCATCCTGAATTCTCTCACGCTAAGGTCTTTGTTACGCGGAACCCTGAAAAGCCACTTGATGATCTTTAGGTTTTGATCCAAAGACCGAGACAACCTTTTTCCCAGCAGGCGTCTGTCCTCAAGACTCATTCCGCCAAAAGGAGTTTTCTGCGGGACGGACATTGCGCGATCGGCCGGCCGACCTTGCCACTCCTCCTCTCGGTCTCGGCTCCACACACCGTACCGCGAGGCTTCTATTGCCTCTTTGGTTGCGAATGGCCGCCTCTCTATCTTGCGACCATGAACGACGTCTTCGCCGCCGCCTGGAATGCCGGGACGTCCTCTTTTTCCCAAGGTAAAGTCCATGGGACGCTTTGGCCTGAAGAGTCGTTTCATGAAACTAAATAAGGGCAAGGGGGTCACCTCTCTTACAGCGTCAGGAGCGAGGCGAGGAAGCCCACTGTCAAGGCGGAAACTACCAGTAGTACTGCCACTGAGAGTGTGTCGCCTGGACGCTTGCTTTCCTTGATGAGAACTAAGAGTCCTACCCCAGAATTTGCAGTGAGCCCGCTTACCAGGGCCGGGAAGGACAGGTAGCCGGTTCGGAACCCTTCCGCCAGGCCAACCGATGTGGCACAAGACGGTATGAGGCCAAGGAAAGATGTTGCTAGAGGCTGGAGGACTCCGCTACCTCCCAGAGCTCTTTCGACGCCGGGAGCCAGCAAGTGCCCGAGGAGATTCAGCAAAGATGAGAAGACGAATACCATGGCCGTGATTCTGACTGCTCTGGCGGCGGCATGGGGCACCAATTCATTCCACTCCGCTTGTTGACCAACACAGGAATGAGACCCCGTTTCGGATGTTTCCCCTCCTGGTGTGGCGGTGGTTTTTGACCTTCGATTTTGGGCCAGGTTGACGATTGTCCCTGCCAGCGCGCCCCAGACGATTTTTGTGGCTAGCAAGGGTACCATGAATCGCGTTGTACCGGGATCGGCCACAAGTATGGGCACCGCTTCGTCGGATGTTGCGATATAGGCTGCCAGAAGCGAACCGGTTGGTACGATGCCGTCCAGGTATAGGGTGGTTGCCGCTACAGAGAAGCCGCACTGAGGAACGAGACCCAAGGCGGCCGCAGCGACGGGACCCAGGACGGGGTGGCCCATGGCTTTGGACATAGAAGCTTTGTTGGTTCCGTGAGAAAAAGCTTCCACGATCAAGAACACGCCGAAGAGCAGAGGAACCATTGTCATGGCGTGAGATAGACTCTCTCTCAGGATCTCCCGAACCAATTGAGGCACGGTGGCGTGCATGTGCATTCCCCGCAGTCGAATTGGCCTTTTCAGTAATGTTCACCAAAAGAGCCCGATGTATGCCTACTGCTCGGGAGGGGATTTTCACCGGTTATGTCACTTGGATGATAGCTTTATTGGGTTGCACTGTTCTGGCGTGGGGACGCTCTGTTTTTCCTTGGCAGAGTCAAAGGCAAGACAAAAAGGATTCCTGGGTCACTACTAAGCATTAGGTGAATAACCATGAAACGGCGACAATCGATCCTATGGATGTGTAGACATCCTGGCAGGATTTGCCAGACCTATGGCGGAATTCACAAGACCAACGAGGAGGAGAGACCCAGTGCCGTATACTGCTGAGATAAGTAGGGCCAACCCTTCATGCTTTCTGTTCTTGATCGACCAATCGGGTTCGATGAGGGACCCGTTTGGGGCGGATCCGGGTAGAAGCAAGGCCCATGGTGTTTCCGATGCCATCAATCGGCTCTTGCAGAACCTTGTCATCAAGTGCGCCAAAACCGAAGGCGTAAGAGATTACTACCATGTGGGAGTCATAGGCTATGGGTATCATTGCGGTCCGGCGTTAGCCGGTCCTCTGGCGGGGCGAGACTTGGTGCCCATCAGTGAGGTGGCCGACAATCCGGCCAGAGTTGAGAAGCGGACCCGCAAGATCGAAGATGGGACAGGAGGGCTTGTGGAGCATACGGTCAAGTTTCCGGTCTGGTTCGACCCTGTCGCGAGCGGGGGTACACCAATGTGCCAAGCGCTCCGGGGGGCCAAGGGCGTTTTGGAAACCTGGATCAGCCGGCATCCCGATGGGTTTCCGCCCATTGTCATCAACATCACCGATGGGGAAGCCACCGATGGAGACCCTACCGCTCCCGCAGGAGATCTTACTTTTTTGGCCGGGGCCGATGGCAACGTGTTGCTTTTCAATCTGCATTTGTCCTCACACAAGGCTTCGCCCGTTGAGTTTCCGGACCGAGAGGAAGAGTTGCCAGACAACTTCGCGAAAATGCTCTTCAGGATGTCTAGCACGTTGCCCGACTATATGCGCAGTTTTGCCCAAGAGGAAGGGTACGCGATAGCCGAGAACTCCAGAGGGTTCGTGTTCAATGCCGATATGGTTTCCATTATCCGGTTCCTTGATATCGGCACCAGGCCCGGCAACCTCCGCTGAATCACGGGCAGATGAACATCGTATGGAATACGTTTTGGCAGGTCAAACGCGGAAATGCCATAGATGAATACGAGGATGCGTTTTGTCCTGAGCAACTGGCGGGAATGTCTTCCTCAGGCAAGAAGTTTGCCGTGGCCGACGGTGCTAGCGAGACCATGCAGAGTGGGCAGTGGGCGAAGATACTGGCTGGGTCCTATTGTCGTAGCCGTTCGGTATTGACTCTGCGTGGTGCCCGCTCCATGTTAGCTAGGGCTCACAGAAGGTGGGAGTCCTGGCAAAGCGCCTACCTCAGACAACGCGAGAATACGGGCAGATCCCTGCGCTGGTACGAAGAATCCGGGCTTTCCATGGGTGCTTTCGCAACGCTCTTGGGCGTGGCTCTCCGTGCTCGAGATAGGGGGAAGGGTTTCCAGTTGAGCGCCGTGGCCTTGGGAGACAGTTGCCTGTTCATGGTGCGCGGACAAGACCTTGTCGTAAGGTTTCCGTTGGAATCGTCCCGGGAGTTTGCTAGGAATCCAATATGCGTGTCTAGCAGGCCCTCGGCTAATCAAAGCGCCCTGGGTCATTTCCGTTTCTTGCCTGGGCAACACCTAGTGCCGGGGGACCGCATTTACCTCATGACAGATGCTTTTGCCGCCTGGTTTCTCCGGCTCTGGGAGCACGATTATCAGCCATGGATAATGTTGGATGAAGTCTGTGTGAATGACCGGCGATCTGTGGATGAATTCGGAGCGTTGGTGGAGTCTCTTAGGATTCGAGGAGAGCTAAAGAATGACGATGTGACTCTGATCCGCATAGAACTGGTCTAGAGGCGACTTCTATGCTGTGGCCGACCATGAGCGATTATCAAGACGCGATCCAGAACCCCCAGGTGGCGTTCATGGATGAAGAACTCAGACAAGGTAGACCAGTCTTGGATGCATTAGGCCTGCCTAAGCCCATTACGGGCGGGTTCGCCAGCGTTTATCAGGTGAATTCCGAGCGTGCCAGATGGGCGGTGCGCTGTTTCCTGAGGGGTCATCCTGATACGGAGAAGCGGTACCATTGCATCAGTAAGCATCTCCAAGAGGCGGGACTCCCTTACATCGCAGAGTTCCAGTATCTGCCTAGAGGTATCTTGGTGAGAGGACAGTGGTACCCCATTCTCAAGATGGGATGGGTCGAGGGAGAGCCGCTCAACCTGTACGTGGAGAAGAACTTGACTCATGCATCCCTTCTGCGCGATCTCGACAGAGAGTTCGCCAAGATGGTTCGAGATCTGAGGCGTTTTTTTATTGCACACGGAGATCTGCAGCACGGCAACGTCCTGGTTGTTAACGGGAAACTGAAGCTTGTGGACTACGACGGGATGTTTGTACCGGATCTTGACGGACTACCAAGCCACGAACTGGGTCATCCCAACTATCAGCATCCTGCAAGATCTGCGTCGGATTTCGGCCTGCATCTGGACAATTTTTCGGCGCACATGATTCGCGCATCTTTGATCGGACTCAGCCTGAAACCGTCACTGTGGGACATTTCAGGTGCAGGGGATGAGCAGTTGGTCTTTTCCAGAAAAGACTACAATGCTCCTGGGTCATCTCGAGTCCTCAAGGCTATGGAGGATTCCCGGGATGCGACTCTGCTTACCCTCGCTTCGCGGGCGAGGTCAATCATGATGTGTCCTTCCGTTTCGGTTGTTCCAGCACCTGCCGTGGAAGAACCTCCAAGAAGACCTGGATGGATCATTAAGTCTTTCCGACTTGGGGATGCAGATCAGAGCCGGTTCCATAGACAGGCGGCTGCGGGTTTGGCCCATGGGGAAGGGGCTATTTCGTCTTGGCCGGAAGACCGCTCATTTGAGAAAGTGCCCAAGTTCGAGGGATCATTTGCAGTCGATCGGGCGGTGATAGCCGGCTACGGCCTGTATGCAGTGGCTTGGGTCAGGGCGGCTTGGCTCGAGTGGATCGCCGGAGCCTGGGCGGCGCGGGCCTGCGCAGTGGGGTTTGTCGTTGTTGCGAGTGTGATTCTGACCAGGTTTGTGCGAACCCGCGAGTTCAGAGCCAGATGGTCAGCGTGGATCGGGCGCATGAAGATCCTGCGAGAGATCAGGCTTACCCGCAAGGCTTTGGATGCTCTTACTCGAAGAGCCAAACGAGTCGATGCGAAGGAGAGGCGCGCCGTACAGGCGGCAACAGCTCAGCTAGGGAAGCTTAAGAAGCACTACCATATGCAACAGGCCAAGGTTGACACTTGGCTTCAAAGATCGCTTGGGAAGATTTCCGAGACTTACGGGGAGAAATGGCTGCCTCTTCTTGTTCAGGAGGAGAGGGCCAGGGTGGAAGCCACCAGAAGGAAGGCGCGCATTAAGGGTGAGTTCGAAGTGGTGAAAGACCGGATCTTGCTCCGTCTCAAGAACGTCCAGAAGTCCGTTTCAGATGAGAGAGTCCTTATAGAGGCTGAGGTTGCAGAGGAAGAAGAGCATTTGACCAGTCAAGAATCGAGGGCTGCAGTTTTTGGCCGGGAGATTGCGCTTTACAGAGGAGCCACTCTTACAAACTACCTGATGCAGATCGTTGGGTTATTCCCGGGCGGTCACCGTCAGGGAGTTGACGCAGCCAGGCGTGGCGGCCCGTAAGGTTTGGGCCGCCACGCTGTCCAGCTCACGGTGCCCATCAGCTATTCCACGAAATACGAGGTAGTCTGGGCCTTACGTGCCGGGAGGTGTCCCGACTCGGGAAACAAGACCCTGGATAAGAACTCCTTTGTTCTCTCTTCCCTTGGACATCCGAATATGAGGTCAGGGGGACCTTCTTCTATGATGCGCCCGTCCACGAGGACCAGAACCCGATCCGACAACTGGCGAGCAAAGGACATTTCGTGAGTGACCACCATCATGGTCATGCCTTCTCTGGCCAGGTCCGCCATAACACCCAGCACTTCTCCGACCAATTCAGGGTCCAGGGCCGATGTGGCTTCGTCAAAGAGCATCAGTCGCGGTTGCATTGCGAGAGCCCTGGCGATGGCCACTCGCTGTTTTTGTCCCCCGGACAACTCCCGCGGGTATGCGTTGGCTTTGTCAACCATCCCTACCTTTGAGAGCAAAGACAGTGCCAGATCTCTTGCTTGTGCCTTGGGCATTTTCTTTACCTGTACGGGACCTTCTGTGATGTTCTGTAAGGCCGTCATGTGGGGGAACAGGTTGAAGTGCTGAAACACCATGCCCACCTTGGCCCTGATTCGATTAAGGTCCTCTTCTGTGACCGGCGGTTCTTCCCCGTCGATTCGAACCATGCCAAAAGTAGGCTTCTCCAAGTAGTTTGTACACCTGAGAAGCGTACTCTTACCTGAACCGCTGGGGCCGATTATGGTTACGACTTCTCCCGGCCACACGGTTAGGTCGATGTCTTTCAGTACTTCCAGGGTTCCGAAGGACTTGCACACTGAGCGGAATTCGACCATGGGTCTACTTGAGCCCGCGGGCGCCTTCGATTTGCTGCCGGGATTTCTGCCGGGAGTCAAGTCGATACTAGCCATCTTCGAGCCTCCTCTCCCAGCGCTGTACTAGAACCGTAAAGGCTGCTGTCATGGCCAAATAGATGGCGGCGACGGTCAAATATACCGGCCATGGACGAAGAGACGCGCTTATGATGTGTTGGCCTGCCCTAGTCAGTTCTTCGCCTCCTATTAGCGCTATCAGCGAAGTGTCTTTGAGCATGGCGATGAATTCGTTCCCCAAAGGCGGCAGCAGACGACGATAGGTCTGGGGGATGATCACTCTCCTCATTGTCATGCCGTAACTCATCCCCAAGGATCGCCCGGCCTCCATCTGCCCCCGGTCGATGGACTCGATCGCAGCCCGGATGATTTCCGCGATGTATGCACCGGAATTCATGGCCAGAGCAACAACCGCCGAGGTGAACTTGTCAAGACGCAGGCCGATCTCAGGCAGCGCGAAGTACACAACGAGCATCTGAACCACAAGTGGCGTACCTCTGAACACCGTCACGTAGGCGCTGGCCACGAGGGACAAGATGCGGTTTCTGGACGTTCGCATGAGCGCTAAAGTGGCACCGATCACGACGCCCAGAAGCATAGCCATACAGGTCAGTCGTATTGTGACCGTAGCCGCGCTCAAGAGTCTTGGCAGTATTTCGACAACAAACTGCCATGCGGGGAGCCTGGAGTCACCCATCACTGACTGAACCACATGTCAAAGATTTCCTGAGCGGTGCCATCTTGCTGCATGTCCGAGACAGCTTTGGATATTGCTTCAGTGAGCTCCAATGCGTTTTTTCTGACGGCTATCCCCCACAGAGAGCTCTTTCTCCGGCAGTACCTGTGATGACGAAGCTTTCGGGTTCTCTCTTCTGGTAGTACATTCCAACCGGTTCATCTATGATGATGGCGTCGCACCTTTTGTTTTTGAGTTCCATGAACGTAGTGTCGAAACTCTCAAAACTGGTGACTTGGGCATCCTTAACCGATAGCGCCATTTCTTCGCTGGTAGTGGCGACTTGGACGGCTATGGTCTTTCCCTCGAGTTCTTCAAGACTCGTAAGAGGCTCTGAGTCTGTGGACGTGACGATGACCTGAAGCCACTGCTGGTACTCCACGAAGTTGGCCTCCTTTTCCCGCTCGGGAGTGATATTCATGCATGAGATCACGGCATCGTATTGTCCACCCTGAAGCCCTGTTAGAAGGCCATCCCACTTAGATGAGATAAACTCCGCTCTGACACCCAGTCTATTGGCCACTTCGGCCATGATGTCAATGTCGTAGCCTTTAATTGTGCCATTGTCGTTCCACTCTAGGGGGGGATAAGTGTCGTCTGTTGCCACCAGGAGTACTCCTCTTTCCTTCACGTCAGAAAGACTCGTGTCCGTGTCGATGGCATCGGTCTTGCATGCGGTAAGAAACGAAGCGACGAAAAACTGCCGATAGGACCACAAATATCAAAATGCCTAACGTTCTTCTTGATGTTGATGTCATCCCGATTAACCTCCGGTTCGTTTGATGGACCTTTTCTACCCGCGTGGCTAGCGCAGGTGATCCAGCTCACACTCCTTCCCCCCGCGTGAGATAGCGCTTCACGGGTGAGATGGGGGTACTCACCAGTGACAGTCCCACACCCAGTGAGATGCGGGCCCAGTCCTTGTCTTCGGAAGGCAAGAACTTCGGCGGATATGTGTCCTTCCCTCACTTCACAGGCTTCCGGCCTCCGTGAGGTACCACCACTCTCCGCGCCTCTACCTCACCCTGTTAATCCGGATGAGGCATCGAATCAAGCGTATTAAGTTGTCCCAGCACGTTAAGCTGTGTCCTATCCAACAGGGGAAAGAGGGTTCCGTCAACCCTTTGTTTGAGATCATCTCCTGACAATTGTCGCTTCGCGACACAGGGATGACTGTCGCGCGCATGACATCACTTTTCCCAAGTACCCTGTAGGATTTCGTTGTGCTGACATCGAACATCTCAAAGGGTTACGCCCATCAAGGCTCATCTTGAGTCTAGACATGGGCTCATGTGCACATATCGGGTCTTAGAGTCCACAGAGAGGACGAGGTCAGTGCATAGTACAGTGCCAGAAACACAGGCTTCAACGAAGTCATCGGCTTATGCGGAGATCGCCAAATTCTACGCTCCTCTGGCGGTTACTTCAGTCCTAATGATGGTGACTCACTCGGTGGTTTCCGGGGCGGTCTCAAGGACCCCTGAACCCGCTACAGCCTTGGCGGCTTACGCCGCGGCGTACAGCGTTGGGCAAATGTTCGAGTCACCGTGCTACGGGATGCATCGTATGACTTTGACTTTTGTCCGCGGAAAGACTTCTCTTGCGGTGGTGCAGAAGTCCGCTTTGCAGATACTTGCCGTTCTAGTGTCTTGTTTAGCGTTAGTAGCCTGGACCCCTTTGTCTCGAGCGGTTTTCATGGGGTTTCTTCGGCTATCAGAGCCTGTCTACAGGCTCGCAGTCCCGTCTTTGCGAGTTTTCCTGCTGTGGCCCATATCGTCAACGCTTCGTTCCCTTTTCCAATGCCCCATAGTCCTTCAAAAGAAGACAACTTGGATGACCGTTAATATGGGGGCCAGGGTTGGAGTCATGTTGGGTCTTGCGGCCATTCTGCCGAGAGCCTGGCCCTTTGGGCCGGTGGGCCCCACCATACTGATGAGTGGCCTGTGTACAGAGGCGCTTATGGCATATGTTACCTCAAGGTGGTTTGTGCGGCCTATAGGTGAAGATGATCCCGGGGTTCCGCCTCCTAGGCAGCGGCAAGTGTTTTCTTTTGCGGTCCCGCTCTCGCTTGCTGCCGGCGTGCAGACCTTGGCAAGACCCATCATAGCCGCATCATTGTCCCGGGTGGCTGACCCAGAAATCGCTATGTCCGGCTATCAGGTGGCCACCAGTTTTTCTTACATTTTTGCCGCTCTGACCTACAACATCTACCATCTGGTAGTGGTCTTCGCCAGCGATTCCGAGAGCTTCGCCAAGGTGCGCCGCTTTGCAGTAGGTTTGGGCGTAGCGGGTTCAGCTTGTCTCTTGCTCTGCAGCATTCCGGTTGTGGGCAACTGGGTGTTTGGGCGTATCATCGGGACCCCGCCTGAAATCAGCAGGGAAGCTATACGGACGTTGGGAATTCTTACGGTGACCCCTGGGCTTGCCGCCCTTGTGGAGTTTTACGGGGGTGTTTTGATGTTCTCCAGACACGCTGCGGCTGTGACCGCGGGCAAGTTCGTTAACGTCCTGGTCACCTCAGGGTCCGTGGTTATGCTGGCCAAATTCTACCCAGCTATGGGAGGGGCGGTGGGGGCGTTGGCATTGGTACTGGGGAGTGTGGTGGAAGTAGGCATGCACTATACGGTGGTCAAGCGGTTTCCAGATTGTAGAATCTATCTCCCCGCGACGAGGACACACGCGGTTCGCTAGTTGACTAAATGGAGGTGCTACCATGCAAGTTGACGCCGCATTCGGTAAGATTTGGGAGGACAGGTCCGATACCATAGTCTTGGGAATATTCCAGGATTCCGAGAATCTCCATGGGACACTAAACCACGTTGATAAGGCGCTGAACGGCCAGATCGGAAGGCTCATTGGCAAAGGCATGATAACGGGAAAAACTGAGGAACTGATCGTCATCCATCCTGACGGCAAGACTCCTGCGGGGCAGGTGATCCTCGTAGGAGTGGGCAAACCTGAGGATTTGCACCTAGGCGTTCTTCGAAGGGCTTCGGCCGTATCTGCAAAGAGGGCGCAGGAATTGGGTGCCGAGACCGTGTCTACAGCATTGCACACCCTCAATAATGGCGATCTTTCAGTCGCAGATTCGGCTGAAGCCGTGGCCCAAGGGGCGATAATGGGTCTTTACCGGTTTACTGAGTTGAAAACCGTGAAGCCTGATCGAAAAGACATCAGGAGATTCACTTTGATTGAGGACGATCCTTCCAAGGTTCAGGAAGTCACCCAGGGCGCCAGAATTGGCCAAACCATGGGCGAGTCGGTTTGCTTCGCCAGAGACTTGGTGAACCTCCCCGCCAACATTATGACGCCGCTACGTCTCTGGGAAACCGCTCAAAGCATGGCGGACGCGTACAACCTTAAGGCAGCGGTCTTGGATGAAACGGACATCACCAGACTTGGCATGAACGCGTTCATGAGCGTTGCCAGGGGGAGTCACAACCCGCCTCGATTTATCATCTTGGAGCATAACCACGGGAGAGCCGACATCCCGGCAGTAGCTTTGGTTGGGAAGGCGGTTACCTTCGACAGCGGTGGGATTTCTCTGAAACCTGGCGCAGGTATGGAGGCCATGAAGGGCGATATGGCCGGCGCTGCGGCGGTTCTGGGGGCCATCAGAGCGGCTGCCATCCTGAACTTGCCCGTGAGAATCATAGCACTCATCCCCGCTGCCGAGAACATGCCTGGCGGAGGAGCGTCGAGACCTGGTGACGTTGAGAAGTCCTTGATGGGTCTCACCATTGAAATCGTTAGCACCGATGCAGAGGGCAGACTGTGCCTCGCCGATGCCCTTACTTACGCCCAAGAGTACAACCCAGACGCCATACTTGACATTGCTACACTTACGGGCGCTTGCGGAGTAGCTCTTGGAAGCGGTGCTGCCGGCGTAATGGGCGACGAGCGACTCACGGTTTTATTGCAGGAGGCAGGTAAGAAGTCAGGTGACAGAGTCTGGCCGCTTCCTCTCTTTGAGGAATACCAGGAGCAGATAAGAAGCGATGTGGCCGACGTGAAGAACAGCGGCGGTAGGCCGGCAGGCGCCTTGACCGCGGGGTGCTTCCTTCAGAAGTTTGTGCCTCACGGCATACCCTGGGCACATATAGATATAGCGGGGATATCTATGGAGTCCAAGGGAAAGCCGGAAACACCCAAAGGTGCCACCGGGTTTGGAGTGAGTCTGTTCGTGGAACTCCTGCGCAACTGGGAGTAGAGAAGACCTCTTCTGTCTTTGTCACCTCCAGGAGGTAAGGGAACATAAGATGGAGTGCCGAGGACTTCCTGTGGGGAGGGAAAAACAATGTCGGCTGTCAAACGTAAAGAAAGGGTAGCTACGCGGCTGTGCCAAAGCGGCAATGTGATTGGTTTTGGCTATGGGCGGAGGAGAGTTGGACAGCGGGACGAACGAGTGTTGACGGTTCTCGTCAAAGATAAAGAGTCCGTACTGGACTGCCCCCAATTGGAGACTATCACTAGATCGCCTAACACGGAGATCCTAGAAGTGGGAGAGATCACTGCCCTGCCCAAGACTCTGGAGCCAAGGTAGGACAGGACTCCATGTGTTAGCAGGGAGGTTCCTGTTGTGACCTTCAGCAACCTTGGGTATTCTCGAGCCTTGGATTCTCCCGAAGTGGATGGATGGGCGGAGTAACCTGAAGGGCTACCCCGCCTTGCCGTACGCCCCCCGAGGTACCTTCCAGAGTACCTTCTGAAAGGAGTATCTTCCCCAGCATTCTCCGACGCACAGTAGCACGGTCGAATTCCCCAGGCCGAGATGGTTGTTTAGCAGGAACTCGCTAAGCCTCTCTGGAAGTTCATAAGCACAGACTGCGTCTTTGTATTGTCCAGAATCGGAAATGGAGGACTGCTCATGATTCGCTGGGTCCTGGCTTCATCGCCGCTCATAGTTCTTCTTGTGACCATGCTGGGCTTAAAGTGGAAGGCGAAGAGGGCCGGTACGCTCGCCTGGATAGTGGCATTGGCAGTGGCGTGGATTTTCTTTGGTGGCCATCCCCAACTCCTGGCTATGGCCTCGGCAAAAGGAGTCAGTCTCACGCTTTTCGTTGTCCTAATCATCTGGACTTCTGCGTTCATGTTTCAAATCATCAACGAGACCGGCACCGTCCCGGTTATCTCTCGGTGGATGGGAACCTTGTCGTCTGACAGCCTGATGCTGGGACTGCTCATGGGTTGGGCTTTGTCGGGAGTGATCCAGGCGGTGGCAGGGTATGGAGTGCCTGTGGCAGTGTGCGCTCCCCTCATGATAGCGGCAGGTTTCGACCCACTAGTGGCGGCATCGGCGACTCTTGTGGGACACGCCTGGTCGATAACTTTCGGTTCGATGGGCTCTTCGTACTATACCCTAAATTTGTCGACCAAACTGCCCGGGGACGTGCTCTCCCACTGGGTGGGCTTGACCTTCATTGTGCCGACCGTACTTACAGGTCTCGCAGTGGCACACATTACCCACGGCTTCGCAGGAGTGAGAAGGGGCTTTGCAAAGATTCTGGCAGCTGGACTGGCCATGGGAACTGTTCAATGGGTAATAGCGCGTATGGGGTCGGCCCAAATAGCCGCTCTATTGGGATCTCTCGCCGGAGTTGTGGTAATCGTGTTGACGTCTTCGGGGAGAAGGACCCAAAGCATGGCTTCCCAAGGGAGTCAAAGGGAGGTTTCTTTGGCTCTGACACCTTATTACGCCTTGTTAGCTCTCACTATGATTTCCCAAATCGGCCCTGTGAAGGCCTTTTTCAAACCTTTCAAATTCGGGGTGGACTATCCGGCCATGGTGACGCGGCTGGGGTACCAGGTAGTGGCCGAAAAGGCTTACGCCGCCATCGGGCTGTTTTCACATCCTGCCCCCATCATCGCTTTGGCGTCGATGGTGGGTATCGCAGTATACAGGTGGAAGGGACTCCTCCAACCCGGGGCCCTGGGGAGAGCATGGCAAAACACTGTTAAGCAGTGCTGGCCGACCACCTTGGGAGTGCTGACCATGGTCATGATGGCGTTGGTCATGACGGATACGGGTATGACCAGAGAGATGGCTTTGGGTGTTGCTTCCTTTGCAGGTCCCTTGTTTCCTTTGGTCTCCCCGTTCGTGGGCGTTCTGGGGTGCTTTATGACGGGAAGTAATACCAACGCCAACATCCTGTTTGGTTCGTTTCAGGTAGAGACAGCCAGGACCTTGGGGCTGAGTTCCACTCTAGTAGCGGCATCTCAGACATGCGGAGCATCATTGGGTTCATCAATAGCCCCCTCCAAAGTGCTCTTGGGATCTAGCACGTCGGGCCTCACAGGGAGAGAGCATGAGGTGCTCCGGAAGTGTCTGCCCTATTGCCTTCTCATAGTGCTTTTGCTGGGCGCTCAGACTCTTGTGGTGACTCGCCTGTTGCCGCCCACTTTGGTACCGTAGAGCGAACCAAGTCCGACGATTGAGAGGTGCTCCATATCAGATGAAATCTTCCCGGAAAGCCTTGGCCACGGTTGCAGTCCACGCTGGTTCCAAGACTCCGCCGTCTGTCACGAGGCCCAAAGTGTCTCCTATATATGCATCATCCGTTTTTTCCTTCGACCGCCTTGATCAGATAGATGAAGTCTACGAGGGTCAGAGCCTCGGGTATGTGTATTCTAGGATGAGGAATCCAGGACTCGATGCACTTGAGGAAGCTGTGGCTAGTCTTGAGGGGGGTACTTCGGCAGTAGCGTTTGCTTCTGGGATGGCGGCCATATCTGCCTCGGTCATGGCCAACGTGGCGGCGGGCGACCATGTGTTGGCGGCCGATGTTCTCTATGGCGGCACCTATTCCTTGTTTAGGGATGAGTTGCCTCGCCGCGGAGTATCTATCACCTTTGTTGACATTAGCGACATTGATGCCGTCAAGTCCCAAATGAGGTCCAATACCAAGATCCTTTATTGCGAGACGATCTCAAACCCCATCATGGAAGTGGCCGATCTGGAGACATTGGCGGTTGTTGCCCACGAGGCAGGCGCGCTTCTTGTGGTGGACAACACCTTTGCGTCTCCTATCTTGTGCCAACCGATTTCTTATGGAGCAGATATCGTACTGCACAGCGGCACTAAATACCTGAACGGGCATAGCGATGGGATGAGTGGAGTAGCCGTAACCAAGAGCACAGATGCCGATAGGATCCGTTCATACGGAACAACTTACGGGCCGACACTGTCTCCTTTTGATGCGTTCCTTCTGTTGAGGGGCATCAGGACTTTGGCGCTGCGTGTTGAACGGCAATGCGAAAACGCTATGCGATTGGCTGAATTCTTGGAGAGCCATCCCGCGGTAACCTTGGTCCACTACCCGGGTTTGCCTTCCTCAGCCACACATGGCCTGGCCCTTAAGTACTTGACCTGCGGCTTTGGAGGAATGCTGAGTCTCGAAGTGGAAGGCGGGCTGGATGGCGCCAAGATCTTGATAGACTCCCTCGAGATGGTTGAGCTCGTTCCGAGTCTTGCGGGAGTATCTACCACGGTATCTCACCCGGGTAAGACCTCTCACAGGGCGATACCCCCAGCGGAGCGGGAGTCTTTGGGTGTCGGCAACGGTCTCATAAGGGTCTCTGCAGGGATTGAAGCCTACCGTGACATCCTGGATGATTTCAGTCGGGCACTAGATGCCGTACAGGAAGCCTTACTTTCACAATCCGATAGGATGGATCTGAAAAGGAAGGGATGCCGGTAATCATTTCAACGACCGCGGGTTCTTTGGCCTAGAGGGCTTCTGATGATGCTGCACGTAGTGAGGCAAGGTTGGCCGAGTCAATTGGCCGTAGGAGCCTGGGAGACCGATGGGAACGAGTGTTCAGGGATAATCGGGACTCATTCAGCCAGTTCATCTAAGAGTTAAAGAGCATCTGAGGCGCGGCCAGACACCGTGCCTGCTCAAGTTGACACTCGCGCTAAAGGAAGAGTACGATCAGTTTGTCTCCGATCCGGAATTCCTGAGCCACGGGCCACGGTACCGGAACGGCAGAATGACCGCGGAAACGCTCGTGTCTCGTGTTGGGTTAGAGCTGCTGTTCCTCGCAAGAGTGTGCTGTTATGGTGGTGCATTTTGGGTGTTGCGTTAGCGGGCAACTACAAGGCTGCTACGCGAGGCTTCTGTGATAACAAGAAGTAGCCGCAGCAAGGAGGGAGCAAAGGCCTATGTGCAGCGATGTGGCCAAATTGAGGGAACTCCTGCAGAATAAGGTGTGCTGTTCTTCTGCGCTCGTTAGCATGGGGCTCCTTTTGAAGGGTGAAGAGAACCCGCAATTGGTGAAGGCCGCCAGAGGCCTGTGCGGTGGTATGCACTCTCAGGTCTTGTGCGGTGCTCTTTCAGGCGCCGCTTGTATGATCAGCCTTCTTGTCCCAGAAGAGGAATCGCCCAAGATGGTCTCGGAACTGGTTCAATGGTTTAAGTCTACCTTCGGCGAATCATACGGCGGTATAGACTGTGGTCAGATTTTAGGGGGTGAGGGAAGAACCAGAGCCAATACATGCCCGGGTCTTATCGAGGCAACGTACCTGCAGGCCATAGCCATGCTGGAAGACAACGGCTTCGATTTCGACTCCAAAACAAGTTTTTAGGGAGGAAGTGACACATGAGGCTCAGAAGAATGTGGTTGAACATCAACGGTGTAAACCGTTTGCTCAACTGCGACCCAGAAAGAGAGTCACTTGCAGATGTACTGCGTCGTCTTGGCCTCACCGGGGTTAAGGTAGGTTGCGGCACAGGTGTGTGTGGTGCCTGCTCAGTGATTCTTGATGGCGAAGTAGTACGTTCCTGCGTACGGAAGATGAAGAACATCAAGGAATACAGCAAGATTGTCACTATCGAAGGCATTGGAACCCCTCAGAATCCTCACCCGCTGCAAGTCGCTTTTATGAATTGCGGTGCTGTGCAGTGTGGATTCTGCACTCCCGGCTTCATCGTTTCGGCCTATGCTTTGCTGCAGAAGAATCAAAACCCCACTCGAGAAGAGGTTCGAGATTGGTTTCAAAAGCATCGCAACGTCTGCAGGTGCACAGGCTACAAGCAAATCGTCGATGCCGTCATGGCCGCGGCCAAGGTGGTACGGGGAGAAGCGTCCATTGAGGACATAACGTTCCAGCTGCCGGAGGATAACGAGTACTACGGTAAACCGCTGGTTCGTCCCACTGCGCTGGCCAAGGTCTGCGGTCTTGCCGACTACGGAGACGACCAAGCATTGAAGATGCCCGCGGAAACGCTTCACGTGGCCGTGTACCAGCCTAGGATCGCGCACCACGCCAAGATTCTGAAGATAGATACGTCTGAGGCCGAGAAGATGCCCGGGGTCGTCAAGATCATAACTCACAAGGAACTCAAGGAAGCTGGCGGAACCAACGTCATGGCTGAGGGCCAGTTCCATGAGCGGTCCACCGTGATGAAGCCAAGCCGGACTGTATTGGCCGAAGACAAGATCTATCGCTGGGGCGACGTCGTAGCTTTGGCTGTCGCCGACACTCTAGAACATGCCAGAGCGGCCGCGGCCAAGATCAAGATCGAGATAGAGCCGCTCCCGGAGTATCTCAGCTATCTTGACGCTGTTATGCCTGATGCCATGCGCATCCACGAAGACACTCCGAACATATTCTGCATGCAACCTGTGCTCAAGGGAGCCGCACTAGAGGACGCGTCAAAGATTCCCGAGATCATCGAGAATTCGGCGTATAGCGTGGAGGGAAGCTTCTACGCATCTCGCCAACCTCACCTTTCTGTTGAGGGAACGACTGTTCAGGCGTACTTTGACGAAGACGGTAACCTGACATTCCAGAGCAAGAGCCAGGGTATCTATTCCTCAAGAGGTCGTATCGGCGACTCGTTGGGCGTACCTGCCGATAAGATCCGAGTCACAATGAATCCGACGGGCGCCAGTTTCGGTTGGTCCACTAATGCCGGAGACTTGTGCTTGGCGGGGGCTGCTACGGTTGTGACTAAGATGCCTTGCGCCCTTCACATGACGTACGAAGAACACCAGCACTTCTCAGGAAAGCGTTGTCCTGCGTACTCCAACGGGCGCGTTGCCTGCGATAAGGACGGCAAGATCACCGCTGCAGAGTTCGACTTCGGTATTGACCACGGAGCGTATTCTTGGGGCGGAGACGACCTCATGACCAAGCCCGCGCGTTTCGCTTTCTTCCCTTACTATGTGCCAAACGTCGCAGGTCTAGTCCGTGTAGCCAATACCAACCACAACTTCGGGACCGCTTACCGGGCCTATGGATCGCCTCAAGCCTACACGCTTTCCGAGAACTTGATCGATATGTTGGCGGAAAAGGCCGGCATAGACCCGTTTGAGTTCCGTTACAGAAATATCGCCAGGGAGGGCGACACCAACATCAACAGCTATCCCTTCCGGCAGTATCCCATGCAAAAGATGATGGATATCATGCGTCCCCATTACGAAAGGGCAGTGGCTGAAGCCAAAGCCAAGGGGACTCCTGAAAAACCAAGGGGTGTCGGAATCTCTTGGGGAGGCTACAACTGCACCGAAGGCGGTACAGACAGTGCCACTGTGGCCCTGGAGCTCCTGCCAGACGGGACAATTGCCAAGTACGACTCCTATCAGGAGCTAGGGCAGGGCGGAGACGTCGGTTCCTTGATGGTCACTCTAGAAGCCCTGAAACCTCTTGGCGTGAAGCCAGATCAGATCCGCCTCGTTCAGAACGACACATTGACCTGCCCAGACTCAGGCATGTCTGCAGCAAGCCGCAGTCACTTTATGAACGGTTTGGCGACAATCATCGCTGCCGAGAAACTGATGGATGCTATGAGGAAGCCCGATGGAACCTACCGGACTTACGAGGAGATGGTGGCCGAAGGGATCCCCACCAAGTACGAAGGCACCCATCAAAACACCGCATTTCCCGGCATTTGCCGCCTAGACCCCAATACGGGGATAGGCGATCCCACGCCGGCGTATACCTATGTGCTGAACATGGCAGAGGTTGAGGTCGATGTGGCCACAGGAAAGACTACGGTCCTCAAGTTCACGTGCGTGTACGACGTGGGCAAGATCGGCAACATTCAGGCGGTTGAGGGCCAGGCTTACAGCGGGATCGCCCACAGCATAGGCTATGCGCTGAAAGAGGACTACGATGATGTCAAGAAGCATGCCAACATGCTCGGCGCGGGCGTGCCTTACATCAAGGACATTCCCGACGATATCCAGCTCGTTGCTTACGAGCGTCCAGATGAACTCGGCCCCTTCGGCTCGTCAGGTGCTTCTGAAGGATTCCAGTCCTCTGGCCACGTGGCGGTCATCAACGCGATCTATAACGCGGTTGGTGTACGAATTCACGAGTTGCCTGCGACTCCGGAGAAGGTCAAGGCTGCGCTGGAGGCGAAGGCAGCGGGTAAGGAGTACGCGCCCAAGAAATACTTCCTGGGCTCGGATCTTTACGAAGAATTGGAGAACATCAAGGCAAATCCCGTGGAATATGGCGGTGTGGCTTTCTTCAATCCGCTGGGAAGTGCCAAGGTCGGCAAGTTCTTCTAATCCATAGCATGAGCGGACAGCCCGGGGTACACTCTCCGGGTTGTCCGCCACCGACCAAGGAGTTTTTGGCCAATGAATGAGTTCTTGAACGAATTTCGGGAAACGCTCAAGACTTGTCTGCAGGACGAACCACCTTTCTGCCAGGTTTCATGTCCTTTCAACTTCGATATTAAGGACTTCATCACCAAGATGCAGAGAGGTGGCTTCAATGCTGCATTCAGGGCCTATCACAACGCCGTGGGTTTCCCAGGGATTGTGTCTACTCTGTGTCATGAACCTTGTAGAACTTCCTGCCCTAGAACCCAAGTGGATGACGGCATTGCCATGAAACTATTAGAAAAAGCAAGTATTGAGTTTGCGTCCAGGACGACTCCAAATGTATATAATCTGCCCCCTAAGGGTAAGAGAATAGCCATAATTGGGGCAGGTCCCAGCGGACTCGCCTGTGCTTTGCGTCTGGCCTCCAGAAAATACGACATTACAGTCTACGAGAAATCCGACCGCATAGGCGGCCATCTTTGGGATGTCATGCCCTCCGAGGTATTCTTGGCTGATTTCCAGAAACAATTCGCCAACGAGCGCTACACATTGAAACTGAATACTAAAGTGGATAGTCTGGATGACCTTGACTATGACGCCATCTATATAGCAACGGGCGAGAACGGTGACACGTTTGGTCAGGAGCGTGATGAAGGAGGAGCTTTTGCAACCGGGATTCCAGGTGTTTTCATGGGAGGTTCTCTTGTAGGGCGAATGGGCGTGGAGGCCATCGCAGACGGTCTTTTTGCTGCAAACGCTATCGAAAGGTATATTAAGACAGGGACGATGAATGAACCCATACGCGAGTCCAGTACAAGACTGGTACCGCAAGCCGACATTTTGACCTATATAGAGCCCATTGTACCTTCCAGTGCCGAGACATATACTCGCGAAGAGGCTATTGCCGAGGCCAAACGTTGCATCAAGTGCACTTGTGATGCATGCGTCCGGTACTGTGATCTTGTGGATCACTTTGACAAGATGCCAAAGCGAATCGAGGAAGAGGTCTACGTTACCATTTATCCGGTAACTCAAGATCACAGCGGCACAGTCTGCACAAGACTCATTTCTTCGTGCAATCACTGCGCTAACCTATGCAAGTATGTGTGTCCGCAAGGGATTGATTTGGGAGACTTCCTTCTGAAGAGCCTTCAGGCCATGCACAGAAAGGGAGCCATGCCCTGGGCGTTTCATGACTTTTGGCTAAGAGATATGGAATTCGCCAATGGAGAACACGCGGGGTTGTGTCGGCTTCCAAGAAACTTTGACAAGAGTAGTTACATGTTCTTCCCAGGGTGTCAGTCGGGAGCATCCAACCCTGCATATGTTGAGGAAGGCTATCGCTGGTTGGTGACTCGTGCACCGGATACCTCGCTCGTGCTTGGATGCTGTGGCGCTCCGGCTGAATGGGCAGGAGACGTCGATCTTCATAAGAAGGTCATCAACAAGATTCGAGAAAACTGGACGGGTCTTGGCAAGCCTAAGGTGGTCTTGACTTGTCCTACCTGCAAAACAATGTTTGACCACCATCTGCCGGAGATTACGACTGTGTTTTTGTACGATCTCATGGCCCAAAGCGATTTCCAGGCGCCGTTGCAGGGTGAGAAAAAGACGGTTTCAGTGTTCGACCCTTGCGCCAGTAGGAACGAACCCCAGACTCAGCAGTCAGTCAGACACTTGGTTCAAAGAGCGGGTCTAGACTTGGAGCCCCTACCAGACGATTGCTCCCTGGCGCGGTGCTGCAGTTATGGGGGACAGGTCTCTATCGCGGCACCGGGCTTTGCCGAAGAAGTGGCCAGGAGGCGCATCTCGGCCGGGGACAAGCCTTATGTGACATATTGTTCAAATTGCCGTGATGTCTTTGCAGCCTATGGGAAACCTGTATACCACATCCTTGACATTGTTTTCGGGTTGGACGGTGATGACCGCCCTGCTCCCGATATCAGTGAGAGACGGCAGAATCGACAGCGCCTCAAACGCCAAATGCTGAAGGAGTTTTGGGGGGAGACCATGGCTGAAACACACGGCAAACCGGCTTTGGTGATAACACCTGACCTACGGGCAAAGCTGAACGCTGAGTTGATCCTGGAGACTGACGTGCAAGAAGCCATAGAACACTGCGAAAGTACCGGTCAGAAGGTTCTCGACCCAGAGACTGGGTTTTTCGTGGGCTACAAGAAGATCGGGAATATGACGTATTGGGTAGTCTATGTTCCTATGGACGGGGAGAGGTATGAGCTCAAGAACGCTTATGCCCACCGAATGAGCATTGAGGAGGGCTAAGAGTGGCCCAGAAGAAGATGATCTGCTGGCGGTGCCAGATAGAACTGGAGCTAAAGCGGGTCTATTTCAAGTATCTTGGTCACAGCTTCTACACTGATGTGCCCCGATGCCCAGACTGCGGTCAGGTGTTTATCCCAGAAGACTTGGTCAAGGGCCGTATGGCTGAAGTCGAAATGGAGCTGGAAGACAAGTAACCAAGAGCGCGATACCTCTCTGGGTGGGCTGATAGATGATAGATCGGCAAAACCTTTGTGGGAGCGGGATGTGCCGACCCGGAGGATTCACCATAACCGACCGAGCCATAGAGTATTGCCGTTTTTCGCCGGGGGCCAGACTAGTGGACATCGGGTGCGGCTTAGGGGCCACAGTGCGCCATCTTCGCGACAAGTACGGGTTTAGCGCTATCGGGATCGACCTTGTTACTAGCGCGCCCAATTGCATAGTTGGGGACGCACACTGCTTGCCGTTTGAAGAGTCTTCTGTGGAAGGCCTCCTTTTCGAATGCAGCCTTTCCAAGATGAAACAGATCAATATCGTCTTGTCCCAGGCGTTTCGAGTTCTCGTACCTGGCGGAAAGATGATCGTCCTCGGATTTCTACAGTCTTGGCGAAAGCGCCCACTTTCCCGATGGTATCTGCCGGGTGGGTACTAAGGCGGATTTCTGCAAGACTCTCGAAATGGGCGGTTTCAGAGTCATTGTTTTTGAAGACCATACGCCCCACATGAAAACTCTGTGGGGACAGATGATCTTGACTTACGGAATTGAGGCGATTCGAAGGCACCTCGGCATTTGTGTGAAACCCGGGCATCGCCCAAGACTTGGCTACTGCTTGGTCATCGCAGAGAAAGAGGAGAGGGTCTCTTGATATCACCTGTGGATAATTGGGTTGTAGAAGAGACAGGTCTCGGCAAAGACCTAACCCCCGATTCCTTGCTGTCATGGCAAATGGATCGCGTGCGGGAGCAGATCCGCTATGCGAGAGATCGAGGGCAGTTCTACGGCAGCCTATTGGCGGGGTTCGATGTTGATAGTATTCGCTCATTGGGGGACCTCTCAAGGATCCCCTTTACTAAAGCCGAAGACCTGCGCAACCAACCCACGTCGTTCCTGTGTGTTTCCCAGAGCGATGTATCTCGCGTTACAACTCTGTCAACTTCAGGCAGTAGCGGAGAACGGAAGCGAGTGTTCTTTACCCGAAACGATCTAGAGCGCACTGTGGGTTTCTTTGCTTACGGCATGTCCACCATGGTGCAAAGGGGTGACCGAGTTACTATCTTAATGTCCACGAAGGCGCCTGATGGCATAGGAGATCTTCTGCAGCGGGGGCTTTCGCGTATCGGAGTCTCATCAACCATTCACGGCAATGTAAAGGACGTATCATCTGCTCTTGATGCAGCGGCCGACGCCGATTGCCTGGTAGGAGTGCCCGCTGAGATCAATTACTTAAGCCGCACCGACCGAAGCCTTAGGCCCAAGGCTGTGCTTCTTAGCGGCGACTATGTGCCCGAGAGCATCATCAGGAACATTGAGGCCTCCTGGGGAGCTCAAGTGTACACTCACTATGGCATGACCGAAACCGGTTTCGGCGGGGGTGTGCAGTGCGACGCCAGAGACGGCTATCATCTTCGACATCCCGATTTCCTTATTGAGATAATCGATCCTGTGAGGGGCACTCAGGCCCCCCATGGCGAAGTGGGCGAGGTGGTTCTCACTACTTTGCGCAACGAAGCCATGCCGCTCATCCGCTATCGCACAGGCGATGTTGCCCGGATGCTTGAGCCGCATTGCCCATGCGGCGGCATCCTTCCCAGACTGGACAAAGTATTGGGTCGAATGGGCGGTGTCATTGAGCCCCTGCGTTGGGACGAGTTGGCCATCAACCGACTGGATGAAACCATGTTTTCAATACCGCACGTTCGCAATTACCGTGTGGAGTTAGCCCAAAGATGGATGCTCTCGGTGGATTCTTCAGAGAAGATAGATGAAGGCACGCTGAGACAAGCAGCGACATCTGTTCTTGGCTGCGACCTCCCAATCGAGATACGGTTCGAAGCAGTGCCACCTTTCCAAGGAACTGGAAAGAGAGGCATTTCGCTCTTGACGAGCAGTAGTGTCTCTTAATACACTAGCGTTATGTTCTGAATAACCAAACGAGAGAGGGGAGAGAGGAGTATGACGACGGGGGCCGTCATGGTTGCCGCAGGGATGTCTTCTAGAATGAAATCATTTAAGCCCATGCTCCAGTTGGCGGGCTCCACTGTGATAAAGACGGCCATTTCTACCTTAAAATCGGCCAAAGTGTCTAGGATCGTCGTAGTTACGGGCAACAACGCCGAAGAACTCAGAAGACATGTATCTGATCCCAAAGTTGCGTGTGTCCATAACAAAGACTATGCCACAACCGACATGTTCTACTCTGCGTGTTTGGGGCTATCGAGCATCAAGGATAGGGCGGATAGAGTGTTCTTCCTGCCTGCGGACGTTCCCCTCTTCTCATTGCGAAGCCTTCTTGCAATGATGGATCACATGGATGATCGTGATTGCGACGTGCTGGTTCCCACCTATCGGGGTGAACGAGGGCATCCTGTGCTGCTCAAGAGTAAGGCCATTCCAGAGATAGCGAGTTTTCAAGGTGAGGGAGGGCTGCGAGGCGCGTTGGATTTCTATAGTGGGCCAAAGGAGTTCTTAGAATTGCCGGATCTTGGCACAGTCTTGGACGCTGACAGGCCCGAGGATTACCAAGTCCTCAAGAGATATGCCAAGTCTATGGCCTTGGAGGAACCCATCACGTGTTCTACTGACGTAACGCTGAGCCGGAAGATGCCCTTCTTCGATGACAAGGTAGCCGCCCTCCTGGAGCATGTGGCCAACACTCTTTCTATCAGTCAGGCTTGCAGTGCCATGGGCATTTCCTATACCAAAGGATGGAAGAGCATCAAAATAGCAGAGAACCATCTGGGTTTTCCCTTGGTCCAAAGTCATCAAGGCGGGGTGAGTGGCGGAGGCTCAAGTCTTACCCCTGAAGCCATCGTCCTACTCTCTGCATACCGTCGATTCCGGCAGAACGTTGACGAGTTTTGTGAGACGGAGTTCGAGAAATTTATCTCTGACTACAAGAGACAGGGCGAGAAGTGATGCTAACGCGAAACCAGTGTCTTTCTCTTCTGGAAGAGTACAAAGTGCCAGAGGCGGTTAAGAAGCATTGCATTAAGGTAGCGGAGGTAGCTCTCAAGATATGTGACGCTCTTCGCTCCGCTGGTTTGAGGCTGGACTGCCAAGCAGTGGAAAGCGCAGCCTTACTTCACGACATTGCTCGAGGCTCACCTCGTCATGCAGAAGAGGGACAAAGGCTCTTGCGCGCCATGGGAGAGGAGGATCTGGCAAATATCGTAGCCCAGCACATGGTGCTTGAAGAACAAGAAAAAGGACGGATATCCGAAGTCGCTCTTGTGTATTTGGCGGACAAATTCGTAAGCCAAGACGCCGTTGTGTCTCTGGAAGAAAGATTTTCGGCCAGAAGCCAAGATTTCGCCAATAACCAAGAAGCTCTGGAAGGAGTCTGGCGAAACCGTGAAACGGCCGAGAGAATTTGTTCCCTTATCAAGGACATTACCGGTACGGAAGTCTTTTTTCTGATTACTCAATAGAGGAGTTGTTCCCTATGAGAACGCTGTTGGAGACTCTCAACAAGACCCTATTGGAAGGGCAGGACGTGGTGCTCTGCACAATAGTTGCAGGTTCGGGGTCGACACCCAGGGAAGCGGGAGCCCGCATGGTTGTGGGCAAGAGTGGTCGGATAGCGGGCACCATTGGGGGCGGTGCTGTTGAGTATCGCGCTGAGCAATTAGCGATAGACGCTTTGAGAAATCGACAGTCTTACGTTAAAGGCTTTCGTCTCACGCGCAATGAGGTGGAAGACCTTGGAATGGTATGTGGGGGAGATGTGGATGTACACTTTCAGTACATCTCCCAAGCCGACGAGAAGGCCAAGGAATTGCTCCGGCAGATAATACCCTTGTTTGCACGAGACGAGGACGCGTGGATCATGACTGATCTCACTGACGACTCCAGGTGGACCATGGGCGCTTACAGTCAGAGCACCGGCGTCTTGGGGCTTGACGTATCGGAAGCGGAACTCCTTCGAGCTTTGCCGGAGAAACCCCGGCAAATCAACCTTGGGAACAAGCGCCTGTACATAGAGCCACTAGTGCAATCCGGGCGAGTCATTATCTTCGGCGGCGGCCACATCTCCTTTGAGTTAGTGCCCCTTATAGCACACCTTGGATTCCGACCCGTGGTGTTCGACGATCGAAAGGATTACGCGGCTCAAGATCGGTTTCCCCAGGCCACTGTGGTCTTGGGCGATTTTGCTCACATAGCGGACTACATCACCTTGCGGCCTCAAGACTATGTGGTGATCATGACTCGGGGCCACGCCTATGATTACGAAGTATTGCGCCAGGTCTTGGAGGATGTAGAAATCCGGTACGTGGGAATGATAGGAAGCCGATCCAAGGTCGCAAAGACCAAGGCGGACCTCATGGGCGATGGCATACCCGAGTCACGTCTAGATAAGGTCTACGCACCCATCGGTGTCAACATCAAGGCTGAGACCCCGGCCGAGATAGCAGTGAGTATCGCCGGTGAGCTAATCCTAGTGAGAGCAGACACCCGCAGACCGTAAAAGGCCGATCTAGGATGCTGGGGAGATAACGTGCTGGGTCCCGTTATGTTCTGAAAAACAACGCGGTTTCTGGAAACGAGATCTCAGATAGAGAGGAGACATTTCTGGATGTATAAGAGACTCATTTATTCGGTTCTGAGCCTTCTCGTGGCCCTTTCTCTGACCAGTTGTACCGGACAAAACGTGGAACAGGAGAAGACAACCATCATGGTGGCTGCTGCGGCTTCCCTTCGTTACTGCATGGAAGAAGAACTGAAGCCCATGTTCGAAGCCAAACACAGAGACGTAGAAGTCATGTTCACCTTCGACAGTTCTGGCAAACTGCAAACCCAGATCGAGGAAGGGGCAGACGTTGACGTGTTTTGTTCTGCAGCCACAAAGCAGATGAAAGCTCTGGTTGACAAGGACATGGTCGAATCTTCTTCCATCGTGGAGCTTCTGGAGAACAAGATAGTGCTCATTGTTCACAGGGATTGCCAACTGGTAATCGGAAGGTTTGAGGACATCGTCAAGGCTGAGACTATCGCGTTGGGCGATCCCGAGAGCGTACCGGCCGGTCAATATGGAAAAGAGATTCTGACTTATCTGGGTTTGTGGGACGATGTGAGCGCAAGAGCGAGCTTTGGCACCAATGTCACCCAGGTACTTAACTGGGTTGCAGAGGGCAGCGCTGACGTGGGAATCGTCTACGCTACCGATGCATCTACGTCTGAGACGGTGCGGGTTGTGGCCGAAGCCCCCGAAGGCAGTGTGTCCAAGGTGATCTACCCTGTGGGTATCGTCCAGTCTTCCACGAAGAAGAACGCAGCCCACCTATTTGTGGACTTCTTGCAGTCACCAGAGGCTCTCGGGGTGTTTGAGAAGTACGGTTTTCTCGCCCAACATTTAGATCTCACTCTCGATGGGGGATAGGCACCATGGATTTGGCTCCGGTTCTCATGTCCTTGAAAACGGCGACTCTAGCCGTTGTCGTCACTTTCTTCCTAGGGATATTCGCAGCGCGGAGCGTTGTGGCCATCAAGTCCCACCGCGTCAAGATGATCCTGGATGGGATCCTGACCCTGCCCATGGTTCTCCCCCCGACTGTGGCCGGTTTCTTTCTGCTCCTTTTGTTCGGCGCAAAGCGCCCGCTTGGGGTGTTCCTTCTGCAACGTTTTGGCGTGAGAATCGTGTTCTCTTGGACTGCAACTGTGATAGCTGCCGTAGTCGTCTCGTTTCCTCTCATGTACCGGTCCGCCAGGGGGGCTTTCGAGCAGGTCGACCAAAACCTGATACATGCGGCCAGAACCCTTGGGCTTTCAGAGCGCAGGATTTTCTGGACAATCGTCTTGCCTTTGGCCATGCCTGGGGTAGCCAGTGGGGCGGTCCTGGCTTTTGCCAGGGGACTCGGAGAGTTTGGCGCTACCGCCATGATCGCCGGAAACATCGCCGGAGTCTCCAGAACTCTGCCTTTGGCCATCTACTCCGGAGTGGCTGCAGGGAATATGGAGGAAGCCTACGCGTACGTAAGGATCATTGTACTAATATCCGTAGTCTCGGTGGCTCTCATGAACTACCTTGCGCTTCGCGACAAAGGCGGCAGCCGGAGGAGGATATCGGGATGAGTATGGAGGTTCAGATCAAGAAGAGGCTCAGTTCGTTTGAACTGGATGTCGAATTCGAGACTTCTGGCGAACGCCTTGGCATACTGGGAGCTTCTGGAGCCGGGAAAAGCATGACGCTCAAGTGCATCGCAGGAATTGAGAATCCGGATAGTGGGCGCATCGTGTTGGGTGGTAGGGTTCTTTTTGACTCTCGGAGAAAAATCAACCTTACTCCACAAGAAAGAAGCGTTGGATATCTGTTTCAAGACTATGCGTTGTTCCCCAACATGACTGTTGCCAGAAACATAGCGTCGGCGATAAGACTGCCCAGGCGGCAGCGTTACGCCAGAGTGACTCAGTTTATCGAGTTTTTTCACCTGCACCAACTGGATAATCGGTATCCTTGTGAGATTTCTGGCGGAGAGCGTCAACGGGTAGCATTGGCGAGGGTTCTGGCCAGCGAACCTATTGCCCTCATGTTGGACGAGCCGTTTTCGGCACTAGACACCTATCTTAGAGAACAGCTTCAACTCCAGATGCAGAGGGGACTCAAGAACTATGGAGGCGACGTTCTCCTGGTTACACATGGACTAGACGAAGTCTACCGGTTCTGCGAGAGGGTTCTGGTACTGGATAGGGGCACAGTGGTCAGTTTCGGTAGCCCTAAAGATGTCTTTGAGAATCCGGGGAGCCTTACGACAGCCAAGGTCTCGGGCTGTTACAATATCTCAAGGGCTAAAATGACAGGCCAATACACGGTGATGGCGCTGGATTGGGGCTTCCAATTGGTTACCCGCGATCTGGTGTCCAGAGAGGTTTCTCATGTTGGGATTCGGCCTCACGGGCTAAAGCCCGCCGGCCAACAAGACACCGAGAACGTGTTGACTTTAGAGCCCGTAGAGGTCATCCACGGACCGTCCGCCATTACTGTGGTTCTCTCTAGCCGAGGCGATGGTGAGGCTCTTGATGAGCAGTGCCTGTGGTGGAAGTTGACTCCTGAGGAGTGGTATCGACTGTATCGACAAAGAGCGCCCAGGAGGTTCTCAGTTATGCCTGAAGATGTCATGTTGCTTCGATGATGAGGAGGGTCCAGATGAAACTCGTTAAGACAGAGCAAGCCATTGGACACGTGATATGTCACGACATGACCCAGATCATCGCTGGAGTTACCAAGGATGCGGTGTTTCGGAAAGGACATGTCGTGACCGAAGAAGACGTACCCATACTGCTTTCCATGGGCAAAGAGCACCTATATGTGTGGGAAAAGGACGAAACCAAGTATCACGAAGACGAAGCTGCAGAAATCCTCAAGGAGATCTGCTGTAATGAACACATGACCGCAAGCGAAATCAAAGAGGGAAAGGTTGAGCTGATTGCCTCCACGGCGGGGGTTTTCAAGGTCGATCGTGCCAAGCTTCATGCCCTGAATTCCTTGGGTGAGATCATAATTGCCACCTGGCACGACAGGTTCCCCGTCAAGAAAGGCCAGAAAGTAGCAGGCGCTCGAATCATACCTCTCGTGATTTCAAAGGCAAAAATGCTATTGGCAAAAGAGATCGCCGGCGGTAAGCCGATTCTGTCCATCCTTCCGTTTCGTCGCTTCCGTGCGGGGGTTGTGATCACAGGAGGCGAGGTGTTCCATGGAAGGATTAAGGATGCTTTTGCCCCGGTGATACGCGAGAAACTTGCCGAATACAGAGTTGAGATCGTTGGTGAGGCCATATCCGACGACAAGCAGGATATGATCGCGGGTTTAATAAGAGAGTTTCTTGACCAGGGTGCAAATCTGATAATCTGCACAGGCGGCATGAGCGTTGATCCTGACGATATCACTCCGGCGGCCATCAGAGATGTTGGCGCCGAGATCATCTCTTACGGTGCTCCGGTGCTACCCGCGCCATGTTTCTATTGGCATACATGCCGACCGGGGTGCCAGTCTTGGGCCTGCCCGGCTGTGTGATGTATTCCAAGCGAACCATATTCGACTTAGTGTTGCCCAGAGTCATCGCGGGCGAATGGCTTACGTTCCAGGACATCTCCCAGTTGGGAATAGGTGGTCTGTGTCAAGATTGCGGTGACTGTACCTTCCCCAATTGTGGGTTCGGAAAATAGAATGAAGAAACCGCCCCGACCATATGGCCGGGGATACTGGGATTAGATACTAGCGGTTTCCCCGAGACACTACCTTGCCGTGGGATCCCAGCCTCTCATCTCAAACACTCGCTGGTGCGAGTAATGGTCTTCCAGCAGATTCAGGACCTCGCCGAATCTTTGGAAGTGGACGATTTCTCTTTGCCAAAGGAAACGAAGTGTGTCGGTTACGTCAGGGTCGTCCGAAAGCTGCATCAGGTATTCGTAGGTGGAGCGAGCTTTCTGTTCAGCGGCCATGTCCTCTGTAATGTCGGTAATCGGGTCGCCCTTAGACTGAATGTACGCGGCGACCCACGGCACCCCGGATGCGTTGACGAAGTATAGCGCTTTGTCGTGGTCAGCGTAGTAGGTATCCATCCCGGCTCTGATGATGTCATTGATGCTTGCGTCTTTGATTAGGTTGTACACGAGGGTGGCTACGATTTCGAGGTGGGCCAGTTCTTCGGTGCCGATATCCGTCAAAGCCGCTTTGGCTTCGGGAATAGGCATGGTGTAGCGTTGAGTTAAGTATCTTAAAGATGCCGCCAGTTCACCGTCTGGGCCACCGTATTGCGTGATCACATCTTTGGCCAGCCGAGGGTTGCACGTTCGAACCCGGCCGGATACTCGAGCATTTTCTGGTAAACCCACATCCTATATCAGCCCCTTCTCCAGTTGATTTCCCAAGGCCATGGGTCGTTGATCCACTCCCAAGAGGGAGATGAGCTCGTGCCGCCAAGGCCGAAGTTTAGAAGAGGACCGTATTCGGCCTCGTAGGCGGATTTCGCCATCATGAGTTCCTGAGATACTGCGCGAAAGTCTTGAAGGGCTCGTCGATCGCACGGATGAGTGTCTAGGAACAAGTTCAATTCGATAGCCACAAACTCCAGTTCCATGAGGTGGCGAAGCCTATCCATTTGCTTTCGATCCACGTTCACATCCCTCCGATCACTTTGGTGGTTTCTTGTAGAGAGGCGGCGTTCGTGCCAATTCCGGAAAGATTGTTCCTGGGGCAGGCAGGTTGGGAGGTCTGACATACCCGTTGTAGACCTGCCATGGCACATATGCTGTTGCCAGCTGTACCGGACCAGTGGGCGGACTGCCGGGAGGCCATCCGTCGGGCGGCCACGTTCCCCCTCCTGGACGCCACCCCTGTTGCCACTGAGACTGCCCCTCCGAAACGGGGCCAGGTAGTTCTGTTACCGATGATGTGCTTGTATAGAGGTTTTCACCTTCCTCGGAATGTCTGCTCGGTTCTACCGACAGATCCTTAGGCCCGTCCGCATCGTCGGGGATGGGCTTGACGTCCTCTGGAGGAGCCAGTTCTGGGAATTCCAACGTGGGTTCCGGCCTGGTAGTGTTCAAGCCGGAGGACCTGGACCGCTGTCCCCTCGGTGGGTACCTTCTCATTGAGAACCCTCCTCGCGAAATGTTAATCTTGCCCCAGTTTATGTTAACAAACCCGTACATGTGCCGAGAGATCGATTTGCCCTGAACCTATGAGGCATCCCGCGTTGTTGACTTGTCTCGGAGTACTGCTGTGGGTTTTGTATTGACTTAGGTCATCGCCCGGTACTAGAATCTGCATGGAGGCGAGTACATGTCTGTTTCCTACTTCATAGTCCTGGAGACCATCCAGTAAGAGGGGCAACGGCCCTCCGATTCCGCGGGATCAGAGACAACGCGTCCTTCTTTCCCCACATAGGCAGTGTGCTTCTGAGTCGAAGACGTTACTGGCTGGTTCTACCAGGCAACTCTATGGAGTTCGAATTGACTGGGAGGATCAGACATGAATCAGAACACTCTTGCCATATTGGAGTACGACCGCATAGTGGACCGCCTCAAAGGATACTGCGTGAGTAATCTGGGCAAATACTTCTGCGATAGAATGAAGCCTCTTTACGAAAAGAACAGAGTCGTAGAAGCGCTTGCCGAGACCACCGAGGCTATGATCATAGTTTCGGCAGGCGGACAACCTCTTCAAGGGCTTCACGATATGCGGGAAACCTTAAACATGGCCGAAAAGGGCGGGATCTTGGCTCCGGCCGATCTGCTCAGGATAGCGGACATGTTACGGGGTTCGGCGAAATTCAAACGCCTGATGCTGGGACGCCGGAGCGAGATGCCGATTCTGTGGTCTTACGCCGCGTCTATTCAAGAATTACCCGGCTTGATCCAAGCATAGAGACTTCCATTGACGGCGACGGCGTAAGCGACCATGCCGACGATGACTTGAAGAAGGTGCGCCGCGAGCTGAGGCAAGTTGAGTCTAGGATACAGGAGAGGCTGGATGCACTAATGGCTTCTCCCGGGCTCCGACCGGCTGTCCAAGATGGATACGTCACAGTCAAGAATGGACGTTACGTTATACCCGTGAAGGCGTCCCACCGAAATGCCGTGCAAGGTGTGGTCGTGTCCGCTTCATCTAGTGGGGCCACCGTGTTCATCGAGCCCTCGTCTGTTCAGAACTTGGTGGATCAGATGGTAACGCTCAGGGCTCGAGAAGAAGACTTGGTGTATCAGGTCCTATGTGCGCTTACGGCGCTAGTCGTGGACTACGTCCGTGAGATACGCCTGAATATGGAGGTCATGGGCCAGTGCGACTTTGCGTTTGCCAAAGCCAGACTCAGCCGCGAAATGGATGGAACTCCCGCCGAGGTGGTAGATGGCACGGCTTTGGTGCTCAGGGGAGCGCGACATCCCTTACTGGGTCACGACGCAGTTCCGGTGAATGTCTGGATCGGCAATGAGTTCAAGACCCTGGTAATCACCGGACCCAATACTGGAGGCAAGACGGTTCTCCTCAAGACTATCGGGTTATTGGCTCTCATGAACCAGTCTGGGCTGCATATTCCTGTTCTGCCGGGGTCAACCATGCCCGTGTTTACGGAGTACTGGCCGACATAGGAGATCGTCAGAGCATAGAGCACTCTCTGTCTACGTTTTCTTCGCACATGGAAAACATAGCGCGAATCCTTAAAGAAGCGGACCGGGCTCCTTGGTCCTCTTGGACGAGATTGGCACTGGGACCGATCCCAGGGAAGGAGCGGCTCTGCTTCGGGCATTTTGGATTACCTCTATCAGAAATCTTGCATTACAGTAGTTACTACGCATTACGGAGATCTAAAAGCTTACGCCGAATCGCACATAGGGTTCGTAAACGGATCGATGGAGTTTGACAAAGAGACGCTGAAACCTCTCTACCGACTCCAGATCGGCAGATCTGGCGAAAGTCAGGGTCTCATTATTGCCCAGCGCCTTGGGTTGCCAGAAGAAGTGATTGAGGTAGCCCGAGGGTATCTAGCATCCGCAACATCTACGCCGTTCCATACTGGCGAACCTTCAGCGGTCACCCAGGTGCCACTTGACTCCCCGACTCCCGCAGCTCCTGATGCGCTCATGCTCGGAGCATCAGGTCAAGTTAAACTGCTTGAGTCGCAGGAGGGGCTCAAGAGGACACGGGTGCTTGACGCACCAGAGACGCCCGGTGGCTCTGAACGAGAGGCTACACCTCCGGTGAGGGGGTTCCTCCTGGGCGATTCTGTCTATGTTAACCCCCTAAAGGACCGGGGAATCGTGGCCAGGGAAGCCGACGAGCGAGGCAACGTTATAGTCTTGGTTCGGGGAAAGCGCGTAAGCGTGCACCGAAAAGGCTCAAACTTCTGATCAAGAGGGAAGATCTGTACCCAGGAGACGACTACGACCTAAACATCGTTCTGTTGTCTAAAAAAGACCGCAAGATAATGCGGACGATGGAGAGAAAGCATACTGACGAAGTCAGGGTGGTGGAGAGCGACCCCAAACCCCGGAAATAGGGCTCAGGAGTTTCGTCCGTACTTGGCGCGCCAAGCATATCGTTTGCGGGCGGGAGGTTCTTCAGAGTACTTGTGGATGGTATCGCTCTCTCGGAGGAGAACTCTAGACGTGCCCCTATCGATGACGCTGCCACTTTCCAGGACATAAGTGTAGGATGCTGCTTCCAGGGCGACGTCTATGTTTCTTGCGGCAAGCAACACCGCCTTATTCTGACGAACGAGGGTCCTGAACAAAGAGCCTATAGTATCAGGCAAGATGGGGTCGTGATCCCATAGGGATTCTTCAACCAGCGCAAGACGTCGGGATCCGACATTAGGGCCCTGCCAATAAGGAGCATATTTCGCAAATGAGGCCATAGGGTTCCCGCGGACTGGTTGCTTGTTTCGTTTAGGCACGGTAGGAGAGAGTACACTCGGCGAGCGGCGTCAGATGCATCGTTTGAGCCTGGTGTCGCCCTGTGTCCTAAGAGAAGGTTTTCGTGCACTGTGAGTTCAGGAAAGACTCTTCCTTGTCCGGAAACCAAAACAATACCTCGAGCGATGGTCTCTATGGGCGACAACCACGTAATATCGGTTCCGTTGTGGATCACTTGCCCGGATCTGGGTGTGAGATGGCCCATTATGGCCTTCAGAACGGTGCTCTTACGGCGGCGCGCGGGGGG